>NZ_JAAHIH010000001.1:600000-1200000 GCF_010671925.1 Moorena sp. SIOASIH | reverse complement strand
GTATAGCGCTAATGCCGCAGAATTGGGATATAAGCGTGAAAATTATTTCAATTTTTATTTTCTAGTTTCTATTTTTTAACTCTTTTATCCTGATCAACCACGCTCTACCTTGAATATGGATTGATGTAACTGTTGCTTTATACAACAGCTATAAGCATTGTTTTGAGCGAAGCCAAATGAAAAGTTTTCAACACTATCTAGCTCCTGTTGCGATTGGAGCAATTGTCGTTGGTTTCAGTAGCTATGGTTTGGTGAGTGATAACAATCCCGGTTCCCAGAAAACTCCTGTAGGGAATCTATCGCCTGAACCAGCCACCGAGGTTAGCTCTACCACTGGTGTAGCACCGACTAATACTACTCTACCTAACATTACTCTACCTACCGAAGAAACTCAACCAGAAACCAAGGATGCTAAGGTGGCGCTTGAGGCTACAGTCAGCCAAGGCAGTAATAATAGCAATCAAGCTAACGCAGTAATTCTTAATGTCTATCGGGCTGACAGTCAGTGTCAGTCTCTGGTATCTGAACAGGTAGCTGTACCAGTAGTAAATCCAGTAAATACAGTGATAGGAAAAGTTTTAGAGACTGGTAACTCCAGTGACTTTAATGTATCGGGATACCGTGTCAAGGTCAATGCCAATACTGGTGTAGCTACCGTCGATTTGCGCCTATCACCAGATTCCCAGCGGCAGTTTGTCTCCCTCTCCACTTGTGAGCAATTTGCCCTTTTCGGTAGTTTGCGTAAAACTCTTACTGCTAACTCTCAGTTGAATATTAAAGATGTTCGCTTCACAGAGCAAGGAGAAGATATTTATCTTTGAAGTGTTCGATAAAACTTACAAAACACTTAAGTTTGTAACCATTTCAGAGGCAAACCCCATCTAAATTCCAAAACCCTGATCCAGTAAGGATTTCATCAATTGATCAAATCCTTACTGGATCGCTGAAACCCTCACCCCGCCAGCATGTACAAAAATAAGATGCGATAGCCGCAGCCTTGTCGGCTGATCCCACACCAACGCTACTGATTTCGGACGTGGGATGAATTGCGGCGGAAGCTAAGAAATGGATATTTTTGTTTGTCGAGAGCAATCTGGTTTTGTCGAGATTTGTCCAAGTTTGGAGGAGAAGTATCCTTCAACAAGGGTCTTGCTTGTGCAAGACCCACTGTGATTAACCTAAACGCAATCTGCCGTACTTGTGCGACTGGTAGTTTCAGCTGCTTTGCGATCGCTTTGAGAGAAACTTTGCCTGTTGTATAATTCCACACTTTGCATTCTAAAACGTTGAGTCGATAATGGGATTGGGGTGGATCGCAGATGGTACTGACTAAACCCCAATCAGGGTCAGGCAATTGCTCAGCCAAAGCCTCCCAGTGCTGCAGTTCCCTTAACCCGATCAATGTTGCTTCTGTTGCCGGTATACTTAAACCGGTCATTTCCAGGGTTGGGATCGGCACGTTCTGCTCGAATTTAAATCGACCATCTTTGAGTTCAAACAAAGGACACACTTGCCGTTGTATTTGAATCTGAAACAACCATTTTAGTTGTGCAGTTTGTAAAATACCTTGACTTTGGAGGCATAAACCCAGTGGCTGATTGGGAGTACATGACTGAGCGAGTGTATTGACTATACTGTGTTTAACCCACTGATGTTGAGCAATCAGGACAATTAAACCCTGATGGTCTAATCGATTAGCTGCTGCTACAATCCGACCCTGATACACCCAAATGTGATGAACTGGTCGCCGGTATCCAGAAACTCTGGGTAAGGCAGTAATTCTCAGCCAACCAGTTTTCTTTCCTTTCTCTAAAAACTGAAAAAGTTCTGGCAGGTATAAGTCGCTTAGGTAACCATTAAGGGACATGTCGGGTAATTAAAACCAATAGAGCACCTTGAGAGTGTCAACTATGAGTGACAATAAATTATATAGTGTTAGATGGTTTGTGCGGCACAATCCAAGTTTTAGATGAACCGCGATCAGCCCCACGTGTCACCCTGGGCGTTGCCTTCTGTTTACTAAAGCCGAGAGTCCTTAGGACAAGCAGAAGGAGTAGGTTAGCCAGCGGACCGGGCTTTCAAGGTGCGGACGCAACCTTTGAGCACTCAGCCCCTGATCAATCCCAGACAGAGGTTTGGTTTTTTTGATCGGAGCAAAGATGTTGTGCTATAATACTATGCCGTTGACCAGATCGACAAAGTGCTAAGTTGGAATTAGATAAATCCTGGCTTGATGGTAGATTTGGACAGTTGTTTTCAATACTTAGAAACATAACTCAAAAAGCTGGATACGTAGTGTTTGAGTAAAACCCTGCCTCTAAGTCTCAACTCTTTTCTTATCGAGATGAGTGCCAAATAAATGATTGTAGTATTCAAGACTAGTTTGATTACGATTTCCAGCTTTGGATTAACGGTGATATCAACTGAGCAATCAACCAAAGCGGGAGCAATTCTGGATATGTTTCCAACTCTAAAACGCGCTCTGAGCCAATAAAGTTGTGCTTACATCCACAATTAAGAGTACCTTTAAGTAGTACTTTAAGGAAGTTTTTATCCCGTTTAAAAAGGGCTCAAAAAAACACATTTGACCGTCAGGTCAATGTAGATAGGTCACATAAGTTGCTAACCAATAAGGGAACTTCTTCTACTAAACCTGTTGTGATTAGTCTAAAAGCAACTTGTTGTACTTTTTCTACTGGTACTCTCAGTTGCCGTGCAATTCTCTTGAGAGAAACATTACCATTGGTGTACTCCCAAACTTGCCACTCTATAGAGTCCAAACTGTATTTAGGTTGACCACCGTTGATACTGACTAAACCGCCATTGGGGTCAGGTAATTTATCTGCCAGAGCTTGCCAGTTGCGGAGCGATCGCAATCCCTTCAACATAGCTATTTTTGTTGGCATACTCAAACCCGTCATTTCTCGTGTTGGTATGGGTACATTCTGTTCAAAGTTAAACTCACCATCTCGGAGCTGAAACAAAGCACACACATGCTGTAAAATTTGCATTCGAAATAGCTGTTTTAATTGCTCACCTTGTAAAGCACCCTGAGTTTTGAGGCATAAACCCAGAGGTTTATCTATGGCACACAGCTGAGCCAACTTAGCAATTACCCGCTCGCTAACCCCGCAGTGTTTAACAATCAGCGATACCAAACCTTGATTGTCTAACCGATCTGCAGCTGCCACCAGGTGACCCTGATACACCCAAATATAATGAGTCCTCCTAGGGGTTGCTTGGTTTCTTGGCAAGGGAAGCAACCTCAGCAAACCAGTTTTTTGTCCCTGGGCGATAAACTGAAACACTTCTGGTAGGGAAATATCGGTTAAATGGCCTGTAACAGACATAATTGTTAATTGGCTTCATACTAAAGGGTTAGCGGAAATTACTAATTTATAATATATTAAGATTTGTAAAGAAAAACACCTGACAATCGTTTTTAAAAGTTAAAGTCAACGTCCTCTGACCTTAGTGGCTTGTTAATTTGAAATTAAATCCCATATCAATTTATTAACTCTCTTGAGAGAAACAATAATTTGTCGCAGTTCCCAACAGGGCTGAACCATCGAATAATGAGGGGTCTGACCCATCGATTGCTCAGGTAGTAGCGATGTTAAGGCTGGTAAAAAATTTTCCTAGAACGCTTCTACCTTAAGATCTGGAATACCAAAATTATTGCTATGGGCAGATAAATTTTCCAAGAAATTTTATATTTAACAGGCAAGGGGAACAGCACATTCATAGGCTATAAACTGTTTTATACCCCGTTCTATAGCCTATTGGTCAGGCTTGATTTTTTAGTTAGACTCTGATCAGTAATTGCTTACTAGCGTTGGATCAAAATCTTTCAACTGACCCTGGGCCAATAGGCTGTGCATCAACAACCTACCTTACCCTTCATCGAAGGGCTATACTTAATGGCAAGGGCTACTCTAGCCAACGGCCACCCCAAAGAAGAAGGACAACGCCTATGGGCGCGAGAACGGCTTCGCTTAAGGGTATATCTTTACGAGAATCCACCAGGGTAAGCCCTACAAAGTGTATGCGCTGCAACCTATTTTTTTGAGATTAGATGCTCCCTTCAGATGACAGCCCACAACAATCAGTAAAACCGCCATTGCCTCACTCCCCACCCAATATTCGGATTAGAAACAAAGCACCGTTCGCGTAGCGTGACCTACGGTCAAAGGTTTGCTAATTGGATAAATCAACGTCGATTCCGACGGAAAGTCTGCTCTTTCGCTCTTGCTGAACTATTGTCGGATTCAACTAAATAAGCTTTACACCCTAATGAGGTCATAAAAATGACCTATGCTTGATGGCTACTCTCAAGCTTTATACTTTTGAGCCTAACTCCAAATCAAAGATCAATATCTTTGAACCGATAATCTTTAAACTATCTTTATAGTAGAGCCAATTGTGAAATATTAGGGCAAATTGTGAAAATAATGTGAATGTATCGGGTCGATTTTTCACGTCCTACCTGGTAGCAATGGGGTTTAATAGATCAAAATCAGCTTAGTGTAAGGCAGAAAAAGCTTTACTCACCTACTGAAAAATTACTACTGAAAAATTACTACTGAAAAATTACTATTGACTGATGTTTCCAACTAGGGATTGAGCTGGGAATACACAATCTTGACCAGTGGCTTTAGCTCGCTCAATAGCCTGATCAGCGGCTCGATAGAGACTTTCGATGTCTGTGCCATCCTCAGGGTACCCTGCCACCCCAGCACTAAATGTTACCTGCACTAGCTCACAGTCATCTTCTTGTGAAGACTCTACGACAAAAAATTCTTCACGAACAGTCTCCAAAATTTCTTGGAGCCTTCTGACCCCAGCCTGTCGATTGAGACCATACATGCCGATGAAGAACTCCTTACCTCCCCAGCGGGCAACTATATCCTCGCTGCGAAACTTTTGCCGCAAGATTTGGCCCAACCGCCTAAGCATTCTATCTCCCATCACATGACCATATTGCTCATTCACCTGCTTTAAGTTGTTTAAATCCAATAAGGCATAGCAAAGAGGCTGATGGTAGCGTTGGGATAAGCGCAGTAATCGGTTGAATTCTATGGTAGATTGACGACGATTAGCCACACCAGTTAATTGGTCAGTTTCTCCTAAACTACGGAGCAGTTTGGTACGCTCTAGACGATGGAAAACACGGGTGACTAACTCGGATTTTGTTATCGGTTTAAAGATATAGTCATCAGCTCCAGCTTCATAAATGCGGTGAATTGTTTCAGAGTCTTGGTGTTCACAAAGCAATAGGATAGGTAATCCATGCCAGATGCGATCAGTGCGCACAACTTGGCACAGTTCAATCCCATTGAATTGGGGCATGTCTAAATCCAAGATCAGTAGATCAGGTCCTATCGCTTCGAGCTGTTCCCAAAATTGATCGGGTTCTTCTAAGGTAGTAATCTGCACTCCTAAAGGTTGTAGGAAGTGTCGTATACTTTCGAGCACTAGGGGATCATCGTCTACTGCCAGGACTTTGGCGGTGGAAGGTCTAGCTTGATTTAAGACATCTTCAACGGTTTCGAGTAACTGTATTGGGGTAACGGGTTTGGATAAAAACGCCCGTCCTCCCTGACGAGCAACCTCAACGCGATCGCTAAACCGATTTTGCTGTGTAGAAACGATTACTGGGATTTGGGGGTATTGGTTCTGGAAATATTTTAGGAGTGCCATTCCGACCTCTGGATAATTGGGAAACATCAAGTCCAGTAGAACAACATCAGGTATTTCTTGATCCATGACAACTCTGGCTTCCCTGGGATCTAGGACAACTTTTACTTGCATATCCCAATTCACTGCTTCTCTTTCCAACTGTTGTGTCAGTTGCACCTCTCCATCGATAACTAAAATCAAGGGAAGCTTTTTTGGGAATTGGTCGGGTGCCAGGGGTTCTGATCTATAATCCTCGGTTAGTTCAGAGTCTTTTAATACAGTAATGGTAGGATTATCTTCCAACTCACTACTGACATCACCAGAGAATGGTGATGGAGGTTGCTGGAGTTCTTCAGACAGAAGTGCTACCAAAGATGCCAGATTTTGAATATTAGTTGGGGAGGTTAGCTGCTGTAATTGAGGACTAGGCAATTCTATTTGGTTGTCATAGTTCCTGCGTCTTGACCGATATCTACGTTTACCGGAGTTCCTTGTCTTGGTTATACTGACTTCCTGTAGCCAGTACTCAATAGTTTGGGCTAGCCGTGATCCTTCCACTAAGCCAAACTTATCTAAAGCTCTAACTAGCTTGTGGACTTGCTGCTGGGCTTGTTTTCGCAGCTCCTCAGTAAGATGTCCGGCTTCGAGAGCATTAACCGCCTGTTCTACAGTGGCAAACTGACGCCACATGGTTCCTTTAGAACGCTCCCAAGGCTGATTGAACCTGGTTGGGGTTGGTTTGAGTTTCTTTCTCTTGCTCCTCGGTAAGCTCTTGAGGCGATAGCCCATACCATAGACAGTTTCTATCATATCATCAGCTTCAACACTCTTGAGCTTGCGCCTTAACCCCTTAACATGTGCCCTAACTGTTTCTGGTGAAGGAGGGTCTTCAAATGACCACAGATGTCCGAGAATGAAACTCTGACTAAATACTCGGCGCGGATGGCTCAAGAATAGTTCTAGAAGACCGTATTCCTTTGGTGAGAGATGGAGCAGTTGACCTTTATAAGTTACTTCACAGGTAATCGGGTCTAGGCAGACATCACCCCATTCCAGTAGCCTTAATCCAGAAACACTGTGGTGAGGCAGTAATGTCCTAATTCGAGTCAACAGATCCTTGGCTGTGAAGGGTTTAACAATATAATCATCAGCCCCAGCATTAAGCTTGACTTGCTCAGCAGTAGCTGCTTGAGAAAGCAACAGCAAAATCCGTCTATCATAGTTTGCCTTCCGTAGTCGCTTACACAAGCTGATACCATCACACAAGCTGATACCATCGATCTTGGGTAAATCCACTTCCAGCACAATCAGGTCATAGGTAAAGGCTTGAGCATAGTCCCAAGCCTCTTCCCCATCTCCAGCAATATTTACAATATAATTCTGCTCTCTCAACACTTTACTCAAGGTTAGAGCTAGAGCATTGTCATCCTCTACCAGCAAAAGTCTCATGAACAATCCTGCTGTAAGCCTAGTCCTTTACAAACTTTGGATCAACACAGAACAATAAAAAATATACCTCTTTTGACAGATGCTATATGTAATTTCTTGATATGTGTTCATCACTATTTGGGTTTTACCATTAGTAACGGCTAGTTGCACTGGATCATCTCAAAATTCTGTAAAGAGTGTGTAAAGATTGTGTCAAATTGATAAGTTAGCCTTCCCTCTCTTGGTGCGCGTTCACGCTTAGCTCTCTTGGTGCGCATTCACGCTTAGCTTTGAAAAAGCGCGGGGTCGCACCGCAGGTATTTGATGGAGACTGAGCTTCTTTCCATAGCACCGAACTATGAAGATACGAAAGAAAGCCTTGTGACAAGACAGGGTTGGGGATTGGGATCAGGCAAACGGAACATAGGATTTTCCTCCTGTTTCTTCATTTAACCTTTACTCATACCAAGTTGCATTCATACCTAGCACTTTCTTCCCATCACCCCATCACCCCATTAGCCCATTAGCCCATTACCCCATCACCCCATCACCTTTTAAGCAAGGCACTATCTTTGATCCCAACGCGCGGATCAGTGGCGTTACCACTCCTTTAACAAAAGGGTGGCGATGAAGCCTCTGCCCTTCCAGAACACTAGTCCATTGACATACTCCCGCCGCCAAATCAGAGATTATGGCGGGGGATTCTCACAAAGTGATTCCTGGTTCAGCGAGACAACTTATTGAATCAGGTTTCCCCTCATCAACAGCGGTTGAACTCTCCCCAAGCGTTCCCGGTTTCCCAGCAGTTTCCCAGTGCCCCTGGGTACTCTCTTGGTGCGCGTTCACCCTTCTCGGGGAACCCGTGCGGGGTCGCACCGCTGTTATACTCAACACCTAGAATATTCATCCCCTTCTTTAAAATATTGAGAGCAGCATTAGTATCACGACAGATTTCTGTGTGACAACGTTGACATTGATGAGTTCTAGTGCTGAGAGATTTCTTCACTCGATGACCACAATTTGAGCAATCTTGAGATGTGTAGTTAGGTGCAACAGCTATCACTGTCTTATCCCAAACTTTTCCAAAGTAGTCTAACCATTGAGTGAATTGATACCAACTCGCATCAGAAATCGACTTAGCTAAATGATGGTTCTTGACCAGATTTTTAATTTTCAGGTCTTCATAGACAACCACATCGTTAGAGTGGACTACGCACCGGGCTAACTTAACCGCCCAGTCTTTACGCTGTCTTTGAACCTTCAGATGAGCTAACCCAAGTCTAATTCTGGCTTTGTGGTAGTTGTTTGATTGAGGTTTATTACCTTTCACAAACTTTCTAGATAATCTCCGCTGTAGCTTTTTAATTCTCTTTTCAGCTCGCCTGAGATACTTGGGATATATAGCAGCATTGTCATTTTTGTCTTTGTAGAAATACTTCAAACCTAAATCAATACCGATCACATTTCCGGTATAATTCCCTTTCTCTTTACGGTTAGCATCAAAACAGAATTGAGCATAATAACCGTCAACCCTTCTCACTACTCGCACCCGATTAATTTTAAGCCTAAACAAGTCCTCTCTTGTCTCATGGTTACAAAACAATGAGAACCGACCTGCCTGAAATCCATCGGTGAAGTTAATAGTTAAACAGTCCTCTGACAGTTTCCAGCCTGTGGTTTTATACTCAACCGTTCGCGCAGCGTCGGCAAAGCCGTTACGAGAGTGTTTTTTGAACTGAGGATAACCCTTTTTCTTAGCACCCTCTCTACAACGACGATAGAAACTAGAGATAGAATTCCAAGCCCTTTCTGCTGATGCCTGACGTGCCATTGAGTTTAATTTCTTAACCCAAGGATACTCTTGAGCATGTGCAAGTTCTTTGCATAGCAGAGACAGACGACCTTTGTTGACTAATGGTTCGTCTCTCCATAATCTGACTGCTTTATTTCTAACAAATTGAGCAGTTCTTATGGCTTCATCTAAGGCTTGGTATTGGGCTAGGGACCCGTTTAACAGTTTAGCTTCTCTAACTATCATTCATACCATGTTACCACAAGCGATATCGGATAAACATGATTCCTGCATTATTTTTTTATTGGTCGGAATTCATGAGGGGCTGTCTGCGGAATTCACTTCCGCAGTTTATACGCCCCGTCTCACCGCCAAATCGGAGATTATGGCGGGAGCCTTCTTCCGACATTTAGGTAATAATACCAAGTTGCACTCAAATTCGTAAGTCATTTGTCAGTTGTGATTAGTCCTTTGTCACCACTCGAGAACCAATCGAGTCATAGAACTTGAGAAATTCACTCTCGATGTTGGCTTCTGGAAAATCTATGGATTTCTAGCCATCAAAGCTCTGGAAACTCTCGAAATCTACCATTTCCGACCCTGTCGTTCTTGTCGGTGGACTTATGCAGATACTCTACAACTAGGCAGGAGTTAGGCAAAACTGGGCAACAGACTCTATAAGTAGTAGGATGCTTTATTAACGCACCCTACAGGTAGATTTGCTGGGGAAGTTCTGCAGGGAGTGGGCATTATCCACCCTACTACTAACCTAAGTTGCTAGTTATCAAAAAACACCTCAAAATGGCTTCAAGACACCAAAACTTAGTATCGCTAGATATTAAATTATAGATTATTGGTATCAAGAGCTACAATTTATGGGTATAACTAGCAACTTTCGTTGTCCTGTTGTAGCCTTAGTTTTAGCTTTTCGAGGGATCAGCCCACACTCTACCCATTAGGGTGAGTGTGGGATATGTCACATTTAATGAAATATTGTACTAGCACTATTAATGCTTGAATCACAGAATCTCGTTGATTGGCATTGAGGCTGACCATCGGGGGTCGATTGCTTTCATCCACAAAGCCCAATGCGATCGCTACATCCTCTTCTGACCAAGCTCCATCACAATCGACATGGGTTAGACCAATCACTAGGGGAATTTTTACACGCTGTTGCATAAAACTGAGCAGGCGACGGGAAGAGCTAAACTGACCGGGACGATGGGCATCAACAAGGAGTATGTAAGCATGCGCTTTCCGAATCAGGATATCCCACATGAAATCAAAGCGAGACTGTCCTGGAGTACCATATAAATGTAGCGCCATATCTCGAGCAAATTGCAAACGCCCAAAGTCCATCGCTACTGTAGTTTTTTGCTTAATTTTAGTTGTCACGTCCGTTGCTAGGCAATCTGTATCCACTACATCGATTTCGCTAACCGAGCGAATGAAAGAGGATTTTCCAGCACCCACGGCACCGGTGACAACTAGACGCATAATTTCCACGCTTATTTGCTGTTAGCCGTTCTGAAGCAGAATCGGAAACACTACAAAACTATTGTCAACCATAGGATTAGGATTACCATGCTCTGATTGCATAAAAACTACCATTAAGTCCAAAAAGTACCTAGCTGTTATTAATCGTTATTACCTCCTTAAGAAACCAAGTAAGTGTTGCACAAAGCGATTGCTCAGCTCTTGAGGATTGTCCTCCTCAGTTCGATTTGCCCCAACGGCCACTGGCTCTAATCCCTGTGATTGCCAATAGTTCTGTTGATATGAAGTAAGCATAGGCACTTCTGCGACTAAACCCACGCTAATCAGCCGGAAGGATATCTGTTGAACCGTTTCCAGAGACTTGCCCAACCGAGTAGCAATATCAGTCAGGGGAATTGACCCATTGGCTAATTTCCAAACTGCAGCTTCCATTGGGTCTAGCCCTAACTGGCGATGACCGACCATCGCCCTAGATAGTGCTGAGCTTGTCTCGGGTAGCTTGTCTGCTAATCCAGTCCAATCTGGTAAAGCTCGCAGACCAATCAGAGTTGCTTTGGTAGCTGAGATGCTTAAACCCGTCATTTCTATCGTGGGCAAGGTTGCCTTAGAGTCAAACCTAAATTTAGCATCTTTGAGCCGGAATAAGCCACAAACTGAGCGTAGCACCTGGGCATGAAATAGTAGTCTCAACTGCTCTGGATGCAGAAATCCCTTAGTCTTCAAGTACAGACCAATGGGTTTATTCGCCGGACATCGGTTTACCTGTTCATTGATTACCTCAGGGCTCAGCCAACCCCGCTGACACATCATTTTGAGTAGGCATTGGTTATCCAGACGATGGCTAACTGCCAAGATCCGACCTTGGCGCAGTAGAATATGTCGAGCTTTTATTTCTTGACTATGTCTACTGAGCTTGAATCGGAGGGTTAGTAATCCAGTTTTGTTTCCTTGATCGAGGAACTGAAACAATTCTGGGAGGGAAAATTCCGCTAAAGAACTCGTGATAGCCATTACTTGCCAATAAGAAAGAAAGTCACCTATTACTAGGCTTAAGTTTATTGATAGTCACATAACATAATGAATAATCTATTTTTTTTAATCCATTTTTTGAGATTTTATCTTAAAGTTATTAAATTTTAATTATTTTACAATGAAATTCCACCCAGTTGGTTGGTACTTAACTAAGTGTAGATCGAAAAAATTCTCTCTTATGGCTGATGCGTAACGTGAAGATATAAGCCTTAGAGAGGATAGGGTCAGCAGGGTTTCTGAAATTGGTAATCTGACATTGGCCATAGGCTTAACTCAAACCTGGCGCTTAGATAGGCCAGTATAGCCACTTCCAGTTAAGACCATAGGTATCTTGAGTTACCTAAAATCAAAAGGATTTCTTAAATTATTCAAATAACAGTGACCATTTTTACGAAAAATCCTAGCATATACATTATATTGAACTAGCTGTCAAGATTAAATTCACCCACCCTAATCTAATATCAAGTCTGGTTGAATACCCATAATTAAGGGGCCCGGGCGCGGGGAGGGTGGGGAGTGTAGGGAGATGGGGAGATGGCCAGATGGGGAGATGGGGGAGGTTTTTATTAAGGGTAATTATCCCGAGATGATATAAGCAGTGGCAACTTTTCATATCTTTGCTGTGGCACTTTAACTAGAGTTTTGTTTCATAAATTCCTGGTATGGAATGGTGAGGCTCTAAGGCTGCCTTCAACTCTGGAATCACCCGCTTGATTTCCAGCATCAGCACCCCCTGTTTAGCTGCCTTGGTGGCTAAGACTAATAGAACAGCATACTCGCCACAGTTGGTTAGTATGCCATAACCTTTATTACCTTCTACGAAGATGCGGTCTAGAATGCCTCTGGACAATTCCGAGCCAATCCGTTCACCTAGGGATAACATAGCAGCTGACATGGCTGATACTCGTTCTTCATCCATCTCGCTCGGTAAACTGGATGCTATAGGCAGTCCATCAGGAGAAACTAAAGCAGCTCCTTGAACCTCACTGGTGCTGGTAACAAAATTTTGGATAATGGTCTCCAGCTTGGCGGTATTAATGGTCATGGTTATCCATTCCTCATCAAAACGTTACTGCTCAATCGAGTTTGTGGAAAATAGAGTGATAGGGAAAGTCTAGCCAATTATCAAGGTCTAGTTGCCATACTCGGTCGTTGCAGTAAATTCGTCGGAGATCTGGCTTGGGTTAGGATATCAGGAACTATAGCCCAAAGGTACACAGAACCTATGAAACCTTTTGCCCCATATCAGGAAGCCTAGTGTCAGGCTATGGCGTAGACTCGGGTCAAATGAGCTATAATTCAGACTTTGTGGTGGCTGAAATTGCCTGGGTCGGGTTACTGGCGGGGGATTTTAATCCTAGTAAAGTGCCTGTAAAACAGGAAATATCATCCGTGAGGGTGAGAATCTAAGACTATCACGCGCCAGGGTTTAGCCTGATAAGTAAATTAATTCAACCAGTATTATAGACAAAGACTATGCGAACTCATTATTGTGGTCAACTCCGAAGCCAGCACATTGGTGAAACTGTTACCCTCTGCGGCTGGGTGTCCAGACGTCGCGACCATGGAGGTGTGATCTTCTTGGACCTACGGGATATTCGTGGTGTTGTCCAAATTGTTAGTGACCCTGAGCGTACCCCCGATTCCTATCAAGATGCCGATCACCTGCGCAATGAATATGTAGTAAACGTTACCGGACGAGTTACTAAGCGTCCTGACGAGTCCCTTAATCCCAAATTGCCTACTGGCGAGGTAGAAATTTACGCTGATAGCATTGAACTGCTCAATAAAGTGCGTAACCAGTTGCCATTTCAGGTGTCCAGTGCTGATACTGAGTCAGTGCGAGAAGACTTACGGCTGAAGTATCGCTATTTGGACTTAAGACGTGATCGCATGAGCAAAAACCTGCAACTGCGCCATCAAGTGATTAGAGGAATTCGCCGTTACCTCGAAGATGAACAAGGCTTCATCGAAGTGGAAACCCCAGTGCTAACTCGTTCCACTCCCGAAGGTGCTAGAGACTATCTTGTCCCCTCCCGTGTGAATCCGGGTCAGTGGTACGCTCTGCCCCAATCCCCCCAATTGTTTAAGCAGCTATTGATGGTATCGGGTATGGATCGATACTACCAGATTGCCCGGTGTTTCCGGGATGAAGACCTCAGAGCTGACCGACAGCCGGAGTTTACCCAGTTGGACATGGAAATGTCGTTTATGTCCCAAGAGGAAATTCTCCAGCTTAATGAGACATTAGTATGTCACATTTTTAAAACAGTTAAAGGTATTGATATCCCCAGACCATTCCCCCGCCTCACTTACGCTGAAGCCATGGAACGCTACGGAAGTGATAAACCTGATACTCGCTTTGGCTTAGAACTAGTCAATGTCTCTGATTTGATGAAAGATTCTGGCTTTAAAGTCTTTTCTGGTGCAGTAAAGACTGGGGGTGTAGTCAAAGTTCTACCTATTCCTGGTGGTAATGAAGCTATATCGAATGTCCGGATTAAACCAGGGGGTGACTTATTCAAAGAAGCCAGCGAAGCTGGTGCTAAGGGGATAGCTTACATCCGGGTGCGAGAAGGAGGTGAAATTGATACCATCGGGGCGATTAAGGATAACCTAAGTGATAGCCAAAAACAGCAGTTATTAGAAGTAACTGGTGCTACTGCTGGTCATTTGCTGCTGTTTGGTGCTGGTTCAGCTGACATCGTTAATAAAACCCTCGACCGCTTACGACTTGTGATTGGTCAAGAATTGGGATTAATTGATTCAACAAAGATTAACTTACTCTGGGTAACAGACTTCCCCATGTTTGAGTGGAATGCGGATGAAAAGCGTTTAGAAGCACTGCACCACCCATTTACAGCTCCCCATCCTGATGATTTAGATGATGTGAAAACGGCTCGGGCTCAAGCCTATGACTTAGTATGGAACGGGGTAGAAATAGGTGGTGGTAGTCTCCGGATATACCAGCCAGAGATTCAGCAACAGGTTTTTGAAGCTATTGGCTTGTCTGAAGAAGAAGCTCACAGTAAGTTTGGGTTTCTGCTGGAAGCCTTTGACTATGGTGCCCCTCCTCACGGTGGGATTGCTTATGGTTTGGATCGGCTAGTAATGCTATTAGCTGGGGAAGAATCTATTCGCGATGTGATTGCTTTCCCGAAAACCCAACAAGCACGTTCTTTGCTAACCGATGCTCCAGGTGTTGTGGATGATAAACAGTTAAAAGAGTTGTACGTAGCTTCTACCTATCACGATGAAGTATGAAGTATCAAGTATGAAGTATCAAGTATCAAGTATCAAAACTTCATCCTTCATCTTGGTTAGAAGAGCGATCGCTTGGAGGTTCATGTAACCATGCCAGTGCCGCACCAGCGACTTCTGATAGAATACTGATTAAACGATACAGGGCAACCGAACTCAGCACCACTGCTGGAGCAAAATCCTGCTCTAGTAAGCCTACTGCCGTTGCTTCAAATACCCCAACTCCCCCTGGTGCCCCTGGGACAATTAAGCCCAACAGCCAAGCTACACTAAACCCACTAAGCAACAGGGGAATTTGGCTGGGGCTGATTGGACCTAAGGCTAACAGGGTAAGCAAAAAGCCTGAACCTCGCAATCCCAAAAAGCCCAATTCCCCCAACAATGGTAGGATTGGGTAGCGCTTGACCCGGATAATCTGATCTTGATCTGATTCAATGCTTTTCTTCTTGCCTGTTAATTTAGCTAAATACTGTAGGCATGGGTTTAACAACCAAGGATGAATCAGTATCAGTACAGCAAACAGAATTGGGAGTTGAATGATCTGGCTGGCCAAAGGAGAGCTGATCAAAGCCAGCAATAAAGCACCTACTGCCATCATGGGAGGTTCCATTAACACACTCAGAGTAGCTACTCCCAATGGAACTCCTGCTGTTTTAGCTGCCCAGATCCGACCATAGAAGTGCCAAACGTTACCTGGTAGATATTTGGCAATGTTAACCTTCAGATAGATCCGGATACACCACCCAACCCCTGGTTGTTGGTCGAATTCCCGGAGCATCCAATGCCAAACCCAGCCAGTCCAGGTGTGGGCTAGCAATGTCACGCCCACAGCGATCGCTAAACAAGTCCATCCAGAAGTGCTGATCCGAATCGCTAGCACTTCTTGCCAGTTGTCTTTCAAGGCTTTTGCTAAAAAGAATAATGTCCCACCTAAGATTGCCCAGCGTAGGTAAGGTTTTAGGGGTGATAGGACTCGCTTAATCGCTACATTCATTGACTATCTATTCTACCATTTTTACAAAGTAATACGACACTTATAAGAGATCACAAATGACAGACAAAGAATGAGATTTATAAAATGCTAAAGACTCAATCAGATTACTAATAGTTGTAAATATAATATCTCTGAAGTATAGCATTTTTTTATAAAAAAATAGAAGTAATTAGGACTGTCGTCGAGTAAGCGTGTTTACAGCAAGTTGGGTTCTGACGAGGTCACTATTGCGACGATTTTTTGCCCAAGAGGATTGAGGGTTGACCGTTGACGGTTAACCCTCCACCTCAAGGATAGTCTTACCAGTAAATTACATCTTTAAGCGGCAACTTAGTATTAGACTCGCTTACACTCGAAAACAAGGGGCTTTGCAGCAGTAGCATCACTATGCCAGAAAACATGTCGGACAAGCCATCGTTCCAAAACAAGTCAAACGAGAAAGCTTTGGAACCAGAAGAAAACTTGGTCATGGGGTTGTGGGGAAAATTAACCTCACAGTTTCACGACGGGAAATCAACCTCACAGTTTCAAGACAAGTATTACCAAAGCTTAGTCTACGGTTTTCGTGACTTGAAGACGGTAGTGTTGAACACAAGGCTATCAAGGCTGGATTTCGAGCAGGTATTTGTCCCCCTAAGATTCGCTACAAAAATTCCAGGTAATAGACCTAACCCATGGACAAACTCCAATCAATCTCAGCTCAGTCAGGAAATTTGGGATTTTATCGCCAAAATACCTAAAAGACCAGCCTATCGACATTTGGCAATCATTGCCCCCCCAGGGTCAGGAAAAACCACTACCTTGCAGCATTTGACCCTGACCTATGCCAACAATGCTCACCGCCAGTATAAAGCGCCAAAACTAATTCCTATACTGGTAGATTTGCGGAATAGTTGCGATCGCATTACTAGTGAGCAAACACCATTATTGGCACAGCTAGTTACGAAACAAGTTGAGGAAGGGTCATTACCAGGATTGGGTCAATCCGCAGGCTTGGAACAACCTCCTGCTAATTGGTTTCGGGATCAGTTAGAAAATGGCAAATGCTTAGTGATGTTGGATGGGTTGGATGAGGTAGCTGATCCGGATCGGCGTCAGCAGGTAAGTCAATGGGTTAACCAGCAGATGCAAACCTATCCCCAAACTGCTTTTATCGTGACATATCGTCCCCAAGCCTATCGTAGTACACCAGGGTCGCAGGTCGAAACCGTTTTAGAGGTACAACCATTCAATTTCAACCAAATTCAGCAATTTCTCCAGGGCTGGTATCGACAAACTAAGATTAGTAGTCGAGGAAAACAATTATCAGCTCAGAAGCAAGTTGAGGATTTAGTAGAGCAGATTAGAAATAATCCCTCGATAGCTTCAATGGCAAGCAACCCACTGCTCCTAACTATGATAGCTACCCTTCACGCTTGCGGTAGCATCTTACCAGAGCGTCGGGGAGAACTTTACAGCAAAATTTGCCATGTATTGCTGGAGGTGTCATCAGCTCAGAACATCCCTATACAGCTCACAACCGTGCAAAAACAATCAGTCTTACAAAGACTAGCACTAGGGTTGATGGAACAGGAAGCTTGTGAAATCACCCCATCTGATACTCAAGACCTCTTAGCATCAGTGGCGGGGAGTCGGCTAAAACCAAAGGAATTTCTTAAGCATATAGAGACAACTACTGGGTTATTAGTGGAAAGGAGGCTAGGGATTTACGAGTTTGCTCACCAGAGTTTTCAGGACTATTTAGCCGCTGCTCACGTAAAGGAACTCAAGCTTGATCAGATCTTGACTAAAAACGTGGATAATCCCTGGTGGACTGAAACTATCCGCTTCTGGGCGTCGGATGGTGATGGAACTAACTTGATTCGTGCAGCCTTGGAAAAGGCTACAGAAGAGTCTTTAGCTCTTGCCTATAATTGCCTAGCGCAAGGGTTGACCGTTAAGCCTAAGCTAGAGCAACAACTTGAACAAGTCCTAGCAGCCGATTTAGCATCCCCTAATCCAGAAATTGCTCAGTTAGCTGCAGAGGTTAAGTTATCTAGGCGGTTGAATCAACTATTCCGGATTGATAACAGAATCGAAATTGGCTTGAGTTATATTACCTGTGCCGAGTATCAATTGTTCTTGGATCAGACCCTAGCAGCAGGTGAGTATCATCAGCCAGATCATTGGCAAAGCAAACGGTTTATAGCGTTAGAGGGAAATCAGCCAATTACTGGAATTGGAGCTAGTGATGCAAAAGCATTTTGTAAATGGTTGACTCAAAACTACTCAACACCAGGATTCAGGTACAGATTGCCCACTTCCGATGAAGCACAGGAGTACCCAGCGATTGAACAGCCAGTAGGCTGCTGGTGCCAGGAAAAAGAACACAACGTGATTGTGGGCATAAAACCAGCTAAGTGGAAAAATTGGCAAAAACAATTAGCTAATGTTGTTCAACTAGATATAGCCCTAGATTTAAACCTAGACTTGGAGGGGGAACTAGAACTGTTCCGATACCTAGATATCCAACTCTACCGATATTTAGAGCTTAACCTCTACCAATACCGAAACCTTTACCAAGAGCTTGAACAAAATCTCGACCTGGATCGATACCTTTACCAAAACCTTGAGCCATACCAAGACCTATACAAAGACCTCAAGCTAGGTCAATATATCAACCTCAATCCCTACCTCAACCTCGACCTTGACCGATACGAAAACCCAGATCTTAAATTACTTCGCTTCTATGTGCTGTTAGTGTTTATTGCCTGGAGTGTGCGAGCTGATATTTATAAAAAAGCTGCTACCAATCCTCAAATTCTGAAACCTGTTCATTTGACGGTTCAAAATTGTCAAGAATTAAGCCGTAAGTATGCCAGTAATAGGGATAAAATTGCTCCAATTTACACATTATTTTTATTAATGGATGAGCGACGAACTGGTCGAATGCCAGCTTGGGAAGGGATTCGAGTTGTTCGAGAAAAAGTTAACTAAACTATCAAACGAAAAAGGCAAAATTAATAAGAGTTATAAATTTCCATGCCTATTAGCGTAAGCTATCAGCTATCAGCTAATGCGCTACAGATGGTGCTACTTGAGGTGCTATCAGCTATCAGCCAACGGCTTAATGCTTAGATGGGCAAATCCCCAAACTTTCAATTCTGTAAAATTTAGAACTATTAGGTGCGCGCCCGTTCGCGCCCCGCGTCGGCTTTGCCGAAAGGTGCGCGCACCTTGAGCGAATTTAATAATTAGATGCGGAAAGCGCACCTTTAAATTATCCTGTTCGATGTTTATTTTAAGCATTAGGCTGTTCGCGTAGCGTGAGCCATTCGCGTAGCGTGGCCCAAAGGCCAAGGCTCACGGCTGACCGCTGACGACTGAATGCTTACCTATTAGCTTACCATGGGCGAAGCGGGTAAGCTGAATGCTAATAGCTAAATGCAAATCTTGCGAATTTACCATTATCCTTAATCACCACAATAAACAATCAAATCAATTTCTACATCACCATTACCAGCAAGAGCCATGACTCCCACAGTTGTTCGACAAGGTAACCGATTCTTGTTAAAATAAGAAGCATATAAGTTATTCACTGTCTGGTAGTATCTAAAATCAGTCACAAAAATGCGAGCCATAACTACCTGATCGAAGCTAGTGCCAGCATGGTCTAATACCAGCTTCAAGTTTTCCATTACCTGCTTAGTCTGTTCCTCAATTGACCCAATTATTACTTTTCCAGTGACAGGGTCCTCAGCTAGCTGTCCCGTCACAAATAGAAAATCTCCTGCCCGAACAGCGTGGGAATAAGGGGCTACAGGTGGCAGAACGTTGTTCGGTAAAGTGATATATTCCAGCACGTTCCCAACTCCTTAAAAAATAAACTTTAAATTTTTTTCTGAATTAGATTTTCAAGTGTGGAAATTATAATCAAGGTAGTAACTGCCAAAGTTAGCCACTTGTGGTTTATTTTTGTTAGCCTGCATGAAAGCCTTCAATTAACTCAATACCTGAGCTCCTAGAATGTCTAGACCAGTTTTATACATCGCTATCACTAGCCACGGTTTTGGTCATGCTGTACGTACCGCCTCCGTAGCTGCGGCTATTCAACGACTGTGTCCGGATATCTTACTGATTCTAGTAACAACAATACCACGCTGGTTATTAGAATCCTACATTCCCGGGGATTTTATTCATCGCCCACGGGCGTTTGATGTTGGTGTTATTCAAACCGACAGCTTAACAATGGATAAAGAGGTAACGTTAACCAAATTACAGCAAATTCGTTCCAATGCTAGATCAATAATTGCTAGTGAGGTTGACTTTATTCGTAACAATCGAGTGGGGCTGATCTTAGCCGATATTCCCCCCTTAGCTGTAGGTATTGCTCAAGCGGCTGACATTCCCTGTTGGATGATGAGTAATTTTGGCTGGGACTTCATCTATCGAGACTGGGGAGGAGAATTTGCCGAGATTGCCGATTGGATCAGTGAGTATTATGGAAAATGTGATCGCTTATTTCGCCTTCCTTTACATGAACCCATGAGCGCCTTCACCCAGATCACCGATGTGGGCTTAACAGGGGGATACCCAGGATACAGTACAGACCAATTAAGGAAGCATTTTGATCTGAAGTCTCCAGAGTTTAAAACTGCTTTACTCACCTTTGGGGGATTAGGGTTGGAACAAATTCCTTACCATAATCTATCTAGATTCCCTAACTGGCAGTTTATCACATTTGACTCTCAAGCACCAGATTTACCCAATTTACTGAAAATCAAGGGTCACGACTATCGACCAGTGGATTTCATGCCCTTGTGCTCGCGAGTGATTTCCAAACCGGGGTACAGTACTTTTGCTGAAGCCTTACGCCTGGATATCCCAATTTCTTCAGTTACCCGCTCGGGATTTGCTGAAGCCGCTATTCTAATAGAAGGGGTGCAAGACTACGGTCACCATCAGATTTTAACACCGACAGAATTTTTCCACGGCAACTGGGAATTCCTCCATCATACTCCCAAGCCTCCCAGAAAATCTCAAAGCTTGGTAAAGGATGGAACAGACAAGATTGCTAAAGATATTGTTAACTACCTCCAGACTTACACTAAATAGCCTAAATAGCCCCTGCCATGATATCTACCGTAGATTCGCTTATAGAACAGATCCAGAGCCAAAATTCTATCCCAAAGTCGATCGACACACCAGAAACCTCTACTATTGAAGAACAGACCTCTGAAGAGCAGACCTCTTTCCCCAGCCTAGAGTTGGCAGCACGAGACGTTCGTATGGTAATTGATCAACAAAGGGAGCGCAGTCAAACCTTAACCACAAAGCTAAATATCTTGTTTGTCACTAACGGAGCCTTGTTAACGAGTTTAACCATTTCTGGGCTAGTGTTTTTCCGTAGCCCCTTTGGTATTGCTGAGATACTGGGATTTATGCTTAATTTTACCCTACTAATCCGTGCTTTTCTCCCGCGTCAGATCGCAGTTAGTCCCAACTTGGGAGATAAAAAATTCCTAGAACGTTACCTGGTACTCTCACCAGAACAATACCAGCTACAGATGCTGGTTAATCTGGTAGAGACTTATAATGCAAACAGGCAGCGATTAGAAGATTTTTCTCTATCGTTGAAGTATTCTGCTTATGTCACTTGGGGGGTTGCCTTGATTATTACGTTGAATGTCATAGCAGAGTTTTGCATTCCTGCGCTTAAACTGATGTGATGTATTGTTGGCTTTCGCTCAGACTATGAATTCTAAACAGGTTAATAACAAAACCTCTGGAGAACCTTTGAGTTTACCGGAACCAGACCCAGAGAACATCACTGTCTTGACCCGTAACCTGCCCAACGAGCCAATTCTGCCCTGGAATCACTATGATTCCCCTTGGCGTGACGGGGAACCGGAGAATCCAGAGGTATCAGAAAATTCGGAGCAGGCAGATGAGTCGAGTGACAATCAATCTGCAACTGAGCCAGAATCAGCAGAAAAGCCAGAGTTATCAGAAACTGCTGCTCAACTGGATAAGTTGTATACAGAAGAATTGGCAACTGTCCCTGATTCGTTATCAAAAGATACTCTAGAGTCATCAGAAACTGCTGCTGTGGATAAGTCGGCTGACCATCCACCAACAGCTGTAGCCACAGAAACCTCGGAAACACCTGTGGTGGATAAGTCGGCTGACCATCCACCAACAGCTGTAGCCACAGAAACCTCGGAAACACCTGTGGTGGATAAGTCGGCTGACCATCCACCAACAGCTGTAGCCACAGAAACCTCGGAAACACCTGTGGTGGATAAGTCTGTTGACCATCCACCAACAGCTGTAGCCACAGAAACCTCGGAAACACCATCGGAGGAACTGAAACAGCTCGGGTAGCAGTGGCTCGATTAACCAACCTTTCTATGACTCATTATCAACAACGACTCAAAATTAAGACTACCGGTAAATCGTTCTCCAACATTACCCGGAAAGTTCAATCCGTGGTTGCTACATCAGGACTCGAGACTGGATTGTGTACCATTTTCCTGCGTCATACCTCGGCAAGTTTGGTAATTCAGGAAAATGCTGATCCTGATGTGCTCACGGATTTATCGAACTTTTTTGCTAAATTAGTACCAGAAGATGGCAAAAGCTATAGCCATAGTGCCGAAGGTCCCGATGATATGCCTGCTCATATCCGCAGTGCACTGACCAAAACATCGGAACAGATTCCTATTGCTCAAGGGAGATTGCTCCTAGGAACCTGGCAGGGCATTTATATTTGGGAGCATCGCCGACAGGCTCACTACCGGGAGTTGGTGGTGCATATCGCAGGGAAGTGAAGTACCCCAACCTGATCAGCTGTTCGCGAAGCGTCGGCAATGCCCACGGTTGGGGCAAAGCATTCTCAGGTCAATCAGGGACGGTCTTATTCGCCTTTGGGATTTCCCGCGCGCGTCCCCAATGCCTCAACCAGCAAACTGGAATTGGTCGTTGACGAGGCGTCCACAGTCATTCATCTGCCTTCCGCAGATGTATATCTTTTCGGAGACTCACCTTGGAATTACAGCATCTATAGCCAACCAGCCGGGGCTTGTCTATTCCCTGAACTCTGCTAGTACTTTTACACCTTGGGGTCTAAAACATCCGATAATTACACCCTTTGTAAGGTAGCCTTTTAGTCAGTCAGGCGGATCATCAACCACTTTCATTATAACATAAATCGTAATGATTTGCCATCATAAGTTGTGACCAGTACTAAGGGTGACTGTATTCAGGAGTCAATAGCCACGAGAGTTGTGCTTGCTGTAGGGCTTGAGTCTTAGTGATGTTGTATTTTGGAAGGGTTTTTTGACACTCCCCGGTCTAAAGACGCGGGGATTGTTCATTCAACGAGTCAGCTTGCCCAACCAGGTCGGAACCAAGAAGAGTAGAGGCCGATTGTCCTGAAGCGTTTAGATAATGGATCTAGGTTTCGGTGTGCCCCACCGTACCTTTTTTTTATATAGATAGATACTTGTTTTATCTAAATTTTTCATAGACGACGTTTAAGTCGTTAGACCAAATTACGCAATATGTATCTCAGACATATTTTTTACGTTGCCTACTTACGTTGCCTACTTTACGTTGCCTACTTATGGTTAGATAGTATTTATCTATTCTAAAAGTATATTCAATATACTTTTAGAATAGCACACCTAGTACAAACTGTCAAGAAAAAGTTTAAAAAAAAAGCCGTCCGTTAAAGTTACCGTAAGATAGGGTCGCCTTTATAGTTTTAGGGTTATGCGGTATAAGTTTTAAGGAAAGTTAGTAAGGCGACCCTATCTTACGGTTTCGTCTCCTATAAGGACGGGGCGGGATTACCCAAATTTTTTGGTAAAAAGCATCCATCAACACCTCGGTGCCTTGGGCATCAACCAGCCACACTGATATCAGATTCCGGTTGATCCCTATTGACTTATCTGCCAACAGGTCTGCTAACCTATGTCTTTAAAGCAGATTAGGATTTTTTACCATTGTGAGTGCAAAGGGTTTGCCTGAAACCACTGCCTACGTCAGAATTACGCGGCACTGCTGGCAACAGGGCAAGATTGAAGGGGAAGTTCAAGCCGCAGACTATGAATGGCAGTTTCAGTGGCATTTTCGGGTAAGTAAGCTGTTAGTCACCCCCTCTCTCGGACGTGCCTTGATTCAGGAACCCCTAGGCCGATTTTTAGAACAGTGCGATTACCAGCTCGAACCAGGGGGAAACTATGCTTTTACCATTCGAGCTGAACTATAGCAGTTATCAATCTTTTGTTCTGGGTTTTAGGGAGTAGGGAGTAGGGAATCGGGAGTAGGGAATCGGGAGTAGGGAACTTATGTACCTCATAACTATGAGAAACGCTATATTCTCAGAAGGGATAAGAGAGGGAAGTCAGGAAAGTCAGGGATGTCAGGGATGTGGCTAAGTTTATCACAGGCTTGAGCATCCTGTCAATAGCTCATGCCCAAGGGAAGACGACGATATCCCTTTTAGCTTTTGCTTTTGATTATATAGCGCTCGATTAACAAAATTGCCACAATATCATCAATGGGTCGAGGAGGTTGGCGCATTCCTTGGGGGATAAGGCGTTGGAACCCTTTGGGAGGATACATTTGCCAGTAGCGTGGGCGAGCTTCTAAACTACTGTAGCGCTCATCTACCAGGACAATAGGTACTGATGCTGGTAATTCCTCCTGGATTTTCTGTTTCCATCTCTTGGCAGTAGTTTGGTCTCCCATCACAATGGTTTCAATGGGGAATTGTTGACACAGTTGCTGGAGTTTTGCGATCGCATTTTCTGAAGCCACTACCTCATGGGTTAGCAGCTGACCTTCTTTCTCCATTACTGCTACACCACATTTATCTCGTCCTGGATCGAAGCCTAAAATCATCTCAATGCACGGATTATGTAAATCTTTATCAAAATTGCTAATCTGGCAACACAACTAGTACCCTACCCTACAAGTATAGTGATTGCCTAAATCCTGATTGGTATTAATCATGGCCGAAAGGAACCTTGAGACAACACCATTACACCAGATGAACCCAGAGAATCGATTTTCTGAGCTGGTGG
This sequence comes from Moorena sp. SIOASIH, assembly GCF_010671925.1. Taxonomy (GTDB): domain Bacteria; phylum Cyanobacteriota; class Cyanobacteriia; order Cyanobacteriales; family Coleofasciculaceae; genus Moorena. The sequence continues at coordinate 1,175,249 of NZ_JAAHIH010000001.1, read as the reverse complement.
CAGATTATGCCAAATACCGACCCAGTTACCCAGCTGCAGCTATCGACAAGATTCTGGAAACACTTGAGAACAGAGGGCAACTGGTAGCTGCGGATATTGGTGCAGGAACAGGAATTTCCTCTCGGCTACTAGCTCAATGGGGAGTTCGAGTTATTGCTATCGAACCCAATACTAAGATCAGAAAAGCTGCTACCAGCCATCCATTGGTTGAATTCCGGGATGGAACTGCTCAACAGACCAACTTACCTGATGCATCTATTGACTTAGTAGCTTGCTTTCAATCCTTCCATTGGTTTGACCCAGAGCCAACTTTGCTAGAGTTTCGCCGTATCCTGAAGCCTACTGGACAATTAGCTGTGGTCTGGAATGACCGCAACCGCCAAGATGATTTTACCCAAGGCTATAGTCATCTAGTGCAAATCGCCTCCAATCATCATCCCGCCGAGTCCCGTATGTGTTCGGTAGACCCCTTGCTAGCTAGTCCATTGTTTCCCAATGTCTATTCCTACACCTTTTCTTATCAGCAAGCATTAGACAAAGATGGTCTGATTGGTCGTGCTATGAGTGTCTCCTATATCCCACGGGAAGGATTAGCGCACCAGAAACTTATCTCTGATTTGCAGGAATTGTACAACATTTGGTGTGATCACAAAGGTTTAGTTTACTTGAGGTATCGTACTAGGGTTTACCTAGCTCAACCTGAGTGCTGAGTCGTAAGCATTCAGCTATCAGCTATCAGCTATCAGCTATCAGCTATCAGCTATCAGCTATCAGCTATCAGCTATCAGTTATTAGCTGATGGGCTTTTTACCAAACTTTCAATTCTCTAAAATCTCGAACTATTAAATGTTCCCGTAAGAAGTTTACTTTAAGCTGACCACTGACCACTGACGGCTGAGGGCTGTTCGCGTAGCGTGCGCGTAGCGCATATGCTTACGCTGATTCCAGATAAATAATTGTCGTTATAGCATTTCTAATTGTGTCCTACTACTTAGTTAGTCTAGTTTAGTTCGTCCAATTTAAAATCATCAATATAGAGCAGGAAAAAGCCTAGAAAGATTGTCATTAGTGATCGCCAAAAAGGTTGAATAGGTATGTCCCAAAGTAACCCCCATATCCCACACCAGGAAATTATGATGGCGATCATAGTATACATAGTTGATAAGTTCGGATATTTGGTTTTGAAGTGGTAAAATAACTTTTCCCTCGAATTCATTTCCTCGAAATCTTTTTCTATAGGAGTTTTTTTCATAACTACCAGCTCCTGCAAGGATAGGTCATCTATCCAGAGCATGAGCAGACCAAGCATTAACAAAGCAAAGTGACGCATAACCACTTTTAGAGCAAAATCAGGGGCAGGCTCATGGAGCAAATTGGTTCCTTGTGCCCATGAATCCGAGATGAGGATAACACCACTCCAGATGGCTATGATACAAGTTGTTACATATAGAGCTTGGATGTTAGGGTATTTAGTCTTGAGGGTATCGAAGAACCTCTCGCGCAGACTACGGCGACTAAAGGGTTTTGGTTTGATATCTGAAATAGTTGATTCGATGTTTTTTTTAGGATCCATATTAAGTCTCCTTAAATTAGAACTGAAGGAAACTGATTTATTTTAATACACCTGTGGATTCACACAATAGGGTAATCGCTTACCCAAAAGTCCAGCCATGAGATTATTAGCATTGCTTAATTAGGGTATGATTTTGTCACCCTAGCACCCCAAAATTGCGGTGCGACCCGTGGCGAATTTAATTCGCCTACGGAAAGCGCACCGGGGGGGAAACAAAACTTTCAAAGTCCCCCAAATTTCACCGGAGCAACGGGGGCTTTACCAAAATCAAATGATCTAAATTCATACTTCAATGTCTTGATGCAGCGCCTAATAAAAAATTCCTTGACTATCTGCCCAAAATACAAGTTATTTATCTCAAAGTATTGATTTTTATGAACTTTGTAAAACTTTAGTAACAAATACCAAAAAGCGATCGCTTACAGCTAATATCATAGCGATCGCTTTTTAATTACCCTTCTAATCCTTACTGGGATAGCTCATAAAATAGTCGATTTTTGACACTCCCCGGTCTAAAGACGCGGGGATTCTTAGTTCTACGATATACCTTGAAATTAGCTATCCTGAAAGGCAATACTTAAGCCGTAAACCCGTTATAAATAACCAAGAATCAAGCCTAATTTAACTAACCCCAGTGGGCTGATCTCCCTAAGCGTTCAGAATTCAGATATTCTGAATTCTTGTTCCCGTGTGCCCCACGGTACGTTATTATTTGGATTTTTTACTTTACTGGGTTTCGGTATCTATTAAGATCCATGCGTTTTAGCGGTGTGACCCGTGGCGAATTTAATTCGCCAACGGAAAGCGCACCGGCGAGGTTTTTCGCGCCTCGTGTACTAGCATCGCTTTACGTCGTTGGGGTTTGAAGGCAGTACCGACGAATCCTGCCTGTGCTAGGCTACACACTTATTGACATTCTAACACAGAAAGTAAGGAAAGTTGCCCTACAAGGGCAAGGCTTGAAACCCATTTTTTTTGGTCAACTTAATTTAGATGGGTTTGCCCTGGGTGCGATTGTGGTCAACGGCTTTTTTCCATGGAGCAGGTTAATTTCCAGAGCTGCATCAAAGCTGTGGTGCATTGGGTTCAACAGCAGAGCCACAGTATTCAAGGCGGTCAATCTTTAATTCTCGCCCAGAGCGGATGTCTTCCATCGGTGATTTACATTCTGGGCAAGCGTATTGACTATCAATGTCAGGCCGATAGTCTTGTTGACACTGATGGCAAAAGGCAATTAAGGGGGTTTCCTGAATCACCAGTTTGGCACCAGACAAAAAGGTGTTGGGAATTTGAGCTTCAAAGGCCAATTCCAAACTCAAGGGTTCAACACCAGTGAACTGGCCTACTGTCAGATGGACGCAGGAAATTTTGGGTCGCTCTGGCTGTGCTTCCCACCAATTGCGCAAGGTCACAATTAGTGCCTTGGTCATGTCAGTCTCATGCATTGTTGACATCCACCTTCAAGTCCACTCTACTAATTCCGGCTGCGCTTCTGGATGAATGTAGGAGGGTTTTTCCTGGCGCGGCAGTTGACCGGATAGCACTAGGTGCGCCATTGTGTCACAGATTACGCGAGTTGCCATCAGGGCAGTGATGTCACTGATGTCATAGGGCGGCGAGACTTCCACTACTTCCAAACCGCAAACAGGAGCCTGCTGAACAATCTTCCCCAGTAGATACAGAGCTTCCCGGGGGAGGAGTCCGCCTGGTTCGGGCCAACCTGTACCAGGAACAAAACCGGCATCGATACAGTCAATATCGAAGCTGATATAAATGCAGTCGGTACCGTCTAGTGCCCGTTCGAGGGCAAACTCTACTGCTGCGTCCAATCCCATTTCAGTGATATCGGTTACTGTCAGGATATTACTTGCCCGCTCCCGGCAAACTTTGACTCCCTGGCGAGGTACTTGCCAACCGCCAATGCCCAGTTGCACTAAGTTCTTGGCTGGAGCATTCCTCATGTTAGTGGCATGAAACCAAGGGCAGGTGTGCATCCGCTCATCCAGGTCGGTTTCCTGGGTATCTACATGGCGATCAAAGTGGATAATGCCAACTTTCTTGTCCCCTAAGTGCCGACAAATACCCCGAACGGTAGGAAATCCGATGGAATGATCCCCTCCCAAAATGATGGGAAACGCTCCAGAGCTGAAGATGTGAGCAATGCCCTTAGAAATCTGGTCAAATGACTTTTCGTTGTTGGCTGGAATTGTAAAAATATCTCCCACGTCACAGAGGGTAATTTGCTCTCGTAGGTCAATCCCCAACTCAAAGTTATAAGGAGTGTACAAGGCAGAAATGCGGCGAATGCCTTGGGGACCAAAGCGGGTTCCTGGGCGATAGGTGGTTCCCGAGTCGTGGGGAACCCCGACAATGGCTACATCGTATGACTCAACCTGGCGAACATCTTCGAGATAGGGCGCTTTGAGGAAAGTATTGATGCCAGCGTAGTGAGGTAGTTCACCCCGGGAAAAGGTGGGAATAGTGCGATCGCTAATACTCTCTGCCGCTTCCAGCCCGTATTCGAGCCCCTTTGACACCTCCTGCTGCCATCCCGTCGATGGTAGTTGAGCTTCACGCTCCAGGGCACGTTCGGCCTCAGAAAGATTTGAACTGTTACTGTCTGGGCTTTCAAACAAGGGGTTTTCAGAAGAATTTTCAGTCATTTGCACTCCCGAGAAGTTTTCAAAACATCTTAATCAGCGACTTATAGCCTACATTCCGCAGATTGGAGATGAAAGCTATGGTATTTTTTAAACTTCTCACCGATAGGTTCTGAAATGATAAACCTACAGATTTCTTTTACTTGAGTTCGATATCAGGGAGTTGGCTAAAAGCTAGGGCGTGTCTGCTTGGGTCTAAAAACCCTCGGTTTAGGGGTGCAGGGGAGGCAAGGGAGGCAGGGGAAGTAAGGCAAGCAATGATAAATTACAACTCTCTTACCCGTTACTTTTCTTGATCGAGTAGTTTGCAGACAGACCCTAGAACTCAAGGAAACGGAATTATTCTAATACACTTGTGGATTCACACAATAGGGTAATGGCTTACCCAAAAGTCCAGCAATAAGATTATTCACCGCCATCTTAGCCATTTGCGATCGCGTTTGGTAGGTTGCACTACCAATGTGAGGGGTGATGATCAGATTATCCAAGCTCAACAAAGGACTATCCATGGGAATGGGTTCTGGTTTAGTTACGTCCAGAGCAGCCGCAGCGATTTGACCATTGCTCAGAGCTTGGTACAATGCTTCTGGATCTACGATTGCTCCTCGTGCGGTGTTGATCAAGATAGCCGAGGATTTCATCAGCTCAAACTGGGGAGTACTAAATAGATGGTAGGTTTCTTCAGACAGAGCAGTGTGAATGGTAATAAAGTCTGATTCCCTTAGGAGCAAGTCGAATTCAGCATACTTTACACCAAGGGATTGTTCTAATTCTGAGTCCCGTCGATGCCGACTGTAATAAAGAATTTCCATATCAAACCCTCGCCCACGACGAGCAACAGCTTGACCAATGCGTCCAAAGCCAACAATTCCTAAAGTAGCACTGCTGATGTTTGGTCCTAGCAATAAAGTAGGTTCCCAAGTCTGCCAATGACCAGCACGTACAAATTTATCTGCTTCAATCACTCGCCGTGCTGTTGCCATTAGTAACGTCCAGGCTAAATCAGCTGTAGCCTCAGTCAGGACACCAGGAGTATGACCAATGGGGATACCCCGGATGGTGGCAGCAGAGATATCAATGTTATCGTAACCTACTGCTAATTGGCTGATTACCTTGAGGGATGGTGCAGCTTCGATGATTTGCTTGTCAATGGAATCTGTGAGTAGGCACAGTAAGCCATCGATTTCTTTGACTTTGTTGAGCAATACCTCGTAGGGAGGGGGTTGACGCTCTGGCCAGATTTCGACATTGGCGATTTGGTGGAGTTGTTCGAGTCTGGTATCAGGAAGGCGGCGAGTTATGAAGACTTTGGGTTGAGACATGGAGTGGGTCAGTTGTTGTGGCTATAAAAACTTTCGTCTGCATCTCAAGGACTAGATTGTAGAGTAGATTATCAAGGGGATTTTGGTATTACTAGCTGCTTCTTCCAGCTAACCATTCATAAAATCTTCAGGATTCATCCCCAGTTGTTTTAGTTGAGCTTTCAAAGCATCAAGGTTCTGTTCAGCTTCCGCAGCCCGTTGCTCAGCTTGAATAGCCCGTTGACGTTCTTGAGATGCTTCCAGTTCAGCTTGAATAGCCCGTTGACGTTCTTGAGCTGCTTCCAGCTCAGCCTGTTCAGTTCTTTCCTCTGGGGAGGGATACCGTTTCCCGTTAAGGTCATACCAATAAAGCCATTCCCGACTCCAATCCTGATAACTTCCTAATTCTGTACCAATTCCCAAACCAATTTCTGGCATCCACACTGGATTCCCGCTTTGACGCACATACACCCCATCTACCAAGCGATGAACCTCAAAGGGCTCCCCTTTGCGTGGATAATAACTGTCGCCATCATAAATTACATAATATAGGAATCCTAATTCGGCATAGTCTAATTTTTTCTGGTCGTACTCGCCATTGTAGGTTTGAGAGACATTCTCGATGGCTAGAATTGGCACGGTATTGTTTTCTTCCCAAAGCACATAACTTAAACGTCCTTGACGACCCTTGGGACGAATTTTGCGCCGGTCTACTCCTAAACTTAAGAAAGCGTCAGGAACTATCGCGCTCTGGTTAGGGTGGTAATAGTAGCCCATATCAATTCCAAAAAACCAGTCATACCGCTGTTGCCAGATTAGGGATAAGCTCGCTTTGAGCAAGTGGGGGATTAAATCTTGCAGTTCATTATCCACAGGGGTGTTATCAGAAGAGGGTAGCTCCTCGGAAGTAGGAAGATATTGTAACGGGTCATACTTTAGCATAGTGATTCCCCTTAGTTAGACCTGGCTGATTGCATTTTACCAAAACTGGAATTCCTCACACCAGAACTATGAGCTTATAGGGTTAGCATGCAAGTTAAGGCGCAAGGGAAGCGTTACAAAAATACCCCACAAATTGATATAAATTCTGATCTTTCCACTTTATATAATGATTGATTGGATTCCTGATCACTCAAGGTGGGACGCAGAAGTATTTAACTTTAGATCAGGGAACTTCGGATGAAGTAGTTTTAGATTAATTTGGTATCTTTAACTACATTTTTTAGCATCTTTATCCTAATTCTTGCTCTGTTCACAACAAGGATAGACAGATATCAGCCATTTTGGTAAACTTTGATTGCTGGATTAAACACTTCTAGGGAAACCTCTAACCTTAGAACATCAGTCTAGACAAAGATAAAGCCGACAAAAGTAAGCAGATACCAGCAACCTAGCCGTAGACGGTGTAACGTTAGCAGACCTCTATGATGTCAAATCTAATACTCCTGAAAGGGAAGTGTGGATGGTAGGATGCTCGGTGTCTGGGTCAGATGTTAACTGGAAAAGACTTGGACAATTTTCTGTCCAGAAAAAACGGTTACTCGAACCCAGTGCCGGATTAATCTGTAAACCATTAGTTGGAGGTGCAGCATTCATTCCCACCTAACTCTAGGAGTGTAGGTGTGTTATACTGCCGCAATTTTGAATGAAAATTCCCAAATTACTATCCCTATGTGCTGTATTTATAGTTAGTTTATTCCTAGCTATTAGCTGCAACCAATCCCCAAATACTAAACCCTCAGATACATCCCAAGCGGTTAAAGATTCTACTCCCATTGTGATGGGATACAGCAGTTGGCCTGGTTGGTGGCCGTGGTACATTGCGGAAAAAGAAGGTTTATTTGAAGCCAATGGCGTTAATGTACAACTAAAATGGTTTGATGGCTACCTGGAATCCATGGAAGCTTTGGCAGCAGGAAAACTGGATGCTAATTGCCAAACTCTTAATGATACAATATCTTTTGCTGCTGATGCTGTTAATGGTGAAGTAGCGGTTCTGGTGAATGATAACTCTGCTGGCAATGACAAAATTATTGTCACAGCAGAAATTAATTCCCTGAAAGACTTGAAAGGTAAAAAGGTAGCGATAGAAGAGGGAGTTGTAGATGACTTCTTGCTTAGCTTAGCCCTAGAACAAGAGGGAATGTCCAGAAAAGACGTGGAAATTGTACCCTTAGAGACTGGAGCAGCAGCAGCAGCATTTGCAGCTGGTAAAGTAGATGCAGTGGGTGCATTCCCTCCCTTTTGGCTCACTGCCCTAAAACGAAATGGAAGTAAAGAATTAATTAGTTCCAAAGCATTTCCTGGGGCAATTCCTGACTTACTTGTAGTTAGTCAAAAGCTGATTAATGAACGTACTGAGCAAGTTCAAGCTCTAGTAAAAACTTGGTTTGATATCCTGGATTTTATCAAAAATAATCCCAATAAAGCCGATGAAATGCTGGCGGAACGCGCTAATGTTAGTGTTGAGGAATTCCAACAGTTTAAAGCAGGAACTCAAATGTTTACCCTGGAAGAAAACCTAGAGGCATTTAGCCCTGGAGATAGCATGAAGCATATGCCTTTTGCCGCTAAAAAAATGTCTCAGTTTATGCTGGATGTGGGATTTATTCAAAAAGTTCCTGATTTAGATAAGATACTTGATGACCAGTTTGTCAAAGCCTATGCCGCAGGTCGTTCTTAGTCATTAATAACCTATCGAATTAAACCGGTGCGTTACACGTCGTTAACGCACCCACCAAATTTATTACACTCTTTCATGAATAGTTCCCAGACAACCAGAACTCTAAAACCCACCGTTTTTTGGCGCATTGCTGAGGATATTCCCAAATCCTTACACTGGATATTAATTATCCTATCAGTTACTGTTCCGTTTGTTGCTTGGTGGCTAATCTCAAGTTTGGCTGGCCTTGATTCCGTCTTCCTCCCGTCACCGATTGATGTGGGTAAAGCCTTTATCCGTCTGTGGCAAAAAGGCTTTCTTATTCAAGACACTGTTGCTAGCCTTATCAGGGTTTTTGCTGGCTTTCTGTTGGCAGCAATTATTTCGATTCCCTTGGGCATTTCCATGGGAGCATTTGCCAGTATCCGAGGGTTAACAGAACCAATTATTGGTATTCTTCGCTATATGCCAGCTCCCGCATTTATCCCTCTATTCATTATCTATCTAGGTATTGATGAAGCACCGAAAATCGCACTTATTTTCATCGGTACTGTCTTTTTTAATACCTTAATGATTATGGATGCAGTAAAATTTGTTCCCAAGGATTTAATTGAAAGCACCTACACCTTGGGAGGACTACGAAGACAAGTCCTCTTACAGGTGATTACTCCCTATGTAATTCCCAATATTATTGATGCCTTACGAATCAACATTGCCGCGTCTTGGAATTTAGTGATTGTAGCAGAATTGGTCGCAGCAAAAGTGGGACTAGGTAAACGTATTTTGCTAGCCCAAAAGTTTCTAAAAACCGATGAAATATTTGCCTGCTTGATTATTCTAGGATTAATCGGATTTGCCATTGATTTATCCTTCCGATTGCTGCTCAGACTTACCTGTAAATGGGCGATTGATTAGATGTTTTGTTGAAGGTTAACAGTTGGTTGTTCGCGTAGCGTGGCCGAAAGGCCAAGGTTAACAGTTGGTTGTTCGCGTAGCGTGGCCGAAAGGCCAAGGTTAACAGTTGGTTGTTCGCGTAGCGTGGCCGAAAGGCCAAGGTTGAAGGTAAGCTATCAGCTATCAGCTATCAGCTATCAGCTATCAGCTAATGCGCTACGCGAACAGCATATGCTTACGTAATCACAGGCAAAAGGGAAAAGGCTTGCAGGAAAATTTAGAATTGCAATACCTAATACCCAATACTCAATACCCAATACCGAATTACCAATATCACTAATAATAAAAAACCATGCACTTAGAAATTTCTCACCTTTACAAACAGTTTCCCACGAAACAAGGTACTATCGTTGCCCTAAAGGATATTAATATGCATGTTGAGACGGGGGAATTGGTCTGTGCTGTGGGTGCATCTGGTTCAGGTAAGTCTACCCTGTTGCGTCTGATAGCTGGTTTAGATATGCCTACAGCTGGAGAAATTACTGTTGATGGTTTGACGGTGACTGGACCTAGTTCAGAGCGAGGCATGGTTTTCCAACGATATACCCTATACCCTTGGATGAATGTGATCCACAATGTGGAGTTTGGCTTAAAGCTGCAAGGTGTCCCAAAGCAAAAACGCCGAGAACAGGCTGCTTATTATTTAGATGTGGTAGGGCTGTCTGGGTTTGCTAAGTCCTATCCCAAAGAATTATCTGGGGGCATGAAACAACGGGTTGCGATCGCAAGAGCTCTAGCCTGTCATCCGAAAATCCTGCTGATGGATGAACCCTTTGGTGCACTGGATGTACAAACTAAGGAAACCATGCAACAGTTTTTGCTTGAGGTTTGGCAGCGGACGGGTTGCACTATATTAATGATTACCCATGATGTAGAAGAGGCAGTGTTTTTGTCTGAAAGGATTTATGTGCTGACAGCACGACCTGGTACAATCCAACGGGAATTGCGGATTGAGTTACAGGGTGAGCGCACTTACAAAATTAAGCGTCATCCCGAATTCCATCACTACACTGAGGAAATTATGGATTTGCTCCGGGATAGGCCAGACAAATTGACATACTCCCGCCGCCAAATCAGAGATTATGGCGGGGGATTCTCACAAAGTGATTCCTGGTTCAGCGAGACAACTTATTGAATCAGGTTTCCCCTCATCAACAGCGGTTGAACTCTCCCCAAGCGTTCCCGGTTTCCCAGCAGTTTCCCAGTGCCCCTGGGTACTCTCTTGGTGCGCGTTCACCCTTCTCGGGGAACCCGTGCGGGGTCGCACCGCTGTTATACTCAACACCTAGAATATTCATCCCCTTCTTTAAAATATTGAGAGCAGCATTAGTATCACGACAGATTTCTGTGTGACAACGTTGACATTGATGAGTTCTAGTGCTGAGAGATTTCTTCACTCGATGACCACAATTTGAGCAATCTTGAGATGTGTAGTTAGGTGCAACAGCTATCACTGTCTTATCCCAAACTTTTCCAAAGTAGTCTAACCATTGAGTGAATTGATACCAACTCGCATCAGAAATCGACTTAGCTAAATGATGGTTCTTGACCAGATTTTTAATTTTCAGGTCTTCATAGACAACCACATCGTTAGAGTGGACTACGCACCGGGCTAACTTAACCGCCCAGTCTTTACGCTGTCTTTGAACCTTCAGATGAGCTAACCCAAGTCTAATTCTGGCTTTGTGGTAGTTGTTTGATTGAGGTTTATTACCTTTCACAAACTTTCTAGATAATCTCCGCTGTAGCTTTTTAATTCTCTTTTCAGCTCGCCTGAGATACTTGGGATATATAGCAGCATTGTCATTTTTGTCTTTGTAGAAATACTTCAAACCTAAATCAATACCGATCACATTTCCGGTATAATTCCCTTTCTCTTTACGGTTAGCATCAAAACAGAATTGAGCATAATAACCGTCAACCCTTCTCACTACTCGCACCCGATTAATTTTAAGCCTAAACAAGTCCTCTCTTGTCTCATGGTTACAAAACAATGAGAACCGACCTGCCTGAAATCCATCGGTGAAGTTAATAGTTAAACAGTCCTCTGACAGTTTCCAGCCTGTGGTTTTATACTCAACCGTTCGCGCAGCGTCGGCAAAGCCGTTACGAGAGTGTTTTTTGAACTGAGGATAACCCTTTTTCTTAGCACCCTCTCTACAACGACGATAGAAACTAGAGATAGAATTCCAAGCCCTTTCTGCTGATGCCTGACGTGCCATTGAGTTTAATTTCTTAACCCAAGGATACTCTTGAGCATGTGCAAGTTCTTTGCATAGCAGAGACAGACGACCTTTGTTGACTAATGGTTCGTCTCTCCATAATCTGACTGCTTTATTTCTAACAAATTGAGCAGTTCTTATGGCTTCATCTAAGGCTTGGTATTGGGCTAGGGACCCGTTTAACAGTTTAGCTTCTCTAACTATCATTCATACCATGTTACCACAAGCGATATCGGATAAACATGATTCCTGCATTATTTTTTTATTGGTCGGAATTCATGAGGGGCTGTCTGCGGAATTCACTTCCGCAGTTTATACGCCCCGTCTCACCGCCAAATCGGAGATTATGGCGGGAGCCTTCTTCCGACATTTAGGTAAGTCGGGATGTAAGCTCAGTGCTGAGTCTTTAGTGCTTAGTGGGTCAGTGAGTCAGTGGTGAGCAGCTCCAAATAGCTTGAAAGAGATTTTTATCGAAGGAAGCCAGGGGAATTAATATTAATTAATTTCTTGGTGTTAACAGTTAACATTAAACCATCAACCGTTAACCATCAACCCTGAAGAAAAAAAACATCAACTCATACAAAACAAACCTAACTGCAAATGCGATCGCAAACACTAACCCCTCATTATTGAAAGTATGAAATGTGTGTGAATCGTAGGCCATGACTATCTAATGGGGTGCATCTTTACTTAAGCTTTGACTTAAGCTTTGACTTAAGCTTTGACTTAAGCTTTTCTGATTAATTGTCAGAACTAAACCCATCAATGGCTTCAATCAACTTATCAATTTCATCCGGTTGGGTGAAGTAGTGAACACAGGCACGGACACAGTCTGGGTCCCGGAGAGTTCGTAGCAAAAAGCCTTGCTGCTCCAGAAACTCTACTAACCTGTTATGGCGCTTGCCATTAGTCAACACAAAGGACACCAGACCAGCTTTGGGAGGTGAAGTAGCCAAACAGCTGACTGCTTCCAACTTGGATAAGCCTTGCCATAGGTATTCACTCAATTGACAAATTTGGTGATAACGTTCCTCAGCAGTTCCCCATTGCTGATGAATTGCGATCGCACTACGTAATCCTCCATACAGGGGATAAGCCGAGGTAGCCACTTCAAATCTCTGTCCATCTGGTTGCCAATCCACAGGTTTCCCAGCTTTATCCAGAATAATCCCCCGCCAACCAATAAATGTGGGATTGAGGCTGCCCAAGGCATCTGGACTCACATACAGACCTCCCACTCCTGCTGGGCCACACCACCACTTGTGACCCGTAAAGGCATAGAAATCTGCCCCCAGTTCGGTTAGATTTAAGGGCAAAGAACCTACTGACTGAGCTGCATCCACTAGAACCCTTACCACTTGGCTACTCTGAGGGTAGTTGTGACATACTTGAGTAATATCCTTGAGTGGCAATACTTGACCGGTATTCCACAGTAGATGACTCAATACCACCAATCGCGTCTGAGGTCGTAAGTATTGCTCAATAGTTTTAGTAGGGTCTCCCTGATTTAGAGTTGCCATAATTGGACAAGTAGATACCTCTACCTGATACCGACGGGAAATTTCCTGGGCAGTAGCGATAATGCCTTGGTGTTCACAATCACTCATCAACATGTGATCACCCGGTTGCCAATCAATCCCCCACATCGCAATATTGCAGCCAACGGTAACATTTTCGGTTAGGGTGATGGTTTCTGCTGATGTCCCCAACTCTGATGCGATCGCACTTCTAGTTTTGTGGGATTCCTCGGTAACCCAGTCATTGACTTTACCCGAGAATGGGCCATAGCGCTGCACATACTCATAGGCTTGTTGGATAGCATTTAGAGATGCTAGAGGCAAAGTCCCTTGGCCCCCAAAATTGAAATAGGCTTTGTGGGCTAATGCCGGAAATTGCTGTCGGTGGATTTCCCGTGGAGTTGCTGTAGGAGATATACCAGTCATGAGCATTTTAGTGATCAAAAAAATTGGGTCTGAAACCCCGTCCTTCTAGGACGGCTTTATGTTATAATAAAGATGGTCAACGACCAACCCAAGACGATGGATTGACCAAAGGTCACGCTTCGCCAACAGACAGCCGACAACACCAGCGAAGTCCAGTACCTGGCGGCGCAGCCAAATCGGTAGACCGGGAAAAGAGGACAGGGCAATGGTAGTTCAACCCTTGAATCAACAAAGTATATTAGGTGCGCTTTCCGTTGGCGAATTAAATTCGCTCAAGGTGCGCGCCTCCAAGGCCGCGAGCAATCCCTCGCGGCCTTGGGTCGCACCTCAAGATTTCTCCAGTTTGAGATTTCAACACATAAGAACCGCAGGACTTGCACCGGATAGTCTGGTCGCGAGCGTAAGACCACAAAACTCCTTTAGGTGCGCTTGACCCGTAATTAAATTCGCCACGGGTCGCACCTGAGAGTGGAGGCAGTTGGGTCAGAAGCACCAAACCAAATCGTGAGGTTTAGGAATCACCGAACTTCGGCAGGCGGTGAGGATGTCAATCCCGTGATATTTTATCTTATCAGCCCCGTGGACAAGCTAAAATTTTTTGGATATATTGAACTAAGACATATGTCTTAATTTAAAGAGCGCAAATTGAGTGCATTTCCACAGCGCTGCTTGAGCTTGTCAAGTGCATATGTATAAATTTTCAGCAATTCCTCAGTTGACGGTAGCTAACACTAATCCGTGGGTCTTGGGGTTATTTTCTTATGTATGCGCCAGTCAACTGAGTCTACTACTGTCTGTGGATTAAGTCCATAGCAGTAAGCTAGAAGTGGTCTAATTAGCTCTATTAATTATTAAATTTTAATAAAAGTTTTATTAAAGTTTTATTAAAGTTTTATTAAAGTTTAATTTTTTACTAGGTCAATGAAAATCAAACTTGACTAAACTTGAAAAGTTTATTGAATTGAACGTTTTTTGTTGAGTTGACCGTATTGGACAGTCAACAGTCAATAGTAAACCAATAGTCAACAGTCAACAAGTTCATGATTAGATTATAGTGTTAAACACCAATTAATAATTGAACTATGAGTAAAGTTTTGATTGTTGAAGATAACCTGGCTCAGTTAGAGTTAATGGCTAGATACCTACGGGACAGTGGTAACACAGTCATTTGTATTGCCGATGCTAAAGATGCTTTGGATAAGGCAGTAATGGAAAAACCTGATGTTATAGTTCTAGATATAATTATGCCAGGAATGAGTGGCTTTGAGTTGTGCCGCAGCCTGAAGAACCATGGGGATACCACTAGCATTCCCATTGTTATTTGTTCTTCTAAAAATCAGGACATCGACCGTCTATGGGGTATGAAACAAGGCGCTGATGCCTATCTCACCAAACCTTTTTCTAAACAGCAGCTAGTGGACATTGTTAAGTTGGCTGTGGTTTGAGTCATAAGTTGAGTCATAGGAGTCATAACAAGAATTATACCCTAATAATTTATATCTTTAAAGAGATAAAAGTAATAGATAAAAATCGATTTAATTTCTAGGAATTTATTTCGGTTCTTATTGCTTGCGATTTTTTTTTGTGGCTAGCGAGATTACAGGCAACACACTACTGTCATAAAAATTATAGCATTTATCAAATAGGTGAAGTAAACAAGTTTTGGATTTTAGGGAACAGGGAACTTCGGATCAGGGAACAGGGTAAAAATAGGTGTCTGTACCTCATTAATATGAGCTCCGCTATAAAATAAAAATTTATTCTATTTGATTTTATTTAAATTAAATCTAAATATAAAATAAATAAAAAAAATTAATTATAAGTATCTTTTTATTTTTTTTATTAAACTAGTTTGATAGTTACTCACTAATGACAGGTATACAATTGCGCCCCGTAATCAAGCCAACGACTACCCTCAGAATTTCTTCCTCTCAACCAAGCCAAAAATTACACCTACAATGGTTTTATAACTTACCAGTTAAAACTAAGCAAATTGTAGGTTTGTTTGCCTCCGAGGTAATCTCTGTGGCTGCACTGATGGGTGTAGGAGCATTATTAATTATAATAGGAGGAAGAGCTCAATTACGTGGACAAGCTCAGTCAGAGTTGGCTGTCACAGAAATCAACTACAACATTAAAATCAACCAAATGGGGTTTGGGTTCCGTGGTCAATCGGAAAATACTGCTATTCTTGAAGCTGCTCTTGCCCATAGTAGAAATCAGTTATTGTCCAAATCATTAGAGGGGCAAGTTAAAAAAATTCTCCAGAATGAAGTTAAGGCTCGCCAGATTGAATATGCCACTCTGGTGGACAAAGATTTACGAATTATTGTTAATGCTAATGCTGACCGGAAAGGAGAAACGTTTGATCCCAATAACCTGGTTAGTCAAGTCCTCAAGCAGTCTAAGCAAATTACAGCTAATCAAATTGTAAGCTGGCAAGAATTAAAAAAAGAATCACCCCCTTTACCTGAGGGGTTGGCGAAGCAAGATACTGTAAAGCAAGATGCCCTAATTCGTTACACGGTCACACCAGTAAAAGACCCAAAAACTGATGAGGTGATTGGTGCTTTGCTTTCTGGGGATATTGTTAATGGCAAGAAACCCATTGTCAAGGAAACCCTGAAAACCTTTAACGGAGGCTACAGTGCTGTTTATTTGCGTCAGCCTTCGGGAGAATTTGCCTTAGTAACAGCCTTAGACCAAGGTAAAGCTGCTAATTGGGAGCAAGCCCAATCTGATCTTCCCTTACCTAACCCATCCCTACTTGAGAAAGCCGTTAATGTTGGTAAATTAGACGAGTTAGTTACCGACCGTCAGAAGGTAGGGGAGCAAACCTATACCATGGCAGCAAAAGCTCTAATTGATTCTCAGGGAGAACCGGTGGCAGTATTAGTCCGGGGGACTAGCGAATCTGAGCTGAATGATTTTCTTACAGGTAGCCTACTGGTACAAGCGTCTATTGGGTTTTTGGCATTAGCAACAGATGTATTCTTGGCAATTCTGCTGGGGCGGTCAATTGCTGAACCGATTAAAATGCTACACCAGATTACCCATAAATTTGCCGCAGGCGATCGCCAAACCCGTGCTGAGGTAATAGCTACTGATGAACTTGGTCAACTGGCAGATACCTTCAATAAACTTGCTGACAACATCGTATCTAAGGAAAAAGCTCTCGCTCAACAGGCTTTTCTCCAGCAAGCCATAGCGGAGCGCTCCCAGTTATTTGCTGAGTTTACCAGCCTTCTTTATAAATCTGTGACATCAGAAAATATCCTAAGTACTTCAGTAGATGGAGTTCGCAGCATCTTGCAAACCGACCGGGTGGTGATCTATAGCTTCAATGAAGGGTGGGATAGTGGAACAATCATGGCGGAATCCGTAGCACCTGGTTGGATTGAAGCCATGGGAAAAATTATCAATGACCCATTGCGGGAAGGGTCTGTGGATCGGTTCAAAAGTGGGCGAGTCTGGGTTTGCCATAACGTCTATGAAGCTAGCTTAACGGGCTGCCACTGTGAGATTCTCGAACGGCTACAGGTCAAAGCCAACATGGTTGCGCCGATTTTGCATGAGGAGGAACTGGTAGGTTTATTATGTGCTCACCAGTGTTCTGAGCCACGGGACTGGCAGCCAGAAGAGGCGGATTTATTAAAACAATTGGCGATTCAGATGGGTTTTGCCCTTAACCAAGCTCATCTGTTTGAACAGTTACAACAAGCAAGAGTAGACGCGGACTTAGCGCTAAAGAAAGCAGCATCAACCTCTGACCAAATCGAACAAGCACGCCGGGCGGCGGAGTTAAATGCTATTGAGCAACGTCAGCAAAAAGAAGCACTCCAGCACCAAGTATTGGAACTCTTGTATAATGTGGAAAATGCTGCCAAGGGAGACCTCACAGTCCGGGCAGAAGTGGGTGAGGGGGAAATTGGTACAGTGGCGGACTTCTTCAATGCCCTGATTGAAAGTTTGCGGCAAATTGTGATCCAGGTCAAACTTGCCTCGACCCAAGTGAATACTGCTGTTGCTGTTGATGAACAGGCAGTGGGTAAATTCGCCCAGCAAGCAATGGAGCAGTCAGATAACATTACCCACACTCTAAGATCGATTGAGCAGATGATGCACTCAATTCAAGCGGTCTCAAAGAATGCCAGCCAAGCAGCAGAGGTTTCTCACATCGCCTTCAGCGCTGCCCTTACTAGTGGGCAAGCCATGGATAGCACAGTTAAGACTATTGTAAATTTGCGAGAGACTGTAGTCAACACAGCAAACAAAGTAAAGCTGCTAGGGGAATCTTCTAAGGAGATTGCTAAAGTAGTGGGATTGGTACAGGAAATAGCCGTACAGACTAGTTTACTGTCAGTCAATGCTGGGATTGAAGCGAGCCGTGCGGGAGAAGAGGGAGAAGGGTTCCGAGTGGTTGCGGAACAAGTGGGTAGACTAGCAACCCAGTCAGCCAATGCCATCAAAGACATTGAACAGGTGATTGACACCATTCAGCAGGAAACCCAAGAGGTGGTCAAAGCCATGGAAGACGGAAAAAAACAAGTGGTTGATGGAACCCAAATGGTTTTCAAGGCTAAACAGAGCCTAGAAGAAATTGTTGCCGTCTCCCATGAGATTGACCAGTTAGTCCAATCTATTTCTAACGCCACAGTTTCCCAAGCCAAAACATCTCGGGACGTTACTGACTTAATACAGGAAATTGCTGCCACCTCCCGACAAACCTCTCATTCTTCTGGCGAAGTCTCTCAATCCCTACGAACAACTGTCGAGGTTGCCCAGAAGTTGCAGATGTCTGTTGGTCAATTTAAGATTGGTGACGAATAGCTGAGGAGCTGAGGAGGTCAGAAGCAATCTTTTACATTTCCCCTTGTGCCTAGAAGCCTTTTGCCATTAGTCAATGTGCTTTTCGAGAGTACCCGCCAAGGTACTTTTGGGGACTGCACCCACGACCATATCTACTCGTTGACCTCCCTTGAAAATCATCAACGTTGGTATACTGCGGATACCATAATCACCTGCCACCTTAGGATTTTCGTCGGTGTTCAGCTTAACGACTTTGAGCTTACCTTCGTACTGGTCTGCTATCTCATCCACAACCGGAGACACCATCCGACAGGGACCGCACCAAGGTGCCCAAAAATCTACCAATACTGGGGTGTCGCTATCAAGTACCTCTGCCTGAAAGCTGGAGTCTGTAACTTGTGCGGCTTTTGACATGCCTGGAAATCCTTGCGAATACTTTTGCTACGTACCTCCGAAATTTTACCATAGTCACAACACCGATTAAATATCTTGGGCAAAAGTTAACACTCCCATGGGGCCGGAACAGCAGGTGACGCGGTTACAAGTTACAGGTTGAAGGTTACAGGTTGAAGGTTACAGGTTACAGGTTACAGGTTGAAGGTTATAGGTTGAAGGTTACAGGTTGAAGGTTACAGGTTGAAGGTTACAGGTTACAGGTTACAGGTTGAAGGTTATAGGTTGAAGGTTATAGGTTTAAGGTTACAGGTTACAGGTTACAGGTTACAGGTTATCGTCTCAACCTTGGCTTTTCGGCCACGCGATCGCTGAAAGCGGGACTTCGTCCATCGCGTTCAACCGGCGTTGCTAATGTCTTTGAATGAATAGGAGTAGAGTGGGCATCCTGCCCGCCTGGGAATATATTGAAACTGGCAAGATGCCAGTTCCACGCAAGATGCCCATTCCACGCAAGATGCCCATTCCACGGCAAGATGCCTATTCTACAGGTGCGACCCAAGGCCGCGAGGGATTGCTCGCGGCCTTGGAGGCGCGCACCTAAACACTCTTAAAATCATTCCATTATTAAGCAACGCCGTTCAACCTACCCTACACCGAACGCCAAAGGCGAACAACCAAACAACCTTGGCCAAAAGGCCACGCGTTCGCTGAAAGCGGGACTTCGTCCATCGCGTTCAACCAAACAACCTTCAACCAAACAACCTTCAACCAAACAACCTTCAACCAAACAACCTTCAACCAAACAACCTTCAACCAAACAACCTTCAATCAAACAACCTTCAATCAAACAACCTTCAACCAAACAACCTTCAACCAAACAACCTTCAACCAAACAATCTTCAACCAAACAACCTTCAAAATGAGCAAAATAAGGAACCGCCCGAACTCTGTCCGGGCGGAGTGTGGTGTGAGGAGTGAACGGAAACATTTGTCTCCGCTTTTTCCATTGTATGTCACCGTTTATTTTTTTTCAGCAATTTCCAAGCCAATCGAAAAATTTTGACGATTGGCTGGGGAAGCGATAAGTATATATACTCAGCGCTTGAGCTATTGACAACAGTCGTTCGTGAACCTTAGAAAGCTGTAGAAAAGGTGTTAAAATTTTCTATTAGCATAATAATTGTCAATTGTCAATGGTCAAGTTTCAATTTTCAATTGATGAACAACCAAGAATGATAAGTATTCAACTAGAGACTATACTATTTACCCATACCCAACTGCTGAGCTTTCTGGTATACTTTTCCTTCTGTTAGCAGAGAGGGAGCAATCACTACTTCCACTTGTTGCATTTCCTTGAGGTTTTTTGCTCCGAGGGTTCCCATACTGGTTTTCAATGCTCCCAAAAGATTGTGGGTGCCATCATCCATTTTGGCTGGTCCAGTCAGAATTTGCTCAAGTGTGCCAGTGCTGCCGACTTTAATTCGTGTCCCACGGGGTAGCACGCTCGAAGGGGTTGCCATCCCCCAATGAAACCCTTGTCCGGGAGCTTCTTTGGCACGGGCTAAAGGAGAACCAATCATCACCCCATCAGCACCACAAGCAATACACTTACAGATGTCACCTCCTGTAATTAAACCGCCATCAGCAATCACTTGGACATAGTTACCGGTTTCCTGATAGTAGTCGTCACGGGCAGCAGCGCAATCTGCCACTGCTGTTGCCTGAGGTACACCGACACCCAAGACACCCCGAGAGGTACAAGCAGCACCAGGACCAATACCTACCAAGACAGCAGCTGCCCCAACTTTCATCAAATTGAGGGCAACATCATAGGTCACGCAATTCCCCAAAATTACTGGCATGGGCATATCCTGACAAAACTGTGCCAAATCCAGGGGATTGATGGACTCTGGTGACAGGTGAGCTGTAGAAACGACTGTTGCTTGAACAAACATTAAATCAGCACCAGCTTCTGCCACTACCTGACTATATTTACTGGCTCCAGCAGGGGTAAGACTGACAGCTGCAATGCCACCTTGGTCCTTGATTTCCCGAATTCGCTGGGTAATCAATTCTGGCTTAATCGGTGAACTATAAAGTTCCTGCATCAGGGGAACAAACTCAGAATTTCCCACCGAGACAATGCGGTCTAGTATTGGTGATGGGTCAGGATAACGGGTTTGAATGCCTTCTAAGTTGAGAACCCCCATTGCCCCAATTTGGGACAACTTGACTGCCATGGACACATCAATCACCCCATCCATAGCGCTGGCGATAATGGGAATTTCCCGTTCAATACCACCAATACGCCAGCGAGTATCAGCCAAACTGGGGTCGAGTGTCCGCTGTCCGGGAACGAGTGCAATTTCATCTATGCCGTAGGCTCTGCGAGCTATCTTACCTCGCCCAATTTGAATATCCACGCTGTTTTTCTTCCGAGATTATTTTAGCTAGGTTATCAAATTGGAGCGAAGATTGCTCGAACTATACAAAGAAACTATGAATTGTGAAGCATGAAGCATGAATTATGAATTCTTCATACGTAAGCATTCAGCTATCAGCTATCAGCTATCAGGCATTCCCATAGCGTGAGCCAAAAGCTGACGGCTGAGGACTGACCGCTGAATGCTTACCTTCATACTTCAGCCTTTCCCTGATTTCGGTTTCTTGATGCTTGGGTGGGTAAGGTGGTTTTTTTCGGTAACGTTTGAGGTTGCTGCTGCCCGTGATGGGATGATATCCGTGGTCGGGGTTTTCTTCTCCTTTGGTGTGATTGTGTTACTGGTGATTGTGCTACTGTTGTGAGTCATCATCTGGCGGATTTGACTTATCAACTCCCCTAGCTTGCCTTCCTCTAACAAACCATTAATCATTGATAAGCCACTGGTAGATAGTAGTAGTTTGTTGATGTCACCTACACTGCTAACTCCGTTACCATTATTGCCATTGACACCGGGGAAGGAGTAAATCCGAGTATCTCCCAAAATTCCTGGCTGGGGAGCCAAGGCTTTAGCAATTTCTGGTAGTTGATTGGCTAACTCTGGCCATATGGTAGTGATGATTTTAGCAGTTAGCTGAGCATCGCTGATGGAATTTTCGGCTTCGATCAGGGATCGTTTACCTTCTGCCTCTGCCAAGGCTTTATCCCGATTTGCCTCTGCTAGGGTGCGGATCGACTCAGCTTCTAGTTCTGCTGCTTGTCTGGCTGCTTCTGCTTGACGAGAGCGGCGGAATACATCGATTTCAATCACGTTTTGCTCACCAATCCGCCGTTGTTCGGCTTCTTGTTCAGCAGCAATGATAGAAAGGCGTTGTTGGCGTTCGGCTTCTTCTACTTCCGTAGCGGTGGTTACAGCGGCTTCAGCTTGAGCTCGTTCGGCTTCGGAATTGAAGCGATCGCGTTCTTTTTCGGCAATTGCGATCGCAGCTTCTTGTTGAGCAATTTTTGACTCTCGTTCTGCTTCTGACAATTCTACCTGAGAATTAAGCAAGGCAGCATCGACGGTTTTCTGACGAGTAACTTCTGCTACTTCTGCTTCCTGTTTTTGCAGGATTTGTGCCACCTTGAGGGTTTTATTCCGTTCTTCTAATTCAATATCTGCCTGAATTTTCTTAGCTTGGACTGCCAGCTGTTGTTGAATCTTTTCCTCTTCTAAGGTTTTCTGACGATTAATTTCTGCCAATTCCGCTTCTTGTTTTTGCAGGGTTTGGGCTACCTTGAGGGCTTTATTCCGTTCTTCGAGGGTAATATCGGCTTCAATTTGGCTTTGCTGCAAGGCTAGTAGCTTGCGAATTTCTTCCTCTTCTACAGACTTATTCTGTAAAATTTTAGTCCGCTGAATTGTGGCTGCTTCTGTGGCTTTAGCTTCTTCGATTTCCCGCTCACGCTGGGCTTTTAGGGCTTCAACCTCAAGCTTTTGCCCCAGTTTAGCTTCTTCTTGTTCTTGGGCAATGCGTAGGGATTGCTTTTGAGCGTTGAGTTCTTTCTCTTCAATGGCAACTTTGGTATTTAGCTCAACTTCAGTTTTTTGCTGAATTGATTTTTGAATGGTTTCCGTACGCAGACGTACCCCTTGGGCATCAAAGAAGTTATTCGTATCGTAGGTATCACTCTCTTCTATCTCAGAAATAGCGATATTATTGAGAGTTAAACCGACTTTTCTTAAGTCTTGCTGAATCAAATTCAACACTTCATCAGCAAATCCTAATTTATCGGAATCAATTTCTGCCAAATTCTTTTTCTTTGCTGCTGCTCTAATGGCATCATCCGCCCGTTTTTCGATAGCTTCTTTAATATCTTCGGGGGAAATTTTACCTTCACGAGACAGTCGTTGGGCAGCAGTAATCACATCGTCTTCATTGGCATTGATACAGACATAAAAGGTTACCCGCATATTAGCCCGCAGGTAGTCTTGGGTCCGAACTGCTAGGTTACCGGTCCGCTCAACATCAATAGAAATTTCTCTGAGTGGGACACGGGTAAGTTCATGAAATCCTGGCAAAACCACACACCCGCCACTGAGAATAACCGTTTTCTTTTTGATAAAGACACCACCTGTCCGCAAAAATGCTTCGTTGTTGGGGGTGATGACATAAACTCTGGTGTAAGCCCAGATGCTTAATAGCAATAATACAATCAGACCTCCAATCACACCAGGGAAAAATAGAATTCCAGGAGGAAGCTGGGCTATAGATGACTGTACCGGAACAGTTTGTAATGTTGTATTCATGGATGAGTTTGACATGGCTAAATCGATTTCAGATAAATGGAGCTCTATATACTAATCAGGGAAGATCAGAAAATTTTTGATAATCTTGAGGAAGTGATATACATCACAGCAGGTTGTGCGCCCTTGCTGACTAATAAGCATTGTCTAACCAGGCTTGCTGATCAGCACTATCTTTAAGCACTACGAGATAGTTATGATGGTGTCGGTCAATCACTAACACTTTGTTTCCCCGTTTAGGAGTAACTGTTGCCCAAGTTGGTAAGGTGGCATTGACTGTAACTAGATTACGAGCTGGATCTAGGACATCGACTTGACCGATTTTGCCTTGGTTTTCCTTGGGAAGGGTGGCAGAGGAAACTGTACCTTGACAGCCAACTAAGCGATCGCTACTGGTATCTTCTCCAAAGGAGGCGAAAATTTTTCCTATCGGTCGAGAGATGAATCCTCCGGTAACTAGGGTCAGGAATAATGACATTACTGATACTACCCCTGCCAAAAACCCAGTGGGAATACTGCCAGTAATACCACCAATCATCACATTGAACATCCAGCCGAAAAGTCCCAAAAGACTACAGTCTGTTGCCAGGAGCAAAATTAGGGGGGCTTTGCCGATACCTAGCCATCCTAGAATCTGGATACCGCCTAAATCACCATCGGCATCAGTATCTGTATCAGTACCGACATCTGCATCTACATCCAGATCCACATCCAGATCTACATCTGCATCTATATCAATGTCATCGTCTCCGCCACCGGAAACAATGACTAACAGAAAAAGTAGAACTCCCATACCTAAAAAGATCCAGTAGGGGAGGTTGGCTAGGTCAAATAGCATGGGTGTATGCGATCGCGTGTTTTGAATGAATTGTTGCTCTATATCTCCAGCCTAACGACTGGTTTCTTGGAAATCGGGAAAATGTAAGTATTTTTAATGTTCTTGAAAGATTAACGTTAAGCCGATATTCCGCACTTTAAAGTGTCACATTAAGAATTAACTGAGAAAGAAATAGAAGGCTATCGCCGATCCGAGAATGTGTAGCAAATACGCAGGAGTGCAACAACACTGGTTTGTGGTGGAAACTCAGAAGCCCAAGGAGTCTGACCTCAAGCAACTGCAGAATAAACTAGCCAAAGCAACACCCCACTGGCAAACCAAACTACAGAAATTGAACGTGCAAGAGTTTGCCTGCTCCAGCAGATGCATGGGCTGGTCTCGATCAATTTGAACAGCGCTTACCCTGGCATCGACTAGAGACCTGCACTGTGGTGTCGAAACCCCATGATCAGAAACGGGGCAAGCCCAAAGCTCGAACCCAACTCAACGACATCACCTATCACGTTCAAGCCCACGGCAGTCGCTCATGGCGGAAAACCCCAAGACCGTAATGGTGCGTTTTCCGTGATGGCGAGCAATCCCTTGACCGTAGGTCACGCTACGCGAACGCCATCACGGGTCGCACCTCTGCATCGCTTTAGAAATTTTATCTAGAAAATCTTGCCTTTTTTATTCATCCTTTTCTCTATAACCGTAATTGATTTTTCTGCTATAAACTATATCCTTAGGCTTGATATATAGTTTTTTTCTATTTTAGGGAGTATTGAAAAACATAAATTAACTAAATTTATACTTTTTATAGTATCACTTTTGATAACCATATTATTGCCTAGAATTTGCTTTTATTAATATTTTTAACCAGACATTAAATGTATTTCGGGTAATTTTAAAGAGACGACTAGCTTGAGTTTTTCCCATGCCATCGTCAATAGCACTCATGACTTTTGTTCTTAAATCGTAACTGTAAGAAACTGGGATTTTATTAATTAATTAACAAAAATTGACTTGATGACTAGTATGTCCTATTATTTGCTTCGACTGCTATAGGACGGAACAATTTGAGGGTAAACGAGTGCTCGACAAGGTCAAACAGATGGGCAAGGCGGTCTCGCGGTTGTATCTGATTTGGGTTGATGGAGGCAATAGTTGTGAGCCTTTCATGATGTGGGTCATGGATTTCTGCGGTTGGATGGTACAATACGTACTCCGACCCCAACAGACCAAAGGCTTCGTACTGCTTAAAAAGCGTTGGGTAGTGGAGCGCACTTTTGGTTGGCTGATGGGATGCCGTCGATTGCTCAGAGACTTATGAGTTATTGGCTCAAACATCAGAGACATTCATTTATCTGGCTATGATACGGATCATGGATCGCCGCTTGGCCTAAAAGTTGATCTCTGATCACTTGTGAAACATCCTCTTAGTTCAATCAGTAATATTCTTGATGCGGCAATTTCAATTTATATATGAAACAAAAACTGACCTGGTGGCAAATAGCTAAACAAGGGCTGACTTATCTTTTCATGTTAGGTCTGAGTACTTTTCCCTCAGAGGCAGTCGCTGAGACCTTTCGTCTCAGGGAAGCAACAATCGCAGAGATTAACCAAGCTTTTGAGAAGAATGCACTCACTTCTGAACAATTAGTGCAACTTTATCTCAATCGTATTGAAGCCTATGACGATCACGGGCCGAAAATTAATGGGCTAATTTCTATCAATAACAATGCCCTTAAAGAAGCAAGGGCGTTAGACCAAGAACGCCAGCAGAAAGGACCGCGAAGTCCTTTACATGGCATCCCCATCATTCTGAAAGATAACTATGACACTACCGATTTACCCACAACAGGAGGATCGGTGCTGCTGGAAGGTTCCTTACCCCCCGATGATGCTTTTACTGTTAAGAAGTTGCGAGAGGCAGGAGCCATTATTCTTGGTAAAGCAAACATGAGTGAATTTGCTGAATCCTATGGTAGGCTAGGTTACAGTTCCCTTGGGGGACTGACACGCAATCCCTACAAATTAACTCGTGATCCTTCGGGTTCGAGTGGAGGCAGTGGGGCTGTAATTGCGGCGAATTTTGCTGTTTTAGCCACCGGAAGCGATACTTCAGGCTCAATTCGTGGCCCTGCAGCAGTAGCAGGTCTTGTCGGTATCAAACCCACTCAGGGACTGGTTAGTCGAGATGGTATCATCCCCCTAACCCTCTCCTTTGATAGTGCGGGCCCTATGGCTCGAACCGTGACAGATGCAGCGATCGCTTTGGGTGTAATGGCAGGGGTTGATCCCAATGATTACCGTACCCTGGAAAGTGAAGGGAAAACATATAAGGACTACACCCAGTTTCTCAATAAAAAAGCCCTAAAAGGGGCAAGAATTGGGGTGGCGATTGATTTTCGCGGTGGTAACCCTGAGGTAGATGCTGCAACTGATGCAGCAATTGCTAAGCTGAGGGAATTAGGTGCAACAGTTGAGTCGGTGGATTTCTCTCCCAAATTGGAAAACCTCTGGCCTTTCATGGAAGAGGTAACAGAGGCTGAGTTTGAACCCCAGATCGATAGTTACCTCAAAAACCTCCAGCTTCCATTCCCTGACACCCTGAGGGAAATGTATTCGATGAGCTTATCTAACCCATTAGTCAATTCAGAACAGGCTCTCAATCCTGGTCGCGTCGGAGGGTTTGGACAGTCTTTAAAGCATCCAGAACTGGCTGATCCCGAATATCTTTATATTCTCCATTTCGAGTTTCCTAGGGTTCGCCAGGAGATTTTATCGATTATGAGTGCCCAAAATCTCGACGCGATTATTTGGCCCACCATGACGTGTCCTGCCGGTCCGCTCTATAATGTCGAGGATCCAACCTATCAATGTGCCTCAAATGACCCCTACATACCAGGGTACTTAGCCAATGTTTCTGGTTTTCCCGGCATTTCCGTGGCAATGGGCTTTACTCAGCAGGGATTACCCCTAGGACTGACTTTCTTTGGAAAGCCTTACAGTGAGCCTACCTTACTGGGATTCGCTTATGCTTACGAACAGGCAACCCAGTTTCGGCGACCTCCAACAACCACTCCTGCTTTGCCTGGTGAAAATTTTGACTATTAGTGGGTAACTGAGATTTTTTGGGATCTAGACAAGTACAGACCAAATCAAAACTAACTGAGTATCAAGGTACTACTAGTGCTGCTAATCAGCGAATCGGAACTATTTTAAATTACCTGATTCAGCAATATAGTAACAACCAATAAATCAATCGAAATCATCCACACACCCCTACGAGTTATTGTAGGGGTTTTTATAATCTCTCCAACCTCCGGAATGTGGGTTTAATACCAAATCCGGTTATTATAGGTTAATTACCTAAATCCTCAAATCAATTCTAGGCAAGGGCTTTGATTGTTTTGAATATAGTCTTATTAAACCGGATTTGGTATAAGCATTCAGCCACAAGACTTAAGATTTCCTTGGGATTTTCGGAATTAGTAGGAGAACTCCCACAATCAACACTTTAATTAGTAGTGGGGCACAAACAAGGCTGATAAACAGGCAAATTATCACTATTAATAATGATGCCACTTTCAAGATTTCTTCTGTAGTGTTCAGAGAAAGGTAAGTAGCTACTGCGGCAATCACCAGACTTATGAGTAAGGGCATATACTCTCGATTGAGTCACTAAATACTTATCAGGGTTAACCCATAACTTTTATGGCTGAGATGGGCTTTTTGTAACAAAACTTAACTGAATTTAACTTACAGGAGTTTTGGCGTTGCTTACACTACAGGTGATAGGGCACAATATTATCAGTACTTGCTGAAGACTTAAAAACGTAAGCTATCAGCTATCAGCGTGTCGCGTATCAGCTATCAACTCTCAGCTATCAGCTCTCAGCTTTTGAATAAAATAAGTAAGCATTGGTTTAATCTCTGTTAAGTCAGCACCTCAAGTAGCGTGGCCTTTGGCCTTGGCTGACGGCTGACGGCTAACGGCTGACGGCTGAATCCTTACTTAAAAACAGTCTAGGCTTCTTTAGCAAGGCATGAACCCACAAAACTAAGCCAAAAAAACTAAAAATTAGCAATAAACCATCCTAACCACGGGAAAACTAAAGGGTACAACTACTAGATACCTGTAAATAAGCGATGAACTTTAGCTTTAACTTTTTTGATCTGTTCTGGATTTTTCTGATCATCTCCTCGTTGCAGCCCTTGTGGCAACGTCGCCAGATGCAATTTAGACGTTTTCGAGCTTTGCAAGAATTCGAGCATAACCGCAAAAGTCGGCTGATTTTACTGATTCACCGACAAGAGTCTATTAGCTTGTTTGGCATCCCTGTGTCCCGCTACATATCTATTGAAGATTCTGAACAAGTGCTCAGGGCAATTCGTCTAACTCCACCAGATGTTCCTATTGATCTTATTCTACATACTCCTGGGGGATTAGTGCTGGCTACAGAACAAATTGCTAGAGCTTTAATTCGTCATCCTTCTAAAGTTACTGTCTTTGTACCTCACTATGCTATGAGTGGTGGTACCATGTTAGCCCTAGCCTCAGATGAAATTGTCATGGATGCCAATGCTGTCCTTGGACCAGTTGACCCTCAATTAGGGAATACTGCTGCTGCTAGCATTCTCAGAGTTGTGGAGCAAAAGCCCCTTGAGAGTATTGATGACGAAACCTTGATGATGGCCGATTTGGCAGGTAAAGCCATTAAGCAGGTGCAACGTTTCGTGCGAACACTGCTGCTAGATGATATCCCTAAGCAGAAGATTGACCCAGAACACATCGATAGAATTATTGACTTTCTTACCACTGGTCAAATCACCCATGACTGTCCGATTACTGTCGAAGAAGCGTCTGAACTAGGTCTACCTATTACGGTTGGTCTACCTAAAGCTATTTATAAACTAATGGATTTGTACCCCCAACCTCAAGGTGGACGTCCATCGGTACAGTATATTCCTCTGCCCTATAAACCTACTCCTACTTTACCGGATACAAAAAGCAGTACTCGTACTGGGGCTAAAAACCTTAGGGAAGCCCTACCATACGATTAAACCATCTGAAGAAGGAGAATTTAGGATAAATCTGGCAGGGCATACATCAACTATTTCCAGCATATCCCAATTTAGGGTTTTTGTGTCTTTTTCAGAGGGCAATTGGTAATTAGGTAAGCTATCAGCGTGTCGCGTATCAGCGTGTCGCGTATCAGCTATCAGCGTGTCGCGTATCAGCGTGTCGCGTATCAGCTCATGGGTCACAGGCTAGAAGCTTGTGCCACGCTACTTGAGGTGCTATCAGCCATTAGCTGTAGGCCAAGCTACGGGAACGAGACAGCTTTTGAATAAAATAAGCTGACCGCTGACTGCTGAATACTTAGGTAATTGGTAATTGGTAATTTGCTCAATCTAAACTTTCCCACTCCTAACCGAATTATCAGATAATACAATTGAGGTATGCGTTTGTCTCTGAGCCTTGATTCAATCTGAAACCTTAGAACTACTGGAATGGTCCCGCCTGTGCCAACACCTGGCTACGTTTGCGGCTACTAAGCTGGGAGCCTTTGCGGCTCGTTATCTCCACCCCCCAGCAACTCAACGGGAAAGCCTAGACCTGCTAGCCCAGACCAAAGAAGCCTACCAACTGGAAACTAGTTTAGACACAGGACTAACCTTTGACGGCATCCAAGATATTGGTGAATCTCTCGATAGAGCAGAGCTCCAAGGCATTTTGTCTGGTGAGGAACTATTAGCGATCGCAACAACCTTAGCTGGTGTCAGGCGTCTACGGCGGTTTATTGAAGACCAAGAGGATGTACCAATTCTCAAGGAACTGGTGGCTGACAGCCGCACTTACCCAGAACTTGAACAAGAAATTCACCGTTGTATCGATGACCGAGGCGATGTAGCTGACCGGGCAACCCCCAAACTGGCAGGGATTCGGACTCAGATGAAATCATTACGAGACCGAATTTATGAAATCCTCCAGGGGATTGTTCAGCGTAAAGGGGGGGCATTACAGCAACAGTTAATTACTCAACGGGGTGATCGGTTTGTACTCCCGGTTAAAGCTCCCCAGAAAGATGCTATTCCTGGTATTGTTCACGATACCTCTAGCACCGGTGCCACCCTATACGTGGAACCGAAGTCCATTGTTGGGTTAGGCAATCAACTTCGGACCCAGCGGCGGCAAGAACAAGTGGAAGCGGAAGCAGTACGTCGTGCCTTGACTGAACAAGTAGCAGCAGTTAAGCCAGACTTGGAACGGTTGCTGGTTGTAGCAACTACCCTGGATTTAGCTACTGCTAAGGCAAGGTATAGTCTGTGGTTAGAAGCCAATCCCCCCAGATTCATTGACCGCAATCAGAATGAAAGCATTACTCTACGGCAACTGCGCCATCCCCTACTGGTGTGGCAGCAAAAACATGAACAAGGCACATCAGTGGTTCCCATTGATGTCCAGATTCAGTCCTATATTCGGGTAGTTGCTATTACCGGTCCCAATACTGGGGGTAAAACCGTTACTTTGAAAACTTTTGGTTTAGCGGCACTGATGGCAAAAGCTGGTTTATTTGTGCCAGCAAGGGAACCAGTAGAAATACCTTGGTTTGAGCAAATTTTGGCAGATATTGGGGATGAGCAGTCTATAGAACAGAGTTTATCCACTTTCTCCGGTCACATTCGTCGGATTAGTCGGATTATTGAGGCGATAACTACCCCAAAAGAAGAGTTACAGGTTGGCAGGTTGTTCGCGAAGGGTGGCCAAAAGGCCAAGGTTGGAGGTTCTCAAGAGTTTCAGGTAGGCAGAGAGTTGCAAGTTGGCAGGTTGAAGGTTGTTCGCGAAGCGTGGCCGAAAGGCCAAGGTTCTCAAGATAACCTTCAACCAGATAACCTTCAACCAGATAACCTTCAACCAGATAACCTTCAACCAGATAACCTTCAACCAGATAACCTTCAACCAGCTAACCTTCAACCAGATAACCTTCAACCAGATAACATTCAACCAGATAACCTTCAACCACCTAACATTCAACCACCTAACATTCAACCACCTAACATTCAACCACCTAACATTCAACCACCTAACCTTCAACCAGACAACATTCAACCAGACAACATTCAACCTGCCAACATTCAACCAGATAACCTTGGCCTTTCGGCCACGCTACGCGAACAACCTGCCAACCTTGGCCTTTCGGCCACGCTACGCGAACAACCTGCCAACCTGAAACAACCTTCAACTCCTAGTGCCTCACTCGTGCTATTAGATGAAGTAGGAGCAGGGACTGACCCGGCAGAAGGTAGTGCATTAGCGATCGCATTACTGAAATACCTGGCAAACACAACACAATTAACCATTGCGACCACGCATTATGGGGAACTCAAAGCACTAAAATATCAAGACGAGCGGTTTGAGAATGCCTCGGTGGAGTTTGATGACCAAACCCTGTCACCCACTTACCGTTTATTGTGGGGTATTCCCGGTCGCTCCAATGCCTTGAGCATTGCTAGACGCTTAGGGTTAAACCCATCGGTGGTGGATCAGGCTCAAACCCTTTTGGGGGGAGCTTCGGAAGATGTAAATCAGGTAATTGCAGGTTTAGAAGCTCAACGGCGCACTCAGGAAACTAAAGCCCAACAGGCCAATCAGTTACTGCAACAAGCTGAATCTCTCCATCAGGAACTTTCTGAACGGGCAAAACTTTTGCAGGAGCGGGAACGGGAATTGAAGCTTTCCCAGGAACGGTCTGTGCAAGATGCGATCGCACAAGCTAAGAAAGAAATTGCCCAAGTGATTCGCCAGTTGCAGCAAGGCTCCCAAACCGCTCAAAATGCCCAAAAAGCCACAAACGCTCTTAAGGAGATTGCCCAGCGTCAAATCCCAGCCGCACCGCCTCCTAAACCAAAACCAGGATTCCGTCCCAAAGTGGGCGATCGCATTCGCATTCCCCGATTGAATCAGACAGCCGAGATACTAAGTACCGCAGATAATGGGGAGCTAACGGTACGCTTTGGCTTAATGAAAATGACCGTTGCCCTAGCTGATGTGGAATCGTTGGATGGACAAAAACCCGAAAATGTGGTAAAACCTACATCAAAACCAGCTCCCACCTCAGCCCCAGTTTCGCGGCCAGCTACGGCTGTGCGCACCTCGAAAAATACCATTGATATTCGAGGAAGTCGGGTAGCTAATGCAGAGATTGACATCGACCAAGCAATATCTAAGGCGATAGAGTTTGGAGTACTCTGGATTATTCATGGCAAAGGAACTGGTCGATTAAGACAAGGTGTCCACGCTTTCTTGGAACAGCACCCTCTAGTGGAGCGTTTTAAGCTAGCCGAACAATCTGAGGGTGGGACTGGTGTTACCGTTGCTTATCTTAAATAAGGTCACAGGTTAGCAGGTTAGCGGGTTAGCAGGTTAGCAGGTTAGCAGGTTAGCAGGTTAGCGGGTTAGCGGGTTAGCAGGTTAGCGGGTTAGCAGGTTAGCGGGTTAGCAGGTTAGCGGGTTAGCAGGTTAGCGGGTTAGCGGGTTAGCGGGTTAACAGGTTAGAATGCATTTTTGAACATTCAACCAGACAACCAGACAACCAGACAACCTTCAACATTCAACCAGACAACCTTCAACCTTCTAACTTTAAACCAAAGCTTTACCAGCAGGAAACATACTTTAATCTTTGGTAGTCGTGTTTCCAAACCTGTAACAGCGACGGGTAAACCGGATTTGCTTTAGTGACAGATCCGACACTGACCTTACAGGTTCAGTGTCGGCTTCCCAGCCAATCCGGCTATTGCTTAGGAGGCGCTGGGCTTTAAGAACGGACTGCCCTCTCTTGATGCAGCGCGGTCATGGGGGAAACCACGGCAGTCGCTCATGGCGCATGGGTCTGTGTGCGGAACCTGCGTCCGCACCGCTGTTTGCCCCGTGGGAACCCCCTTTGGCGGCGCTGCCTCCCCAAGACCGCGCTGCCTCCCCAAGACCGCGCTGCATCGCTGCCGCTCTGTTTTCCTGGTCTTTCTTTTAAGACTGTTGTGCTGACAAACCAGCATTTAAGGCCGTAGGCCACGCGGGGCGCGTTCGGCTTTGTTTATCAGTAGATTATATTATAGCAATTCCATGCATACCCTGTGCAAAATTCATCCCACACTTATCCTGCGCATTAATAAGATGTGGGGCTTATTTTGCCGTAAGCTAAAATAAAATTATGGTTTCCACTGTCAAGATGCCAAAATCACCTCCTGCTTGGGAGGATTTGCCTCTGAGTCAAGCCGCAGACTCAATCGATCTCGATAATATCAAAACCCAGCTAGATTTAGTCTTGCTTAGTCTAGAAGCTCTAGCAGGTATTGGTTCAGAGGAGATGCTGCAAGCTGCTGCTGAATTAAATTTAGAGTCAATGATCACAGACCGAGTAGCATTGTGGCGTCTGCGTCAGTCTAATCCCCTGCGCAAAAGTTCAGGAGGCCGGAAAAAGCTGGATGTGGAGGAAGCGCGATCGCTAGTTTTAATCATCTGTCACTTGGCTAAAGGCCATCAAGAACTAATCCGTCGTGCGGTGGCTTTACTCGAACAAATGACACAACAAAACAGTGAACCTCATCGTGCTGCTTTATTGGGAGATTACTTAGATAATTTTAACAACACTTATCGAGAGCGGATGGCCCAAGAAGAAAATGTATCAACTGATAGGCTAAAGCAACTAGCTCTTAAACTATTAATCAATTTACTCTTCTATAGTGGCTCCAAAGGTCATCAGCGTTTATGGTTAGCCTTATTAGGTAAAGTATCTTAAGGATTGTATAGATTAAAATATATAGCATTTATTAACTTGCTGAGGTACAAAATTTTGGGTGGCGCGGGAGTAGGGAGTAGGTAATTCGGAAATGGTTAAAAAAAAACCTGATAGTTATGATAAAAGCTATAGCATTTTCAGTTGAGATGGGAAAAGTTAATTGATTAAAGAACAGAACAGTAATCCCCCCTAACCCTCATTAATAAGGGGGGGCAGTAAACAGGGAACATTAGGAAAGAGAGCAGAGGATTTTTTGGTGTTATGATAAATCAGTATTGGGTTTTCTGATTTCTTGGGAAATGCTATAGACATTAACCATTAACGATTAACGAATAACAATTAACAATTAACAATTAACAAATGACTAATAAATAATCACCAATGACTAACATAGTCCTGCGAAGTTACACTCCTCCTACCTGTACCCTATCAATTTGGGCAAACCGCTCACCCTTATCCCGCTGGGTGGGACAATCTGTGGTGAAGAAGTTGCGGTTTGAGTTGCGTTTTGATGACCCCCGCAAGCCAGAAGAACAACAGGTAACCTTACGAGGCAACGCAGAAGATTTAGATGTGTTGTATGAAGCGGTAGATGGCTATGTTCAGCACTTCCTTGAGCCGTCCGGAAACCAACTGGTTGCCCCTGGAGACTCTTCTGCTGAGGTGACTCCCTTGAGTGTCCTAACTCTTCCAACCCCTAAGGCAGAAAATGCCACAGCAGTTCCAACTCAGCCAATCCATCTGCAATCAAAAGGCTTACTGAGCCATAGCCTGTTTCTGGGTAAGCTGGCTAATCAAGAATCTGGGTCAGTAGTTGATTTAAGTGCTACACAGCTGTTTGATTTAGCTACCGCTTTGGATGAATATGCGGCTGAAGTAGTATCCCTACCAAAACTCAATCAGCCCAGTTGGAAACCAGAATCATCCGGTTGGATGCGTACAGCAGCATCGATGGTGTTGGCAGTGGGTGTAACAGCAGCAGTGATTAAGTTGCTTGATAAACCTCAGCCTGTTGAGCAAGCGAAAACACTAACAACAGCACAATCACAAACAACAGCATTAGACTCCAGAAAGATTCGGAAAAAGCGAATCATTTCTCAGGTACCCCCAGCACCGAGCACTCCCATCCCAACTCCATCGGTACCACCCCGTCTGTCCCCAGGAACCAAGTTACCCCCACCGCCTCCCGTTAAGCCACCCTCTCTACCAGTACGCACTCCGCCACCGCCTCCCGTTAAGCCACCCTCTCCACCACCAGTACGCACTGCGCCAGCAATAGCCTCACGCGCGAATTCACGTCCGATGCTCAAGATTGTTCCTGCTCCAGCTAGGACACCAGACTCTCCCAAACTGAGTGCTGCTAGTTCTGTAGCTAGTTCTGCTGTTAGTCCTGTAGCTAGTTCTGCTGTTAGTCCTGTTGCTGCTTCTGGAGCTAGTAAGGGTGAGAAACCTGTTTCTGAGGCTAGTAAAACTAATTTACCTGCTGCTGATGCAAATACCCAACCCAAACCAACTCCACCCAGTCCCATCGCTGTAGTACAAACTGTGTCAGAATTGCCAGTTATTAAACCAGCGCCCTCTCCTACTGACGTGGCAACTCAGGATTCCCCTAGAGAAAGTCTATCGATCCCCACAGAAACAGTGGTAATCCCTGAGGCCGAGTCTTCGATTTCTTCTACTTCTACTGCTTCGATTTCTTCTACTTCTACTTCTTCTAGGTCTTCTAGTACTAATGTGGCGGTTCAAGCCATCCCTGCTCCTCAACAGAATGTGTCCACTCTCTCTAGAGGTCCTTCTACCTCTAGAATTATCGATCAAGCTGTGCCTGGACTGAATGTCCCTAGTAGCCCTGTTTCTAATTCTTTAAACCCATCCAAGACTACCGTTGCGAATCAGATATCTCAAAATACCCTGTTTGATAAGATTTCTCAGGTAGCAGAAGCTAGACGATATTTCCAGGAGCGCTGGCAACCTCCCGAAGGGCTACAGAAAACCTTGAACTATAGTTTGTGGTTAAATAATAATGGTACAATCAGACGTATAATTCCCCTTGGGCAAGCAGCCAAAACCTATATAGACAACGCCCCCATACCTCTGATCGGTGAATCATTTGTTTCCCCTTTAGAAGGGGAAGGGATGCCAAAAATTCGCGTGCTGCTACACCCGGATGGTAAGGTACAGACCTTGTTGGAGGGGATGAATTGAGGTAATTATTAATAGGGGCTCTTGCTCACCACCTATTAGGTTAAATTCCTTCCTAGTATGTCCAAAACTATTGTTAGGCAATTTTGGACAATCTTTTTGTGTGCGCTCCCTAGCGCTCCTTTGGAAAATGCGGGGTCTTACCCTATTAAGCTTTAATTTAGCATGGGGAGGACTAAAATCCAGATACAGCCTCTTTGGAGTTGTTTTAAGTAGCATTTTGGCATAGTAGGTCTGGAAAAGCAAGTTAACTAAACTCTATATCTAGAGTCTTTGGGTAAGCCTTGAGTTGGTCTGCCGCTGACATTGGCTGTTAGGCTCTTGTACCGTTCACAATTCGTTTTTATCTGGGTTCAAACTCAAAGGAATCTTGAAAGTGATGAAGAAGCATAAAATCCAATTTCCACCTACAAATGTTCGAGAGCTTGGCCAAGATCAAGTCTATTTTTACCTTGTTAATGGAGAATCCAGGGAGAAAATCCGTCTACATGACTATGAGCGGATATTCGAAGTTCCTGAATTATACGAACAGGTTGTATATGAGCGTCTGAAGTGCCAGTCTCCATCAATTGTAGTGGATATCCTGCAGTCTGCCGTATCTCAAGGGGACGAGAGCCTCAACGAGCTTCGGGTACTTGATCTTGGGGCAGGAAACGGGATAGTTGGTGAAAAGCTCAAACAACACGGAGTCTCACGGCTAATCGGAGTTGATATTATTCCCGAAGCTCAGGCTGCCACTGAGCGAGATCGTCCCGGAATCTACGATGAATTCTATGTGATGGATTTCTGCAATCTCAGTGATAAAGATCGTGATGAACTCAATTCTTGGTCACCTAACTGCCTGGTTTCAGTAGCAGCACTTGGGTTCGGTGACATACCAGCAAAGGCTTTCTTGGAAGCCTTCAATGTAATTAGCGAAAATGCTTGGGTTGCCTTTAATATCAAAGAAACCTTCCTTGATTCAAGTGATGATTCTGGATTTTCACAGCTCATTCGGAAACTGATCTTCTCGGAATTTTTGGATCTCTATCATCTTAAAAGGTATCGGCATCGGTTTTCCCTCGAAGGCGAAAAGCTCTATTACTTTGCCCTAGGGGGCAAAAAAAATTCTGATGTTCCGCCCTCTTTAATAGACTCACTTGAGTTGTGATCCTGACAGGGGAAACCTATCTAAAATTCGGCTAACCGGGAAGCTAATATGCAGACAACTCGGTTATTGCCCACTAAGTCTGATTGGGGGATTACAACCAAAGTAATCCTCCACAATCTTTACGATACGCTCCGCCGCACGACCATCCCCAAAGGGATTAATGGCATTTGCCATCCCCTGATAAGCTACTGAATCACTCAATAACAAACTTGCCGCCCCTACCATCTGTTCCGGGTCGGTTCCTACCAACTTACCAGTCCCAGCTGCGATCGCTTCCGGTCGTTCTGTCGTCTTACGCAACACCAGCACTGGCTTACCCAAACTGGGGGCTTCCTCCTGCAATCCGCCAGAATCAGTCATCACTAAATAACACCGTTGCATCGCTGCTACCAATTCCACATAATCCAGCGGTTCTGTTAAAAATACCCGCTCATGGTCCCCCAACATTGCCCTTAGGGGTTCCCTGACCGTAGGATTGCGATGGAGAGGTAACAATAACGCTGTATCTGGGAACTTATCTAAAATCTGGAGGAAGCCCTGGGCTATATCCTCCAGTGGTTTCCCCCAATTTTCCCGACGGTGTACTGTTGCTAAAATCGTGCGGTATCCTTCCCAATCTAAACCCGGAACCTCACACACTGGTTCCCGCTCAGCTACCATCAACAGGGCATCAATCACCGTATTCCCAGTTTTATGAATTGCGCCAGTGACCCCAGACCCCTGCAAATGCTCTACTGCCAGGGGAGTGGGGGCAAAATGTAATTGAGTAATCTGAGAAATCAGCCGTCGATTGGCTTCCTCTGGATAGGGATTAAACAAATCATTGGTGCGTAATCCCGCCTCCACATGACCCACCGGGATACGTTGGTAAAACGCTGCCAAGGCCGCAGCAAAGGCCGTAGTTGTATCCCCCTGCACAACTACCAACTGGGGCTGCAATTCCTGAAATAACTCCTCTAACCCCCGTAAACTCAAACAAGTAATATCCGTCAGAGTTTGCTTGGGCTGCATAATTTCTAGATCCCGATCCGCCCTCAGGTCAAACATCTGCATTACCTGGTCTACCATTTCCCGATGCTGACCCGTTAACACCACCTGAGTCTTAAATTTACCAGAGCGTTGGAACTGAAGAATCACCGGAGCTAACTTAATTGCCTCCGGACGAGTTCCTAATGTGATACAGATTTGAATTGGAGACTTGGTTGAAGCCTGGTTTAGGGTCTTGGGTGTAGGGTCTGGGGGAATTTCCAGGGGTTTCATAATTACAGCATTTCTCAATTGGCTGAAGTACTTTCGTTCTGGGTTGCGCGGGAATAGGGAATAGGGAATAGGGAGTAGGGCTAAGAGTCAGCGGGCGTGGGAAAACCGGGCGCGGGGAGGGAGGGAAGGGCTGCGAAAAATGTTCAACCGTTGCTACCCCTCAACACTCAACACTTAGCAATAACCCAAGCGAGTCAATAATAGAACAATTTCATCAATAGCACGATAGAGTGTAGTAACAGATTGGTCAGATTGATTTACCAGAATACTCAATACCAAGGTTTGATAGTCAGGAATATCAAGATAGCCGGATAAGGCTGAGACACCACTTAATGTACCAGTCTTGGCCTGGAGCTTGCCAACAGCTGCGGTATCACGAAAGCGATCGCGTAAAGTTCCACTAACCTCAGCCGTAGCCAAGGATTCTCGATAAACCTGAGCTAATGGGGTTTTTGCCATCAGTCTCAGAGTTTTTGCGATCGCAAACGGACTAGCTAAATTATGGCGAGATAACCCAGACCCATCAGCCAGACTATAGCTTTTTGGGTCAACCCCTAACTCCGTTAAGCTCTGTTGAACCGCTACCAGACCCAACTTAGCCCTAGACTCACTCCCCACCTCTGTTTCCAGTTGGTGCAATAATGCCTCAGCATACAAATTATTACTGTGCTGATTGATTTCCTTTAACAATAGCGCTAAGGGAAGAGATTCCACTGCTGCCAACTCTCTGGTTGTTTGTGTATTGGTTATTTCTGTATTATTAACATTAGAACGAAATCTATTATTAACCTCTCTTCCCATCCCCTGATCTGATGATCTGACCATCTCAGCTGAACTGTCTTTCACCAATGCCTTGATCACAGCAATTCCCTCAGCTTCGAGGATACGGCGGAAAGACTCCAGGAAATAATGGGCTGGGTCGCGAACTGCTAACCCCCAGAAGTCTGGTGCAGCATCTGCTGCCAGTTGACCGTTAATCACTAACACCGGCTCACCTAAAACTCCCATTATTTCTACTGAGTATGGTATTCCGGCCTTACCGGTAACAGCACGATTATCCACACGCCACTGTCTAGCGGCTATAGCATCACTCCAACTAACGCGCAATTGTTTACCAGGCTGTTGGGGCAATAGGGTTAGTCCGACAGTATTTTGATTGAGAATAAGTCGATTAACCGAAGCGCCATAGTATAGATAACTATCACTCCACTCCCAGGTTGGATTGATAATACCATAGGGAGTATAGCCATCTTCTACAATTAACTGTTGCACCCACGTCACCCCTTGACCCTTTAGTTGTTGTGCCACATCTGTTAACTGGGTATTGGTTAAGCTTGGGTCTGCTTGTCCCACAATCCGTAAGGACGTCAAATAGGGGCTAGTGCCAGTACCATAAACCGGTGTGCGAATCCGGTATTGCTCACCTAGTTGACGTAAAGCTGCTGCTGTGGTAAGGAGTTTGATATTTGATGCTGGGATAAAGAAACGTTCTGATTCAAGACTGTAGAGGGGAGCTGAGTCGGCTAAGGGTTGAATCAAAATCCCCCAACGCGATCGCATAAATTCGGGACGACTGATTATGGCATCAATGGCTGTAGTTAAGTCAGCAGGACAAATCTTGTCTCCAAAGGATTTCGGTTCCTCAACTACTTCAACTGCTGCTGGTGTCGCCATCACCCCTTGCTTGATGACTAACTGTACAGCTAACCACAACAGCAGCAAAGTTATTGGTTTTCCCCATCGATGTAAGGGATTTGGCATAACTCACAACTCATAACTCACAACTGACGTACGGGCATCTTGGTGGAACGGGCATCTTGGTGGAACGGGCATCTTGCCTGTTTCCTGCCGCAACTCACAACTGACCCACTGACCCCCTCAGCAGTCAAATCATTTGTCTAATCCGCTAATGACTAAACTATTAAAAATTACTCCTCAACGCTGGCTGATTATCCTATCCCTATTGATTATTACACCATTAGGGATTCTTTCCAAGTATTACTCTGGTCTTGGAGAAAAATGGGTTCATGACTACTCTGGTGCTATTTTGTATGAGATTTTTTGGTGTTTATTGATATTTTTTATTATCCCCAATCGCCAAGCAATAACCCGAATTACCTTAGGAGTTTTTAGCGTTACCTGTGCCATAGAATTCTTACAACTTTGGCAAACCCCTCTATTAGCACCGATTCGTGCTTCCTTAATCGGTAAATTCCTGTTAGGAACTACTTTTGTATGGTTGGATTTCCTCTATTATGCCATTGGCAGCGTCTTAGGTTGGCTATGGTTACGGCAAATCTCCCAGTTTCGGAAACTGATTAGATAATATAGCGGTTTTCAATTGGTGAGGTTTTTAGGGAACAGGGAACAGGGAACAGGGAACAGGGAACAGGGAAAAAATGCTGTGTACCTGATTAGGCTAGAAACCGCTATAATCACAATTTCCAATTTACAATTCCCAATCTTGACAATATCGATGCTACCCCGGACCCTAAATGAATTGTGATAATTTTTGTTTCCTGTTCCCGACTCCCGACTCCCGACTCCCGACTCCCGACTCCCGACTCCCGACTCCCTACTCCCTACTCCCTATTACCTTTATTAGACCGGACATGATATTACTCAAAACTAACGGATAGTTCTACCTTTCCTTTTGGATCTAATCCAATATATTGAGCACGGATGGTAGTACCTGGTTTAACAGGAGCTAGGGGAGTCATCGAACCTAAAGACAGTAAATCGCCTTTCTTCAAAACTTTACCTGATGCCTTCAAAGAATCTTTTAACCAAAGTACTACCTGTAAGGGATTCCCTAATAAAGCACTACTTTTACCAACAGCTAACTCATTACCAGCCTTATCTACAATTACAATCTTTATATTTTTTAATCGTTCTTCCCAATCAGGGGTAGCAGATAAAGGAATCGGTGTTCCTAAAACTCCCAAGCGAGCACCGACATTAATGGCTACCAAAGCAGACCCATCAAGACTCACATTTGGGTCATAAACTAAATCTGGCAGTTCCATGAAGGGAATGACGGCATCAAGAGCAGCTAATGCTTCTTTAGGGGTAGTAGCACTATTAATCTCTTCGCTACCAACTCTAACGATTAAGTCTCCTTCATATACAGGTCGAGCACCGAACTTGGCAGGGACAACCGCTCCACTGTTGAGCAACATCTTTTCGAGAAGTACACCTCGTATGGGTTCAGAGACTTTGAATCGCTCTTGAGCAGCAGGATTAGTCAGTCCAGCTTTGTAACCTACAACGTTTCCTAAACTAGAGCTCAACTGTTGTACAAATTGGTCTTGCAAAGCCTGGGCTTGTTCAACGGTTAGCTGAGTCGCAACTGCCCTAGCTGGGGTTTTGTTGAGATAGCTAGTTGTCAATTCCTCCACCAGACGACCATCAGGGGTTTGATCTAAAACCTTACTAGGAGAGCTACTACTTGAGTTGGAGTTCTTCTTAGCCCCAGTGAGGTTGCAGCTTGGCAGATATAGAACCGAAGCCAATAGTAAAATTGCTAGGGAAATAGATTTGATATGTTGCATGGTGTTGCTAGAGCTGTTTTCAGGATTCAAACCATTTGGCATCACTCAAGAGCCGAAAATTGCTTCAGTTCCATTTTTTGGTGTTACTTATGAGTTACAGAAGGGGAAGTATACAGATAGAGAATTCACGACCAAGAGGAGGTAACCATAAGCGTAGACAAAAGCTTAGACAAAAGCGTACACAAAGGGGGGATGATTTCAGCTTATCCCATCACTGAATCAATACACTAGTTGATCACGACTTTCGGCGAGCTAATCAGCAATCGGTAGTGTTGACGGTTAACTGTTAACGGTTGACTGAAGACACTCAGCCGTCAACAGGAAATCCCATTCCCTGTCTTCGAGGATCAGCTTCAAGAGATTATTACTCCAAGTCAGATCATGTCCGGTGGAACACTGATCTCGGAACATTCCAAATGTGTAACTGGAGTGTGAGCGTCTCCCTGACTAGCCTATAGTCAGCTAGTAAGATGCTTGCACTACAAAATAACAAGTAACAAGTAACGAGTAATAAGTAACAAGTCACAATTTCCCTGAATACGAAGTGATTAAGAGGTGCGCTTGACCTTGGCGAATTTAATTCGCCAAGGTCAAGCGCACCTCCGGACTTGCTCTTATCCCTTGGCGATTAGGAAATATATCAATAAGTGAAAATGAACCAATCACCAAACACTGGAACAATTTTAATCGTTGATGATAATCCCAATAATTTATCAGTTCTCTACAAAACTTTGGAAAGTGCTGGGTTTCAAGTCAGAGTGGAAATGGATGGTGAAGGAACTATTGAACAAGTAGAGTATGAACCCCCTGATCTCATATTATTAGATGTCAATATGCCAGGTATTGATGGATTTGAAACCTGTAAAACACTCAAAAGTAATCCCAAATCCAAAGATATTCCCATAATTTTTATGACAGCGTTTGCGGATATAAACCATAAGATAAAAGGATTATCGTTAGGTGCAGTAGACTATATTCCAAAACCCTTTGAGCAAGAAGAAGTATTAGCTAGAG
This sequence comes from Moorena sp. SIOASIH, assembly GCF_010671925.1. GTDB lineage: Bacteria > Cyanobacteriota > Cyanobacteriia > Cyanobacteriales > Coleofasciculaceae > Moorena. The sequence continues at coordinate 1,132,202 of NZ_JAAHIH010000001.1, read as the reverse complement.
TCAGGCTCCATTTAAAACTCAATTTTTTGACAAAAACCCTCGCTGAACAAAACGCCTATCTCCAAGACGCTAAACAAAAAGCAGAAGTAGCTAACCAAGCTAAAAGTGAATTCCTAGCTAACATGAGTCATGAACTCCGTACTCCCCTAAACGGTATTCTAGGATATGCTCAAATTCTCCAACGTGATGCGGCTAAAGCCGCCTCCAAAGGTGAACGAAATTTAACCACCAAGCAACTCGAAGGCTTAAAAATTATTCAGAAAAGCGGTAACCATCTCTTGACTTTGATCAACGATATCTTAGACTTCTCCAAAATCGAAGCTGGCAAAATGGCACTGTATCCCACAGAATTTAATTTACCAACCTTCTTAGAGGAAGTTGTGGGAATCATCCGCATGCGAGCTACTGAAAAAGATATTGTGTTGAGATTTCAACAAAAAACTAATTTACCGACTGGTGTTAAGGCAGACGATAAACGGCTCCGACAGGTACTGATCAACTTGTTAGACAATGCAGTCAAATTTACCGACCAAGGCAACGTAACTTTCAACGTTGGAGTGATTGAAGACCAAAACCCTACCTCCGTTGATCAGGGGAAAGATTCCAAAATCCAACATCGGACGATTCGCTTTGAGGTGATTGATACCGGGATAGGAATTAGCCCTCAACAATTAGAGAATATCTTCCAACCCTTTGAACAAACGGGGGATAGCAAATATCGGGCAGCTGGAACGGGCTTAGGCTTAGCCATATCTCGGCAGTTGGTGGAATTTATGGGAAGCCAACTAAACGTTAAAAGTGAGTTAAGTAAGGGGTCAATGTTTTGGTTTGATGTTGCCTTACCTGTGGTTAAAGTTACCGAAGCTAAACGGAATATTGCAGGTCTTGTGATGGGTTACCACGGAAAACGACGCAAATTGCTAGTGGTGGATGATAACAAAGAAAATCGGTTGGTATTACTTAACATGCTTGAACCGTTAGGCTTTGAGGTGGTAACGGCAGAAAATGGTCAGCAGGGATTGGATGTCGCCATAGCCATCCGACCCGATCTGATTTTGACTGATTTATTCATGCCGGTCAAAACTGCTTTTACCATGGTGCCAGAAATGCGGGAAATACCCGATCTGAAAAATGTGCCGATCATTGCCCTTTCAGCCCGTACTTTTGACATAGTTCAGAAGCAGAGTCAGATGCTGGGCTGTGAAGGTTTTCTACCGAAACCCATTGACCAGGATCGTTTACTTGGTTTATTGGAGCAGCTATTGCAATTGGAGTGGGTTGATAACTGACGTACTCTAAGACCAATTTTCTTTAGTTAAGACAGAGATCAAAGATCGGGGGAAAGGTTAAAGCTTAAAGGGAAAAGCCCTCTGAGCATATCCTTTCCCTTTTAACTTTTAACCTTTTCGAGATTGATTAAGTCAGTCAGGGATTTTTAAAAATGGTATAATACCAAATTATATCATGTCCGGGATGATCGGTATTGTAACGTTTTGTGAATAGGTATTAGGTCATTGTGATTACTCCTTTAGGATTACCTATTATCCATTACCTATTATCTATTACTAGTTTACTTTTCAATTGGGTGAAGTACTTTCGTCTTGGGTTGCGCGGGAGTCGGGAGTAGGGAGTCGGGAGTCGGGAGCGGTGCGACCCCGCGCTTTTTCAAAGCTAAGCGTGAACGCGCAAGCCCTGGGAGTCGGGAGTCGGGAGTAGGAATGGGTGTATCTCAATGCATGAAATTAGGCAAAAGTGAGATGCACCCAATAATTGACGCAAACATTATCAGAAAAATACTTTTGCAAGAGGTTTATTCACACAGTCCTGGATAATATCATACTAACGGACTTGATAAGTGTAACGGTTTAAGACTTATGCGACGACGGGAATTTAATCAACTCCCTTGGTTTTTCCTCGGTTTGGGATTGGCTAACTGTACTCACAATTCCCAATCATCAAGACAATCATCAAGACAATCATCAACCTTTGACACAGCTAAAACACTGAGCATCTGGTGGCAACAGGGTTTTTATCCAGAAGAAACGGATGCACTCCGGAAAATCATCGACCAGTGGGAAAAAAACAATGGTATTAAAGTTCAATTAGTCATCATACCTCAGAAGGATATTCTCAAAGAAATTGAGAGTGCGATCGCATCAGGTAATCCTCCTGACATTTTCTATGCAGGGGTAGCAGACTTGACCATTATTCCCCGTCTGGCATGGAATAACCAACTGGTAGATGTGTCTGATGTCATACAGCCTCTGAAAAATTGGTACAGTGAAGGGGTTCTTGCCGGAGTCAATTATCAAAACAAAGTTGCTAAAAAACGTAGCTACTATGCTGTACCAATTATGCAATCAGCCATTCATATTCACTACTGGGAAGACATCCTGACCGAGATTGGTCAGGCAAAGGGGGCAATTCCTAGAGATTGGCAGGGATTTTGGCGGTTTTGGGAGCAGGTTCAGGGAAAGTTGCGTCAGAGCAGTTATCCCAATATGTATAGTATCGGCATGCCTATGTCCATGAGCTTAGATACTTACAACAATTTTGAGCAATTTCTAGAAGCCTACAATGTCAAACTAATTGATAAAAACGGCAAATTACGCTTAGACGACCCCCAAGTTCACGAAGGCACTGAGGCGGCTCTAGACCAATATACCCGCTTTTATATCAATGGGAAAGTGCCACCTGATGCCATAGATTGGGATAATACAGGCAACAATGTAACGTTACTCAGCCGCACTAGCCTGATGACGGTCAATCATACTCTGTCAGTTCCAGGTTCCCAACGACAAGATCCCGAAATTTACACCAAGCAACTTTCTACAGTTAAGTGGCCAAATAAACCTAGTGGTGAACTGATGAGATTCATCGTAGAGATTAAACAGGTCATTCTCTTTAAAGCATCCACAAAACAGGAGTATGCCAAGAAGTTTCTCTCATATTTGGCACAACCGCAAAACTTACAAGCCTACACAGAAGGGTCTCAGGGTCGATACTTACCTGTGATGCCGAAACTGTTTGAAAAACCCTTTTGGAAAAATCCCAATGATCCTCATATTTCTGTGGCGCTACAGCAGTTAAAACACACCCGACCAGCTTATCAAGTGTTAAATCCAGCTTATAGTGAAGTGGCTGCTCAAAACGTTTGGGGGCAAGTGATTAGAAAAATTGTGGTGGATAATTGGTCAATTAAGCAAGCCACTAATCGAGCTATTGATAAAATCAATAAAATTTTTTATAATTGGTAGAAAAATAGTCAGATTATTCGCTATCACAATAATTGTTATCGCATTTTTATTTTACTTGTGAACCTAGGATGGATATAAAAAGGGAACAGGGAACAGGGAACAGGGAACAGGGAACAGTAGTCAAAATATCCGAGGAGTTTTTGGTGTTATGATAAATCAGCCTTGGTTTTCATGATATATTTAGAAATGCTTTATCAAAATGATTGAGTGTAAGCATTAAGCCTAGGGCTATCAGTTATCAGCCATTCCTGATGCCTTACTTTAAAAAGCTACTATAGCGTTTCCTAGTTTAATGAGGTACATGTATTTTTTTACCTGCTCCGAAGTCCCTGCTCCGAAGTCCCTGCTCCCTGTTCCCTAAAACCCAAAAATAAAGTACCTCACCTGATTAAAAAATGCTATAGTGCTGACTCTATTTATTTACCAAATATTTATAAATCAGGCGTTGAATTACATTAAATTATAGCTGAATGCTGATAGCTCAATCCCTACAAAGGATTGAGTTTAGGCGAAAAGCTAAATTATCGCGCTTATTATGATTTTTATGATTAAATTAACTCAAAAAACGTTACTGTCAAAGCTAGTCACCTACTTTTCACTTTTATCAGTTGTTACGGTAACCATTGTAGCTATTACTGCTTATATTTTAGCTAGGAAAGCTCTCAAACAAGCTGTCTTTGATCGACTCAGTGTTGCTGTGTCTATCAAATCTGATGAACTCAATCAATGGTTTAACAATCAGCGCCAAGATGTCCTGTTATCGGCTCAGTTGCCAGAAATTCGAAGACAAGCCGAGGTCTTACTCAGCAGTAAAAGGTCTCAAACCCGGTCAATAGATTACCAAATCGCCTATGACAGCATTTCAGAATACCTGACTGATTTAGCTGCCATTAAGCCTAATCTACGAGAAATTTCCCTGCTCACAACTGGTGGGATTATCATTTTCTCAACTAACAAAACCCTGGAGGGCAACTATCAACCCCTTGGTGCGACTACCACTTACTTCACCCCAGAACAAACGGACGTTAAACCAACGTTTTATAGCTCTTCAAAAACAGGTAAAACAGCCATCACCTTTGCTACACCCCTGTTTAACCAATCTGGTAACCGTATGGGAGTAATTTCCATTACTCTCGATCTTCAAGAAGTTGATAACCTAATTCGAGACCGTACTGGCTTAGGTGAGAGTGGGGAAACCTATCTAGTTGGTCGATTGGAACGAAAAAATATATTCATCACCTCAACTCAGTTTGAGCATCAAAAATACTCTAAGGGAGTTAGTAGTTTGGGCATTGATAGCGCTACCCAAGGAAAAAATAGTGCTGGGCTTTATCAGAATTACGATGGCATACCTGTGATCGGTGTGTATCGCTGGTTGGAGAAACAGAACCTGGCTTTACTAGCTGAGATCAGTCAGCAAGAAGCTTTTGCTCCCGCTCGTCGGCTAGCTGGGAACATTGTGCTGATTGGATTGAGTTCTACTGGACTGCTGCTGGTGGGGGTTTATCTACTATCAAGCCAGATTACCAAACCGATTCGGGCAATCACAGAGGCAGCGATTCAGGTAGCTAGTGGCAATCTTTACCATAAAGCTCCTGTGTTGAGTGATGATGAAACTGGTGTGTTGGCTCGGTCATTTAACCAGATGGCACAGCAATTGCAGGATTCTTTTACGGCCCTAGAGAAAACAAATCAGGGTTTAGAAATCCGAGTGCAAGAACGCACTGCCGAATTAGGGAAAGCTAAAGAAGCTGCGGAAGTTGCTAACCAAGCCAAAAGCCAATTTTTAGCTAACATCAGCCATGAATTGCGCACTCCCCTCAATAGCATCTTAGGCTATGCCAAAATTCTCCAGCGCGATACAGCTAAAGCTGCTACCCAAGAGGATGGTTTCAAGGGCAGCACCCCAATGAGCGATCGCAATTTAAGAGACCAGCAAATAGAGGGTTTAAAAATTATAGAGCAAAGCGGAACCTATCTATTGACCCTAATTAACGATCTCTTAGACTTCTCTAAAATCGAAGCCCGTAAGATGGAACTCTACCCCAGTGAGGTTCATTTTTCAAGCTTCTTGGAAGGGGTAGTTGGTATTATCCGCATGGGAGCTAATGAAAAAAATATCTTGTTTAAGTATAACACTCAGGGGAACCTACCCACAGGGGTTAAGGTAGATCAGAAACGGTTACGACAGGTTTTACTCAATCTATTAGGTAATGCCGTTAAATTTACTGACCAAGGTCATGTCACATTTAATGTTGGAGTCATTGAGAAACAAAACCCTATCTTAGCCATCTCTCAGTCTTCCAACAAAAGCATTCAAGGGGGATATTCTAACATCCATTCTCGGAAGATTCGCTTTGAGGTGATCGATACTGGGATAGGAATCAGTCCTCAACAGTTAGATAAAATATTCCAACCCTTTGAACAAGTAGGGGATACCCAGCTTCGGATAGCTGGAGCGGGTTTAGGTTTAGCTATCAGTCAGCAAATCGTTAAATTGATGGGAAGTAAACTAAAGGTTAAAAGTCAATTAGGCAAAGGTTCAACATTTTGGTTTGATGTCACCTTACCTGTGATAGATATTGTTGCCGAAGCTGAAGCATATATTGCTGTTAAAGGGTTAAGTTATAAAGGAAAACGACGGAAATTGTTAGTGGTGGATGACATAACAGAAAATCGATTGGTATTGCTCAATATGCTGAAACCTTTTGGTTTTGAAGTGGTATTAGCCCAGAATGCTCAGCAAGCATTGGACCTGGCCAGGGCAATTCGACCGGATCTGATCTTAACGGATTTATTCATGCCTGTTAAAACTGGTTTCACGATGATTCCGGAATTACAACAGATACCGGAAATGAAGGATGTACCAATTATTGCCTTCTCTGCCAACAACTGGGATGTCGTCCAGAAGGAGACTCAGAAACTTGGCTGTGATGCTTTTCTGCCGAAACCAGTTGACGAGCAGAAATTACTGGCATTATTGGAGAAGTATTTACAATTACAGTGGGTTGATCAATAGCTGTCGTAAGCAGTCAGCTGTCAGCTGTCAGCTGTCAGCTGTCAGCAGTCAGCTTAAAATAAACCTATACAGGCCTATGGCCAGGTTACGGGAACGGGAGAATTTAAGATTGAGATATGAATGAGAATTGAAAGTCTGGGGATTTGTCCATCAAAGCTGATAGCACCTCAAGTAGCGTGCGCGTAGCGCATTAGCTGATAGCTAACACTGTTTAGTTATCAATAAAATTACCGAAAATTTTGGTTTAAAGCCCCGTCCTTCTAGGAAGGCTTTTTTTTGAAATCAACCTTGACAGTTTTATGTTTGCTATGCTAAGATAAAACTATATCGAAAGGAGGTCGATTTCGATGATAGTGTTAGAGTTTAAAGCCAAAGGAAAGCCGTCTCAATATTCAGCTATAGACGAAGCTATCAGGACTGTTAAATTCATCAGAAACAGCTGTATCCGCCTATGGATGGACAATAAAGGGACAGGGAAAAACGACCTTAGTAAATACTCTAAGATTCTTGCTAAAGAGTTTCCTTTTGCGAATAAATTAAACTCTACTGCCCGTCAGGCCGCATCTGAAAGGGCATGGTCATCGATTGCTCGGTTCTACGATAACTGCAAGAAAAAAGTACCAGGAAAGAAGGGATTCCCGAAATTCCAAAAGCGTGGTCGTTCTGTCGAATACAAAAAATCAGGATGGAAGTTGTCCCCTGATAATAAATCGATAACGTTCACAGATAAAAAAGGAATTGGGAAGCTCAAACTCAAGGGTACTTGGGACTTGTGGCGTTTTGATAAAAAGCAAATTAATCGGGTTCGGATAGTTCGTAGAGCCGATGGGTATTACGTTCAATTCTGTGTTGCAGTCGAGGTCAAAGAAGATTTGAACACGACTGGCAGAACTATTGGGTTAGACGTAGGACTCAAAGAGTTTTATACAGATTCTGAGGGATATGCGGAACCAAATCCCCGGTTTTATAGGGCTGGGGAAAAGAGATTAAAATTTTATCAACGTCGGGTTTCCCGAAAAAAGAAAGGCTCATCCAATCGTAGGAAAGCCATTAATAGGTTAGGCAGAGAGCACCTTAAGATAAGTAGGCAGCGTGAAGAACATGCCAAGAGACTGGCGCGTTGCGTAATCCGGTCTAACGACCTGGTCGCCTATGAAGACTTAAGGGTTAAAAACCTAGTAAAAAATCATTGCCTTGCCAAGTCTATTAATGATGCAGGTTGGTATCAGTTTAGGAAGTGGTTGGAGTGTTTTGGGGTTAAATTTGGCAGGATAACCGTTGCGGTAAATCCTGCCTATACTAGCCAGAACTGCTCCGATTGTGGCGAAGTTGTCAAAAAGTCTCTATCAACAAGAACTCATGTCTGCACATGCGGATGTGAACTTGACAGAGACCATAATGCCGCCATCAATATCCGAAATAGAGCCATAAGTACGACGGGGCACGTCGGAACTTGGATTATTAATCCGAACGCTTCAGGAGATTTGGCCTCTACTCTTTCTGGTTCCGGCCTGAAAGAGCCACGCTGAGTCGTTGAGTGAAGAATCCCCGCTATTATAGGGCGGGGAGTGTCAATTTTTTAACAGTAATAATGTAGTAAATATCAGCACTAAAATTGCTTCAGTTACCAAAAGACCGTAGATGGTTTGTCTTTGCTCAGGGGTGGAGGCAAAATAATCGATAAATACCGTGTAAATAATAAACTGAGAGAGAATTCCAACTAAAAACAATCCAATGCCCCACACTTGTCGCTGCCAAAGTCCAATCACTGCTGCTGTATCGATAATGCCATAGAAAACATCGCCAATTCTCCAGGTTAAGGGGGTTTTTAACCACGGCATTTCCCCAAAACCTGCTATATTACCAAAGTGGACAATCGCGCCATAGGCAAAGACAAAGGCGAGGATTCTTAAATAAATGCTCATCCAAGGGCGTTCTGTAGCTTGGCTCAAATAGTCCACCATAGGTCATAGGTCCTTGAAAAAAACGACTTCTGTCCACTTTAAGGATAGCGCTCTTAGGGGCTATTGAAATATAGCAGTTCTCAATTGGGTTAGGTACTTTCGTCTTGGGTTTTAGGGAGCAGGGAGCAGGGAACAGGGAACAGGAAACAGGGAACAGGGAACAGGGAAAAAATCCTGTTTACCTGATAGCTATGAAAAACGCTGTATCTATCAATTCTAAATTCTAAATTCTAAATTCTAAATTCCCAATTACCAGAGCTTGAATAGCAATCCGTATAGGAATTGTGATAATTTTTGATGCCATATTCCCTACTCCCTACTCCCTACTCCCTGTTCCCTGTTCCCTCTGCTAAATATGATCTTTGGCAAAATGACCACGATTGGTTCATCGCAAGGAGTAGAGTTGTGACGTCTGCACAACGGTTTTGAGGTTAAAGAATCATGCAGCGACGCCAATTCACTCGAGATACTCTTAAACCGGGATAAATCTGGACAAGCCCGGTACCACGGGTCAAGGTGCAATTTATTGCAGTCTAAGTGAGGAGTGGTCATACAGCAATTGGAGTCAAGCCTCCCACTCGTCTATTTAGACGTTCCTGACATCTCGATCAGGAGTTCCTTAAAAGCCCGAGTTTTGCTATGTTTGCAGTTAAGGGGCGACCGATGAAGGTGCTCATGCAGAGTGAAAGAGGTAAGAGCCTTTCCAAGACTAGGATTCAGTCTTGTTCCCACCCAAAGGAGCGTACTGAGATGGATAACCCGGTTTACCACTAGGTTACTCCCGAATCAGTGGGTTTCACAGCTAGAGGGTAAAGCCAGAAAGAAACTGAGATGTCGGGAAGGTGACCAATGGCAGGGAAAGAATCAAAGGGTTGACAATTAGGAACCGTTGTTATAAGGCATCGTAACAAGCAATATCCCTGATCAAACGACAATGGGGATAACAGCTCCCGGATTAGCCTCTCCTTGACGGGGCAATCAGAATCCCACAGTGGACTCGGTGTAGAGACGGCAACCTTAGAATCGCACCTCTAATGAGCATAACCGGGTAAGCCGAGGTTGAGTCCAATATCTAGGTCGATTGATATTGGTAGCCAAATCCCAAGAAGCGGTATAACTCTCAGCCCGGTAGAAGACTGAACCAAGCAAAAGCCGGAACCCGAAAGGGAACAGGAAAGTGGAAACGTATAACTGACCGGATAGAGGGAAATCCCTCAACTCGTGCATAGTGCTGAATTTCAGAACTAATTCCGAGCCAAGGAAATAATACGCTAATACCCTAATTGTATATGGAAAAGATAGAACCGAATCCCACAGGAAACGGTATCGTAACTAAACAAACCACCGACTGGCACGCAACCAACTGGAAACGAGCCTACAGGACGGTCAGGAAACTTAGACGCAGAATTTTCAAGGCGACACGTGAAGGCAACTGGAAAAAGGTGAACAAACTACAAAGATTAATGCTTCGTAGTTACTCCAATATCCAAGTTTCCGTCAGACAGGCCACACAGGTCAATAGTGGAAAGAAAACAGCAGGAATAGACGGCGAAACAAAACTTAATCCCGCTGAAAGAGGAAAAATGGTCGATTCACTCACCACGTACAAAACCTGGAAGCCAATCCCAACTAAACGCATCTACATCCCAAAATCCAACGGCAAAAAGAGGCCACTAGGAATACCGAGCATCACCGACCGCTGCCTACAAGGCATTGTCAAAAATGCACTAGAACCTTCATGGGAAGCCAGATTTGAACCCGTATCATATGGCTTCAGACCAGGTAGAAGTACCCATGATGCCAGACAGAGGATATTCCAAAATATCAACGGGGAAAAGAATAGGAAATGGTGGGTACTGGACGCAGACATCTCCGGGTGTTTCGATAACATCGCTCACCAACCACTCTTGGAAACCATAGGGAACTTCCCAGCAGCAAACCTCATTGAGGAATGGCTTAAGGCGGGATACGTCCATAAAGGCGTATTCCATAACACAGAGGAAGGAACACCCCAAGGTGGAATAATAAGTCCCCTACTGGCTAATATCGCACTACACGGATTAGAGGAAGAATTGGGAATTAGGTACAAATGGATACCAGACAAAAGAAAAAAGGATGGAGGATGGTGGTGTAACACATCTACAAGGACTTACGTCCGCTTTGCTGATGACTTCGTAATCTTAACCGAAAGCGAGGAAGATGCAGCCGAAGCTAAGAAAATCGTCGAAAGATGGTTATCTAATAAAGGACTAACACTATCTGAAGAAAAGACAAAGATAAGCCACCTAACCGAAGGATTTGATTTTCTAGGCTGGAACTTCAGGAAATGCCAAACAACCAACAGGAAAACGGGACTAATAACACTCATTAAACCTTCTCAGAAAAGCGTTAAGAAGGTCAAGGAAAATCTAAGAATAGAATTCAAGAGAGGAAGAACCCTGTCCCAAAAGGTAATAATAGGTAAAATCAACTCCATAGTGAGGGGGTGGAGCAACTACCATAATGGGGCAGTATCAAAGGAAATCTTTTCTAACCTCGACCACTACGTATTCTGGAAATTGCAGAGATGGGGAAGACGGAAACACGCAAAGAAATCCCAAGAATGGGTAAACAAAAAATACTTCGGTAATCATTGCCCAGGAAGGGAAGACAAATGGGTATTCGGAGATGGAGAAATCTATTTGGACAAATTTGCCTGGACTCCAATCCAAAGGCACACAATGGTCGCTTATGACAAATCCCCAGACAACCCGGAACTCGTAGAGTATTGGAACGAAAGGGAATTAAAACAAAGCGCCAAAACGGCCAAGAAAAGATTATCCACAGGAAAGGACAAAATAGCAAACAGACAGGAGTATCAGTGTCCTGTCTGCAAGCAATCCCTAGGGGAATATCAAAATACGCATCTACATCATATCATTCCCCAATCCCTAGGGGGTCATGACCGATACGACAACTTAATCTACCTACATGAAGATTGTCACTATTCCATCCATGCCTTGGGCGCAACTAATCCCGAAATACAGCAAATGCTAAGAAACGGGATAAAAACACCCTCCAAGAAACGGAACAAAAGCCAAAAGGTACAAAACCGTAAATCAAGGAAAAGTAAGTTGCACAAATAACGTGTTCTAAAGGTTTTAGGTGCGCCGTGTGCTTGGAGACTTGCTCGCACGGTGCTTAGGGGGCGAAGCGGGGGTAACCCCGCCGACCTACCCAATCCATCCAAGCTCAACTGCATCAAGCAGACTCAGTCCCATACCTTTCAAGAAACGCGCGGTACGGCGCAACAATACTGCTTGAACCTCGGCTTTATTCATGTACCGGGTAATTTCCTTATCTGTACCCCGAGTAAGGATGTTTTTAGCAGCATTGTGGTCAGCCTGCAACACGACCCCATCAAATCCGGTAAAGCTGTCCCCAGTCCTTTTCCCTAATAGGGTTCCATTCCTGGAGTCAACTTGCGACGTGTAACTAGGCTGGACTTCTGTTACAACCGACCCAGTCCAATTAGCCCATTTCTGCAAGGAGTTCCGAATCTCTCCTTTCATCCAACTATTGAGCTTGCGGGACATAATTTTGGACTGACGTTTATTTTTTATCGGTTGTGTTAAATCTTCTGCAAATACTTTTAGTGATTCCCCATTAAAAAGGGATTTAGATGCGGCTCCTATAATAGCCGTGAGTTCTGATTGATTCTGTCTGTATCGGCGATTCTCTGTTTTTCGGCTCAGATTGTTTTCTAGTATTTGAGCCGACTTAGCTGAGTCTATTTTTTCTAGCTTTCTATGAAGCGCCCAGAGCTTCCCTCTGTTGCGATTCTTGGCACAGATGCGATCCGACTTTTTGGTTACTGCTTTGCCTAACCCTTTTCCGTGTGCCTGCCCATCCGAGTCATAGAGAGCCTCGGTGTACCCTTTATCTACTCCGATAGACCGACGGGAAGAAGGAATTTCTACGGTGCCATAATCTACTAGGAAGTGAATCTCAAATATTTGTAGAAGCTGATTATAAATTAGTCTAATCTGTCCTTTTACTTTTCGATTAGACCTAAGGATTATCCGATTCCTTTTCCCTCTCCTTAACCCAGCTAATTCTAACTGGTAAGTGTTACGAGAGAGTCGCCTACAGCTATAGCCTACTTGTTGATAAACTATCTGATTTTTGACCCAAGAATGCCCTCTCTGGAATTCCTTTCTAACAAGTCTGTGCAGGAGTGGACTATCCAGGAAGGCTAATGTCTTAAGCTGTTTGCAAAGTTTTTTTCTGGTCTTTTGGTTCTCTTTCCCAGGAAACCTTTTGTAGATTTTCTTTATTACGGCATCGGTACAGGCTGCCTGGCTCGCTGTAATGGCTTTCGCTACATCATTGATAGTCCAATCCATTAATTTGGCAGGCAGCCCCAGGGCATCAGGAGTCCTGAAACTCTTTACTTCCGGGATGGCCTTTTTCCAGTCCAGTCCCCAATGGTTAATACTTCCCAGTTTGTTGTAAGACTCAGCTCTAACGATGCCAAGCTTTTTCATTACCTGCAGCAATTCAAGTTTAACCGACTTGGTCATGCCCACCACAGGGACGATTTGAGTCGATATCTTTTTTGCTGCTCCTACTTTTCTTGGCATCGTTACTTGACTGTGTCCTATATCTCAATTATACTATAGCGCTAAGGAAATGCCAATGTCCGAATTATGACTTTAAATCCCGTTTTATACCGATTTTTGGGTACTTAATTGCACGACTATCCTTGTTCTTATGTGGTCTCCGATAAAATCATTGAGCTTACTTGTATTTTGGTCTACGCTCTTAGCAGGGGCTTTTCAGCTTGCGCGCAAACCTGCACCTAAAAGGCCCATTAATATCCCTTAATCTTATCATAGATTATCAAGAAGCGCAACAGATCCAGTCTCCAATTCCCAAGGGGCTGTGTGCGGAACCTGCGTCCGCACTTTATACGCCCCGTCTCCCGCGCTTCATGCACGGGTATAACGGGAGTCCCCTTGGAGTTAAATGATGGTTTGTCTGTGGCGCAAGCTACCAATCAAGCGATCGCACAAATCAAACAAATTTTTATTGGAAGTAATTATAGGTATTAGTCAATCCTTCCTCTGTTCCCCAACTGACGGTTTCTTCTCCCTGTTCCGGAACAGTAACTGGTTTTCTTAGGGCAATATTTGCAGTTAGAGTGGGTGTATCAGCCAATACCTCAACAGGCTCTAGCTTGATCACAGGGGTCAAAACCCAGTTGAGATCAGCCGTTTGTCGTACCCCCCCTCACGAAAAGGTGCGACCGTTGGCGAATTTAATTCGCCAACGGAAAGCGCACCTAATATGGAAGTGCTCTATAAATTGGCGATGCTGGGCAGTATGACAAATTAGGATTGCTATACCTGGAAGAACTCGATGAAAACTACATTCCCAAAGCCCACCAAACTCAAAACTTAGCCGAAGGGTTTCAATAAAAAGCCATTGTTACCTTGGTTAACAACTATCTGCATCTAGAATAAACTCCATGAGTGTAACTGCTAAAACGAATGAGTTTAATTTAATAAATTATACCATCTTGATCATTGACGATAATCCCACAAATTTGAGGGTTGCCTTTGATTATTTGGAAGATTGTGGCTTCACCATTTTAGTATCCCAAGATGGTGAAAGTGGGTTAAAACGCGCTAAGTATGCCCATCCTCAAATTATTTTAATGGATGTTTTGATGCCAGGTATAGATGGCTTTGAAACCTGCTGTCGCTTGAAGGCGGATCAGGCTACCAAAGATATTCCTGTAATTTTTATGACGGCGTTATCTAGTACCGAGGATCAGGTGAAAGGATTTGAGGTTGGGGGAGTCGATTATGTCACTAAGCCACTCCAACATGAGGAACTCTTAACTCGGATAATCAATCATTTACGGATTCAGGAGTTAACTGAAAAGCTGCAACTTCAAAATCAGGAGTTAAAACAACAAGCCATTGAACTGGCAAAAGCTAAAGAAGCTGCTGAATTAGCTAGCCAAGCCAAAAGTGAATTCCTCTCCAATATGACTCATGAACTGCGTACTCCTCTCAATGGCATTTTAGGTTATGCCCAAATCCTCCAACGGGATAAAACCGCTACCCCTAAACAAAAGCATAGTATCGATCTTGTTTACCAATGTGGCACTCACTTGCTCCACTTGATCAATGACATCTTAGAGTTGTCGAAAATGGAAGCCAGGAAAATGCAACTGTTACCGAAAGAGATTCATTTTCCTGCTTTTGTGATCGAGGTTATAGAAATCTGTCGTATCAAAGCTCAGCAAAAGGGTATTTCTTTTATTTATCAACCCTCATCCTATCTACCAGCAGGAATTGTGGCTGATGAAAAACGACTGCGACAAGTTCTGATTAACCTCCTGAGCAATGCTATCAAGTTTACTGACCATGGCGGAGTAACCTTCAAGGTAGAGGTGATCAGTAAGGATAAAGCCGTACAACCCCCACTCCCTAGGATTTATAGAGATCAGCAAGAGGGGGAAGTGATCACAGACAAAATTATGCCACTGATGGGCAAAGCTCCCCAATCACCCATGGTTACAATTCGATTTCAAATCGAAGATACTGGCATCGGAATCAAATCAGAAGAATTGGAAAAAATATTTTTACCCTTTGAGCAATTTGGGGATAGTGCTATTCGAGACCAAGGCACTGGTCTGGGATTAGCTATTAGCCAGAAAATTGTTAATCTAATGGGAAGTCATATCAAGGTTGAAAGTACTTATGACAAGGGTAGTGTTTTTTCTGTGGATTTGGATTTACCTACTACCACAGTAATGGTTCACAAAAATCAAATTTATACCAATACTATCGTTGGTTTCCAGGGAAAGGTGCGGAAAATAGTAGTGGTAGATGACAAACCGGAGAATCGCTCTGTTATTGTCAATTTTTTACAACCTATTGGATTTGAACTTTTAGAAGCGAGTAATGGGGTTGAGGGTTTGGAAAAAGCCAGAGAATGTAACCCTGACCTGATTATTACTGACTTAGTGATGCCAGTGATGGATGGCTTTGAAATGATGCGACGTATCCGCTCATCAGAGCAATTGACACAGATCCTGGTAATCGCTATATCTGCCAGTGTTTATGAATTAGAACAGCAACCGAGTCAGGATATAGGCTGGAGTGATATTCTTTCTAAGCCTGTGAAAATTGAAGAATTACTTGGTAAATTAAAGCAGCATCTGCAACTGGAATGGGTATATGAACAGTATGATCCAGGACTCTCAAAAATCAAGATTGAATCCGCTGAAAAAGTTCAGCCAGACGCTACTGTACCTCCCCCAGATGATGTATTAGCTGAACTTTATGACCTGGCCAAGAAAGGGAATATGTTCGCTATCACTAAAACCGCAGAAAATTTGAAACAATTAGATGATAAGTTTGTTCCCTTTGCTCATACTATATCGAATTATGCTAATGAATTTCAATTAAAAAAAATTAGAATATTGATAGAAAAGTATCTTGAAAAAAATTAGTATAGCGCAGGGAATCGGGAATCGGGAATCGGGAATCGGGAATCGGGAAACAGAGGGAAGTGTGGGAAGTGTGGGAAGTGTGGGGAGATGGGGAGATGGGGATATTTTTATTAAGGGTAATTATCCGGACATGATATAAACGCTATATTCAGCCTGTTAATTATTAATTAATGAATGAAATAGGTATTGATGAATTAAAACTAGAATTTATTAACCGGAAAAGATATATAGTGTTTCTCATAGTTATAGCGCTACGCGCAAGGGCTTTAGGCAAGAGGCAAAAGGCAAAAGTTCACTAAAACGGCGTTTCAGCTTGTATCAATGTCAAACACCTTAATGCGTAGTGCTATATGAAGTATATTCAATTTTATTACCCCTACTCCCTACTCCCTACTCCCTACTCCCTACTCCCTACTCCCTACTCCCTACCTTTCAAGGGTATGTTTTTTACAAAGACGTCAGGTGTGGGGTGTGGGGCGTGGGGTGACCGGGTGTGGGGGTACAGACAAGCGATGCAGCTTCGGAACAGGGGGTTTCCCCCACTCGCTATTGCATCAAGACAATATACTTAATTTGTCGTTAAAAATCATCATTTGTTCGTTGTTTTTCTTTTCCTCTCCCTCTGGCTTGTCCTATGTTTTACCCAAATGTAAAAAACCTACCCCTGTGAGCTACTCCCTACTCCCTACTCCCTACTCCCTACTGGCCAAAAATTCGTACCTCACCTAATTGAAAACTACTATAATATGATTCGGATTTATTTATTAATAAAATCCAGCCTGATTATAGGCATGGGATTATCACTAATAGCATCGGCTGCCCCAGGGATTACTCCTCCTCAGGAACCTGTAGATGGAACAGGACAAATAACGACTTCAGAGGTAAAGATTGTTAAGGTGGGAGTGATGGCAATTCGGGGTGTTGACCATACCAAAACAAAATGGCAACCGACCCTAGACTATCTCAGTGAAACGATTTCCGGCTATGTCTTCCAACTTGTACCACTAGGGTTTGACACCCTCGAAGAAATAATAGCTAACCAGGAGGTGGACTTTGTGTTGCCTAACCCTGGAATGTATGTAGAGTTGGAATGGATTTATGGGGCACGACGAATTGCCACCCTAACAAATCTACGCCTAGGCAAGCCTTACACCCAATTTGGAGCGGTTATCCTGCGTCATGCTGATCGCAATGATATCCAGGATTTAAAGGATTTACGGGGCAAAACCTTTATGGCCGTCAGTGAAATTGCCTTTGGGGGCTGGCAAATGGCATGGGAAACTCTGTTAGAAGCTGGAGTTAACCCCTACCGTGACTTTCCAGCGCTCCACTTTGGTGGTAGCCATGACGCAGTGGTCTACGCTGTTCGTGATGGTATTGTTGATGCTGGCACTGTCCGCACTGATACCCTCGAACGTATGGCACAGGAGGGTAAAATTAATCGAGATGACTTTGTGATCCTCAATCAGCAAACTCAATATCAGGACACTTTCCCTTTTGCTCTGAGTACTAAACTTTATCCAGAATGGCCCTTTTCTACACTACCCCATACCCCAATGGAGTTAGCGGAAGAGGTTGCGATCGCATTAATGACCATGCCTTCGTCACACCCAGCCGCCAAAGCTGGTCGTTATCAGGGCTGGACTATCCCGGCCAACTACCAAGCTTGTCACGAAACCTTACGGAATCTGCGGGTTCGTCCCTACGAAGATTGGGGAAAAGTGACTCTGGGTCAAGTCATCTATCACTACCGCTATTGGCTGTTATTTGCTGGTGTTTCCTGCTTTGGATTTAGCTATGGTCTAGTTTATCTAGCTGGGCGTAGGCGAATTGAAGCACAACTACGACAAACCAATGCCTTACTGGAAATCCGGGTTGAGGAACGTACAGCTGAGTTCAAAGCAGCTAAAGAAGCGGCTGATCAGGCTAATCAGGCCAAAAGCGAATTCCTGGCTAATATGAGTCATGAATTGCGTACTCCCCTCAATGGCATTTTGGGTTATGCCCAAATTCTGCAACGGGATCCACAGATAACTGCTAAACAAAAAGACCAGATCAATCTTATTTATCAGTGTGGCAACTATCTACTCCATCTGATTAATGACATTTTAGACTTATCCAAAATCGAAGCTCGGAAAATGGAACTGTTTCCGACAGAAATTCATTTGCCGTCCTTTTTGAGAGAAGTTGTAGAAATTTGCCTGGTCAAAGCCCAGCAAAAAGAGATTTATTTTATTTATCAACCCTCATACCATCTGCCAGAGGGGATCCTGGCTGATGCCAAACGATTGCAACAAGTTCTGATTAATCTTTTGAGCAATGGGATTAAGTTTACTGACCATGGCGGAGTCACGTTTAAGGTAGACGTTATCAGTAACCACCAAGGAATTACTACTCCCCAATCCCGCCTAGTCAGACTTCGATTTATCATTAAAGATACTGGCATTGGGATGACCCCAGAACAACTGGAAAAAATATTTTTGCCCTTTGAACAGGTGGGGGATGTTGATCATCGTGAACAAGGCACTGGACTTGGATTAGCGATTAGCCAAACAATTATCAATTTGATGGGAAGTGCTATCAATGTTGAGAGTAATTATGGCAAAGGTAGCCTTTTCTCTATAGATTTAGAGTTACCCATTACTACAGCTGTGATTCAGAGTAACGAAGCCTCCACTAAAACTATTATAGGTTGTCAGGGCAAAGCAGGGAAAATTTTAGTAGTAGATGACAAATGGGAGAATCGCTCTGTGATTGTGAATGTGTTAAAACCTCTGGGATTTGAACTATGGGAGGCAAGTAATGGGGTTGAGGGTTTAGAAAAAGCCACAGAATTTAACCCTGATCTAATTATTACTGACTTGGTGATGCCAGTGATGGATGGCTTGGAAATGATGCGACGTCTGCGCTCATCAGATCAATTGAAAGATCTGTTGATTATTGCTTCATCTGCCAGTGTTTATGAGTTAGACAAGCAACAGAGTTCCAATGCAGGCTGCGATGATTTTATTCCCAAACCAGTGGACGTAGAAGAATTACTCGAAAAATTAAAACAGCATTTGCAACTGGAATGGGTGTATGAAGACTTCATACCAAAACCAGAAACTATAATAGATGCTGGAGCTGAAGAAATCCACCTAGATGCCATTGTGCCTCCCCCATCCGATGTGCTGCTCCAACTTTATGACTTGTCTAAGAAAGGTAATGTGTTTGACATCAGCCAAGAAGCGGAAAAGCTGGAATTATTAGATGCTAACTTTGTACCATTTGCTAAAGTTATTTATAAATTTGCTAAGGATTTTAATGTAAAGGAACTTAGGAAGTTTATCGAACAGTATGTCGATAATATATAGCGTTATAAAATGAGTTATCAAGATTTATAAAAAGGCAATAGGCAATAGGCAATAGGCAATAGGGGCAATAGCTCCAGAGTTTTATAGTAAAATAACATAAGACATTCTCAGGTTACATCTCAAATGAAAATGCTATATACAGTTTAAATGCACAACAGCTTAAAGGATAAAACTACTAATGTCAGAGCACATTTCGTTTGATGAACTGTTAGGCAAAATGAGCGAAGCCTATGAAGATGCCCAGAGCAAAGTTGAGCAATGTAATGTTTTAGTCATTGGTAAAACTGGTGTAGGTAAAAGTACTTTAGTAAATACAATTTTTCGCTCTCGTCTGGCAGAAACAGGAGTGGGCTATCCTGTTACTCAAACCATTCGTCGTTATACGAAAACAGGTTGCCCGATTACAGTGTACGATACGCCAGGGCTAGAACTTAAAGCCCAACAGATTGAACGAGTAAGGAGAGATATCTCGAAACTAATTGATGATCAAAGGAAACTAGAGGCAAAAGAACACATTCATGTGGTGTGGTATTGCCTTAATCATGAGACTGATCGATTGGATCCGATTGAGGAAGAATGGCTAAAGAGCCTGCAACAAAAAGATGTACCAGTTATCTTAGTTCTGACTCAAACCTTAAGGAAAAAACGTAGTGAGTTTATTGCTTTCCTAGATGGTAAAAATCTACCGGTTAGTCAGATTATTCCAGTGCTAGCACAATCAAAACTAATCGATGATGATTATACGGTGACAGCCCATGGTTTAGAGCGTTTAGTAGAAGTGACGGCAAATTTACTGCCAGAAGCCCAGCGCAAAGCATTTCTGAGGGAACAGATTAGAAATATTGAGCTAAAAGCAGGTGAAGCGTTTAAATATGTTACGGGTTACGTTACTGGTTCAGCATTGGTTGGTGCCTCACCAATTCCGTTTTCTGATGCGCCAATTTTGGTAACGATGCAAACGGTAATGATTGCTAACATCACCAGCATTTTTGGATTAACGGTTGAAAGAGCTTTTCTGGGCATGGTGATATCTGCTCTTGGGGGTACAGGAGGAATGACCGCAGTGGGTAAAGTAATTGTCGCCAATTTACTCAAAATGATTCCTGGTGCAGGCACCATTCTTGGTGGAGCAATATCAGGCTCAACGGCAGCAGCACTAACCCTGGCTCTTGGTCTATCTTATATTGAAGCACTAAAGATTTATGTTAAAGCTCAGGTTGATGGTAAAGAAATACCCCTTTCTGAGCTCGCGAAAATTATCATTGAACAATATAAATACTATGCGGAAACAGGTAAAAAAAGCTTGAGGGATAAGGAATTACCGCCTTCAGATTAGGAGAGTGTGGGGAGGGTAGGGCGGGGGCGCGGGAAGTGTGGGGAGATGGGGAGATGGGGAGATGGGGAGATCTTTTAGGTGTATGATTTTAATATTTATGCAGAAGATAGAGAAAATGAGGGAGAAAAACAACCCATAGGTAAAGGCATTTGTTGAATGACAGATGCCAGAATACGTAAAAAACCTCGTCGAAAACAACTTAAAGACAGAGGTTGTTGAGAGTGGGTCGAAAATTGCAACGGATCGGCGTCGAGGCCATCGTCGTCAGTTTCAACCGATAAACTACTAGCAGATAAACTAGTGTCAGTTAATCCTCCGACGCCAACCAACCAAATAGTCGCCACAGCAATAGCGTTACCATTGTCTTTCGGCACGTTTGGGGTCAGTCATTTTGGTGTGATGCCAACCAAAACCACCACGCTTAATGTCTTTGAACAAGCATTCAATCCAGCTACGCATACTATACCAGTAGATTTGAGCCTGTTGTGGACTCAAATCCGTTAACATTAACCAAGGGTCAGCATAACCGTGATCCCAGCGAGCTAAGAGAGTGCAATCGACACAGTTGCTTCGGAAACATCTGACTCGACCACTCCAATGCTGACCAACCTCAGTGATTAGCCCAGACAGAGGTAATTTCGATGGGGGTTGGTCACCCAAAACCTGGGATGGTTGGTAATATCCTTGAGCATTAATCCGCATCAAAGGATGCCAGCCATTAGCCACAATCCCTTGATAAAACCATTTAGCATACAACCCTCGGTCTGTGGTGACTATCACAAACCAATCATCCGGGATCCCCTGTTTGACCTGATTTAACAGCTGATGCCAGTAAGGTTGCCAACTCCCTTTTTCGGTTGCACCCACAATTTTCCAAGCTACAGGTATTCCACAGCCACGGTAGACCACACTAATTACCAAGACTGTAAAACGCTTACCCAATGTGGATGCATCTGCAGCCAGCACCAGGCTTTTTTGATCGGATGACCACCAACTTAATATCCACAACAATAAGAAGGCAAAGCTTTCACTGACTTCTATTTCTTGTCGCTTTCTGCCATATTTGTGACTTTTTTCCTTGTACCATTGCCTTAACTGCTCTCTGACATTGTTTTCTGATCGATGTTGGATTTCTGCTAAAAATACGGCTACTGTTGATAATCCACAACTTTGAGTGATGGCAATACCAAAAAAGCGACCCATTGCTAATCCCACTGCCTGAGATTTGCTCAGATGAGGCATCTTCCTCATCACTACTCTGAACCATTCTTGATACCCTTTCGGAATCTGTGTGATCATCGATGACAGTCCAATGGTGTACTAAGGTTTTTAGTTCTTTTTTCCTCTTTTGTTAAAATCATACACCTGAAAGGATGGGGAGATAGGGAGATGGGGAGATGGGGAGTGTGGGAAGTTTATTAAAATTTTTGCCTATTCCCTGTTCCCTTTTCCCTGTTCCCTATTCCCTACTCCCTATTCCCTACTCCCTACTCCCTACTCCCTATTCCCTGTTCCCTACTGCTATCATTTAAATATCATAGAGATTACTCACCATTAGTTTACTGTTTTGATCGTTGATAAATCGTTGGATAAATTCGGGGATTTCTTTATTGTGATTAGGATAGACAGTGGATTGCCAACAATAGGATAATTGACCAATTTGGAATAACCGAAATGCTAAATCTAGATCGGCTCCTTCGGGAATTATAATGGTTTCTTTAAATCCACCGATTTGTTGAAGTGCTTTTTTCCAAATCAGGGCATTCGCTGTAATTAATGATTCTGGTCTACTGATCTGGCACTCTTCAATCATGGTTAAGGGAATGAATCTTTCTTGACCTTCATAAAATTTTGACAATAAATCATTGCCCCATGCTTTAACATTACCTGCATATCCTATTGACCCATTTATGGTATTAAGATAGCCTTGGATAAATGATTCAGAGGGAATACAGTGGCTATCGGTAAATAATATCCAATCTCCTTTGGCATAGTTTATGCCTACATTTCTGGCAGATGCCACATCATTTTTTGCGCATTTTAGCAATCTGATGGAAAGGTTATTACCTTGGAAGTGTTGAGAGATAGTAATTGCTGGGCTGGAGTTATTGTCAACAATAATAATTTCTTTTGGATATATGTGGGGACTCTGGGTGTTAAAAAATTCAGTTAAAAATAAATCCAGTCCTTCTTGATTATTCCTGACGGGAATAACGATTGATATATCAGAGGCTTGAATGTTTAAGGGTACAGTAAAATCGGAGTAATTCTGGGGCGTTGAATGAAGTTTGTTGATGAAAGTCATAGGATTACCTCAATTGTCTGGATTAGAAGTTCTGCCAACTGACTAGTGCAGGGGGACAGAAATAACAAACCCGCGTCCTAGAGTCGAAATCCTTGATATTAAAGAACTTCAGACTTCAGACTTCAGACTTCAGACTTCCGGGTAGCTGCACTAGAACTTCTATACACAATCTTGGCTATTCCAACAGGAAATTTTTGGGAAGTGTGGGAGGTGTGAGAAGGTCTGGGCAGTGTGGGGAGATGGGGAGATGGGGAGATAGGGAACAGGGAACAGGGAATAGGGAATAGGCAAGAGGAATCCCCCCTAACCCCCCTTAGTAAGGGGGGCGGGCAAGAGGGAAAAAATCCTGTGTACCTCATATGAGAACTGCTATAGATAGAATCACGTAATCTTTTAACGATAGGGATTCGTCTAGGAATTGTGATAATTTTTGATGCCATATTCCCTACTCCCGTCTTGATGCAGTCGCTCATGGGGGAAACCACGGCAGTCGCTGGGGGAACGGCAGTCGCTCATGGGGGAGACCCCCAAGACCGCGCTGCCTCCCCAAGACCGCGCTGCCTCCCCAAGACCGCGCTGCATCGCTACTCCCTACTCCCTACTCCCTACTCCCTGTTCCCTGTTCCCTGTTCCCTGTTCCCTGCTTCCTTTGCTATAATCCTATATCCTACTATAAGACACACATATTGTAAAGTTGACAATAGTTGATTTATCAAACCGGGTTTATTGGGAAGAAAAGGTTTAGGAGTTAAGTCAATGGAATATAGCTGACTGACTAGTTTGTTGCCTTTTCCATATCTGATAAATCTTTTAATAAATCCGAGAAGGCCGTGAGTGAAATCATGATAGACAGTTGATTGCCAACTATAGGATAAGTTGCCAATTTCTAATAACCTAAACCCTAAATCTATATCTTCACCGGCAGCGATTTTAATAATTTCGTTAAATCCACCGATTTTTTCAAGTGCTTTTTTCCACACTAGGGCATTGGCTGTAATTAAATATTCCGGTCTGAGCATCTGGCCATCTTCAATAACTTTTAATGGTACAAGTATTTCTTGAGTTTCATAATAGTTTGACAATACATCATTGCTCCAGGCTTTAACATTACCTGCATATCCGATGGAGCCATTCATGGCATTAATATAGCCTGTGATTAAGGATTCTGAAGGAATACAGTCACTATCGGTAAATAAAATCCAATCTCCTTTAGCATACTTTATTCCCATATTTCTGGCAGATGCAGGTCCAATTTTTGAGCATTTTATGACTCTTATTGAAAGGGGAGCAATTTGAAACTGTTTAGGGATAGTAATCTCTGGCTTTGATTGATTATCAACGATAATGATTTCTTTGGGATAGCTTTCTAGGTTCTGGGTTTTGAAAAATTCTGACAAAAATAATTCAATTCCTTTCTGATTATTCCTGACGGGAATAACTATCGATATATCAGATGATTTAATTGTTACTGGTGCAATTAAATGAGCTTTCTTTTGTGGCTTAAACCCCAATTTACTGATTAAGGTCATAGGATTGGCTGAATTTCCTGCTTTAGAGGTTTTAGACCCCTATACAGAATCTCTGCTACTCCATCAGGACATTTTTGGAGAAAGTGGGGAGGGTGGGGAGGGTGGGGAGTGTAGAATTGAGAATTGAGAATTGAGAATTGAGAATTAAGAATTAAGAATTAAGAATTAAGAATTGAGAATTGAGAATTAAGAATTAAGAATTAAGAATTGAGAATTGAGAATTCTACATTCTACATTCTAGATTCTACATTCTAGATTCTACATTCTGCATTCTACATTCTAGATTCTACATTCTAGATTCTACATTCTACATTCTACATTCTAGATTCTACATTCTAGATTCTACATTCTAGATTCTACATTCTAGATTCTACATTCTGCATTCTACATTCTGCATTCTGCATTCTACATTCTACATTCTTAATTCTTAATTCTACATTCTTAATTCTACATTCTACATTCTGAAAAACAACCTTCAACCTGATAACCTTCAACCTCCTAACCTCCAAAAAAAATAGCCGCAGAAATACTATCCACGGCTAGGAATTTACCTTATGTCATTCAGTTTTCCAACTTATCCAGACGTGAGTGATCTTACGGGACTCGACTGGATGGTTTGGCCGGGGGGAAAACCCCCCAGCAATTTAACGTGTTAACGGAGCCTGAAGTACTTGATCATTATTGTTATGAATTCTCCCGGAACATCCGTCGGCTGCAGAGGAGTCCACTCGGATATTTCGGCGTAGCCCAGTGCATACAGGGTATGCATGGTATTAGTTATTGCCTTGCGGGAGCCTTTCAAAATGTGCTGAACACGGATTTTTTTGTTGGAATAATCGTCTGGATTGTTCTCTGAATTTGTTGGAAATTGTGATGGCATAAGGTTTACCTTTTGCTTTTTGCTTACATTTATAATCGTAATGATTATATTTTATTTTGTCAAGGGTTTTTAGAAATTTTTTTTTGAGGGGTAATGTAAAGAAATGCGATCGCATTTTTTTAGCGATCGCAAGCTATCAGTTATCAGTTATCAGCTATCAGCTATCAGCTTTCAGTTATCAGCTTTCAGCTCAGAAGCGAACGCGCCCCGCGTGACCAAAGGTCAATCGCATTTCTCCTCCCCACCCTACCCTGCTGTTAGATCATGTTATGACAATTACCCTTAATAAAAATCTCCCCCATCTCCCCATCTCCCCATCTCCCCTTCTCCCCACACTTCCCACACTTCCCACCCTCCCCACACTCTTCCCTACTCCCTACTCCCTACTCCCTACTCCCTGTTCCCTATTCCCTTTTATTTCGGAAAAAGCTGATGAATAGTACAAGTAAAACCCGGTAGGAGGGGAGAGGTTAGGGTATCTTCGCTGAAAAGGGTTGCTACTAATTTGAGCTGACTGTTTTCCCGGCGATAGATTTCGAGCTTGCGAGACCTCCAATCAGCAATCCAATATTCTTTGACGCCTCGTGAAGAGTAAAGTTTTAGTTTAGCTTCTCGGTCTCGCCTTTGGTCTTGTTGACTAGCAGATAAAACTTCGACAGCTAATTCTGGGGCACCAGTTAGATGTCCAGATTTATCTAAGGTGAATGTATAGGTTTCTTGGGTAACCCAAACGACATCGGGAATAACATTATCGGATTCGGAAAACAGGACACCAGGACTAGGAATAGCTTCTCCTAAACCACTTGCTTCAGACCAAGCATCTAGCTGTCGAAAAATTTTGCCACAGGTTTGCTGATGTTTAGTATGAGGCGCTCTAGTGATAAATAATTCTCCATCAATGATTTCGTAGCGTGTTCCTTCATTTTCTGGTAGCAATTCTAGGTCATGAATAGTCCAGCATACTCTCTCATGTATTGCCTGATTCATAATTATACTCCGTTAGCTCTATAGTATTTGTATTTCAGATTTAAACATAGGATTGATGGGACAAGGGAACAGGGAACAGGGAACAGGGAACAGTGGTCAAGGGATCTAATTAGTTTTTAATGTTATGATAAATCAGCATTATTTTTGATGATATATTTATAAATGCTATATTATAATTCTAGCAATTCTCTCTCCCATGAGATCCAAAATGATCCCCCTAAATCCCCCTTAATAAGGGGGACTTTGAGGTTCATAGCCGTACCTCATAAATGAAATAAACGCTATATATTATCGACTCCCTACTCCCTACTCCCGATTCCCTACTCCCGATTCCCGATTCCCGATTCCCGATTCCCTATTCCCTATTCCTGATAAACCCTACAAATCTCAGCGCCAATTTTCTTGATTTTATCGACTAATTCTTGAGGTTGGACTACTTTAACTTGGCCGCCAAAACCGATAATCCAGCGAAAAAAATCGACATCGTCTAACGCCCACTTGGGCAAAATTGCTTGAAAGCGATGGGGGAATTTGGAGTCTTTGGTTTTAGGAAGTGAAAACAAGGATTTAGAGAAGCTGGTATTTGAGTTTCCAGTTAAGGGGGGAGACATTTTAATGTGTTGGAAGCGCTTGGTTCCTTCACTTATAAATAGGAACATGGAGTCATTAAACCACAGTTCAACGGTGACCTGAACTGCTGACTGTTCTGATTTATTGCTACTGAGTAACTGTTGCTGTTCCCTAGCACTATTACCAAGAAATAATCCGGCACTTGCTTGGTGGAGTTTTTGGAGCTTCTCCAACGATTGCCATTGTTGTTTCATATCGCGGGTTTGGCCAAGAGCACGACCGAGAAAGAGTCGGTCTAATCGTTCAAACCGGAATAGTTTATCTTGGTTACCGCCGTGGTGCTGAAATGCTAAATACCAGGCGTGATTGTAAAATACTATTTGCAGGGGCCAAGCCTGAAAAAATCCGTCGTGATCTCCAGCAAATCGGCCACCGCCTTTAATTCGATTTAATTCTAATAATTCCCCTTGGGCGATCGCATTTTCTAGTTTGTCTAGATGATTGAGCAAGGCTGAAGCGTGGAGGGAGTCGGTATCTACGATACAGCGATTGCGAATTGCTCGCACTGGATAGGTGGAAGGGGGGTCTAATTTTGAGTGGGTCATCCGTTCCTGGAACATCTCATAGGTAGAGAGTGCCATGGGATCGTCTAAACTTTTGGCTTGAGATTGCAGCACTGCAAAAACTTTACCCAGTTCCTGCCTAGAGAATATGCCGGTGCCTGCAAAATAGCCTTGCTTGAGGGGAAAGTTGGGTAATATCTTATAGGGTTTGAGGATTTTTTCGATATCTTTGCGCAGGGTATCGATGCCATTGCCGATAGTTACCTTATCTTCTTGGAGGGCATTTGTCAAGGTTTTGAGCCTACTATTTCCGGATTTTGGCAAAAAAGGATGATGCAAGATAAACCGAATTGTCTTGATCAGCCGCTGAAAGGGTTCTAGATCGGAATAGGCATGGGTGAGTAGATGGGGATTTTTGACAATGGGCAGGATTAGCTCAGAATGGCGTTGCTGAATTGAAGTATGAATGGGCGATCGTCTGGTTTTGGTCAAGCCCCCTAAATCCCCCAACTTTGGGGGACTTTGACAGTCTTGTTCCCCCCAAAATTGGGGGGTTAGGGGGGCGGAATCATACCCAGAATCAGCAACGCCCTCAGAATCTTGATCATTGCTGTTAATTAGCCCATTGTCTTCTAGCCACTGCAAATCTGTTGCAATCCCATCCCGGTCACCATAGATTTCTCCCTTGAGTTTGGCCATCAAAGCGCACACTTCTTGGAGGGGAGTGGCAAATTCGGGCACTGTTCCCAAAACCCGTTCGATCTCAGTTGGGTCAGTGCTGTGCAAGGTGCCTATGTTGGGATAACTAATAATTAAAGCAATCAGATGCAACAAACGGTCAAAATCTAACAGGGACGAGTAGGGATGGAGGGTGATTTGACTATGATGGGTGCGGTTAGTGCGATTGGTGAGAGTGCGAGGAAGACCTTTGATTTTCTTCTGGATTTTGGAGATATCGAAGCCATCAACAGTTAGTTTTACTTGGTTGACAGCGGCAAATCCCTCGGCAGTGAGGGGTGGGAAGTTTTGCAGGGATTTGAACATACTTTCAATCACGTAATCTGGTACCTGGCGGGAGCGTTTACGGTTCCACTCTAGGCAGGTTTCTAGGGGAGTACAGAGGTGCCACGCCATCCACAGTAAGGGCTGGGAATTTAGTTCTATGGTTAGCTGATTTAGTAATGCCATGCGCCAGGGTCGCTTGGCATTGGTGGCGTCATAAATTATTGGTTGGTTAGAGGCGATCCCTTGACTTATTTGAGATAGAACTTCTGTTTCAATTTCTGACCAGTTGCCCTGAATACTATCGTGGCCGTAGAGCACTTTTCTGATGTGGTCAGTGGAGATAATCCGGTAATTGCCCAAGTTGGCAATTTCTTTGGCAAGGGTAGATTTACCGCTGCCGGGGGGACCGATCAGGAAGTGGCAGATTAGGGGAGTGTGGGGATTTTTAATAGGATTTTTGCTCATGTTTATGGTATTTATTGTTTTGTTGACAAGAACAATAGACAGAGATTAGTTATTAAGCATTCAGCTATCAGCATTCAGCTATCAGCATTCAGCTATCAGCTATCAGCCTTTGGCCAAAGGCCAAGGGATTTTCCCCACACTTTTAATTCTCTAAAATCTCGACCTACTCCATTCTCCCGTTCCCGTAGAGTGGCCATAGGCCAAATAGGTTTATTTTAAGCTGACAGCTGACAGCTGACGGCTGAATGCTTAGTATTACTGGATTCAACACTTCTGGGGTTATCCTATTAAAAGGTTCCTCTAACTGTCTATAATAGTAGTGCGAATGAGGAATTATAGCGCTACGCGCAATGGCATTGGCAAGAGGCAAGAGGCAAAAGTTTCTTTTAAGAGCTTTTCAGCTTGTATAGCAATCCTTGTAGGAATTGTGAGAATTGTTGTTCCCTGTTCCCTGTTCCCTGTTCCCTGTTCCCTTTGGTATATCAATGTCCTAACTTTAATAGGTAGTGCTATAGTATAATGTCAGGATAATTCCCCCCATCTCCCCATTTCCCCATCTTCCCATCTCCCCGCGCCCCCGCCCCACCCTCCCTACATTCCCGACATTCCTGGCGAGGAGGGGTTGGTATGGAAGGTTACTGATTAGTCGATGATGGATGAATGGTAGGCGGGATGGGGATTTGAGGGGATGGCTGAAATAAAATGGTCTCGCAGTAGACAGGGTAAGGGTTTGAGGGATTTTGATGTTGACAAGGGGGCAAGTTGAGGGGGAAAATGATTAGGTTCTCGCAATTGTACCTGGGAAACTTTGGTATACAAGGTTTTTCAGGGTCGGAGTTACAATCTCCGTTAAGGAGATGAATTAATGGAAACCGACAAAGAAAAGTCTTGTCTGCAATTAACTCAGAACGGTTACAATCTCCGTTAAGGAGATGAATTAATGGAAACCAGAGATGGATTATTGCGTACTGATAAAGCAATGTAAGTTACAATCTCCGTTAAGGAGATGAATTAATGGAAACTAGATTTTGAGCTGTGAAGCCAATGGAGTTTGAATTAGGTTACAATCTCCGTTAAGGAGATGAATTAATGGAAACAGTTAGAATTTACTCCCACGTGGTCGTACGATTTCGTTACAATCTCCGTTAAGGAGATGAATTAATGGAAACGACCAAGTGAGTCGTATATTAATTTGAATTTTGCGTTACAATCTCCGTTAAGGAGATGAATTAATGGAAACAGTTAGAATTTACTCCCACGTGGTCGTACGATTTCAGTTACAATCTCCGTTAAGGAGATGAATTAATGGAAACTAAAATGCTTGGCGGTTCCGTGTTCGCACAACTCCAGTGTTACAATCTCCGTTAAGGAGATGAATTAATGGAAACGTTCTTGTCCCCTCGAGGGGTATCAGGCTTGGCACAGCCGTTACAATCTCCGTTAAGGAGATGAATTAATGGAAACAGAGGAGATTAAAGGTAGTGAGTGGGTGGCATGGCTTCGTTACAATCTCCGTTAAGGAGATGAATTAATGGAAACGAAGTACTTTTCTTGAAAATATTCAGGGGGGGGCGGAAGGTTACAATCTCCGTTAAGGAGATGAATTAATGGAAACGCCGTATTTAAACAGCCATTCAGATGCCCACATAAAGTTACAATCTCCGTTAAGGAGATGAATTAATGGAAACATCTTAGTCCTAGCTCCAGTTGTCCACCCATTAGTGTTACAATCTCCGTTAAGGAGATGAATTAATGGAAACTATTCTGTAATATTGCCTATTATGCCATATAAAGTTACAATCTCCGTTAAGGAGATGAATTAATGGAAACTGTACTTAATGGCAAGGTAGATGGTGGGAGATGCAGGTTACAATCTCCGTTAAGGAGATGAATTAATGGAAACGAAATGGAATTCTCGGAACTAGCCGTGTTACAAGATAGTTACAATCTCCGTTAAGGAGATGAATTAATGGAAACGCCAGGAGTCGGGAGACCCCTCGCACTCGTAGACAAGTTACAATCTCCGTTAAGGAGATGAATTAATGGAAACGCTCCTGCTATGTTGACAACAGGAAATTCTGTAACGTTACAATCTCCGTTAAGGAGATGAATTAATGGAAACTGCCTTACTCCATTGCTCCTTTCTGTAATATGCTAGTTACAATCTCCGTTAAGGAGATGAATTAATGGAAACACTTTGTCTTTTAGTTTAGAGTAGCAGTACTATACACGTTACAATCTCCGTTAAGGAGATGAATTAATGGAAACTTGATGGCTCATATTTCCCACACATGGGTGGTAGGGTGGGCTTGGTTCTTTAGTTACAATCTCCGTTAAGGAGATGAATTAATGGAAACGTTGATGTGGGACTGCAAGACAGCGATCGCATCGGGGTTACAATCTCCGTTAAGGAGATGAATTAATGGAAACTTGTGAAATGGGCATCAACAACGTTGTAAGCTCAGTTACAATCTCCGTTAAGGAGATGAATTAATGGAAACTGTTGACATTTCAACTAAGGCATTAAAACATTTTGGTTACAATCTCCGTTAAGGAGATGAATTAATGGAAACCGCTGTTTATTTTTGTTTGAAGAACCATTTTACTTGCCAGTTACAATCTCCGTTAAGGAGATGAATTAATGGAAACTCGTTGAGCTTAATCAGGCTGAGGGCAAATATGTGTTACAATCTCCGTTAAGGAGATGAATTAATGGAAACGGTGTGGGAAATATCATGAAGTTGATGGTGTTAGTCGTTACAATCTCCGTTAAGGAGATGAATTAATGGAAACCATGAGTCAAAAAAGAATTTAAAATTATGTAAAAGGAGTTACAATCTCCGTTAAGGAGATGAATTAATGGAAACGACTTTCGGATCTCTTTTACTCATGATTCCCAAGTTACAATCTCCGTTAAGGAGATGAATTAATGGAAACTATTGAATTACTGAGTAGAGCCGCATCATCGCAAAGTTACAATCTCCGTTAAGGAGATGAATTAATGGAAACGGCTAACTTGGCCGCTCGTTTTTCTTTATCCCACTTAAGCCATGTGTTACAATCTCCGTTAAGGAGATGAATTAATGGAAACAATAGTAGTTAGAACATAACTTAAAAATACTGTTTGTTACAATCTCCGTTAAGGAGATGAATTAATGGAAACGTTTGTGCTCTTTGGCTAAATACTCATTTACAACAAGTTACAATCTCCGTTAAGGAGATGAATTAATGGAAACTTACATTCTCATCGTGTAAAAGAGCAGATATCACATAGTTACAATCTCCGTTAAGGAGATGAATTAATGGAAACGGGGCAAAATAACCCCCCCTACAAACCCAATCTAGGCTGGTTACAATCTCCGTTAAGGAGATGAATTAATGGAAACGGATACAACAGTTATGACTATTACTGCTAAAGTTGTTAATTGTTACAATCTCCGTTAAGGAGATGAATTAATGGAAACAAGCCTACAGCTATAATTAGATTTTCGTACTGTGTCTGCCGTTACAATCTCCGTTAAGGAGATGAATTAATGGAAACGGCATTTAGTTGAGCCATTCCAACAGAATGTCCCCCAAGTTACAATCTCCGTTAAGGAGATGAATTAATGGAAACAAGTATTCAGCCACTGATTTTTCAAACACCGACGGGGAGTGTTACAATCTCCGTTAAGGAGATGAATTAATGGAAACCTTGCCGAATTAACTGAAGGCGTAACTGCTTAGGGTCCACGCCGTTACAATCTCCGTTAAGGAGATGAATTAATGGAAACTGGATCTCTTTTACTCATGATTCCCAACTCTCCACTGTTACAATCTCCGTTAAGGAGATGAATTAATGGAAACTGAATACAAAAAGAATTATCAGTCATCATGGAAAAACTCCGTTACAATCTCCGTTAAGGAGATGAATTAATGGAAACCCATGTCGGCCAAAGTCAGTGATAGTCGGGATAAAGTTACAATCTCCGTTAAGGAGATGAATTAATGGAAACGTTGAATTCCGCACTATTCGTTCAAATGCAAAAAATGTTACAATCTCCGTTAAGGAGATGAATTAATGGAAACTCTGGTAACTACAACTCTAGCCATCAAGAGGAGTTTAAGTTACAATCTCCGTTAAGGAGATGAATTAATGGAAACTTGATGGCTCATATTTCCCACACATGGGTGGTTGGGTGGTTACAATCTCCGTTAAGGAGATGAATTAATGGAAACAATTGTATGAGATGCCCATGTCCAAGGTCAGCGTAAGTTACAATCTCCGTTAAGGAGATGAATTAATGGAAACCAATAGCCTGATCAATATCAGGATACCCCGTTTTAATGGTTACAATCTCCGTTAAGGAGATGAATTAATGGAAACGGCCAAGCCAAGAAGTATTAAAAGCGCTCAAGAAACAAGGTTACAATCTCCGTTAAGGAGATGAATTAATGGAAACTTCCGAAAAATATTGAAACCGTCTGAATATAAAAAGAGTTACAATCTCCGTTAAGGAGATGAATTAATGGAAACGATTAGGGCGTTATTCGCCTCGACCGTTTGCTTAAGTTACAATCTCCGTTAAGGAGATGAATTAATGGAAACCGGCTGTTTTTTGCTTATAATTATAAGCGGCAATTTGCTGCTTTATAAACTTAGCTGTTACAATCTCCGTTAAGGAGATGAATTAATGGAAACTGAGGACGTGAGGATAGCTGGCATGTCCTAGATCAACGCAGGTTACAATCTCCGTTAAGGAGATGAATTAATGGAAACAGGAGAGAAACAAAGGCAAGGCCGATGGTCAATAAGTTACAATCTCCGTTAAGGAGATGAATTAATGGAAACAGACGATATCAAGGACATTGAGAAGTACGCTTCCAAGGTTACAATCTCCGTTAAGGAGATGAATTAATGGAAACTGCCAAAGTGGGAGGTGTAAGCTGATAGCTCATTTTGTTACAATCTCCGTTAAGGAGATGAATTAATGGAAACGAAATTTCAAATCATTCAGCTTTTCTCTTGTTCGTTACAATCTCCGTTAAGGAGAAGAATTAATGGAAACGCAGATAGTCCGAATAGAAGTTGGTTAATTAAGTCGTTACAATCTCCGTTAAGGAGAAGAATTAATGGAAACTCTAAGTAACTGCACAGGGGAAAAAGCTTTTACCCGAAAGGTTACAATCTCCGTTAAGGAGAAGAATTAATGGAAACTTGTTCCGAATACCCCGACGATTACCAGTAGTTTAGTTACAATCTCCGTTAAGGAGAAGAATTAATGGAAACAAACGTCTAAGGGCAGCATCAACCGCTTCAGCAAGGTTACAATCTCCGTTAAGGAGAAGAATTAATGGAAACCAAAAGGACGACCAACACTGGATTGTTGTTGATGCTCGTGTTACAATCTCCGTTAAGGAGATGAATTAATGGAAACAGGATGTATGGAGATAGGTAGAGGGTGGTGGAATAGGTTACAATCTCCGTTAAGGAGAAGAATTAATGGAAACGATCATAACCCGGAAGCAAAGAAGATGCCCATTTAAGTTACAATCTCCGTTAAGGAGAAGAATTAATGGAAACAAGAACAGAAAAATTGGGAGGGAATGACTGAATCTGAAAGTTACAATCTCCGTTAATGAGATGAATTAATGGAAACGTGCATCAAGTTTTACCCATCCACCAGGCTTATTAGGTTACAATCTCCGTTAAGGAGATGAATTAATGGAAACCCTTCGTAAGATACTTCTAAAACTTTACCTATAACTTGTTACAATCTCCGTTAAGGAGATGAATTAATGGAAACACGTATAATTACGAAATAAATTTACAAGAAAGTGTTACAATCTCCGTTAAGGAGATGAATTAATGGAAACGATAAAAATCACTTACACTTTGATTACCATAATTGTTACAATCTCCGTTAAGGAGATGAATTAATGGAAACAAATACTTGAATCGGATATTGCAAAACTTCAATCGTTACAATCTCCGTTAAGGAGATGAATTAATGGAAACCTTGTTTGTTCTTTGGCCTAAATTTGGAGTTAAAATGTTACAATCTCAGTTAAGGAGATGAATTAATGGAAACAGGGATATCGTAAAACACAACAACAAATAGCAGCGTTACAATCTCCGTTAAGGAGATGAATTAATGGAAACGAAACAGGTACGTCAATTAATTCAAAATTACCTTCGTTACAATCTCCGTTAAGGAGATGAATTAATGGAAACTATGTTTCTCCCCCATTCTCAAAAATAAAACCTTCTGGTTACAATCTCCGTTAAGGAGATGAATTAATGGAAACCTGGCAGATCATCCCAACCCATTTTGTCCGCTAAAGTTACAATCTCCGTTAAGGAGATGAATTAATGGAAACACTTCAATACCAGATAAATAATCTTTATTATAAGTTGTTACAATCTCCGTTAAGGAGATGAATTAATGGAAACGCAAGGTGTAACTACGCAATTGCGAATCAAGCCGCGCAGGTTACAATCTCCGTTAAGGAGATGAATTAATGGAAACATATGATGATAAAATTCACCATCCCAATAAACTGGAGTTACAATCTCCGTGATGGAGATGAATTAATCGAAACAGTCTCATCGTCATCCAAGCCGTGTTACAATTTTCAATGTTACAATCTCCGTTATGGAGATGAATTAATGGAAACTGTTGTTGCCAATCCTCAGGGTTAGTAGTTTCAATGTTACAATCTCCGTTAAGGAGATGAATTAATGGAAACGCTAGTCCCTCCACATGGGAATCCGCCCGCAACCAGAGTTACAATCTCCGTTAAGGAGATGAATTAATGGAAACATCAAAAACGTTGAACCTCTCTATATAGTTAACTGTTACAATCCCAGTTAAGGAGATGAATTAATAGAAACCGCAGATAATAGAGAATATATAATTCAGAATGTAGAATATAGACTGTAGACTTGTTATAGCACTAGGCATTAAGGTGTTTGACATTGATAAAATCTAAAAAAGTGCGACCCGTGGCGAATTAAATTCTTAATGGGTCAAGCGCACCTGCGCTGTTTTAATAAACTTTTGCCTCTTGCCTTCCGCGTAGCGCTATACCATCTCCCTCAACCAGATAAATTAATCCAAACAACAATAACCCCCAGTTAAGGATAAAACCCTTGACTGGGGGTGTATTGAACAAGATTAATTTTCGGCGTTGCTGAATCAAGGAATGAATGCGCGATCATCTGGTTTTGGTCAAGCCCCCTAAATCCCCCAACTTTGGGGGACGCAAGAAAGTCTTGTTCCCCCCAAAATTGGGGGGCTAGGGGGGCAAAATCATACCCAGAATCAGCAACACCGGATTTCGTGATCCTCGGAAAGGCTCCAATTACTCTAAACAGTCTGTCATTAGCTTCTTGATCACAAAATCCTTAACATCAGAATAGATATAATAACGACCGTTAAGATCCACAAAAGAAGTCTCCGGCTTATTTAAAAGTTGACAAGTTAGGCGATTAATAGTCATGATTTCTTCTAGAATTTGGTCGCTTTCACAAGCCACCAGAGCGTTTTCAATGCCTGCTTTACGGTCTTTATCCAGTATCTCAGACATTCTTGCTTTTGAGACTCCCTTGGCACTGTGAATCATGTAATTTCTTTTTTCGACCCAATAGTCAAGCTTCTTGAGTGATTGAAGAATAGTCTGCCAAATTTCTATCTCCTTGGAATCTCCTCGAAACTGAATCAGGGCATCTACAAAATTACGCTTCCTGAACCGATTCTTCAATTTATAATCACGGTATCCTTTTTGTTTAGCTTCCCAGCACTTAAGCTCTTCATTATTAAACGTTTTTGTACTTACCAAATAATTAACAAATTTTTCTTCTACTATATCTCTATTTAAAACCCAGTTATTCGGTTTGTTTTGGTCAAAATACTTTTTCCCTAGTTCTCCCATCAGCTTATGTAACGTTTCTTCACAGAAAGAAGTCATCCGCGATAAGAAATTGGCAATCAGATTTAATTCCCAGTAAATTCGGCATTGGGTATATAAGTTTAACCATTTATAATATTTGTCTTTAATCTCTGCCACTACTCCCAGATTATCCTTTTGCTTTGGTTTAATCAGCTTTTGCGCCCCAGAGATATCCAAGTTAAAACAGTAGAGGCCAATTTCCATAGCCTTAATGACTAATTCGATATCACTTTTGTTGTCAGAGACAGTCTCTACTTCAATTCCTTGGGTAATCAAAGAATCTAAGGTTTCTACCCAGTCCTTGAGAATCTGGATACCACCATCAAAATCCCAGCGATTCAGCAGTTTTTTGACAGTTTGATATTTTTGACTACGCCGATAACGCCAGTAGGAAAATAGGTAACAATCAGAGAGTTTACCTTCTAAAATTCCGTCAATTGATAAATCTGGGCTGAGAAAGATGGGATTTTTGAAGCTGGCTGCCATGGTTTGGATTTGCAGCGCCATTTTCATCTGATTTGTTCCACCTTTTGTGCTGATTAAAACTAATTCCTCTTCTGAGGATGTTTGATCAATTCCCTCAGCTTTACTAATCTCATTAAGAGCTTGGTAATAGTAGCCAAGCATGCGGTCTTGGTCATTACCAGGAATATCAGCAGGAATAATTTTCCACTCTAGGGAAAACTCCCATCCTTCTTCTTTAAGCCACTTGTCCAAGATATCGAACAAATAGATGGTATCCTTATGATGGCCTTCTGGTTGATTTTTACTCTGTTGGTCTGTGACGAAAATATATGCCTTTTTTGCCCCAAGACTCATCGCCTTTTTTATGGCACCACCAATCCGAACTGGCATCAGACGAGAATGCCAGTAATCTGGATTGGCTTCATACTGATTAAACAAAACTTCTGTAAGCTTTCGGCTGGTTTGCTTAATCCCAACCTCAAATTCTAGTTCTTGGTAAAGATGCTCTCCTTCAATATACTTACGCTGGTTATTCCAAATTCTACTACGTTCAGGAGTTAATGCAGCTTGTTGTTCCTTGAGATTGGGTTCATCTGGCAAGAAGTCAATGGGTAGATAATAGTTTTTTCCTGCTATAGGTAGTTGAATAGCTAGATCAGACGTGCCAATGTTAGCGATAAGAATTGCCATGATATGTTTTAACTTTTTTAAGCAAATATAGGTGGGGTGTAAGCATATGCGCTACGCGCACGCTACGCGAACAGTGGTCAGTGGTCAGCCGTCAGCGGTCAGTGGTCAGCCGTCAGCTTTTCGTAACTCATATTAAACAAATGGTTACCTGTTTGATTCAATAGCTGATAGCTGTTCGCGTAGCGTTTAAGCTGATAACTGAATGCTTACGGTTAAGGCAACGGAAAAATACGATCATAGTTATCAGGGTTAGTTTTTTCTTGCAAAAGCTGGAGAAACTCCTGGCGTTTGGAGTGTTGAGTACCAAACACGGTCACCACTTGGTAATTTCCTAAATCAACAATCCAAACCGGAGAGCGATCGCCTGTATGACCACACAGGTCAGGGTCATAAATTCTGTCTCCTTTCCGATTAGTTATTTTCAACTTATCTGAGTGCAACAGGGCTAAAGCATGAGGTTTATCAAACTGTTCTTGCCCAGAACAGAGGATAATCTGACAGTTACTATCTACCGCTTCTCGCCATTCCTTTTGGCTTAATCTCGGAACTGGTAAAAGCGATCGCGGATTAACCTGCTGATCACTCAGAGTAGCTAAAGCTGTACAAAAATCCTCCAATCTCTGCTGAAAACGAGACTTAAATTCTCGGGGAGTATCGGGTAATTGCCACCATAAATCTTTCTCGTTTGCTCTCAACCGACTACCGCGATAGTAAGGTGGTTTGGGATTTTGACGATTTTTGCGAGAATAAAGAGGTCGTCTTGCTCCCTGTCCGACTCCACCAAGATGAAACATTAACCAAGTCAAGTTTACCAATAATTTTTGAATAGTATCCCGTTCAGCTTGGGTAGTTGGTGCTTCCCGGGAATAACTCAGTTTTAGGGTTCCCTGTTGTTTCAGACAAGGTTGATTTTGAGCCTGTTCTGAAGTTCGAGGATTTTTGGCATCAGTAATATTAAACTGAATCCATCCTTGAGTTTGAGGTTGAATTGAACCAAACAACTGACATTCCCACGTCTTTACTTGTGCTATTGGTAAAAAGCCTAAAGCTAAGGTCCGGAACCAGTAGCTCAGCATAGATTTAAACGCTATAGGGCGCACCTCGGCTTCTGCATAGTCATCGGGTTTACCCTTTGTATTCAAAGGTTTGCGAACATTCCTAAAGCGTTTATACCCGTGAATCAGTTGACCTTCAAGGATAAACTTGACCTCAAAAAATGGCTGAGGATTATTCTGTTCACCTTTAACCAGCATTTGACCATAGCCAGTATTAATCTGGGAACCAACACCGGATTGTAACCCCTTTTTCAACCAAGTTTTGACTTGATTGAACGTATCTTGATCACATCTAGCAGTTGGACGTAACCCAATTAAAACTATCGGTCTGTTAAGAGAAAGGAAGGGATTAGGATTAGGGCTATACTTGGGAGAGTCTTGATCCCAACTCCAGATATTATTAGCCATATCCACAGCTAAGCCTCTCTTCTCGACTCCCCATTGCTTGGCTAATGGGTAAGCATCCAGAAAAATCACTTTCCCTGCACAGTCTTTTTCTTCAGCTTCCAAGGAACCAAAGTACTGTGCAACGTGTTTTTCTGCTTGTTGGTTGGCTTCCTCCCTCTGTTGCTGAGTTATCTTTGCTTTCTGCTGGAGGATATTGTCTAGAATAGCTTGAGTGAATTCCCAAAGTGCCTGACGTCTTGCCACACCTCGCAGAGTACTGGAAGGAATATAAGGTATTCCCAAGGCATCGAAGGCCGGAAGCAGAATATTTTCCGGTCCGGTTTGTCCCCCTACACGCATCCGCCAAGCACACTCAACCTCAAATGTATTATCCTTTCCAGCAATTAGCTGAATCCGCTGGTTGAGGGTTTCCAAGCGTTTTTTGTATCCTCCAGCTTTTTCTGCTGCCATCTGGAGAACTTGTACCTTGGTTAAGTTATTCTCTTGCTGGTTTTGCTTGTCACCTTTTGCTGATGATGACTCAATCACCGGTTGAGGCGATCGCATCCAGCGTAGATATTCTACAAAACTAGCAGCATTATTAGGTTGGAATCCCTTCGGGAGTTTCTCTAGCCAAGTGGGAAGGGATTGATTGTCTCTATTGAAGGTCATTAATCTGACTCTCCTGGTTTAATGTCGTGGTAAACTGCATCTGCCCAGAAACTAAACTCTTGGGCTATCGCGAGTGCTACCCCTGTCAGACCCAGATATTGGTGATGATTCATGGTATTGAGGGTTGCTAAACCCTCTTCATTGACTAAATTTCCGACTCCAGGAACGTTTTCTAAACTGCGAAAATAGCTTTCAATCACCTCTCTTTTCCCTTCTTGACTCTTGGTTGTCCTTTGGCCTATAGTAGGTGGCTTTTGTGGATCCCATTTATCAAGGGCAATTTCCTCACCTTTCAGACGCATTAATCCCCAAGTGGCAACATAGGTATAGAGTTCTACTGCTTGACTCTTTTGCTCTTGAAGATGCTGTTTATAGTCTTGGGACTTAATCTCCTTGTTTTCCAAGGCTTTGTCATAGCGCGATCGCAAATCTTTTAAAGCTTCATAAGCATATTTACTCAGACCCCGTGAATCAAACATCATCCTTTCCCCTCTTTTTTCCCTTTAGATTCTTTCTGTGGTGCCATCCACTGTTGCACAAATCCTCGTCCTAAACTTTCCTGTCCGCCAATTTGCAACAGGGAATTGTCCTTTAATAGCTGTTGAAAATCATCAAGATGCTCTTGGGCAGTACCATTAACTTGAGTAGTAACTCCCCAAGGGAAGTACATCAAAGTATCAGGAGGAATTGCTTCTTCATAGCGAAAACTGCCATCTGTAACAACCTTGTGTTCATTCAGCTTTACCTTTACCTGTCGCCAGAGGCTCATCTGAATCAGAGTTTCACAGTGCTGGTTTGGCAAGACCAAAACCTTATCAATACTGGTTTCATAGCCTTTAGGAATAAAATCTTCCCAATTCTGAAAAGGCTGCAAACTACTGCCAGCAATCAAGGCATCTTTGAGATAAACGGACTCTTTTTTTGGTATATTGCTACGGTAGTTTTTGATATTATTAGTATTAATAGTATCATTACTATGGTTAAACCTTACCCATTTTTGTAGTAATAAAGGACAACTAATCCAAATCACACCATGACTTAAGGAGGAAACGGGAAACCATAGGATTGAGCCATCTCCTACCCAAATACTGCCCTGTTCCAGTTGAGTTAGTTTTCGGTTTGTTTCCAATTCATAATACTCAACAAAATCTTGATTCTTCAAATCCTCTAAATCAGGACCAAAAAGCTTAACTTGCCTAATGTGAGCGGCAATCACGTTGTCTTCATCCTTCGGGTCAATATTGATTACCACATTTGCTCTATATCGTCCCCGAATTGTACTCGAAGGCAGATAGGGAAAATTCGTATGAGATTCCCGGGCAATTCCTACTAAATTACCCTCTTGACTGGTTCCCCCAGTATGTAAGGGAGAAAGTAGATATAAATAAGCAAGATTAAGTTTCATTGTCTCTTAAAGCGGTTTGCAATTGGGTAAGGTACAAATTATTTTGTTTTAGGGAACAGGGAACAGGGAACAGGGAAAAGAAAACAGAGAACAGGGAAAAAATCCTGTGTACCTTATAGTTATGAAAAACGCTGTATCTCATGTTATGATAACTAACCTTAATAAAAATCTCCCCATCTCCCCATCTCCCCATCTCCCCATCTCCCCATCTCCCCTTAATTATGGGTATTCAACCGGACTTGATATTTCCCCACAAAAGTTTTCCATAGTTCAATTGCCTAAAGGTTTCCAAGTCATCACTATTACTATCAGGTAACAGCAGTTTATCCTTAGGTAAGTTTTCTCCAAAACTATAAACCGTACCTGGTGCCACAAAGGCCCGTTGGGGTGATAAAGCTGACTGCCAATTTCCCCTTTCCTGAGAATTCAATAGCCGACGTTTGATCTGGGTTCTACCACCCCATAGTAAAGGGCGATCGCTTACACAACCTCTGAGAGTTTCTTTCCAGTTACTGGGATAAACACCATACTTTGCTTTCTGTTTTTCTGCTATTCCCGGAGTCAGTAAATAGGCAAAGTTGCTGGATTTTTGTTCAGAAAACTGCTCTAAGTCTTGCCACGGTTTTAAGGGCTTGATGGGGGAAACAATAGCTCGATGTCCCTCTCCTCCCAAGCGCACCACGGTCTGGTCTATTTTAGTACTAATCCCTGCTACTAGTCGCCATCCCGGATCCATACGCACTGCTATTTCAGTGAAATAACCTTCTTCATCCCGTACCTGCCTACTCCCTGATTTCATATGAATATGGGGTAGTATTTGTAGACTCCAAGGGTGATCACAGAAGTAATCGTTATCCTTGTTATCCTTTTTATTCTCAAAATTATTACCTTGGAGATACTTGATCAAGGCTTCAGCTTTAATCCAAGGTTGAGGAGAACCACAGATAAATTCATTTTCCTCAAGTTGAGGAGGAACCATCGGTTGCAATTCGTCCCTATCAAAACAGATATAATCCCAACCGGGCTGAGTATCTTTTGGTTGAAGACGCTTTATCTTATCCCAAGTATCAATTGAATCTTTGTGATTATCTTCTGCTTCGGTAGGATTATATTTTTTGCGAACACAGAGTAAATCCTTTGGTGTTGGTAACCAGAGGGTGTCTTGTTGATCTAACAGAAAAGGTCCGATAAATGTTAAATTTCGTTTCTTATCTTTCTGGTTATATCCATAATGGGGTAGAGCAGAACGAAGGGCTTGAAACACCGTAATGGGCATGGGAGGAAACTTCCCTTTTGCCCAAGACCCTTCCCCTGGACTAAAGGGTTTTTCTTCTCGAAACAGCAACACATCTATGGGTTCAATGGTATACCAAGATAGCATTTTTTTAATAGGGAGTAGGGAGTAGGGAGTAGGGAGTAGGGAGTAGGGAGTAGGGAGTAGGGAGTAGGGAGGTAAGCTATCAGTTATCAGTTATCAGCTATCAGCTATCAGCTATCAGCTTAAGCGCTACGCGCACGCTACGCGAACAGCTATTAGCTATTAGCTTATGGGTTCCAGGTAGCGCAATCGATACTTTTAAATAAAATAAGCTGACGGCTGTTCGCGTAGCGTGAGCTAAAAGCTCACGGCTGACGGCTGACGGCTGACGGCTGACCACTGTTCCCCGTTCCCTGTTCCCTCCATTCCTGACGCTGTACCATTTTATCTACCCAAAAAGCACTGAATTTTAATAACATTGCTAAATCCTTTTCTTGGGTACCGAGGGCATTTTCTCCAGCAGCTTGTCGAGCATGAAACGCCCAATGTTGCCATTGATTAATCCAGTCTAGTAAAGCCTGTTTAACCTGATCAGATAGGGTTTCGTCCCGGCGGTTGAGGATAACTTCGGTTGCTTGACTCAATAAGCGATCGCATTCGGTTACACAAGCATGTTTTGGCAAGTCTTCTGCTAGTCGATACAGCAGAGGAGAGAGGTCAATGTCTTGGTAATGCTGAATAAATTTCCACCAATAGTCTAGTAAATGTCCTTTCATTAGTGCTTCTAAACTATTGCCACTACCGTAGATAACTCGGAAGCACAAACCATCTTTAGGGGGAATAATGTCAAAGTCCCCCGCCCCCCTAACCCCCCAATTTTGGGGGGAATTTGAGTTAAAGTCCCCCGCCCCCCTAACCCCCCAATTTTGGGGGGAATTTGAGTTAAAGTCCCCCGCCCCCCTAACCCCCCAATTTTGGGGGGAATTTGAGTTAAAGTCCCCCGCCCCCCTAACCCCCCAATTTTGGGGGGAATTTGAGTTAAAGTCCCCCGCCCCCCTAACCCCCCAATTTTGGGG
This sequence comes from Moorena sp. SIOASIH, assembly GCF_010671925.1. GTDB lineage: Bacteria > Cyanobacteriota > Cyanobacteriia > Cyanobacteriales > Coleofasciculaceae > Moorena. The sequence continues at coordinate 1,088,522 of NZ_JAAHIH010000001.1, read as the reverse complement.
GGAATTTGAGTTAAAGTCCCCCGCCCCCCTAACCCCCCAATTTTGGGGGGAATTTGAGTTAAAGTCCCCCGCCCCCCTAACCCCCCAATTTTGGGGGGAATTTGAGTTAAAGTCCCCCAGAATTGGGGGATTTAGGGGGCTTTGCCTAAGTCCTGTTCTAGTTCCTGGGAGTTTCTTGGCTCTATCCTTCTCTGCAGTCCAAAGGTTGTCTAGAACCGTGGGCAGTGGTAAGCTTTTATGGGCAATCACAATGCCCATGCTCATGGTGGCACCCTCGCCCATGGTGAAATGGGCACGGTCGGGTAATCCTTCTAATTGTTGCTTGGGGTACCAGTAACCGCCGTTAGGGTGAAACTCTTGTTGGGGGTCTTCAGCACCACACCAAGCCGCACGAAGCGATCGCAAAAATTCCGGCAAGTCTTCTAGAGGCAACACGGCCATCACATCATCCCCGCCACTGTAGACAACTTTGCCGCAGAAGCGCTTTTCAGTTATATAAGGCACCAGGCGATTGGAAAAATCTAGTAGAGCACGATTCAGTCCAACATGGGTAGCTGGTCCCATGCGCTTTTTGGTCTCTAGCAGTTCGTTAAATCCCTCAACTTGCTGACTAGATTGGTCTAGTTGGTCTGTAAGTATGTAGTGTTTATATTCCTTGAGCTTAGCACCAGAAACATAGTTACCCATGCCATCCCCATCAGCCAGAACAATTACCCACCAATCACCGGGAGACCAATTACTAAAACCAGTTTGTTTATGAGCGGTTTCTACTAACCGTCTTAGAACATCCCGAGATTGAGTTAATCCCATATCATCCGCTAGCCACCTACTAGAAAACATCACACCGTTGAAATTTTCACCTTCGTTGTTGTTGGGATTAATTGTGTTATCAGTCTTGGGAACTTGAAACGGGTAATTACCAGTGCAAGAGCGAAAATTATCGTTAAAATCAGGTAACTCTTGGTCAATTAATTTGCTCAGATTCTGCCAGTATTTGCGGATTATTTCAGGATGGTCATGGGCAAATCGTGCGGCAGCAATGGAACTCAAGTTAGGAAAGCGAAGGAATTTTTGGTAATCAATCTTGTCAGTTTCGTTATTGAGCAATCCTACATCAATTGAGAGAATGTTTGTTCCCTGTTCCCTGCTCCCTACTCCCTGCTCCCTGTTCCCTGTTCCCTGTTCCCTATTCCCTTTGCTATTGTTAGTTTCCTTACTTAACCCAATACCCAACGATTTACCAACACCACCGTACTGCCAAGCCATACGCTTGGTTAATTCCAAAGCATTGAGCTTTTCTGAACCATTGAACAGTCCTCCTGGATAAACTGCCGCCATCAACCGCCAGAATAGGCGCATGGAACGAGCTGACAGACCTCCACCTTCGGGAAATCTTCTATAGTTTAGATTCGGATGCACTGCACTAAACTGACCAGAAAGGGTGGAGCGCTCTCCTGGGGCAACCGGAATCTGCCAAGTGCGGGTGTTCTTAACAGCTTGAATAGATTTTCCTAAGGTAGCTTGTAGGATTGCCCACCATATCCCGACATTAAGGGTATGGAAAGCTTTCTCTTCTGCTTCGGTAGGAATCTTTTGCCCAGAACGGGAAAACGCGATCGCTTCTTGAGCGTCTTTCCATTTGCTATCAAATGTTTCCTGGTCGTTTCTGGTAATTACCAGTGGTTGATCGGGATTACCCAACGGTACTGCAGTCCAGTAAGGTTGCCAAGAACTTTCTATCTGAGCATGCCAGAGTGTATTCCACTCCCAACAACCAGGTTGCTCCAATTTTTTTAAGTCTCGCTGGCAAGCTTCGTAGTCACCATCAGAAAAGTCTTGTAATATTTCCCCTCGCTTTTGCTGATTTTGGGATTCTTTCAGCCATGAAATAACCTTCTGTTTGATATGTTCCCGTACTTGCTCAGCAATTGCTTTCCATTCCTCTGTTAGCTTTTCGGTTAATTCTTTCCCTAATTTTTCAGCCGCTTCCTTTCCTGGCACGACAGCGGTAATAATATTAGGAAAACCAGCAGTACTCAGACTAGTCGATTTATTATCATCAAAACGGCTAACTGGATCTAATTCATCTAGGTAATACTGTTGAAAACTATCCCGAAAAATTGTATCATTTACTTCTGGTTGGTCAAATTCCTGAATCATCAGGGCGTCAATAATCTCTTGACTCCAGAGGGAGGGAGTAATTACGGCATCAGGACCATACAATTGAGCAATATGCCAGCAGAGTTTAACACTTAGATAATGGAGTAAATAGGAGCCTGCCCAAAAATCAAGAAACTTGCGGGAAGCTTTAATAAATTCCTGGACTGGGGAGAAGGTGAATAATAGTAAATAGGGATGTTCGTGAGACTTTCCTAGCTGCCAATCTTCTGGATAGAGGGCACCAACTAGGGCAGAAACTGTGCTGTTGTAGCTGTGGATTGGACAATCGGGTAAGATTTTATGAGCTGGAACCAGTAAGGCATTTGGATATTGCTTGGCTCTAATTTCTGGATAGAACCGCCAGAGCCACCAAAACACTTTTTTCTCATCCAGTTCTGTAGCAATATCCCCAAGATTGGGTATTTCTTGTTGATTAAAAGAGTCTATCTGGTGCTGTTGACCGCTGATCGGATGCTTTACTTGACAATCATTACTTTCTGTGTTAATAATTGCGCCTAGATTAACCCGGTCAGAGGAACTAGCAATCGCATTCGGCAGAACCTGACTTTGCTCCTGCTGGTCTACCAGTTGCTGCCACCAGTTTCGCAGCTGATCTAGATTGTTTCCGTAGCAGGCTAATGCCCTTTGGTCTTGGAGCTCCTGATGCATTAGAGCATAAAGCTTCCGCTGATAGACACTCATGTAGATTCACCTCAACAGGTGATCCCAAGTTAGCAGCTGAGCAGGAGTACCAGTCTAATTCTGATGCGAATGACGAAAATTGCTATGTTGACTTGTTTCAGAAGTCGGGAACAGGGAATCGGGAATCGGGAATCGGGAATCGGGAATAAGAGGGGGGGGATCAATATCAGTGGGGTGGGCATCCTGCCTGCCCGAGGCACGAAAACGCAACTTAGAAACGAACAATGAATAATAATCCTTATATCGGTTCTTCCTTAGATGAACTTTTAGAAGACGATAACATCCTTGCTGAAGTTGAAGCCGTAGCTCTCAAACGAGTTTTAGCTTGGCAAATCGAACAGGCGATGCTTGAAAAGGGACTGACTAAAACTGAAATGACCCAGGTCATGAAAACCAGTCGTGCAGCTTTAGATAGTCTTTTAGATCCAAACAACACCTCTGTAACCCTGAGCACAATTGAACGGGCAGCCAATGCACTGGGTAAGCGCTTACAGCTTCAATTGGTTGATAGTGAAGTGTAAGCTTGCCCACGCTATCTGCCCTTCCTTAGGGCAGGGTTGTTTCTGGCGTCGAGCTAAATTTTCTTTAATTGGTGGGGAGATAGGGAAATAGGAAGATAGGGAGATAGGAGGAATTAAAGCGAATCAAAAGGTATTTTTAACCTTAAAAAAACCCTCTTCCCTACTCCCTACTCCCTACTCCCTACTCCCTACTCCCTACTCCCTTAACAAGTGCTAAACCTTAGCCTCTTCTTTAACTAACTTATCCCAACCCAAATCCTTCAGACTGTTATTACGACGTAACGGACGAGTTGCCAATTCCAGAATATCTCGGGCATTAGTAAAGCCGTGCATTTGAGCAAAGGTAAACTCAACAGACCACTTAGTATTAATTCCCCGTGCTTCCAAAGGATTAGCATGAGCCATACCGGTAATCACCAAATCCGGCTCCAACTCATAAATCCGCTGAATCTGGTTGTAATTGTCTGGCTTCTCGATAATCTTAGGAGTTGGTACACCCATTTCGTGGCAAGTCTGTTCTAACAGAGCTAACTCAGCTTTCTGATAACGCTTATCCATGTAAGGGATACCGATTTCATGGCAAGTCATCCCGCAACGAACGAGGAAACGAGCTAAGGAAACTTCCAGCAAGTTATCCCCCATGAAAAATACTGACTTACCACGCAACAGCTGGATATAATCCTCCAAGCTTTCCCAAATTTTAGCTTCCCGTTCTGCCAAGCCTTTTGGTTCAATACCAAACACAGAACACATTTTCTCTATCCAAGCCCGAGTGCCATCCGGACCAATGGGGAAAGGTGCGCCAATTAACTTACACTTGCGGCGGCGCATCAGAGTAGTAGCGGTACGGCTTAGGAAAGGATTCACCCCAGCAACATAGTAACCTTCTTCAATTACTGGCAATTCCGTGTAACGCTTAGCAGGCAACCAACCAGACACCTTAATCCCCTGCTTCTTCAACTCTAGGGTGAGGTTAGTCACAACCGGGTCAGGTAGGGAGCCAAACAACACTAGGGGTGGATGATCCGCATACTCTGACTCTTCCGCAGCCACCTCTTCTTTCTGGCGTCCAAAGTTGAGGAGTTTTGCGATCGCATTCCGCTCTTGTTTCTCCTCTTCCACCTGGGGTGCTTCTTTCGGACACTTGTGAGCCATAGCGGCCAACACAGTATCTTCACCCTGGGTGAAAGCATAGTCTAAGCCATTAGCACGAGCCACCACAATCGGAATGCCAATCTCAGATTCCAGCTTGGGAGCCAAGCCTTCCAAATCCATCTTGATAATTTCCGTAGTGCAGGTACCAATCCAGACAATCACACTAGGATTGCGATCGCGTTTAATCTGCAAACACAACCGCTTCAGTTCCTCGTAATCATTTAGCTTAGCGGAAATATCCCCTTCTTCCAACTCTGCCATGGCATAGCGTGGCTCAGCAAAAATCATCACCCCCATCGCATTTTGGAGGAAATAGCCACAAGTCTTAGTACCAATCACCAAAAAGAAGCTATCTTCAATCTTTTGGTAAAGCCATGCGACGCAGCTAATTGGGCAAAAGGTATGGTAATTCCCAGTTTCGCACTCAAAATCTAGGGCTTGAGGGGTTTCAGCAACAGTCATTTAAAGTTCTCCTCTCCTGCTTTCTCTCGTCGGTTTTAATGGGTGAAGGTTAGTTGGTTGAAGGTTTAAGGTTGAAGGTTGAAGGTTTTAAAGGTTGAAGGTTTTAAAGGTTGAAGGTTGAAGGTTGAAGGTTGAAGGTTGAAGGGTTGAAGGTTTTAAGGGTTGAAGGTTGAAGGTTGAAGGTTGAAGGTTTTAAGGGTTGAAGGTTATTTGGTTGAAGGTTATTTGGTTTAAGGTTATTTGGTTTAAGGTTATTTGGTTTAAGGTTATTTGGTTTAAGGTTTACTGTTAACTGTTGAATGGTTTCAGGTTTACTGTTATAAATTTCAACCTCCAACCTCCTAAATTTCAACCTCCAACCTCCTAACTTTCAACCTGCTAACCTTCAACCTGCTAACCTTCAACCTGCTAACCTACCCTACGGGAACGCCAAAGACGAACAACCTCCTAACTTTCAACCTTCAACCAAATAACCTTCAACCTTCAACCAAATAACCTTCAACCTTCAACCAAATAACCTTCAACCTAACTTTCAACCTTCAACCTTAAACCAAATAACCTTCAACCTGCTAACCTTCAACCTTTCTTTCAACCTTTGCTTACACCATCATCAGGTCTAATTCTTCTTCCTCAGTAACTGCTGGGGTTTGAGGATTTAGGTAGAAGTCAGACAGCAAAGAGAACAACTCCCGGTCTGGTGCATCTTGAGGTACAACCCCCTCAGGCTGTGCCAGGATTTGGTCAGCAATATTGAGATAGTATTGGCACACAGGTTCCAGGCTAGGGTCAGTTTCTGCCATTTCAAATATCGTTTTGCCCTTAACCCGAGATACACGGATATCTTCAATTAGTGGCAGAATTTCCAGCACTGGCATCGGCACAGCTTCGACATACTTATCGATTAAGTCGCGCTTAGAGGTGCGGTTGCCAATCAGACCAGCCAGACGCAGCGGGTGAGTGCGAGCTTTTTCACGAACAGAAGCAGCAATCCGGTTAGCAGCGAACAAGGCATCGAAACCGTTATCGGTGACAATCATGCAATAGTTGGAATAGTTCAGGGGAGCAGCAAAACCACCACAGACGACATCACCCAGAACGTCAAACAGAATCACATCGTACTCATCAAAAGCATTCAGTTCCTTGAGCAGCTTAACCGTTTCACCAACAACATAGCCACCGCAACCCGCACCAGCCGGGGGACCACCAGCTTCTACGCAATGAACACCACCATAACCTTTGTAAATCACATCTTCAGGCCAGACATCTTCGTAGTGGTAATCCTTTTCCTGAAGGGTATCAATAATGGTAGGGATCAGAAAACCAGTCAGAGTGAATGTGCTGTCATGCTTAGGGTCACAGCCAATTTGCAGCACCTTTCGACCCCGCTTAGCTAGGGCAACTGAGATATTACAGCTAGTTGTGGACTTACCGATACCACCTTTTCCATAAACTGAAAGTTTCACCTTTAGTTATCTCCTGTTTCAGATAAAAATTCTTATTTTGTCTTTGCCCCTAAGCCAGCCGAAAGGATAATTGCTGAAATTCTGCTGGATTTATCTTAGGCACCGCTTCGGCGTTGACCCTAAAGCCAGCCATAGATTGCTTAGCTTTCGGTGCTTCTTGCATTATTCACGAACTGCACTAGAAAATACAGGGTCTTTTTTATCGATATAGCCTTTAAATTACTTTAAATGGACTTTTATAAATTTAAACCATAATATAAATCAATTTAAATCTTATTTATTCAATTTAATACTTAATTAATATTTTTTTTAATTTTTTTTAATAAAAACTGAAACAATAAACAAAAATAAAAAATCACCAGAGTGAATCCAGCTGATAGCACCTCAAGTAGCGTGCGCGTAGCGCATTAGCTGATAGCTGTTCGCGTAGCGTGCGCGTAGCGCATTAGCTTACAAATCATCCAGACCCACCAGAAGCCATAGGCTGGTCTAGCTATTGAAGTTTTTTGTAAATAATAATTAAATTTCTACGGAGCAATCACCGCAATCTTCGTCGATAGAGTCACAGAATTTGAAAGAGGTACAAAGAATCGGGAATCGGGAATCGGGAGTCGGAAATCGGGAATTGGGAATCGGGAATCGGGAATCGGGAATCGGGAATCGGGAAAACTGATCTGATTCCCCATCTCCCTATCTCCCTATCTCCCCATCTCCCTATCTCCCTATTTCCCCATCTCCCCTGATTCAGATTAAATCTCTATCACCTCAAGCCCCTACAGCTTCCTTAGCGGCATACATCACTTCAAGAGTGATTTCACTAAAGCCACGCTCACGAGCAAACTTCTCAGTATTGCGCTTCACTTTACCCCGAACAAAACCAGGCACCTTATTCAGTTCTGCTTTAGCGTCCTTACTCCAGTTCAGGTCAGAATCAGCAGAGATTCCCTTGGTAATCACTTCCTTGGTATCATGACCACCAAAGATTTCCAACAAGTGGTCTTCCATACCCAAGGTGAAGGAATTGTAGACCAAATCAGCAATTTGGTTAGTACCTTCGTAACCCATGAAGGGGCGATAACCAATGGGGAAGTTTTGGATATGAATGGGAGCAGCAATCACACCACAAGGAATGTTCAAGCGCTTACCCACGTGCCGTTCCATTTGGGTACCGAAAATCGCAGCAGGTTCAATTCGTGCGATCGCATCCCCAATCGCACCATTATCATCACTGATCAGGATCTCATCACAGTATTCGCTCACCTGCTCCTTGAACCAGTCTGCATCATACTTGCAGTAGGTACCAGCCAGCACCACATGAATACCCATCTCCCGTGCCAGAATCTTGGTCATAGCCGCAGCGTGGGTATTATCTCCGAAAACCACAGCCTTCTTACCCGTCAAGTTTTGGCAGTCGATGGAGCGAGAGAACCAGGCAGCTTGAGAAACGTACAGGGTTTGGTTGTCGATGTACTCTTCGTAATCGACATTAGCACCTTGACCATTGACAATTTCCTGAATCTTACGGATACAACGGGCAGTTTCCACCACACCCAAAGGAGCAATATCGACATAGGGCATCCCGAATTGTTCTTCCAGGTAACGGGCACTCATCAAGCCAATTTCCCGATAAGGCAACAGGTTAAACCAAGCCCGAGGTAAATTTTTCAGGTTGTGGACAGAAGCTCCCTCTGGGAGGACTTCGTTAACCTCAATACCCAAATCAGCCATCAGCCGCTTCAGTTCAGTACAATCGTGTTGATTGTGGAAGCCAAGGGTAGAAATACCAATGATGTTCACCGAGGGCTTTGCGGTTTTGCCCTCTGGCAACTCACCCTTCTTGCGGGCTTTGTTGAGGTAGAACTGAACAATTTGATCTAGGGTGCGGTCAGCCGCTTGCAATTCATTGACCCGGTAGTGGTTGACATCTGCCAACATCACATCAGCCTTGGCATCCATCTGAGCCCGGTTTACGAAGTTCTCCAGGTCTTCTTGTAGGATACTGGAGGTGCAGGTGGGGGTAAGCACAATGAGATCAGGGTTTACTTCCTGATCCTTGCGGGTGATGTTGTCCACTACTTTTTCCTGAGAACCCCGTGCTAGCACGTTCCGGTCAACAATACTAGCAGTTACCGGAGTGTAATCCCGCTCTCGCTCTAGCATGGAGCGCATCACGTTGAAGTAGTCATCCCCTAGGGGGGCATGCATAATAGCATGGACGTTCTTAAAAGAACTCGCAACGCGCAGTGTGCCAATGTGGGCAGGACCTGCATACATCCAGTAAGCCAATTTCATATCCTATTCTCCCTTGTTAAAAGATTAAGTATCAAGTATCAAACATCAATAATCAATCATCAATCATCACAAATTAAGCATTAAGCATCAAACATCAAGCATCAATCATCAAAAATGTAACAATTTTCTGGATTTGTTACTCATTAACCAAGATGGTTTCAGCCTTCAGCCTTCAGCCTTAAGACCCAAGCGTGATTTAGATTTTCTCAGAAGTCCGAGGTAATGACTATCCTTAGGGATAAGTGTTTTTTGCCTGGTATCTAATTCCCCAAACCCTCTTGCCAAGATAAACATATCGATTAGGCATATAAGAGAATCTGACTCAAATTGCAATGATTCTTAATTTTTAGTTACAGGGAGCAGGGAGCAGGGAGTAGGGAGTAGGGAGTAGGGAGTGTGGGAGGTGTGGGGAGTGTGGGAGGTGTGGGGCGGGGGCGCGGGGAGATGGGGAGATGGGGAGATGGGGAGTCAGATCAGTTTTCCCTATTGCCTATTGCTAGCTTGCCTCTTGCCTCTTGCCTATTGCTAGCTTGCCTATTGCTAGCTTGCCTCTTGCCTCTTGCCTCTTGCCTCTTGCCTCTTGCCTCTTGCCTCTTGCCTCTTGCCTCTTGCCTCTTGCCTATTCCCTATTCCCTATTCCCTATTCCCTGTTCCCTAATATGAAAACCACTAGAGCAAGCATAATAATGTCAAAATAATCACAACCAGTTTGTCTGAAGAGTCCTCATGGAATGGCATATAACTGATGCCCAAAGTCTGGCAATTATTGACCGTGAAATAGGCGAGCATGTCTTTTCACCAGCAGAATACGAGATTGTGCGGCGGGTGATTTATGCCACAGCCGACTTTGAGTATAAGTCTCTGATTCATTTTTCTGAGCGGGCATTACAAGCAGGAGCAGCTGCTCTCGCTGCTCGTAGCACCATTGTAGTAGATGTGCCAATGGTACAAGTGGGTATCACTCCCCACATTCAAGATACCTTTGCTAATCCAGTGTATTGCAGCATGGAAACCCTCACTCGTCCGCAAAAAGAAAAGACTAAGGCAGCCTGGGGGATGCAAACCTTAGCTAGACGCTATCCAGAAGGAATTTTTGTTATTGGTCAAGCTCAGACAGCTTTAACAGTATTGGTGGAGTTGATTGAAGCAGAGGAAATTCGACCAGCCTTGGTGATTGGGGTACCTACGGGATTTGTCGAGGTGGATGTGGCTAAATCTCGGTTGGGGGACTCTTTGATTCCCCACATTCGGATTGATGGTCGTAAGGGTTCTGCGGTAGTGGCTGCTGCTATTGTTGATGGCTTAGTAGACTTGGCTTGGCAAGCCTACGGCCAGGATGATATTGACTTCTCACACGGGTAAAAGGGCGTTGCCCAATTGTGGCATGATTGAGAATAATGGGTAATCGGTAATGGGTAATCGGTAATCGGTAATGATCTTCAGTCAGGCTCATTGACCAAAACCCTCCGTTGGTGATCGATAAAAATTTGGTTAAGATCCTGTCAGCAACGGTTTAGCAAAGGGATAAGGATGGCAACTGCGGTTAAACTAATAGCTCCAGGTTTTTGTGTAAAGTACCCGAAAACCCCTTGGAGTGTGATATATGTCGAAGATGCTTCAGGCAAGTTTCATTTCCGCCTTAGTAGTCGAGACTTCAAATTTGAACCCCGCGATCGCTACCGTTACCCAACTCATGAGGCGGCTAAACGGGCAGCATTGTGTTTTCTGGAATTACTCAAACGTATAGAGCGATCGCGGATGCGCATGAGCATTCTGCTAGAAATTGGTATTCTTAAATTTCCCCAACAGACCTATAACTCCTATGAAATCTGGTTATTGATTGATCGCACTCGCTATAGTTGGGAGGCAATAACGCCCAATGGTTTTTGTTTCCGCTCCCAGCGCTGGTACAAAAGTCCTAACACCCCGATTCTTAAAGCCAAAAAACATATAGACCGGGAGCTGGCGGTCTATCAAATCAAAAATGTAGTTGGCTGGGTTTAGTGACTATAGCATTTATCAAATAGGTGAGGTACACAAGTTGTGGATTTTAGGGAACAGGGAACAGGGAACAGGGAACAGGGAATAGGGAACAGGGAACAGGGAACAGGGAATAGGGAACAGGGAATAGGGAATAGGGAACAGGGAACAAAGAATAAATCTTGTGTACCTTATGAATAAAATAAATGAATATGATAACCGCTATCCTTAAAAAGGACGAGTATCAAAACACTTATGCCCAATTGTGCCATCAGGAAATAAGTAAAGAGGACAATACGGTAAATCTATGGGTATGCTCTCAAAGGTTATAGGCTCCTGCTCCGGTTCGTCATTATTCGGCCAACGAATCCTGCGACTTTTACCACCGACAACATCAGCCATTTTATGATCACTACTGTCAGAGACAAAGCTGTCACTTTCTAACCTCTCGACGAAACCTAGATCAAAGATTTCCATGATAACTATATATCCAATTGATCTCTATTAATTCTTGATATCAAATTCTCCCATGGCTAATAGAAAAGTCTTGCCATATTGGCCATAAGTTACAAAAATTTAGAATCCTCAACTACCAATTAATTAAGGGAATCGGAATCCCCCCTAACCCCCCTTAATAAGGGGGGAAGGGAATCGGAATCCCCCCTAACCCCCCTTAATAAGGGGGGAAGGGAATCGGGACTAGAGAATAGTGATGCAGTAATATTAATCGTAGAGTGGGCAGTGCTTACCTTCCCGATGGCAAGCCAATTAATCACCCATCATGCACTGCCCACCCTACAGGAATTATTCTCCCCATCTCCCCATCTCCCCATCTCCCCATCTCCCCACACTCCCTATTCCCTATTCCCTATTCCCTATTCCCTACTCCCTACTCCCTACTCCCTAAAACTATTAAACTTAACTGATACGACTTGCTTTTTCGCGGTACTTGTTAACAAGTTTAGTGAACAATTGATTCAGCTGTCCAATGCAAAAACTATTCGGGGTCATCATTTTAGTGTTAGGATAAAAATAGAATTTATTTGAGCTAATCGACCCAGACTTTACTTCCTTAAAGTTAATAGCAACCTGCTGATTTCCCACAGAGAGAACTTGAAACCAAGTCGCCATGGTGGCAGGTAATTTTGTACTCAGACGCAAGGAAATTTTGGGACTCGACAGAGATTGAGCGTAGGCTGGGGTTAAAAATGGTTCATAGCGTTGAGCGTCTGGAGTTAGCTGCTTAATAAACGCTAAAGTTACACCTTTGACCAGTTGCCGTAGGCTATGGGCATCGTCCCCAACCACCTCTTTGACTAACGTACTTCTAGCGATCGCATCGTTAAGATTTTTCGGGTCAGTCACACTGAGGTGAGTGCCACCAATGGCGCTAATCAAATACTTAGAACCCCCCAACTGATTAAAAGACCGTAACTGATGGTCTAGAGCTGGTGTAATGGCATCCTCGGTACCCGTTAACATTAAAGTTGGTACAGTAACTTGACGCAAACCCTTAGTACCAAACAAACGCCCCGTTACGCTATTCAAAGCGATCGCTTGCACCACTCGCTGATCAGTAAGATTAACCTGGTCTTCTGGTAAATCAGCCGCTGCACATTGGAACCAATCTGCTGGGGATCTGCCCACAGGAGAGCGATTTTTACAAAACTGTCGCAGTTCCTCTAAATCGAGTTTTCCCCCAGCCAATGCTAAAGCCGTGTAGCCCCCCAATGAATGACCAATAATTGTAACTTGTTGAGTATTCAGTTTCCCAAGCATGGTAGAATATCTCTGATTGATGTCAGCCAACTCATCCAGGAGAAAGCTGACATCTTTCGGGCGGTCAATAAACTCTGAGGGAGGTAATAAATCCCCAAGTTTACCTGGTGCTGACAAGTTGTTAATCCTGGTAAAGTTGCTGCCAGGATGCTCTAGGGAAGCAACCGTAAGACCATGAGACGCTAGATGGCGTGCTAAATATCTCAGAAATTTGCGGTCTGCAGCAAATCCGTGGGAGAGAACTACCAAAGGTCCAGTAGTATCCTCAGCCCAGTATAAATCTACAATAATGGTACGTTGCCGTTGTCGGTCTCTTAGTCTTAGTTTACGCTGTTTAACCAATTGGGGACCGGGAGTAGCAGGGTCAAATCTAGGGCGAAAGGTGGCAGCGTCTGCAACAGCCAAATCTTGCTCTAAGATAGGACCAACTGCCAAACTCTGCCAATAGGAGGCATTAAGCTGTAGGGCAATCCCAACCGCAGACGAAGCATCCAAAGTGATCTTTTCTCCTGGATAAGCCCGTAAGAAACTCAGCACACTTAAACCATTAACTTGTCTTGCTCCTAACAACAGCGCAGCTTTTAATTGCTCTACACTACTATCAGGGAGTGCTAACCCTAGTCTGTCCAACAACCGTGCGCCATCGCTGGAGAGGAGAAGGTCATTGATAAAGGTTTCTGTGGTCTTAGGGTTGAGTTTGAGGCTATTGGTCAAAATCTTCCGGATCTGTGGCGTGAGGATATCTCGATAGGGTTGCAGTGCTCGTGATAACTCCCCTGTCTCAGCAAACTTTTCTAATTCCTTGATAGCGACAGATTGCTCAAATGGCCCTAAGCGTAGAGTGAGATACTCAGCAGCAAAAACTGGTGCAGTCATTGCCCAAAACAAAGTCACAAAGAGACTACCTAGAGCACCCTGTCTGATTTTTTTAATTTGACCTATTGAACCATTACAGTGTTTTTTCTTCACAGAAGATTCAGAGGTATGGCGGCGATCAGACCATGGCAGCTGAAAATTCATCATTAGCGGTTTATGCAGAATGTGAGTGCGGATATTTCGATCAAAGCCGACTTAATCAAGACTCGACAAGCCCATCGAAATATTTTTTCTGCACCACTTATGCACTAAAGGGTAAGCTATCAGCTATCAGCTATCAGCTATCAGCCATCAGCCATCAGCTATCAGCTATCAGCTATCAGTTATCAGCCTATGGGCTAAGTCACAGCGTCGAAGCCTGTGCCACCCTATTCCCTGTTCCCTGTTCCCTGTTCCCTGTTCCCTAGTAGACACACCTATTGCTTCCCTACTCCCTACTCCCTACTCCCTACTCCCTACTCCCTACTCCCTACTCCCTATTCCCATCTAACTAAATACTCGTATTCAATATCACCCCATCAAGTTCCGCTTCAATCAGATTAGCCCCCCGAAGGTTGGCATGAGTTAAATCAGCTCCGGTAAGATTCGCTTTTCTGAGGTTGGTTTCACTAAGGTTAGCTTCTCTGAGGTTGGTATAACTAAGATTAGCTTGACTAAGGTTAGCCCCTTTCAGATTAGCCTTAACCAGATCTGCTCCTGTTAAGTTAGCTTTATCAAAATTACTACCAATCAGTTGAGCTTCATTGAGATTAGCCCCAGTCATCACCGCTTCCGTGAAGTTGACCCTACTCAGATTGGCTTTGGTGAAGTTCACAGCAATCAGGTTAGTTCTATACAAATTAGCTCCCTCAAGGTCTGCTAGAGAAAAGTTAACCCTAATTAGGTTAGCCTCTTCCAAAGATGTCATAGTCAGGTCTGCTCTTTGAAAGGATGTACGGGTAAGCTTGGCTCGATTCAAGTAAGCGTGACGAAGAATAGCTTGATCAAATGTTGCCCCAACTACACAAGCCTCAGTCAGGTCAGTATAAATCAGCAATGACCCAGTCAAGTTAGCTCCCATTAGCTCGGCTTGAAAGAGATTGAAACCATTCAGGTTTTGCCCACTCAGGTCTACCTCCATGAGGTCAGGGATCAGTGTGGGATGATTGTCTCTCCATTGATTCCAGAGTTTTAGACCCTGCTCAAGCTGAGCCAGATGGGTTGGTTCCGCCATGTAGTTGATTAATCCTCTAGGTAAGAATGCTTAAGAAAGTATTAAATTTAATGTAACATAGCGAAAACAAAGTTTACATTTTGGGAATCGGGAATCGGGAATCGGGAATCGGGAATCGGGAATCGGGAATCGGGAATCGGGAATCGGGAATCGGGAATCGGGAATCGGCACCATAGGCAATAGGCAATAGGCAATAGGCAATAGGCAATAGTTGACTAGAAAAGCTTGTGCTGCTTGTATCAATGTCAAAACTTTTATATATAGCGCTATATAAAATGCCTGGCAGGCATATAAAAAGCGACACCCAAGCTATTACGGCTTGGGTGTCGCTATTGTTTCAAGACCAGACATGATCAAGATTTCCCGATTCCCGACTCCCGATTCCCGATTCCCCACTCCCGACTCTATGCGATTGACCTTTGGTCACGCTTGACCTTTGGTCACGCTTCGCGAACGCGATCGCATCCCGACTACCGACTACCGACTCCCGTATAAAAAAAATTAACTCATTTGACACCCCACCCTTTTCCCATTAATCTTTTTACGGAGCAGAGATTACACCATACTAATTTCGAGTGTGAAGTTGGGTAATAAAAGAATGAGTACCAATAAAGAAAAGATCAAGATCCTAGATCTAGAAACCAGACCAAGCAAAGAAACCGACCTCCGTAAGTTGTCACTAGACGACCTCAAAGGGGTATGTGGAGGTGTCGGGTTTGTAGTGATTGAAGATATTGCAGGCGTTTAGTGGCAAGTAGGAGGCGTGGTGGGTTTTGGGGGTTGGGGTTGCCTTTTCTGTTTCTATGATAATCAGGATGGCTAACAAAACATTATAGTTATGTCAAAAGTCTTTTTTATCGGCGGTGGGCGGTCGATTGGCAGCCAATTTATTGACCGGAAACTCTGGCTACTTCACCGGTCCCCGGCACCGACCTCTTTCCCTGCGGGAAACTTTTTTGACAAATTTGATTCCGTAAGAGAAACCCTAGCTAGGAGCTTGCTACCTAAGTGGCACCTAGTTGGGGTTTTCTGTTTGAATACTGACAAAATTTTGAGTTGAATAAGACGTGCCATTAAGTGGCACATGCTTAACTAAAAAAATAAATTTCACTTCCTTAAAACTCAAAAAATTATTAACTCTAAAAAATGCTTAAGTAGGCAAAAAAATGTGAAAAAAGCATTGACTTCTCTTCCTCTGAGATTTTACTCTTGTCACAGAGCACAGATTACAAGCTGATTTGGAGTGAAAAGCAATAGCATGAAAGAAAAGATCAAGATCCTAGATCTAGAAACCAGACCAAGCCAAGAAACAGACCTCCTCAAGTTGTCACAAGACGACCAAAAAAAGGTAGTAGGGGGAATAAGATTCGCGTCGGTGGAAGCTTACCAACGATGGCTGGCATCGCGGGGACCAGGTGCATGTGCCCTGTTGGGTTGGTCTGGTGAAGAGTGTCGTCGTCGTGTAGTTGGTTGGGGTTGGTCGGGTGGGTTGGCCTTGGGGTCGGTTGAACTCAGATGAATAGTATAGCAAAACATCGACCTTATTTGACACTCCCCACGGCGCTTATGCCGGGGGATTCTTGGATCGTAGACCCGTCTTGCTCGACCAGGCCGGAGCCAGGAAGAGTAGAGGACAGATCTCCCCAAGCGTTTTGGAAGGTTCCGGTGTGCCCCACCGTACCCAAGGCTCTACTTAAGATATTTCGAGCGGCGTTGTGGTCTCGATCTAACTGACATCCACACTTGCAAACATGGGTTCTAGTTGATAACGATTTCTTGACCACTTCGCCACAGTTGGAACAATTCTGACTTGTATAAGCTGGATTCACTGCAACAGTTATCCGACCAAACTTTTGCCCAAAATATTCCAACCATTCCCGGAACTGATACCAACCTGCATCATTGATAGACTTGGCAAGACAGTGGTTTTTAACCAGGTTCTTAACCCTCAGATCTTCATAGGCGACCAGGTCGTTAGACCGGATTACGCAACTTGCCAGTCTCTTGGCATGTTCTTCACGTTGCCTACTTATTTTGAGGTGTGTCCTGCCTAGTCTATTAATGGCTTTCTTTCGGTTAGCAGAGCCTTTCTTTTTTCGAGAAACTCTACGTTGATAAAACTTTAATCGCTTTTCGCCTTTACGATAGAATCTAGGGTTAGGCTCTGAGTACCCATCAGAGTCGGTGTAAAACTCCTTCAGCCCAACATCCAACCCAACAGTAAAACCAGTAGCCTCTAACTTTTCTGAGTTGTCAAGTTTTACACAAAACTGAACATAGTAGCCATCAGCTTTTTGGACAATGCGAACCCGCTTAATTAACTTTTGGTCAAAACGCCACAAGTCCCAGGTTCCTTTGAGTTTAACTTTCCCTATACCCTTTTTGTCTGTGAATTTGATAGACTTCTTGTCTGGCGATAATTTCCATCCAGATTGCTTGTATTCAACAGACCGCGAATACTTTTTAAATCTGGGATATCCTTTTTTGCCAGGGACTTTCTTCTTGCAATTATCAAAAAACCTTTTTACAGCCCTTTCTACGTTTTCAACAGAGGATTGACAGGCATGACTATTAAGGTCTTTGACAAATTTAAACTCATCTCTTAGTTGGGTGTTGTAACGGTACAGTTCTTTTTTTCCTACTCCGCGATTGTCCATCCAAAAACGCAGCACTTTGTTCCGGACAAATCGGGCTGTCCTGATCGCCTCGTCTATTGCTATTTTTTGGGGTTCTTTCAGAATAGCTTTGAACTCCATTACCAACACTCAATATCACCTCATTGCTACCTTAATAACTACACTTATAAAATAACATTTATTTCTTGATTTGTGTAGGTTTTTGTTACATTTTTAAACTGTCCACCCTGCTGTCAGGGAATAAATTCCCTCAAAAGACGCGCGCCTTAGAATAGTGGAGCCTTTATGGTTGGCAGGCTATGCAGAAAAGGGTAAAAAACTTATTGATTAAGGCTCCACTATTCTTAAGGTAACTTTAAAAGGCTAACCCCATGGATAGAATCCAGGGGCTTGCGCCCTTATATTTTTCGGTCAAAAGTCTTTTTTCATGGGCGTCGGCGGTCGATTGGCACGCCTTAATTGACCGGAAACCCTGGCCAATTCCGGGTCTTCGGTTACCTGGCACCCCACCGACACCGACCTCTTCCCCTGCGCGAGACTTTTTTGACAAATTTGATTCCGTAAGAGAAACCCTAGCTAGGAGCCTACTACAAAGCGTGGCATGCTTGTTGGGGTTTTCTGTTTAAAGAGGGTAATCGGGATTCATCGGAAACTGACAGAATCGGGACGTGTAGAGGAAGCGAGGAAATATTGATAATGGGCAAGATGCCCATTCTACAAATATTGATAACGGGCAAGATGCCCTACAAAATTATTAAAATCATCATCAATTTATACAACAAAAAAATTCTCCCCATCTCCCCACACTCCCCATCTCCCCATCTCCCCATCTCCCCATTTCAACTACACCTTCTTAACATTACACCGGCTTAAAAAAAACAAAATCAAAATATATATTAAAAAGAACCCAAAATACACCTAAAAAAATACATGGCTTAAAAAAAACAAAATCTTAAAAAGAACCCAAAATACACCTAAAAAAATACATAAAAAACCTTGACTGATATTCCTCTGCTTTTTTACTATTAAAGAGAATAATAAAAGCGATTTTAAGCAGATTTGGAGTGTACATGAAAGATTTGATTTCAAACCAAGAAAAGATCCAGATCCTAGATCTTGAAACAAGACCAAGCCAAGAAACCGACTTCCTACAGTTGTCGGAGGCCGAGCTCAATCGGGTTTGCGGCGGGGGTTGGGGAGGAATATTCAAAAGAATAGGAAAAGGATTAGGGAAAAAAATCGGCAGTTTGATATAGGTGAGCGCGAATCAGCTTTTCGCTGATTAAATTAGCAAAACATCGACGTTATGTCAAAAGTCATTTTCCTCAGTGGTGGGCGGTCGATTGGCAGCAATAAATTGACCGGAAACCCTGGCCACTTCCGGGTTTTCGGTTACCACGGCACCGACCTCTTTCCCTTGTAAGACTTTTTTGACAAATGTGATTCCGTAAAAGAAACCCCAGCTATCGAGTTGGGGTTTTCTGTTTGAAGAGGGGAATCGGGAATCGGGAATCGGGAATCGGGACGTGTAGAGGAAGCGAGGAAATATTGATAACGGGCAAGATGCCCATTCCACAAATATTGATAACGGGCAAGATGCCCATTCTACTTGCATTAATAAAATCATCCCCCATTTATACAAAACAAAAATTCTCCCCATCTCCCCATCTCCCCATCTCCCCATCTCCCCATCTCCCCATCTCCCCATCTCCCCATTTCCCCATCTCCCCATCTCCCGATTCCCGATTCCCGATTCCCGATTCCCGATTCCCGATTCCCCTATTGTTACCTAATCTGACTCTAGTGTACCCCTTATTTAGCTAATTTTGAAGGATTATTTAATCTTTGTAACCCTTACATTATCAGGCTTTGATTTGAATAAGATGTACCATTAAGTGGCACCTGCTTAAAAATTAAAACTTGCTGAAATTCACAAAAAATGTGAAAAAAGCATTGACTTCTTTTCCTATCCAATTTAGACTATACCTTCAAAAAATTACACCGGCTTAAAACTCAAAAACTATAAAATCTAAAAAAAATGTGAAAAAACCATTGACTTCTCTTCCTCTGATATTTTACTCTCGTTAAAGAGCACAGATTACACTAAGCTGATTTGGAGAGATAGCATGAAAGAAAAGATCAAGATCTACGATCTAGAAACCAGACCAAGCCAAGAAACCGACCTACAGCAGTTGTCACATAACGAGCTCAATCGGGTTATCGGGGGCGGCAAATGTAAAAAATGCGCGGCGGAGGTTCTTCCATCTAATAATTGCACCACTTGCTATGAAGAATGAAGCGGGGAAAGGAGCAGTGAGAAGAGGTTTTAGCAAAACATCGACCAAAGCGTCAAAAGTCTTTTTCCGTGGGCGTCGGCGGTCGATTGGCACGGCTTAATTGACCGGAAACCCTGGCTAATTCACCGGTCTCGGTTACCACGGCACCGACCTCTTTCTATGAGACTTTTTTGACAAATTTGATTCCGTAAGAGAAACCCTAGCTAGGAGCTTGCTACAAAGCGTGGCACCTAGTTGGGGTTTTCTGTTTGAAGATGGGATGGGAGTGGGGAATCCGGAGTCATCGGAAACTGATAGAATCGGGAAGGGAAAATATTGATAACGGGCAAGATGCCCATTCCACAAATATTGATCACGGGCAAGATGCCCATTCCACCAAGATGCCCATTCCAATTGATAAAGAATAATAAAATTATCCCCACCTCCCTACTCCCTACTCCCTACTCCCTACTCCCTACTCCCTACTCCCGAAAGAAACCTCAAAGCCGTGTCCTAGGACGCCCCAAAGTCGTAATATAAACAACCGCTTCATCAACAGGAATACCCAAAACTTCATTGACCTGGTCATCAAAGAAGCCACCAATACCACTTACTCCTAAACCCAGGTAAATAGCTGCTAGATTGAGCCGCTGTCCTAGATGACCAGCATCCATGTGTAGGTAACGGTAAGCGCGATCGCCTAATCTAGCCACTGCTTTTTGTAAGTCAGCGGTGTGGAACACCACTGCTCTGGCATCTCGACCCAAATCTTGCCCTAAACACAGGAAATGCAATTCTTTACGGAAGTTTTTAAAGCGAATTTGCCGCAATTCTTGAGCCTTAGGGGCGTAATAATAGCAGCCTTCTTCTAGGTCATTTACCCCAGATACTGCTATAAATGTTTCGATTAAACTTAAATCAAAATAATCTGGTGTTCCATCTAAGCCTTGCTCAATGTAATGCTGAGGTTGGTATGTAAAATCCAGAAGAGCTTTTAGCTCCTCCAAGGTCAGATTAGCTGCACTATAAGCTCGGGTAGAGCGTCGTTTTAGAATAGTATCTAAACAGGCTTTCGGAGCATTACCTGAACTGGTTAACTCCCCCCAATCTATGGGGTTTGTAGCGGTTGAAACTTTATCACAAAACGGAAAATTGTACTTGTCTTCTAACTGCTGGTCAATTTCTGTACTCTTTGAAGTCTTATCCTTAGCTTTCCAATCACCACCCTCCTTAATTTCCGTAGCGCGGTGCAAATAACCTAATAATTCCCCATCTGGAATATCTGGGTAATTAACCTCAGTAGGAGATGGCAACACAGTTGGGGCGATGGGCAAGTTTTGTTCAACTTTGAGCTGATCGGCCAGGGGGATTACTGCGATCGCTCCTTCTTGTTCCAGGTCTAGATAAAGCAGTTCATTAACTTTTTCATCTGCAAACCCACCAATTAGGTGAGGTCGGTAATCACTCAAAGCCCCAGCCAACTCAATATTACCTAGCAGATGACCAGTGTCTAGAAAAATTCTGCGGTATGCCCGGTCTTCATAGCGCCAGGCGGAGCGATAAAATACCGCTGTAGTTACAATAGCCAGTTCTGTACTCTCCAAAACTGGGTGCCAGAAGCAAGCCTCTTGCAGTGCATTCCAAACATCACTCTGCCAAAAATGAACTAGAGAATGGGTAAGACACTGATAGTTGTATAGTCCTGATGGTAATACGGGAGTACCACGGGAAATCAAATAAACTTCAGCTGGGTATAAGCCACCAGCAGAGGGAGCTGCCCTCAGATAAAGTGGTGGTCCCATGGTCTCCAGCCTAGCCGTCAAACCATAACTACACAGTAGTAACTGGGACAGCCGCCACCAAGTCTTACTCGGTTCAGAGGTAAACTGCTCCCGCTCTTGTGAGAAGTATGGTTTTAGGTCAAAGTTAGTCCCAACTTTGTAGTCTTTAAACGGTATCGGCTGTTTCTCCCAGTCTAAGCCCTTATTTTTGGCTGATATGGTTTCTGGAGCATATTTGGTGCGCTCGTGGTAGTGCTGAGCGATTGATACTGGCAGTTGTGACATCTTAGTTGCAACAGAAGAGGAAGCTTTGCTTAATATCTTGACAGGATTTTTGCCCTGTTCCCTCTTCTGTCTTCCCTGTTCCCTGTTCCCTGTTCCCTGTTCCCTACCGATACCGATAATTTTTAAATTTGATTTAACCGACTATTATAACAAAAAAAACTTATGTTGTCAAAGATTTTTATTTTTACGTAGCAAATGTTCACAAATATTAAAAAAGAATTATAATTAACTGTGTAAGGCGCTACAAAGTTATACCTTTATAAAATAATTAAGCATAAATACGCATTGACATTATTGTATAAATTGGTATTGGGCGGCAAAAGCTGACCTATTAATGTAGCGCAATGAAAAAGATTGGTGGAGCCGAGTTACTTGAACAATACGCTAGGGGTAGACGAGACTTTAGTGGACTAGATATCAGTGAAGCTGACCTGTTTGAAGCAGATATACAAGCAATTGACCTGAGCAGCAGCAATCTTAACAAGACTTACCTGCCTTACTCTAATCTAAGTCAAGCCAAGTTGCAGCAAGCTCAACTTCAAGCAGTTCAGTTAAGTGATGCCCAGCTCTACCAGACTGATCTCTCTGGGGCGGATCTTCAGAATGCCAATCTGTTCAGAGCAAATCTACGTCGTGCCAATTTACAGGGCGCAAATCTAGCTGGTGCCAATCTCCAAGCAGCAGACTTGAGGGACACTGACCTTAGCCATGCCAATCTCAGCCATGCCAATTTGAGTAATGCTAACCTGAAAAGAGCTATCCTTACTAAGGCTCAGTTGAGGGGTTGCAACTTATTTCGAGCCGAGAACGTCGATCTTTGTGATGCCTACTTGGATAGTTCCACGATTTATCCTGATGGCCACAGAGCAGATCTGTCTGAGTGATCAAACACCTATCCGTTATTCACCAATGACTTTATCAAGACGTCACTTCTTTGCCTTAGCCAGTGCTAGCACCGCCGGTGCCATTCTGGCATCCCCGTTGAAAGAGGTTTTTGCCAAGAAGGCTCTTGGTAAAGCATTTCGAGGTAAAGGCTTCGGGTCACTTCAGCCAGACCCTAACCAATTATTAGACCTGCCAGCCGGATTTAGCTATAAAATTTTATCCCGCACAGGTGACACCATGAGTGATAGCAATTTGGTGCCTGGTAGACCCGATGGCATGGCTGCTTTTCCTGCACCGGGAGGCAATACTGTCCTGGTGCGCAATCATG
This sequence comes from Moorena sp. SIOASIH, assembly GCF_010671925.1. Taxonomy (GTDB): domain Bacteria; phylum Cyanobacteriota; class Cyanobacteriia; order Cyanobacteriales; family Coleofasciculaceae; genus Moorena. Next base: position 1,065,728 of record NZ_JAAHIH010000001.1, on the reverse strand, counting down.
AACTTAGCCCCCATCAACTGGATAAACATGGATTGGTAGCAGTAGAGTATATCAAGTATGACCCCATGTGTCTGGGAGGGACCACAACACTAGTAGTGGGAGCCAATGGTCAACTGGTCAAACAGTACACTTCCCTGGCTGGTACTGAACGAAACTGTAGTGGTGGACCAACCCCTTGGGGTTCATGGATTACTTGTGAAGAAAGCACCGTTACTCCTACCACTTATCCGGCAGATGACCCCAGAAGTGTTTCGATGAAGCACGGCTATAACTTTGAAGTGCCCATTACCGGTGAAGTAGTGCAAGCTGAGCCTCTAGTGGCAATGGGTCGTTTTAACCATGAAGCGGTTGCAGTAGATCCCAAAACTGGGATTGTTTATCAGACTGAAGACAGGATGGATGGTCTGTTCTATCGCTTTATTCCCAAGCAACCAGGGAACTTAAAAGCAGGGGGTGTACTGGAGGCATTAAAGATCCAGGGAACATTTCAGAAAATCACGGTTGAGAACTTCCCTGTCGGTAAACCCATGGCAGTAGAATGGGTTCGGATTGAGGATGTAGACCCGGAAGAAGATACTGTCCGGGTTGAAGGTTTTGGTAAGGGAGCAACCCAATTTACCAGGGGAGAAGGGGCATGGTACGGTAATAATGAGGTTTACTTTACCTGTACTAGTGGTGGTTCTTTAAATGCAGAGACTGGATGGGCCAATGGAGCTGGTCAAGTCTGGCGCTATGTTCCTGGTAGCAATCCCCAAGAGGGTGGCACCATTGAACTGTTTATTGAGTCCCATGACCGCAGCTTACTAGAACACCCAGATAATGTGACCATTAGTCCTTCTGGAGATCTAATCCTCTGTGAAGATGGTGGTGGTGACCAATTCCTAGTTGGGGTCAATCCTAAAGGTGAGCTTTACCAGTTGGCACGGAATGCCCTCAACAGCAGTGAGTTTGCTGGTGCTTGCTTCTCACCCAATGGTCGGATCATGTTCGTAAACATTCAAGAGCCTGGTATCACATTTGCAATTCAGGGCCCTTGGGTTTAGAGTTTGTAGGGAACAGGGAACAGGGAACAGGGAACAGGGAACAGGGAGCAGGGAGCAGGGAGCAGGGAGCAGGGAGCAGGGAGCAGGGAGCAGGGAATATGGTATCAAAAATTATCACAATTCATTTAGAATCCCTGTAGCATTATTTCTAAGTTGTTGTGTCAACATGACAACTGTTATTATAAAAATAATCAGCTATATTTCAGCGTTTTACTCTCATAAAGATATGAGAGTTTTTTTTTACTAGTAATTCCTTGAATTAAATTTGCTTTTAACTAACATATAGCGTTTTTAGGACTAATGAGGTACACATAGTTGTTTGACTATTGGCTCTTGCCTTCCCCTCCTGGGAGCAGGGAGTAGAGAGTAGGAAAGTCAGAATTAGTCAAAAATACTGAGGACATTATTACTATGATAACCGTTAAAATCCTAACTATTGAAAATATCAACTAAAAAGGCAATATCATGAAAGTTTGGTCCAGACTTTCCTATCTAGTTATCGGTTTAGTTATCTGTACTTTAGGTATTAAACTACAAAAGTCTGCTCAAGCAGACCAGTTGCTCAGACGCTACGGTATCCTCAAAACTTCCGCCATTAAGCATGATCAAAGCAAACCGGTTGCTGCCAATTTTCAAGGCAAGATGTCCCTGTTTATTTTGGCAGGACAGTCGAATATGTCAGGAAGTGGTCCGTTAACACCTGCTAGTTCCGTTACCCACCCCAGAGTTTTTGTCTTTGGAAACGATTACCGCTGGGCTCTAGGCACCGAACCGATTGATTCAGCAAGTGGACAAGTTGATCAGGTCTCAGAAGATAAGTCAGCTGGAGTCGGTCCAGGGATGGCCTTTGCTACTGAATTGCTCAAATACGATCCTGAACTGATTGTTGGTTTAATTCCCTGTGCTAAATGGGACACTACTATTCAACAGTGGCAAAAAGATCTAAGTGAAGATACTTTGTATGGCTCTTGCTTAAAGCGAGCTTATGCGGCTTCACCAATGGGAGAAATTAAAGGTATACTATTCTTTCAGGGAGAAAGTGATGCCCTTAATCCTCAAGCCGATCCAAGTCGAATATATTTCCCTAATCAGTGGGCTGATAAATTTATTACGTTGGTAAAAGATTTCCGTCAAGACTTAGGGAAACCTGAGTTACCAGTAGTTTTTGCTCAAATTGGCACCACTACTTTTAAAAAAAAGCTCTCCAACTGGGAAACGGTTAAAGCGCAACAGAAAACAGTCCAGTTACCAGCTACTGAGATGATTACTACAGATGACTTGGCTTTGCAAGACCAGGTTCACTTTACAACGGAAAGTTATTTGATTATTGGCAAAAGATTTGCTAGAAAATTTTGGAAACTTACTCAAAGATAATACTCAAAGATATAGCAATTCTCATAGCTATAAGGTACACAATTCCTCGATTTTAGGGAACAGCGAGCAGGGAGCAGGGAGTAGGGAACAGGTAAGAGGAACCCACCCCTAACCCCTCCCAGGAGGGGAAGGCAAGAGCCAATAGTCAAATTATTTTGAGTGCAAACCTAATAGTATTTTGATTACAAAACTCAATAAAAATGCTCTGCTAATTTTTGCCATTGAATCCGATCAGATAGCTGATTAAGATTTATGAGCAATGACGGAAATAAAAGAAAATTAATGAAGTTCTGAGTTACTCAAATTGCTAAAACCATTTATTTACAGATGATGAAAAAATATCGATTTTATTTATATGTACTTATTACTACTTTAGTAATTACCTTGATAGTTGGCTTGTCACCAACCATTAGCCAACCTATATTACTGGAACCAAAATTACAAACCCTAACCGGTGAAAGATGGTTACAGCATCTAGAAGAAGACCTCAATCCTTGGTGGTTAATGGAAAGTGCTTTTGGTAAACCTGTAGGTAATTTTCCTAGCTTGCGATGTGATAATGGAGAGCTACTTGATTTGTCTCAACCATGCCCAACGTTTAAGGATTTAGAAGATGAAAAAAAATGGATTAAAAATTTCTTTAATAAAAAGTACATAGTTGCTCAATCTCGTCAAGTATACACCTACGGAGTAGCTTATCACTTGACTGGAAATCCTGAATTTTTAAATTTGGCTAAATCCGGATTAGATTGGATTCGCAACTATGGATTTGATCGAGAAAATGGAGGGGTATTTACTGTCTTATCTGAAGAGAATCTTACTTCTCTTTCTTCTGCTTCAGAGCGTAATAGTCAAGAAATAGCCTATGCTTTACAGGGTATGGCTTTTTATTACTATCTAACTCAAGATGAAGAAGTATTGCCAGATATCATTAAATTAAAAGACTTTATCTTTAAAAATTACTATGATTCAGAACAAGACATAATACTTCAATTCCCTAAAAACCCTCAAAACCAGGAATCCACAAAACAAAGGAAAGGAATAGTATATCAATTAGATCAAATGAACACCTATCTAATGCTTCTCGCACCGATATTACCTGAACCTTACCAGTCGCAGTGGAAAAAAGATTTGGTTCACATCTCGCGTATCTTAATGAACCAGTTTTACAGTCCTGAATATAATACTTTTTGGTATTATATTGACAATCCAGAAGATAAAAAAATATTAACTGGCAAAACTGATTATGGACATTCAATAAAAACTTTGTGGATGATCTACCTAACTGGTAAATTAGTTAACAATGACAGATTTGTTACTTTTGCGAGAACTAGTGCTGATAAGTTATTCAAAGAAGCCTATGATTCTGAATCAGGAACATGGTATTCACGATTGTATGCTGATAAAAATAAAAAATTAATTCAAGACCTTAATAAAAGTTGGTGGATCTATGCTGAATTGGATCAAGTAGCAGGAACACTTAGCTTGGAAGACTCATCCTACGTTGACAAATATTTAAAATCAACAGTTAATTGGTGGTTTAAGAATATGGTAGATCATACTAATCATGGAATCTGGAATAAAGTAATTTGGCCAACATTAGAAACGAAAGGTTTTAAACAATCGAAATGGAAAAATGGTTTTCACAGTTACGAACATGCTTTAGTGGGCTATATTACTACTCAAGCAACTCAAGGAGAAAAAGTTAAACTATACTTTGCCCGTAAGGAAGGAAAAGAAAACAAAGGAATTAGACCTTACTATAATACAGTAAAGATTGAAAAAATTAATAAAAAACCGCTACAATCAATCCCTGAAATGAATAAAATATAAGTTACTTTTACAGAAATTTACTAGAATAAATAAAATGATTAAAACTTTTTGTAAAAACAAATTTTTATTTAGTATAATTAGTAGCATAACCATCTTGATAATTGGTTGCTTTTATACTGTATTTAAACCCAACTTAGCACAACAAACTACAGAAATAACGATGGGTCAACAATGGTTACAGCATCTAGAAGAAGACCTCAATCCTTGGTGGTTGATGGAAACTGCTTACGGTAAACCTGTGGGTAATTTTCCTAGTTTTCGCTGCGACAATGGTGATCTAGTCAATCCATCTAAACCTTGTTCAGCTTTTACTAAATTAGGAGACAATTATAGTTATGTTACCAACAACTTAGATAAAAACTATATTGTCTCTCAGTCTCGTCAAGTTTACACATACTGCGTCGCCTATCATTTAAGTGGAAACCCAAAGTTTCTTAGTTTAGCAAAAGCTGGAATAGATTGGATTCGTAACTATGGATTTGATCGAGAAAATGGTGGTGCATTTAGTTACTTGAAAAGAGAAAGTCGCCAATCTAATCCTTCTGTTTTAAAGCGTACTAGTCAGGAACTAGCCTATGCTTTACAGGGAATGGCTTTTTATTACTATCTAACTCAAGATCAAGAACTATTACCAGAAATTATTCAACTAAAGGACTTTATCTTTGAGACTTATTATGATCCAAAACTAGAGATGATGATGTGGGTTCCCAAGCAAGTTAAGAATGAAAATGTTACTAACAATTGGCTTAAACAGAAAAAACATTTGCTGTCCCAATTGGATCAGATCTATACCTACATGCTTATTCTCGCGCCAATCTTACCAGAACCTTATCAATCAGAATGGAAACAAGATTTGTTGAATTTATCAAGGAGTATAATCAACGAATTTTATAGCCCTGAATATAATACATTCTGGATGGAGATTAACAATATAGGAGAGGGAAAAATAGGAGAGGGAAAACTGCCTACAGATTATGGTCATTCGATGAAAGCCTTTTGGATGATTTACTTAACTGGTAAACTTTTCAATAATCAAAGATTTATTGACTTTGCCCAAATAGGTGCATCTCGTATGCTAGAGGAAGCTTATGATGTAGAATCAGGGCTTTGGGGTAGAGGTATTAGTTTTGATGAGAATGATAAGGGTGTTCGTGACCTTGACAAAAAATGGTGGGTCTATGCTGAATTAGATCAAATGGCAGGAACACTTAGCTTGGAAGACTCATCCTACGTTGACAAATATTTAAAATCAACTGTTAATTGGTGGTTTAAAAATATGGTAGATCATACTAATCATGGAGTATGGAACTTACTGACTTGGCCGACCTTAGAAAAGCAATTACCTAAACAATACCACTGGAAAAATGGATTTCACTCCCATGAACACGCCCTAGTTGGCTATATTACTTCTCAGGCAAACCAAGGAGAACAAGTTAAACTATACTTTGCTCGCAAGAAAGGCAAAGAAAAAGATAATATTAAACCTTACTACTATACAGGTGAGATTGTTGACATCAATAGGTCGCCAATGCCATCAATAACTGATAGTAATCTGCCTTCAATATCCGATTTGAATCGGGTGATAATAAGTTTTACTGGTATTAAATAGGGTTTTCTGAACAGAAGGCAGAGGGCAGAAGAAAGGAGTAAGGTTTCAAGGGAGAAGGTTTTTTATCACTAATTATCCGAACATGATATTAATATATAGCAATTATCATAGTCATGAGCGACATTGCTTATCCTTTTAAGGCAGAAGGAATCCCCCCTATGCCTTAATAAGGGGGGCTGGCAGAAGGCAGAAGTAAGAAGGTTTTAAGGCAATAAGTGCCAATCAAGAGTGTACCTCATAGCTATGATAAACGCTATAACTCGGATTTTATTGTAAACTATTTATGGGCTTGGTGAAATAACAACTAAGCCTATTATCTTGTATTACAAAAGTGATCCATTTACCGACAAATACCGCGAAGTCTATTGATTACTTTCCAAAGATAGCAATCCGTGTAGGAATTGTGATAATTTCGTTCACTACTCCCTACTCCCTACTCCCTACTCCCTACTCCCTGTTCCCTTCAAAATAACCAATGACTACTACCAACTCTTGGATCACTCGGCCAAAACCAAATCCTAAAGCCCGCCTGCGCCTATTTTGCTTTCCTTATGCGGGTGGTGCTGCTTCAAGCTTTCGCACTTGGCCAGACCCATTGGCACCCCATATCGAAGTCTGCCCAGTGGAACTGCCTGGACGGGGCAAGCGACTGCGGGAACCCCTGGTTACTGGTATATTGCCTATGATTGAAACCCTAACACCAAGTTTACTGCCCTATCTAGATATCCCCTTTGCCTTTTTTGGTCACAGTCTCGGAACACTAATCAGCTTTGAATTAGCCCGTCAACTCCGCCGCCAGGAAGCCCCGAGTCCTCGACATCTGTTCATTTCCGGTCGCCGCGCTCCTCAAGTACCTGCCCGAAAACCTCCCCTTCATAACTTGCCCAAGTCTGAGTTGATCGAAGCATTGCGTCAATATAATGGCACACCAGAGGCTGTGCTAGCAAACCAGGACCTAATGGAGCTGTTTCTACCGATTCTGCGAGCGGATTTCGGGATTAACGAAACCTATACCTACACTAGCGAACCCCCACTTAATTGCCCCATATCTGTTTTCGGAGGTTTGCAGGATACCGACGCCAACAGTGATGAGCTTGCGGCCTGGCGTGACCAAACCAGTAGCACTTTCACGGTACACATGTTTCCTGGTGGCCACTTCTTTATTAATAATCAAAAGGAGTGTAATCAGCTTTTGGAGCTGATCACAAAGTTTGCGATCGCGCCAGTGTGATTCCTTGGGTCTTTCCTTGAAATCCCTGTCTGGTGAGGGAGCGGGGAGCAAAAGCCTTTGACCAGCTTTTTATTCCCTGCTTCGAGGTTTGAGCTTCTATTTTCATCACAGGTCTAGTAATTCGAGACACTTTTTTTTGCTCACCCAATATGATCAGTCAACCAGGCTTAGACGGTTGTCGCGAATGACAAACTCTTTCGGTATTGGTAGTCCATGCAGACTCCGTGCCACACTGCTCGTGTAGGCACCCGATGCATTCAGGATCACGCGGTCACCAACCTCTACTCTTGCCATCTTTTCGTTAAGACAAAAATAATCTGTCTCATAACAGGTACAACCTGCCAGGTCATGCACCAACATAGGTCCTTCTCGGAAAGGGATCTGAGCAACTGCTGGACATGGTGCCCAGAACATCAAGTTCCAAGCAGAGGTATCCAAAACCACAATGCGATGCCCAGAGGGATGATCGTCTGCTGCTTTGACCTCCGCAACCAGGTAGCCCGCCATCATAGTCAATAGCATTCCTGGCTCAATCACAAGCCGCACTGGTTGCTGGCGCTGGTTGTTGATACGAGTAATGGTTTTATTTACTAGATTCCAAACCCGTTGTGCTTCAGGTTTTTGCAGATGGAACAGGTAAGCCCAACCGCCGCCGAGATTGAGCACTTCAACTTTAGGAAAGATTTCCAAGCAAGATACTAGCAAATCAAGGGTCTGATGTAGATCTGCTTCTGAAAAAGTTTCACCTTCATGAACATGAAGATGGACGACCTCAAGCTTATGGGTTTGTATTAGGCTGTGTAGAGCAGAATCTTTTGGATCAACTCCAAATCTACTCCACCTGGTTACTACATTCTTAGCCTTGGAATCTTCGTGAAAAGGAAGGCGAAGTCGAAGCCCAACTCTTTTGTCTGGGTTAGCGCTTTCACACCAGACACGCAACTGAGACAAACTGCACAAATCTGGAATCACACCCTCAGTTGCCAAACGCTTAAGGTCGGCAACTGAGAAGCCTGGTGCTGTAGAGTAGATTGGCCACAGCCCTGCTGCCATGGCAGCATCTAGCTCTTGTATGGTGGTAATGTCTGCTCCTAGCCCAAGTTTAGCCATATGACGCAACACAGATTGGCAGCGGTTTGCTTTAACAGCCAAACAAAGCTCAATATTCGGAATTTGTCTGAGGTCGTTTCGTAAAGCGGTTACAGTGTCAGTGATGGCATCTAGGTCGTACACCAGTGCCGGGGTGGGAATATCACTGGCAATCTTAAACAATTTCTCAGGAATAGTTGGAAGAATTTTCATCCAATTTCTAAATTCAGCTACATCATCTCGCCATCCATCTTTTATTTCTTGGTTGTTATCGTCTTTTGAGATCATGCTACTGCCAAATCTTAATTGTTGTGAATAATTTGTTCTCGTTGCGTCGCACTCAAACTGTAAGCATTCAGCTATCAGCTATCAGCTATTAGCGTGTCGCGTATCAGCTATCAGCCAAAGGCCTGTGGCCACGCTACACTGAACAGTTTATGCCCATAGCGCACGCTACACCGAACAGCTTTTGAATAAAATAAGCTGACGGCTGTTCGCGTAGCGTGAGCTTTTAGCTCACGGCTGACGGTTGAATGCTTACCTCAAACTTGCTTTTACATCACTTTTTGGTAAACCATATATAAATCGTCGGGAGTCGCCTCTTTTAACTTAAACCCTGCCGCCTTCATCGTATCTTCTAGAAGTTGGCCGTACACCATTAAGAACTTATGGCGATCGCTCGCCACTATTTCACCTTCTTTTTTGAAACGATAATCTGTTTCCCAAAAGTACATTTCTTGATTGTCTAGGAAAGCGAGATGCTTTTGCTGAGCGTAAACAATGCCGTTGCCAATGTCTTGCTCGCCATCTGCATCAATTTCTTCGGCTTGAATGTTAAGTACAAACAAGCCTCCGTCAACTAAATGGCGGGCAATATTGTCTAACATTTTAACGGTGTCCTCAAAATTGGGCAGAAAACTGTATAAGTGGTAATCCTTACCAACCCGACATACACCTGCCGGACCCCCATGGGAATATATTCCATCAAAAGATTCCTGTAGATCCATTGATAACACATTACCTTCTACTACCTTTGCCCGATTTCCCAAACGAGCTTTACTCCGTTCTAACATAGCAGGACTAAAATCTATTCCAGTTATCTCATAGCTGGGATCTAATTCCAGCAGTTTTTCTGCAAGCAATCCCGTTCCCACCCCTATTTCGAGAAGTTTTTTCCGACCTTTGAGGATAGAGTCGAGGGACTGAGCTTCTTTCGGATAGTCGTAATACCCACTCTTCATAGTGGAGTCATAATACTCGGCAATGTTATCGTATTTATTCATAATGGTAGCTCTCCCGCTTTTATTTAAGACTGTTTATTAAAACTGTTGATCAAGCAAATTTTAAGACATCAAGGTCCTTTAGCCAAGCGCTGTTGTATATGCTGCGCGAGTTTGTATTTTGTTAAAATATCTAAGGCTAAGTAGGCGGCACCTCGAATAGTCCCCAAGCAATCTTTGCTTTGACAAATACAATCAAATTCTCTATCCATCGACCATTCTGTAGATGGATAGAATAAAGTCAGTTCCTCGCCAATTTTAATTTTAGTTATGGCCTTCAAAACGCGATCGCTCGGAGCGAAAAATACATTAGGAGCGCAGCTATGATTGATATACTGCAAAAACTCTGGGTCGAGCATAATATGTTGGCGATCGCCAATTTGGACAGTTAAATAATTGGGCTGAGCTAGGCTCTTTTTTGCACCAAATTTACAGATTACCTGTCCGGGCATAAACTCGACAGTGGTGTGTAGGGATTTGCTCCCAGTTTTACGACACTCCCGGAGCTCGGCCCATGATGCAACGTTTAGGGGTTTTTCATCCATATAGTTTTTCACCAAGTCATCCATAGATAGCAATTATCAGCAACGTTTGAGCAACATTGCTTATCCTTTTAAGGCAATAGGCAATAGGCATGCTAGCAATAGTAAAGATGGTTTGAAGAGAGTCAGCCTCAAAGAGGACTGTACCTCATAACTGCCAAAAACGCTATAAGTACCTCAGCGAAATTATTTGGATCCAGTCTTACCGATCTAAGCTATTCTACAATAACTTGGTATAATTTAAAAAATTGGCAACAAAAGTTAAGGGTATATGACATGATCAATAATCAATTAGGAGTTTAACCCATGAGCGAGACCCCCATAACAATTACTTACTCCTTAGAGGAAGTATTGAAAGACATAAACGGGAAGCTAGACAGCCTTCAAAAAGATGTGAACAAGATAAACGAAAGACTAATAAAAGTAGAGACACAAGTAGACGCGATCGCAACGGATGTCAAAGAATTAAAAGGTTCAACCAAGGCACAAATTTGGACATTGATCGGCATTTTGGTCACAGCAGTTGGCGGTTTTGTGGTAGGTGTTGGTCGTGTTGTTATTTCAGGTAAACCCTAATCTATTCTCAAAGGATAGATTGGAGCCAGCAGAGGTTACAGCGTTGCTTAATAATGGAATGATTTTAAGAGTGAGGTGGAATAGGCATCTTGCCTGTTCGGCGTACTTTTGGGGCGGGCAGGATGCCCACTCTACTCCTATTCATTCAAAGACTGACGCAACGCCGAGGTTACAGATTTAGATTACGCGATCGCATTTGGCAAAAAACTACTATGCTAGCAGCAGATTGATTACCCTAACTGGACTGGGAGTCAAAGCCGGTTATATCAATCAAAAGGGGCAATTTGCCCATGGGTCGCGAGCCTTTATGGCGGATGCAATCGGTACTACTGCTGGGGCAATCTTAGGCACATCTACAGTAACAACCTATATTGAGTCGGCCTCAGGACTATTGGAAGGGGGACGCACTGGTTTGACTGCCGTTGTGACTGCCATTTTATTTGCCCTATCGATAGTTTTCATTCCCTTTCTATCGGCCATTCCCAGCTTTGCCACAGCACCAGCCTTAGTCATGGTTGGAGTGTTGATGATCGGAAGTGTTAGAAAAATCCATTGGGACGATCCAGCCGAGTCAATTCCCTCATTTCTCACCATCTTGATCATGCCTTTAAGTTACTCCATTGCTGATGGCTTAGCTGTCGGTTTAATAACCTTTCCTCTGTTGAAAGCTTTTCAGGGTAAAGTTCACGAAACAACAATTGCCATGTGGATTTTGGCAACAGTATTTATCCTCAAGTTTGCCTTAGTGGGAGCCTAAGCATTCAGCTATCAGCTATCAGCTATCAGCTATCAGCTATCAGCTATCAGCTATCAGCTATCAGCTATCAGCCGTTGGCACCTCAAGTATCGTGGCACAGGCTTCGACGCATCGGACCTAACCCATAAGCTGAGTGCTTACGATTCCCGATTCCCTACTCCCGATTCCCGATTCCCAATTCCCGATTCCCGATTCCCAATTCTAAATTCTAAATTCTAAATTCTTAATTCTTAATTCCCTACTCCCTACTCCCTGTTCCCTTTGTTAGGGATTGATCAAACAAATCAGGACGGCGTTCTTTGGTTCTCTGAATTTGCTGTTCTTTACGCCAGCGGTCAATTTCCCCATGATGTCCTGATAACAGAACCTCTGGAACCTTCCATCCCCGAAACTCAGCAGGTCTTGTGTACTGAGGATAGTCCAGTAACCCCGCTTCAAAGCTTTCTAATTTAAGGGATTCGGCTTTGCCTACTGTTCCTGGTAGCAACCGGGTGACACCGTTAATCATAGCTAGGGCTGGGATTTCTCCACAGGTTAAGACAAAATCCCCCAGTGATACCTCTCGGGTGACTAAGTGTAATACCCGCTCATCCACACCTTCGTAGTGTCCACAAATTATCACCAGCTGATCATAACCTGTGGCCAATTCTTTTAACAATCCCTGTTTCATGGGTTGCCCCTGGGGGGTCATTAAGATGACATCACGCTGTGGTAAAATGGGTAAAGACTCTACAGCCGCAAAAATCGGCTCTGGTTTCATCAACATCCCCACGCCACCACCGTAAGGCTCATCATCAACTCGTCGATGCTTGTCAGTAGCAAAGTCTCGGGGGTTGATTAGATGCACTTCGGCAATTTGTTTGAGGAGCGCCTTACCAAGTAGCCCTGAACTCAGGGGAGAGGTGAAGAAATCCGGAAACAGAGTGATAATGTCAAATCGCACAAGGAGTTAAGGGAGGGTAGGGGTCTGGAGCTAAAAATCCTGTGGGAAGAGGCTAACATACATAATCAGTGATTATGCATAAATGGTAAGGGTATAATGCGTAAATATCATTAAAAAATCACGGAGTCAACTGAAAAATTGCTATAATGTGGCATTTTAACTAAAAAGCACTACTCAAAAGTATTCAACTCACCTCATGCCCATTACTAATATAATGCAGCAGTTAGAATCTCAATTGCAAAGAATGAGGATGCCTAAGTCCACTCAACCAGCTATTTTGGTAATCGGCGGCGCTGAAGATAAAGTTCACGGACGAGAGATCCTGCAAACTTTTTTTCGGCGTGCTGGAGGAACTAATGCTCGCCTTGCCATTATCCCTTCAGCCTCCAGAGAACCAACCGTGATTGGCAGTCGCTATCAACGCATCTTTGAAGACATGGGAGCCGAGGAAATTCGGTTGCTAGATATACGCGATCGCTCTGAAGCAGAAAACCAAGACTTACTAGAGTACTTGGAAATCTGTACCGGGGTATTCATGACTGGAGGTGACCAACTACGCTTATGCGGGCTACTAGCCGATACCCCCTTAATGGAAAAAGTTCGGCAGCGGGTTCATCAAAGCGAGATTACCCTAGCTGGGACAAGTGCTGGCGCTGCAGTTATGGGTCATCACATGATTGCTGGTGGTGGTAGTGGTGAGTTTCCTAATCGTTCTTTGGTGGATATAACCATGGGCTTAGGAATCATTCCAGAGGTGATTGTCGATCAACATTTCCACCATCGGAATCGTATGGCACGCCTGATCAGTGCTATTTCGGAACATCCGGAGCGATTGGCGATTGGAATCGATGAAGATACCTGTGCTTTGTTTGAAAAAAATGGTTGGTTACAAGTGATGGGTAAAGGCACTGTCACAATTATTGATCCCAAGGAAATGTCTTACACCAACCAGCCTAAGATTGGTCATAACGACCCGATCAGTATCCACAATCTGCGAGTGCATGTTCTGTGTCATGGCGATCGCTACCACTTTCAGAAGCGTTGCTTATTCGCAGTAGAAAGCTAAACCTTACCTCCTGGACAACAACCGCCATCCTAGACAAAAACCGCAATAACCACGCTTTTGAGTATGGCTTGACCTGCCCTGTGCTAAGGGATGCAGTGCCTTAATCAGGGGGTTTCCTCATGACTGTAGTTGGGGGAATTCATCTGAGTACCTGCTGGCTGCAATGGATAATTATGGATAATTTAGAAAAAACTGTTCTGTGTGAACAGTTTTTTTTCTCTCCAAGGTTGATAATAATAAGATTATCCCAAATGTAATCAGCAGCCTACCGGATCGCCTGATTCCCGGATTGGAGCTAGAGTTTTCAAGCGTGCGAATCGGCTAATAATGTGCCACAGTAGTGCCAAAGTAGGCGATAAAGGCGGATTTTATTTGATAAATTGGGTCTTTAGGCTTCCTTGCACATTCAGCGAGCATCACCACCGAAGTTTCAGTTGATATGAGAATTCTGAGAATCCAGACTTTACGTGGTCCTAATTATTGGAGTATTGGACATCACAAACTGATTGTCATGCGTCTCGATTTAGAGGAATTGGCAAATACCCCCTCCAAGGAGATTCCTGGCTTCTATAAGGGACTAAAGACTGTCCTACCCAGTCTGGAAGAGCATTTCTGTTCCCCTGGTGTCCGGGGGGGATTCCTTTCTCGGGTTGCCAAAGGCACCATGATGGGGCACATCATTGAACACGTTGCCCTAGAACTACAAGATCTGGCAGGCATGGGGGTTGGATTTGGTCGCACTAGGGAAACAGCGACACCAGGAGTCTACCAGGTCATATTTGAATACATTGATGAGCAGGTGGGTCGTTATGCCGCTAGGGCAGCTGTGCGGCTGTGCCGTAGCATCATTGATAAGCAAACCTATCCCCAAAGTGAATTAGAACAAGACCTGAAAGATTTACAAGAACTGGCTAATAATTCAGCTTTAGGACCAAGCACTCAATCCCTGGTTAAGGAAGCCGAAGCCAGAGATATTCCCTGGATGCAGCTGAGCGCGAGAGCGATGATTCAACTGGGCTACGGTGTCCACCAAAAGCGGATTCAAGCCACATTGAGTGATTATTCAGGGATTTTAGGGGTTGAGTTGGCTTGTGATAAAGAAGGTACCAAACAAATCCTGAGGGATGCTGGTGTACCGGTTCCCCGGGGGACAACGATTCGATTCCTAGATGAGTTGGAAGGGGCAATTGAGTATGTAGGTGGCTACCCGATTGTGATTAAACCCCTGAATGGGAATCATGGACGAGGCATTACCCTCGATATTAATAGCTGGGAAGAGGCCCAGACTGCCTATAAGACCGCCAAAGAAGTCTCCCGCTCTGTGATTGTGGAGCGCTATTATAAAGGTTTTGACCACCGGATTCTTGTGGTCAATGGCAAGGTAGTAGCGGTAGCAGAGCGTATCCCTGCCCATGTAGTGGGCAATGGTAGGTCTACGATTGAGGAACTGATTGACCAAACTAACCTTGATCCCCATCGCGGTGAGGGACACGACAATGTCTTGACTAAAATTGTGGTAGACGCTACCAGTCAAAGTGTCTTGAAGAAGCAAGGGTACAGATTGGACAGTATACCCAGAAAGGGGGAAGTTTGTTACTTGCGGGAAACTGCCAATCTCAGCACTGGCGGTATTGCTGTAGACCACACTGACAACATCCATCCAGAAACTATCTGGCTGGCAGAGCGAGTTGCCAAAATTATTGGTCTAGATATTGCTGGCATTGATATTGTCACCTCCGATATCACTAAGCCTTTACGGGAAGCTGATGGGGTGGTGGTTGAGGTGAATGCTGCCCCTGGCTTTAGGATGCATGTTTGTCCTAGTCAAGGTCAGCCCCGAAATGTGGCGGCACCAGTCCTAGATATGCTCTTCCCAAATGGGCAACCTAACCGTATTCCCATCATCGCCATTACAGGTACCAACGGAAAAACCACGACAACCCGCTTAATTGCCCATATCTATCGCCAAACTGGAAAGGTTGTGGGCTATACCACTACAGATGGGATCTACGTTGATGAATATCTGGTGGAAAAAGGTGATACCACTGGACCCCAAAGTGCTCAGGTAATTCTCAAAGACCCTACAGTTGAGGTGGCAGTGCTGGAAACTGCCCGGGGCGGTATCCTGCGTTCTGGTTTGGCCTTTGACAAATGTGATATTGGGGTGGTTTTAAATGTCTCTGCTGACCACTTGGGAATTGGAGATATCGACACCATTGAACAGATGGCCAAGGTGAAGAGTATTGTGGCGGAAGTGGTGAGTCCGAAGGGCTATGCTATCCTCAATGCTGATGACCCCCTAGTCAGAGCAATGGCAGAAAAGGTCAAGGGTCAAGTGGCTTATTTCACGATGAACTCAGAGAATGAGTTAGTCAAAAATCACACCAGTGGTGGTGGTCTGGCGGCGGTTTATGAAAATGGTTATTTGTCCATCATCAAAGGGGATTGGACCCTGCGGATTGACCAGGCAGTTAATGTGCCAGTGACAATTGGGGGACGGGCACCTTTTATGATTGCTAATGCTCTAGCTGCGAGTCTAGCTGCCTTTGCTCAAGGAGTCTCGATTGAGGCCATTCGAAAGGCATTGACCACATTTCGGGCTTCTGTAGACCAGACACCCGGACGAATGAATTTGTTCAATCTTGGCAGTTACCATGCTCTAGTGGATTATGCCCACAATGCAGCTAGTTACGAGGCATTGGGTAGTTTTGTGCGCAACTGGCCCGGAGAGCGCTTTGGGGTTGTGGGTGGTCCTGGGGATCGCCGGGATGAAGACTTTATTGAACTGGGACGACTCTCAGCAAAAATCTTTGACAGGATTATTATCAAAGAAGATGATGACTTACGAGGGCGTCCCAGTGGTGAAGCAGCTGAGTTAATTCGTAAGGGCATACGACAGGAAAATCGCGAGTCGAACTATGAGATTATCCTCAGGGAAACAGAGGCAATTGAGAGGGGTTTGGATAAAGTTGCTGATGGTGGTTTAGTGGTGATTCTGCCAGAAAGTGTCAGTCGTGCGATCAAACTCATTGAGGCTCGTAATCCCTTGTCGGATAATGGCCTTAAGGCAACCAGTGCTGACACTGAAGATGAGTTGAAGCCATCGGTGGTCAATTAAGTGGTTGTTGGGATTGGTTGAAGGTTGAAGGTTGTATGTCAGAATGTAGAATGTAGAATGCAGAATGAAGAATGAAGAATGAAGAATGAAGAATGCAGAATGAAGAATGCAGAATTCCAAATTATAAATTATAAATTATAAATTATAAATTATAAATTATAAATTATAAATTCTAAATTCTTAATTCTAAATTCTAAATTCTTAATTCTACTTCGTGGTGCGTTACGGGGCGGGCTATTCCAATACTGGCGCTCGAAGTTGAAAATGAGGGCAAGCCCGCCCCTAACGCACCCTACATTCTAAATTATAAATTATAAATTCTAAATTATTAATTCTAAATTATTAATTCTAAATTATTAATTCTAAATTCTAAATTCTAAATTCTAAATTCTAAATTCTAAATTCTTAATTCTAAATTCTTAATTCAAAGAAAATTATTGGTCAGCATCTCATTAACAGAGTGCGATGTTCCAAAAGAACCGCTTCGCGAACGCTAACCTCAAATCTAGACAGACCTTGATGTGGGTGGTATGACTTCTTTAACGGCAAATTGCTACTAATGGTTAATTTGTGATCTATAGCATTTTTACTTGAGATGTAAACATAGTATAGCGTTTCTGAATTGGGTGAGGTACTTCGTCCTGGGTTGATGGGAGTAGGGAGTAGCCATGCATCCTTTTGTTGAATCCCTTGCTATTTAAGGGCTTAAGCTGATTTAAACTACTCATTTACTAGAATCACTCTAGGAGAGCAAAACTATCTAATTTTATCTCATCAAAAAAATTTTTATCAAAGCTTTATATAGTTAAAGGTTTAGTGAGTTTTCCGTGAAATTTATAAATTTTCTCTGAGTTAGATATAAAATTTTGATTGGAGACAAGTAAGCCATCAATACCAAGAGTTGATTTAACTCCTAATTACTTAAATCCAGGTTCAAACTATCTGTCTTCGATAGGTCAGTTCATGGTGCTCGCGTGAGTCTTGGGGTCTAGATGGTCTAACTAATTGACTTGATCTGCTTGATTTTTAGATGAAATGACCGGTTAATTAATAAACGGATTATCAATAAAATCACGATTTAGTAGCGTTGACTAATAAGGTTTTTTATTGCTACTAACAGAGGCATTTTTGTGATTTTTTTTTTAATCTGTAACTGTCAACATCACGATTGTTGATAAAAATGACCCTTGACTTATCCAGAAACCTGGTTTCTTAAGGTAATAACTGGATTTAAGCCTTTGATTTATAGCGATAAACCGGGTTTTAAGGGTCTTGGTGCGTAAATCCTGAATTACTCTAAGGTTGTTCAAAAGACTTCAAGTGCTTTTTGTCCAAAGTTCAAGTTTGAAGCTTGCTCTGTTTTTGCGTGCAAACATAGTCAATTGTCAGGAGATGATCATCATGCTTAATAGTTTGATAAACAACAAAGTCACCAATCCCCTTACCTGCGGCGCTCTCGCCCTCAGTGTCATTGCTGGCGCTGGGATTGCCGCTGCACCAGCTGACGCCGCATCTATCACCTACCAAGGGACTTTAAAAGACGGAATCCCTGAGTTTGATGCTGTTTCTAGTAGTGGTTTTTCTAGCGACCAGTCCACAGGTCGTTTTTTTAACTTTTTCGGGAATCAAGGAGATGTAGTTACAATCGAAGCACTCCGCATAGAGCAAGATTTAGATCCAGCTCTCTGGGTTTTTGAAGGTCTTTTCCAGGATACTTCCGACTTTGCTAGCGGATTTTTTACAGATATTGATGAGGATGACCCAGGCTTTCTAGAGTTTGCTGATGATGAAATTCCTAATCCGGGACCATTTGGAGATCCTCGTGCTGTAGTAACCTTAAGTTTGCCTGGAACTGGCGAATACACAGCTATCGTTACTAATTTTGCAAGTGGTCCTAATGATGGAGGTGATGGTGCTTTTGATTTCCAGATTACATGTTTTGGATGTACAACACCTGTGCCTGAACCTGCTTCTGTCTTAGGTCTGCTTATTACTGGTTCTCTTGGTTTTGGGTCAGCTCTCAAACGTAAATTGAAGTAAAGCGGATCAACATCAAAACGTTAAAATTTTAATCGGTTTTCATAGGCGATCGCTCCTCAATTATCCAGAGGAGTTTTTTTCATTGACCTCTAGTCCTCAGGGCAAAACAATCACTCTTTTCTGACCATGGGATGTTCCAAAAGAACCGCTTCGCGAACGCATGATACGTAAGTATTCAGCCGTCAGCTATCAGCTAATGCGCTACTTGAGATGCTACTTGAGGTGCTAATGCGCTACTTGAGATGCTACTTGAGGTGCTATCAGCGTGTCGCGTATCAGGCGCTATAACTGCATGGGGTCGGAGTACTAAAACTAGCAGGGATTTTCAACCACTCGTATCAGCACCCCCGATGCTTGTTTACTATCTCCCGTTGATTAGCTGAAGGCTGACTGCTGATAGCTGAATGCTTACCATAATACCGTTGATGAATCACCTCAAAGCTAGTGAAATAGATGCAAAACCTTACTAGCTCAGTACTTCAGTTATCTGATCATCCCATGCTGAAGCAACGGAAAAACAGGTAGAGCGAATCTCACCGGGCAAGCTAGAATGGCGGTCGAGATATTCCTCCGTGAGAACATATCAAATCTATGGAAGCGCCTTTTGATATTACAGCACTGATGGTGCTGACGGTTATGGCAGGTATCAGTGCTCAGGTGCTGGGCAAATACTTGAGAGTCCCTGGCATTGTGTTCTTGCTACTGTTAGGTATATTGGTCGGACGTGATGGTCTGGGTTTGGTCATTCCCGAACAGTTAGGGGATGGTCTAGAAGCAATAGTCTCTTTGTTTGTGGCATTAATTTTGTTTGAAGGAGGGCTAAATCTTGACCTGCGTTCCCTGAGTAAAATGTCAGATAGTCTGCGGAACTTGGTGACTATCGGTACAGTTATTGCTTTAGTTGGAGGTGCGATCGCAGCTCATTTCTTGGGTGAATTCCCTTGGAACTTAGCGTTTCTGTATTCTGCCCTAGTGGTGGTCACCGGTCCGACTGTGATTGGTCCGTTGCTCAAACAAGTACGGGTTGATCGACAAGTCGCTACTTTACTCGAAGGAGAAGGGGTTCTGATTGACCCAGTGGGAGCGATTACAGCAGTCTTGGTGCTAGATGTAGTATTAAATGGTGATACGGATCTGGTAAAACTAATCAGCGGTTTACTGATTCGTCTCGGCATTGGTGCTGCCATTGGTGGATCAGGAGGCTGGGTGTTGAGCTGGTTCCTCAGAAAAGCTGATTTTCTTGATGAAAACCTGAAAATTCTGGTAGTGCTAGCAGGGGTATGGGACTTGTATGGGATTGCCCAATATCTCCAGGACGAGTCCGGATTGATGACTGCAGTAGTGGCGGGAATTGTTTTGAGTTCCACTGCTACACCTCAGTTGCGTCAGTTGCGTCGGTTTCAAGGTCAGTTGACAATATTGGCAGTATCTGTTTTATTTATTCTTCTGGCAGCAGACCTGTCCTTGGCCAGTATCCTAGGGCTAGGATGGGGCGGTTTGTTGACTGTATTAGCCCTGATGTTAGTAGTGCGACCCGTCAATATCTGGGTTTGTACTTGGAATAGTTCCCTGAACTGGCGTCAGAAGCTATTTGTCAGTTGGATTGGACCCAAGGGCATTGTTTCAGCATCCGTAGCTTCCTTGTTTGCTATTTTGCTAGCCCAAGAGGGGATAAGTGGAGGGGATACTGTCAAAGCCATGGTATTCCTAACCATTATTATGACCGTGTTTATCCAAGGGCTAACGGCTCAAGTGGTGGCAAATCTGTTGGGAGTCACCGCCACCAATGCCAAAGGTGCTGTGATTGTGGGATCGAATCCTTTGGCTCGCCTGATTGCTCGTCTGTTCCAAGACCAGGATGAGTCTGTGGTACTTATTGATACTAGCGCCGAAGCAGTCAAGGAGGCACTAGAGGAAAATTTACAGGCGTTCTTGAGTAATGCTATGGATGTCGAGGTTTTGGAAGAAGCAGGATTGGACTCCATGGGCACCTTCCTGGCAATGACCAAAAATGGTGAGGTTAACTTTGTGTTGGCTCAACGGGCTTATGAAGAGTTTGAGCCACCGCGAGTGTTGGCAGTATTACCTAAAGATGCCCAAAGCTTGAACTCCACCCCCAATAATGTTCAACCTGCTCTGACCTTTGATCTGCCTCTAAAGGTTTGGAACCAGTATGTGAGCGAAGGGGAAGTAAAGTTGGTGGAAACTGTGCTTGAAAATATTGGGTTTACCTATCAACAGACCTATCTACAAGCACTGATTGATTCCGGAAAGGTAGTACCGCTGTTGAGAGAACGGCAGAATCAGCTACAGGTAGTGCGAGCTGGAGAACCTTGGCAACCAGAAGACCGGATTATCTGCCTGATCCACGACCCGAAACCCAAACTCCTTAAGCGACTATCTGGTTCAGGGACTACCACTACTGCCCGATTGACTTTAGAAAAGATCCCAACTGTTAAGGAGGTACCCATGCCTTCGCCGTCATAATTATGGTAGTAGTTTAGTAAGTATTCAGCTATCAGCTATCAGCTATCAGTTTTCAGCGATCAGCGATCAGCGATCAGCGATCAGTTTTCAGCTATCAGTTTTCAGCTTATGGGCTAGATCACAGGCTAGAAGCCTGTGCCACCGACGCTACGGGAACAGCCAAAGGCAAACGGCTGACGGCTGACCACTGACGGCTGACCACTGACCACTGACCACTGACCGCTGACCGCTGACCGCTGACCGCTTACTGCTTAAATATCAGCTTTTCAAGGGAGCCAATCTTGATCTAATAATTGTTCGAGAGCATAGGGACAGTCTTCAGGAAATTGAATCATCATACCGGTTTTTTTTCTGACATATTTTAAAGCTTTTTGATAAACTTTGGCTTGATTCTCTTGTAAATGATTTCGGAGGTTTTGAGTTAAATACTCCTCAAGTTGGGTTCTAAAACTCATAATTTCCGCTTGCCAATGATTGGCGTTATAGTCATATTGGTCTTGCCAATAGTTCAGGAGTAATAAATGTCGTATAATTTGTTCTAAAAAACTTTCAACTGTTAATTTATCTCGACGTCCCAATCCTTCTAATTCCTCAATTAAATGCTCTAAGTCGAGATTTTCTAGTCGTTTTTCTTTTAGGAGTTTCAGGGTTTCTAATAACCATTTTTCATTATCAACATCATACAGATAATATAGATTACTTATTTGAGTCATTGCTGTACTCTATAGCAGTTTTCAAGCTAGTAAGGAGTTTTTGGATTTTAGGGAACAGGGAACAGGGAACAGGGAACAGGGAACAGGGAGCAGGGAGCAGGGAGCAGGGAGCAGGGAGCAGTAAAGTCAAAAGAGGGAAGAAGTAAAAAATTATGTGTACCTCATTAGGCTAAAAACTGCTATACTTCCTTTGTTTGTTACTAATCACTTGTTACTAATCACTTGTTACTAATCACTTGTTATTAATCACTAATCTATCCCACTTCTTATTTTGCGACATCATTATCCACCGTTACATGTTCATACCTTCTAAATACTCTGCGATAACTGCAACTGCCTTATTGGCATTTCCTTGTTGGCCACCTTCTGGACAGTGACCAATAACGATAGCCGTTTTGCTGGCCTGGAGAGTAACAGCTCCGAAATCTTTCTGTTTTCCATAAACAACTTTGCCATCTTCCTCTCGCAAAAATTGATACTTTTGCCCCTCAATCGATATACCTCCTGTCATGAATCCCGTGAAATCCTTTGACTTAAAAATCTTAGCTATGTTTGTGCTTTCATCAGAATTGAGCTTTAAGGCATGAGGATGAGCATCTGTCGTCCACTTAGCACCACCATCAAGACCTATGATACTAGCTCGATCAACATGAACAGTTCCATTAGCGTCTTTAGATTGTGCAATTAGATTATCGATGTAGCTATCCCAAGACATTTTATTTAGTTTCCTTTCAAATTTTAATTCTTAGCAAATTATACAATATTTTAACTTCCCCTCCTGGGAGGGGTTAGGGCGTGTTTTCAAAGTTTTCCGCAAGATTATGATCCCCCCCAGCCCCCCGCGCGGAAGGGGGGAGCCATACTCAAAGTCCCCCTTTTTTAAGGGGGATTTAGGGGGATCTCCGAGTTTGAAGACAGACCCTAGGGGTGGGTTCCTCTTCTGACTTCCCTGCTCCCTGCTCCCTGTTCCCTGTTCCCTATTCCCTATTCCCTATTCCCTATTCTATTTAACTTTCATACATTTCTAAGGGTAATCCATCCGGGTCTTTAAAAAAGGTAAATCGCTTCCCAGTATGCTCATCAATTCTAATTATTTCTACATCCAACCCCTTGGATTTGAGATAATTAACCGACGCTTGAATATCATCTACTTTAAATGCTAAATGTCTCAATCCGCAAGCTTCTGGATGACTAACTCGTTCAGGGGGATTAGGAAACGAAAATAACTCAATCCTATCGCCATCACCCACTTGTAAATCCAATTTATAAGAATTTCTAGCAGATCGGAAGGTTTCTTCAATAATTGAAAAGCCTAAAATATCCACATAAAACTGTTTCGATTTTTCATAATCTGAGCAAATAATCGCTACATGGTGAAATCCTTTAGTCTTCATAAAACTAATCTTAAATTAAGTAATAGATAAATAATTTTAAATCAACAAAGCTCATCCCCCATAGTATGGAACCAGATTCAACCAACTTTTGAGGATTTTGCTAGACTGGCAGATATAAAACCCATCATCAAAAGGATATATATCCAAAGGATAAGGAAATTATCTATGCCCCCAACCCTACTTCTATCCAAAGAACTACCTACTCTGGAATACCAATCCACATCCTCAAGCTTTGATGAAAGCTGGAGAGCTCCCCTTTCCACTCTCCTGGGATTAGGACGAGCAGCTGGTGCTGATTTCATTGAGTTTTTCCTAGAACGGGTCAACTACATCAGCTGTCTTGCGGAAGATGATGCCATTACTAGCATTTCTCCCCGCCTTACCTCTGGTGCTGGTATCCGAGTATTTCGGGGTAAGTCAGATTGCTATGTTAGCACTAATGACCTATCCTTTTCGGGTCTAAAAGCGGCTTTGGAGAAAGCCCTGTCTATTCAAGGGCTGGAATTACCTACCCCTAATGCCTTTATCCCAGAAACTAACCTGGAACTGTTGCGGGATTACGCTACTGCTAAAGGCAAAGACACTTGGCTATCCGGTTGCAGTTCCATGGCAGAAATGGGAGAAGTACTCCTGGATGCCAATGGGGCACTCCAGCGCAAGGCTAGCCATGTCCAATCCCGACGGGCTGTTTATTTCCGGGATTGGCAGGAAGTTATGGTGGCAGCTAGTGATGGCACCTTTGCCAGAGATATTCGTTTAACTCAGTCTGTGGGATATAACCTACTATGTGCTGATGGCGACCATCGCTCTTCGATTGGCAAGCGTGCTGGTAGTACCGGTAACCCAGAGTTTCTAAGAGCCTGGGATTATAATGGTACTGCAGAGGAAGTTGCTGAATCCGCTGGTAAGATGCTCTATGCCGATTACGTAGAGTCTGGTACTTACCCGATTATCATGGCCAATTCCTTTGGTGGGGTAATTTTCCATGAAGCCTGTGGACACCTATTGGAAACGACCCAGATTGAGCGGAAAACTACTCCGTTTGCTGACAAAAAAGGTGAGAAGATTGCTAACGAAAGCCTTACCGCCTGGGATGAAGGGTTATCTGACAATGCCTTTGGAACCATTGATATGGATGATGAGGGCATGCCAGCCCAAAGAACTCTGTTGATAGAAAATGGCATACTGAAGAATTTTATCGCCGACCGGGCAGGGTCTCAGCTGACTGGACACCCCAGAACAGGTAGTGGACGCCGTCAGAATTATGCCTATGCTGCTGCTTCACGGATGCGCAATACCTACATCGCTCCTGGTGATTACGAGGTAGAGGATTTATTTGCGTCTATCGATAAAGGTATTTACTGCAAGCGGATGGGCGGTGGTAGTGTTGGTGCTACTGGAGAATTTAACTTTGGTGTCGATGAAGCCTATTTGATTGAAAATGGCAAAGTCACTAAACCGCTGAAAGGGGCAATTCTGATTGGGGAAGCTAAGGAAATTATGAATAAGATTTCCATGTGTTCCAAAGACTTAGGATTAGCCGCTGGTTTCTGTGGTTCCATTAGCGGCAGTGTTTATGTAACTGTGGGTCAGCCTCATATCAAGGTAGATTCGATTACTGTTGGTGGACGGTAATTTACCCCAGCAGCCAGGCTTTGGGACTAGTGTTAAACTATCATCTCCGGTTGAAGACTTATCGTAAGCATTCAGCTAATGCGCTACGCGCACGCTGCGCGAACAGTCATCAGCCGTCAGCTAATCCACGGTCGGTAGTAAACCAGCTGGGGGGTGCTGGTAGGGCTGGTTGAAAATCCCTGCTCGTTTTACTCATCCGACCCCGTGCAGTTAAACCGCCTGCTAGCACCTCAAGTAGCGTGCGCGTAGCGCTAATCGCTGTTCGCTGATAGCTGATAGCTGATAGCTTACATCCGAAGTGATTAACCGGATTTGATATCATGGCTCTTTTTTTTTTTGTTAATCAAACATTCACAATCTAAACATAAGATGACCAAGATTAATGAGATAGCTGATTCGGCGATTGCGATCGCTAAACGCCTGGGAATTGAAAAATTCGATATTTATGGCTCTGCAGTGGATGAAGCTGGTGTTCAAGTAGACCAGGGTGAGCCAAAACAGGTTGAGGCATCTAATCGCTCTGGTGTAACTGTACGGGTTTGGAATCAAGACCAGAAAGTAGGCATTACTTCAACTACCGATACCAACCCAACTGGGTTGGAACTAGCCTTAAAAACCGCTTATGAGGCGAGTAGTTTTGGGGTGAAGGAAAACGCCCCAGACTTTAGCCCTGAATCAACAGTATCGATTCCAGAGATTCCCAATAATCAAGTGCCTCAACAGCCAGTATCTAAATTAGTAGAAACCCTACTGGATTCAGAGAAAAAGTTACTGGAGGCTCACTCTGCTATTGCCGGAGTTCCTTACAATGGACTATCTCAACGGGATGTTGAGCGCTTTTATCTCAATAGTGATGGGGCATTGCGCCAGCAAGCTAGCTCCTCTGCTTCCATTTATCTTTATACCAAAACTGAGGAAGAAGGGAAAAAGCCCCGTAGTGCTGGTGCCTATAAGATTAGTCAAGGTTTGGAAACTCTGGATATTCAGACTTGTCTGCAAAAAGCTGCTGAGAAAACCATCAGTCACTTGAACTATGAGAAAGTTAAGTCCGGGAAATATCGGGTAGTATTCTCTCCCGAAGCTTTCCTGAGTCTACTGAATGCTTTTTCTAATTTATTTAATGCTCAGAATATTCTAGACAAGCAAAGCCTCTCGACTCCCGAGTCTCTAGGTACTCCAATTGCTTCTCCTCTGCTTTCTGTTTGTGATGATGAGCTACATCCAAAGAATGTGGCACCGGTCTATTTTGATGGAGAAGGAACACCTACTCGTCGAGTACCGATAATTACAGAAGGGGTGTTAAGCAATTTTCTGCACAGTGCTGGCACCGCGAAACGCCTGAATGCTAAACCAACAGGTCATGCCAATATGGGGGCAAAAGTTACAGTTAGCCCTAATTTCTATCATGTTTTTCCTGGTCAATCTGCTGAACAAGAGTACAGCTTAGACCAGGCTGAAAATGTGATTTGGATTGATGAGGTGAATGCGCTTCATGCGGGAGTTAAAGCACTCGAAGGTTCCTTTTCTCTACCCTTTGATGGTTGGATGGTGAATAAGGGAGAATTAACTAGTATTGATTCCGCAACGGTAGCCGGAGATTTTCGGGAACTGCTGAAATCCATTATTTATGTGGAAAAAGAGCCTGAGTTGACCTCTGGTGGAGTGTGTCCAAAAATTTGGGTTGATGGTTTGTCGATTACTGGGGATTGAGGGTTAAGAGGTTGTTCGCGTAGCGTGGCCGAAAGGCCAAGGTTGAAGGTTGAAGGTTGTTCGCGTAGCGTGGCCGAAAGGCCAAGGTTATTTGGTTGAAGGTTAAAGGTTATTTGGTTGAAGGTTATTTGGTTGAAGGTTGAAGGTTGATTGATAAAAATTAAAAGTTAGTCATATTTTTAAGCATTCAGCTATTAGCTGAATGCTAATTTTTTTGATATTAACTACCCTGCTAAGCTGTAGCGCATTTAAATTGGTTATTACCTATTACCTATTCCCTGTTCCCTGTTCCCTGTTCCCTGTTCCCTGTTCCCTACAGCTTACCACTCTACATATAAAATATTATCCATCCACGGCAGCTTGACAACTCGTATGCTCCAAGGAATTCTATCTAGTAAAATATCGTAGGTTTCACGTTCAACCTGTAGCAGCCAACTACCATCACGAATTCTCACAATACCGTTTCTCTGCAAAAAAGCTGTTCTAAATCCTTCTATTGATGTATTTTTCAAAATAGACCAATTTTGAATCACAGCAGATAACAAATTTTCAGATTCTGCTCGTTCTTGTTCGGTGATTTCTAAATTGGTGTCTATAGGTTCTAATAACTCTATACCGCATAGTATTTTATTAAGAGGTAAAATGTGTTCTGGTATTTCTGTTGAGTTATCAACTAAATACTGGAGTAAAAGGGCTGCTCGTTCAGCAGATGTGGTATTAATAAAAATCTTATCTTGTACCAATCCTATTTTGACAAAGAAGCGAGTCAGAAATGGCCATAGCAAAATTAATCCTGCATTGTAAATGTAGATTTCATCAGAGTCACTAAAAGTATTGACAACATCTGGAATTCTGGTTTGGTTGGACTTGAGTTCTTGTTGGATGTTGAGTTTAAGAGTTTGACAAGTTTTCTGTAGTTGTTTGAAGCGTGTAATCAGGTCTGATGACCTTTGGACTTGGGCAGAATTATTGATTTCATTTAGTAATATTTCTATTTCAGTCTTAAGTTGATTAATTTGCTGTTTATGTTGGGGTAATATCTGGCTATTTAAATCAAGGTGTTGCAATTCCCTTAATAGGTGTTCCAGTTGTTCCCTTTCTTTAATAAACTGTGTCTCTTGGCTAGGGATTTCGATTCTATATAAGATTTCTGGAAGTCTGCTTTTAAATCCTTTTCCTTGTCTGACTAGATGCTTTATCTTGGCAACAAGATTAGTTAAAAACTCAGGATAGTTAATGTTATTACTGCTGGTAATATGTAATAAGTTAGCTTCGATTAATCTGAGCTTATCTACTTGAGTCTTACTCTCTGAGGAGATACTGAAAAGTATTCCTTGCCATATCTCCAATCTCAATTTGGCTGCCGGAATATTTCTGGTCTGCTCTAGCTGTTCCAAGACCGGTTTTATGTCTGTATTATAGTCGGCAATAAACGGGACTAAATCCCCAGTAAATAATCCGGCTATTTTGAGGAGTGTTGAATCGGAAAATTGGTAAATAAGGCGCTGCAAGTGCTTGGGATTTTTTAAGCTTTGCTGAACAAGAGACTTGATCTGATTTGGGGAATTGCTGATCAGGCGATCGCAATATTGTTCTAATTCTTGTTTACTTAAGTTTTCGGGGAGTATACCGGTTTGGATAAAGTCGCTAAAAATCTGTAGTTGTGAAGCTTTTTCTTCTGCTCTAATCAACTGTGTCTCTTGGCTGGGGATTTGGATTCTATCTAAGATTTCTGTCAGTTGACTTTTAAATCCTTTTCCTTCTCTGACTAGATGCTCTATCTTGGTAACAAGACTAGTTAAAAACTCAGGATAGTTAATGTTATTACTGCTGGTAATATGTAATAAGTTAGCTTCGATTAATCTGAGCTTATCTACTTGAGTATTACTATCTGAGGATAGACTCAACAATAATCCTTGCCATCTCTCCAATCTCAATTTGGCTTTTGGAATATTTCTCGTCTGCTCTAGCTGTTCCAAGACCGATTTTATGTCTGTATTATAGTCGGCAATAAACGGGACTAAATCCCCAGTAAACAATCCGGCTATTTTTAGGAGTATTGAATCGGAAAATTGGTAAATAAGGCGCTGGAATTGCTTGGGATTCTTTAAGCTTTGCTCAACAATAGACTTGACCTGATTTGGGGAATTGGTGATCAGGCGATCGCAATATTGTTCTAGTTGTTGTTTACTTAAGTTTTCGGAGAGTATACCTGTTTGAATAAAGTTGCTAAAAATCTCTAGTTGTGAAGCTCTTTTTTCTGCTCTAATCAACTGTGCATCTTGGCCAGGGATTTGGATTTTATCTAAGATTTCTGGAAGTGTGCTTTTAAATCCTTTTTCTTCTCTGACTAGATGCTCTATCTTGGTAACAATATTCTTTAAAAACTCAGGATAGTTAATCCGATTACTGGTGGCAATATGTAATAAATTGTCTTGGATTAACTTGAACTTATCTACTTGAGTCTTACTATCTGAGGAGATACTCAAGAATAATCCTTGCCATATCTCCAATCTCAATTTGGCTTCCGGAATATTTCTCGTCTGCTCTAGCTGTGCCAAGACCGGTTTTATGTCTGTATTATAGTCGGCAATAAACGGGACTGAATCCCCAGTAAACAATCCGGCTATTTTGAGGAGTATTGAATCGGAAAATTGGTAAATAAGGCGCTGCAAATGCTTGGGATTTTTTAAGCTTTGCTGAACAATAGGCTTTACCTGATTTGGCGAATTGGTGATCAGGCGATCGCAATAGTCTTCT
Source organism: Moorena sp. SIOASIH (assembly GCF_010671925.1). Taxonomy (GTDB): domain Bacteria; phylum Cyanobacteriota; class Cyanobacteriia; order Cyanobacteriales; family Coleofasciculaceae; genus Moorena. The sequence continues at coordinate 1,036,528 of NZ_JAAHIH010000001.1, read as the reverse complement.
AGCTCTTGTTTGCTTAAGTTTTCTGCCCACCAGGGTAGCATCCCTGTTTGAATAAAGTAGCTAAAAATCTCTAGTTGTAAAGCTCTTTTACTAGCAATCTCTGATTTGCCAATTTGATCAGATAGTCTTTGATAGCTCGTTGAACTTACAGAGGTAATTTTATTTACTTCTATATTTTCCCCCGTCTCTCCCTCTGTTCTAGCAAGCAGTGGTGAAGACTCACCCAACTCAGTCTTAGGTTGTGGCTGTGTTGACAAACTGGAACTTGAGTGGCTAATTTGTTCTTCTAATTGCTGTTGAATTTGTGCTATAATTTTGTCAATCAATTCCTGTTCTAGATTATTGATATCGATATTGCCTAGGTCTATTTCTAGGGTATTAATTCGATGTATTGTATCTAAATCGCTGAACTGATTAAATAAATTATCAATCAGGGGGAGGACTTTATAGCGATATAGTCTATTTACCTCATTTTGCAGTTCAAAAGCACCTTGCTGTGAACTTAAATTAAGTTCTATAATCTGTTTTTTGATAATATGTCGTTGTTGGTTCACTTCCAAAGGCTTTAACAAATAACTTCAAAATCTGTGCCGATAGTCATATATCCTAAAACATTAAATGGTAGAGTTGAAATACTACCATTTACCAAAAATTCGATCAGGTTATTAGTTGAATTTTTATCCATTTTTGTATTTAGCCAGAGCTGGTAGGCATTTTCAAATTTTATCATATTAGGTTTGTCTAACCAGTGGCAATAAGGAGTTATATGGGCGGGTATTTCGGCAATGATAATGTTATCAATTAGCTGTTTAAAGTTTTCTTTTTGAAAGCGAGGCAGCCAATCCGGGAATACAAAACTGATTTGGAAAGAGTAAGGATCTATTGTGTTTGAATCTGTGTTTGAATCTGTGTTTGATTTAAATTCTGAAAAATTCTCGTCTGAGTCGGGGTCGTTACTGCTGCGAGGACGAAGTAAAATATGTTCGACTATATGGAAACCTTCGGTTTCATCCGATTCATTGCAGAGAGCCAAAGTTTTTCGATGGTAAGGAATTCCTAGTAAACTACAAATTCTTTGTTTTAGTCCCGATACGTTTTCTGTATCCCAAACCTGACTGGGATCAGTGTAATTAAAGGCTTTACCCCTTCCGGCGCTAATTTGGGGATAGTTCTGTAAGAAATTAATTTTATCATCAATCAGCTTATCATCAATCAGCTTATCATCAATCAGCTTATCATCAATCAGCTTTTCCTTCAGGATTAAATCATAGAAAAGTAAAGAATAATCTGTGAACTTTTCACAAAACTGTGCCATTAAATGATCTAGGAAACGGTTTTTTCTTATCTTATCAATATCATTCCATTGATCTTCTGGTGAATTTTGCTCAAAGTTGAGGATTTCTGGCGCACCTGGAATGCTATAAAGTTCCTGGTAAAAGTAGGTTGTCTTGTTCTTAGTTTGAAAATAAAATAAATCTTTAGTGTGTTCTAATTGAGCAAAATAGTTAGCTAAAAGTTGGTCAAAAAACATTAAATAAGCTTGTAGCTGCTTGGCTTGAGCCTTGCGTTTGGGGGATGCAGAAGCCGGTAAACCTATTTCTCCAATACCGTAAGTAGCAGGAAAATCGTTTTGAATTGATTCATAGTCAGATAATTCTCGGTATTGTCCCACTGGGATGGGGATATCTTTTGTTTGTGTAGTTGATGGTGTTTGGGTATTTTTTTGTTGTAATGATTCCAGATTAGTTTTAGCTTTAGCCAGGTTCGGATTGCACGGAATTTGTCCTTTATAAAAGGTAATGTTACTTGTCAAGCCATCTATATCTTTGAGTTGGGGTGTTAGATTAGGATCTAATGCTAACGCCCATTCTTCTGATTCTGATGACTTGTCGCTTGAAATAGTAATTATTCTAACAGTTTTTATCCCTGGAATATCTAAAATAATCCGAATTATGTCAGAGGTGTGCAGTTGGTCTTTCTTGATAAAACTATCAAGTTTTTCATCGTCAATGAAGCCATGTTCCAGGGGAACACCATCAAAAATAGCTTCAGGCTTTTTACCTTGATTCAGTAGTTCTTTTAAGGTGAAAAATTGTAGGTTAGGAGAAATAAAGTTATCTAAGCACAAATATATCTGTGCCATTAATTCATTCACATTGAAGCCTTCTTCAATATCCATCTCGGCTTTGATGGTGATTTCTTCAATGGGTAAAATTTCGACTGAAGCAAAATCTTCACACAAATTTCGATGCTGATTAAGTTTAGATTTTACTTTTTCGATGAGACTCGCTTCGTCAGAGACATTTTTTTCTTTTTCGATTAGTACCCGATAAAGTCCATTTAAGTTGACTTGCTGAGTGCGTTTAGAAGCTTCAAAAGTTAAGGTATGAAGAAGGGAATCGTAATAAATTGGGGGTTGTGAATTCTTAATGGGTTTAACCCATGCATTTTTAACACCATCAATGTCGATTAGCAGTTTGCGATAATCATTAATTGTGAGGGGATTAACGGTGAGGATTTCTCTGGCTGTGAAAAACTGTTTCCTATTTTCTCCAGGAGCAGGCGCAAGCAAGTCTTTCATCTCGAAGTCAAGGCGATAGCTTAAATCCGTGATGGCATAGCAAAGTTGTTCTAGGATAGTAATACCGGGATCGTGGGTATTGTAGTCTGTCCACAGTTTCCCCCCTAGGCGTTCGATGTGCTTGATTCCTTCTTGTCGCAATAAGGCGAAATTCATGCCAGGATTTTCTGGGGGGGCGTTGGAGATGGTAAGGTTTTCAGTCATGGTGATTGGGGAAAGATAGTTTATGCTTGTTTACTTCCACAAGATTTCTCTTAATTCTCAATTGCTTCCGTTTCTAAAACCTCCACCGTTTCTGGTTCAGATGCAGCACTATTCTGTTTAGTTAGCTCTTCTTCTAATACCTGAATTGCTCCTTGGATGCGGAGTAAGGTTTCACGGACATTTGCTTGTTTGGCTTCTAAATCTGCGAGGACTTTTTGTCCTGATTCAAATTCTGCTTTGAGTTGGGTTAGGCGTTTTTCTAGTTGTTCTTTCATGTTCCTTGTTGACGAGGATGGGTTACAATACAGCAGTTTTAAATTGGGTGAGGTGCAAATTATTGGGTTTTAGGGAGTAGGGAGTAGGGAGTAGGGAGTAGGGAAGAAAGAAGAGGGAAGTCGGAAGTGGGAAAAAATCCTCTGTACTTCGTTACTATTAAAACCGCTATAGTATATTATAGCGTTTCTCGCAGTTATGAGGTACAGTCTTATTTGACGTTGATTCCCTGTTTTGGTGCAGCGCATCCCTCTTCCCTATTCCCTCTTCTGTCTTCCCTGTTCCCTGTTCCCTGTTCCCTGTTCCCTACAATCCATAAATTGTATATCTCATAGCTATGAGAATTGCTATATTTCAGATAGTTTTTGATAATAACTTTTCCACTGACACTTCAATATGGGGAAAAGCAACTGGATATAAAGTTCCATAGGCTTTGGTTTGTTTGATTTGATAACTATCCCCTGATGGTTGCTGAAACACGATTAGTTGTTGAGCTTTTAAATCTACAACCCAGTATTCTAATATACCAGCACGAGCATAGGCAATTCGCTTCTGTTCTAAGTCTTTTTCCAAGGTAGTGTCAGATATTTCTATCAATAAGTAAATTTCTTCGGCAGAAGGGTGACGATTGTCATACAATGAAACTGGCAATTTAACAACAGCAATATCTGGTTCAGGTTCTGAATCAGGAAGGGAAACCGGATGTGCTTCGTAGATTTTAGCGCGTCCCCGGAGCTTTTCCCGTAAATAGTCTGCGATAGAATCGTTGATTTTCCGATGCAATGGTCCCTCTGGTGACATTTCAATAATTTGCCCTTCTAGTAATTCCACATGACGGTCACTGAGGATACCTGCTGCAATCATGTGATGATAGTCTTCAATTGACCATTTAGCTAAGGTAATCATTGCTCTACTCTGATTAAAGATGGCTCTTTTGGAATTGCTCCTTGGATGGGGAGTAAGGTTTTACGAACATTATTTAATAACTTGGCACAATCACCTCAATTTCAGGATGCCAATTAAAATCATCTTCATTAAACGTATAAATACTGGTTACTCCATGGGATATCATAATTGCCAGGTGCATTAAATCAAATACTCTAGCCCCCTTTACAGGGTTTATTTTGAGCAATTCAAACCATTCCTTAAAGATATTATCTGACATGGAGAGAAGTTCTATATTGGGCATTTGCATAAATCTTTCAATCCGCATTATTGTCTCTTGAGTAGTCAGAGGATTGGCTACAGATTTGGAACTGGTAACAACAGCATAAAACTCGGCAATTACCTGAGAAGACAGACAGATAACTTCTCTTTGACTAGGTCTTAAAATTTCTAAAGCTGCCCGATGTTTTTGCCTATTATCCTTACTTAAATCAATTGAATATACCAGAATGTTAGTGTCTAAATACCGTTTTATTTTATTATTCGATGCCATAGACATTACTTCTAGTAAGTGGTTCTTTTACACCAAGGTCAGCAACCAACCAATCAAACTCTTGATGAAGTTGCTTCAAGTCTTCTTTCTCTTTGTATTCTTTTTTACTTATATCTTGTGAAAAACTATTCTGTTGAGAAACCGCCTTCAAAGCAGCAATAATTTCTTCAAGCATAGCAATCTGTTTCGGACTTAGATCTGTCACATCTATGACTTTATTTTTCATTACAATTTTCCTCGTTTACTATTAGGTGTTTTGATTATAGCATGAGCGATATCACTTGGTTCATGTAGGGTGGGCAGTGCCTACCAACTGTTTTGAGTTCGGCTAGACGTTTCTCCAGTTGTTGTTTCATGTTCCTTTGGCTTTTAGATTCAGGTTCGGTTGAAATTTGGAGATGGTGCGTTACGCTACAGTTGTTGTTTGATGTTCCTTTAACTTTTAGATTCAGGTTCGGTTGAAATTTGGAGATGGTGCGTTAGCGGTAGCGTAACGCACCCTACAAGATCGGCGATCGCACTAAACACCTATTATTGGTAAGTAAAATGCCATGACCACAAGTGTTCTTCCGCCACCGAAGCCATCTAGGCATGATGGGTTGCTAGTCCACCTTGCCACATTGTCGCCAACTTTCTTCGACTGGAGCTTAACGGTATGCTCACCTGTCCCAAGCGGCAAGACGACATTGCCATTCAAATTCACATTAGGATGATTAGAGCTATGGGCTTGAAAGTGCGAACCAGATTGGGGACAGCCATTACCGTCCACGACTAGCCTTGTTGCAACGAGATTACGACCTTTACAATTCCCCTCTGGTTGGACATTAATGGAATAGGTACAAAAAATTATTGCTTTTCTATCTAGGGTGAAAGTAACTGATGTATCGGAAACATATTCCCACCCCGTGGATGTGATAGAAACATCAGTATCTGGTTGGGCTGCCCATATTCCAGCCAAAACCCCGCCACCTTTAATTTGTCCTGACACATCCAGCTTTGCCTCTGGACTATCCGTACCAATCCCCACATTGCCCTTTCCAGGCATTAAGGCAATATGATCGTGACAATGATTAGATGTTCCAATCTCCAGTGTCTTTGCCTCTGGTTCGCATCCTCGACGGTAATATCTGATCCAGGCAGCATCACCACAACTTAGTTGTATCGCTCCAGTTACAGTTAGGTTTTTTACTGAAAGCTCCTGACTCTGAGAACCAGAAAAACGTGTTTTTGTGTCTACATAGGTTTTAATTGCTTTCTCCGTTGGTATTGCACAATCGCTATTACCTTCGAGAGTACAATCACAAGAAAATTCATTCACCGCTACTCCCTGTTGTAGCTTGAGATTGCCCTTCACTTCTAGTTTTGCCCCTGGATTTGTCGTCCCAATCCCCACATTACCATCTTTGGTGACGTTGAATACATCACACGCTTCTGCTGTAGAAAAGCTCAATCGCCCACCAGGTTTATTGGCAATTTCTACCCGATTATTCAATCCTTCGTTGGTGGAAAGTTCTAAGAAGGCTAGGTTAGTGCAAGATTGAAATAAGCCTACTGCATCTGATGCTAGGACATGAAACTTGTGAGTTGGATTGCTTGTCCCAATCCCCACATTGCCTTTTCCAGGCATTAAAACAATATGATCGTGACAATGATTAGATGTTCCAATCTCCAGTGTCTTTGCTTCTCGTTCACCTCCTCGACCGTAATATCTGATCCAGGCAGCATCACCACAACTTAGTTGTATCGCTCCATTTACAGTTAGGTTTTTTGCTGAAAAATCCTGATTCACAGAACCATGGAGAAGCGCTTTAGTATCGGCATAGGTTTTAATTGCTTTCTCCGTTGGTATTGCACAATCGCTATTATCTTCGAGACTACCATCACAAGAAAATTCATTCACCGCTACTCCCTTTAGTAGCTTGAGATTGCCCTTCACTTCTAGTTTTGCCCCTGGATCTATCGTCCCAATCCCCACATGGCAATCTTTGATAACCATCTGTACTATTCCGTCAGTACCAGGGTTCAGTTCATTGTTATCATGAGTACCACCTTTGTACCAAGCAAAATTATTGTCAGTGCGGAAATATTGAGTGCCATGCTGTATCCCTATCCCGTAATTATTATAACACATGTTAATTATCTGTATTGTCGGTGTATCAAAGCTAAGACTTCCTGAGACAGATAATTCATTTGTGGTTGTACAGCCATCTACCCGTAGGTTTTTATCCCCTGGATCGGAATCACCACCAACGTGCAAACCGCCATTTATAGAGAGTTTAGCCCTTGGATTTGTCGTCCCAATCCCCACATTGCCCTTTCGAGGCATTAAGGCAATATGATCGTCACAATCATTAGATGTTCCTATCTCCAGTGTCGTATTTTCTCCTGAATTTCCACAACGGTAATACCTGATCCAGGCAGCATCTTTACTACCATAATCCGGTTCTTTAGTAAAGAAAATACCGTTGTTTTTTTTATTACCCGCACTTGGTTTAATTACTCCATTTACAGTTAGATTTTTTGCTGAAAAATCCTCACTCACACAACCATGGAGAAGTGCTTTAGTATCGGCATAGGTTTTAATTGCTTTTTCCGTTGGTATGGCCATATCGCTACAACCTTCGAGAGTACCATCACAAGAAAATGCATTCACCGCTACTCCGTACTCTAGCTTTAAATTTCCTTTAACTTCTAGTTTTGCATCTGGACAGGTCGTCCCAATCCCCACATTGCCTGATTCACTTACAATGGTTAAATGTTTTCCTTTTGAAACGCAGTTGCTATAGCTTTCTATATATAATTTTTTTTCTGAACTGCCAATGTACTTAAGGTCAAAACCCCCGTTTGCTGCGGTCGATTCTCCCAATTGAATGGTTGGATTATCTTGTTCACTTTGCCCCCAAATCTTCAGGACAGGTTCATTTCCTTTAATTTCCAGCTTGGCATCTGGACAGGTCGTCCCAATCCCCACCTTGCCATCTTTATCAATCAGAAAAATCGTATCCTTTAACTCATCATAAATGTGCAAAGCATCTTCATTACACGTCTGCTGAATATGGAGTTTCGCCGTCGGCTGATCGATACTCAGTCCCACATTCCCGTTACTGCTGTCAATAAAAAGCTTGCTCTTGCTAACTTCACCAGAAGCAGAATGAGATATATTTAAACCTACCTTGTTTCCATCACGCTTTTGATTAATACTCCAAGTCTTCGTATCACCCGCATAAAAATCCAATAGTTTATCATCCGTACCTTGGGCGGTAATCTTGAGGGGGGCGGTAATCTTGAGGGGAGTATCTGCCCCAGCCGGGTTTTCTATGCCATCATCTTTAATATTGAGGGTGGAATCAATAAAGTCGGCAAAATCCTGTTGAGAAGGCTTTTTACCTGTCTCGAATAATTGTTTTAGTTGACTTCTCTTCTTTTGAACCATGATATTTACTCCTTTTAACTAACAACAAAATCATCATTAAAAATTCTCATATAACCAATTCCCTCAAAATCATCTTCATCATAAGAACTTTCTGTGCCCATTAGGTAGATAATATGTTGAGGGGCAGAAACCAAAATTGAATCCGGGTGTTGCACCTGGGCGAGATTAGACGGAATCACCCGATAATAGATATCTGACTTGCCGCCAGATCCAGCTTTAATGCCGACTTGCTCAATTAATTTGAGATAGCCAACATAATCTACATAGGGTCTTTTCTCAATAAAATGGATCACTGAGGAATTATGGATTGAACTACCAAAGGTAATGTCTGCTTGTTCTTCATAGGCCCACGGGGACAAAAAGCGTTTAATATCTTCATTGAGTTGTTTGAGATAGTTCCCCTGGTCAGATCCAGCGCGAAAACGGATACCCACTTTGTATTGAATGGGTTTGTAGCGGGGATTTTTCACCACGATTTGCACAAATGGTGAGGTATAGTTTTGCAGGTATACCTGGATTTCCTTTAGTAAGTAGGAAGGTGCTTTGGGTTCGAGGGGAAAGAAAGGCGCAGTATTCGCCACGCCGGGAATTACCACCACGGTTACCTTGGCATCACCAGGATTGTGGTTGCCAGCAGCAGAGGTGATACATTTCACCTTATAGATTTGGGGGAAATGTTCCAATACTAGACGTTCGTAATCCCAGGCGGTTATAGCCCTCTGTTTATGGCGCAGTCTTTCACTCACCCGGATGGTGAAGGCGCGATTGTCTTCTTTTGGTTTACCGCCAAAGGAACTATAGGGCTGTTGTACTGTGTTGATGGCGGGATCTCGTGTTACAAATCCTTGAATGGAATTAGCTGCGAGGGGTTTACTTAAATGGTCGGCTGCATTCCCCTGATTCACAAAGGTCGCCCTGACAGCTTGGGTTTTGATGTCCAGAGTATCAGGAATGGCAGCAGCATTTTCCGTAACGCTGGCTCGTAACCAATGTAAACCACTGGGTAATAGGTTATGCTGACTGGTGGCTCCCTCCGGGATACTCAAGCGGATAATACCCGAATCGACTAACCCATTGGTACTATCGGAAAGCATCTCTGTATCTTTAAATTCCTGCCAAGCATTACCACTCAAGTAACTCCAGTGAATCTGTGGTGGAGTTAGTTCCCCATTGCCACTCCCCGGTATCATTTGGAAGAGGATGGAAATGTTTTGGGGTGGTTGCAGATTACGGATACCAATGTATAAAGTGCCTTGTTCTTGATAGTTCGGTAAGAGATAATATTGGTTGTCTTGATTGAGAGTTTGGATATTGGCATAGCCAAAGGGATGAAGTTGGAAGATTTGACTAGAGTGAGGTGGATTTGGAGGGTTTTTTAGGTCAATCTCCTCTGAGGCGGTATAGTCGAGGGAGATGGCTTTAACTTGCGGGGTGTAAGGGAGATAAACTGGCAGGGATTTGATATCATTATCCGTTGACAAAGCCACCTTAGTTGATACTACTGGATATAAATCATGGGCAAATGCAAAATCTGGGCTTTCTAATTCCAGTTGAAAATACCTTCTTTGTTCAAAAGGATCGTCTGTATCAGTTTCATAGGAAGAAGTGTCGAGAGAATAGCCTGGAATTTGATAATTGAGGTGAATTGGATTTTGGTTAAAGATGGATTTGGAGTTTTCAATCTTCACACCGCTTCGGTTATTAAAAAGTTTCAAACTGGCTTTAAAGCTGTCATTAGTAATTTCCTCCGTAATTACATCGGTGCTCTTGTATACCTCATAATGGGTGGCAAAGTCTTGAGGAAGTCCCATCCACTCGATATTAATGGTAATACTATCTAATTTTTTGGTGCTAATTTCTCGATTAGCGAAGTAAAACCCCGAACCTACTTTAGGATTATTCCCAAAGGGTTGAAAAGTAATTTTGGGATTTAGTACTGAGTTATCATTCCGCAGTTGGACATCTTGAATATTCTCAGCCTTGACTTGTATATTAACTTTTTCTAAGCGTACCGATTTAAATTGATCGTAATATAGTTTTTCCTGGGTATTTTCTGCTGATGATATTTCTTTCAACAGAATTTTTACCACTGGATAGGGACTGTCCAGGAAAAAAGTTGATTCATCTGGTTGGGGTGGCAAGATAGCAGGTAGGGTGGGATCGAGGGTTAACTGAAACTGTAAACTGTTGAGGTAAATAGCAGAATTACGATAGAGGTTAATCTGGTCAGTACTAACAGCCTCTTGAGGGAAATTACCGATACCAATTTGCTGTATATTAGCTTCTTTATTGCTAACTAATCCTGTAATCTGGAATATGTAACCATCATTCCAAACCAGAAGTTGCCCCACCTGACTTTCCGAAAATGTTTTCTTTTCAGCAGTCAAAGAAACACTGGTAAAATTACCATTGTCAGCATCTGCAGGACTGGGAGATAGTTCTTCAATGCTATAAGAGACTAGTGGTTCTTCTACAATAAAATCGCCAACTTTAGCTTCAAAAGCTTGAGGTTGTATCCATTGGGCTTCACTACTCAAGTAAATCTCAAAAGGGTCGCTACTTAGTATTTCTTGGAAAGTATCCCGATTCAAAGTGTTTCCTTCAGAGGCGAAGGTAAGGGTAATCTTACGTGTACCTTCTTGCAACAACAAGACGGGAGAAGTAACGGCAAAACCGATGGAATTTTGTGAGGTTTGAGTAATGTTGCCAAAAGTATTAAAACGTTGCGATATAGTTGCTTGTCCCTCTTCCGCGTCAACTAGTGAACTGGCATGGATATTCTTAATTTCCGTTCTCCCAATAGGAGGGTAAGTAAAGTTTCTTTTCTTGGTTTGGGCTTTCTCAACGAGGCGATAGACTTCTTCCCAATTAGGATTTTCTGTAGTAGCTTGGATTTCCATAATCTTCCGGAAATCTGCCACACTCAGATACAGTTCTTCTTTGACATATCTAATAACTCGCTCTTGGGTAAGATGATCAAATATCTCTTGGAGAGTTGTATAACCATTAGGCATTTCCGGCAAATCATCACCAGGATTAGGATTGCCAAGAGCCAATTTCATCATGCTCTCGAAACCATACTGTTCTTGCTCTCCCTTTAAGGCTATACGCCTCCCCATGGTAATTTTTTTTCTGTAGGCTTTTTCTATTATTTTATAAACTTCGTTCCATTCTAATTCTGTAGGTTCTTCTTTATCTGCTTGGGCTTTATTTATTTGCCTATCATGGATATCAAAGCAATAGTTAAAATCGTCTGTGTTGAGGAAAAATAATTGTTCTGTAATATAAGTAATATAAGAGGTTATGTTATTATCTGTTTGTTGATTATCTTGAGTCGCTTGATAAATAGTTCCTTTGAGATAATTAATATCAACATCAACATCAACAGTTTGACCATCAACTTGAACATTTATCTTAGGAAGTTGGTCTCCTTGGTTGGGGCTGCCAACCGCCCATCGCAGCATATTTTCAAAACTTTGATCGCTCTTATTATCTTGATTATGAATTTCTTCTAAACCAATAGATTTTTTGTCTATAAATAACGTTTTGATGCTGGCTACTTGAGCTTGATTAACAACTATATCTTCATCGGTGGCATAGTTAATATTAACCCCTTCACTATCTTGTCCAGCACTGAGCAAAGTACCCTTGTTAATAAGATGGGCTTCTTCTCCTTGCGCCAGCTCAAAAATTACATGAATCTTGTCTGGAACTTCCTCTTTTGTCCTTAACTGCAGTACCTCTTTATAGTAAAAATCGAGATATCTTTGGGTCAGTGCCTTGAACTGTTGCTGAGGATAACGTAATAATTGTAAAAACGTGAACAACAAAACTAGATGAGGTTGAGCTAATTGCCTTTGTGTCGATGGCTCGTCTGCGAAACTTTCCGGGTTATTAATGTAAGCAACCATTTGCTCAACATCTCCCCCAAAGAAACTTGACCAATCCCCATTTATCCGATTGGACTCATCGTAATAGTTTAGTTTTGTGGCATACTCTTGTACGAAGGTGAGAAAATCAGAAACATCGCGCTCATCTACGGAAACATAATCTGGTTCGAGTTCCCTTAGCAAGCGTCCGCGCTGACTAACGCCATCCCGAAAAATTTGATGTATAATTTTCTTGTTTGTATTCATAACTAAATTCTACATCATTGATCAAGATGGCGGATGTAAACTTTATTAACAAGCCAATCTCAAAAAAAGTAATAAATATTCATATAAGGAACGAAAATTAAATTTAGTGTAAGCATTTAGTTATCAGCCGTCAGCGATCAGCTGTCAGCTAATGGGCTAGGGCGTGTCTTCAAACTCGGAGATCCCCCTAAATCCCCCTTAAAAAAGGGGGACTTTGAGTATGGCTCCCCCCTTCCGCGCGGGGGGCTGGGGGGGATCTAAATCTTGCGGAAAACTTTGAAAACACGCCCTAGGCTCACGCTACTTGAGGTGCTTATGGGCTATGGACAAGCTAAACCGAACATTGAATAAGCGATGCAGCAAGGGCACAGGGGAGGCAGTCGGCCAAAGGGGGTGGGTGCATCTCAGTTTTGCCTAATGGCAAAACTGAGTTAGGATTTTTCAATGGTAGGGTGGGCAAAATTCAAGGGGTTGTCGGTTTGATTAGAAATCATGGCTAATTTGCCCACCCTACAAGGGCTAATGGCAAAACTGAGTTAGGATTTTTCAATGGTAGGGTGGGCAAAATTCAAGGGGTTGTCGGTTTGATTAGAAATCATGGCTAATTTGCCCACCCTACAAGGGCTAATGGCAAAACTGAGTTAGGATTTTTCAATGGTAGGGTGGGCAAAATTCAAGGGGTTGTCGGTTTGATTAGAAATCATGGCTAATTTGCCCACCCTACAAGGGCTAATGGCAAAACTGAGTTAGGATTTTTCAATGGTAGGGTGGGCAAAATTCAAGGGGTTGTCGGTTTGATTAGAAATCATGGCTAATTTGCCCACCCTACAAGAGCGGCGCTCGGACGCTAAACGATTGTCCGATTAATTCAAAGTCTTTGGTTTCTTGATTTTTAAGTTTGGTTCGAATCTGGGCAAATTGTCTAACTACATTGGGGTTATATAATCGTTAACCACAATGTAAACAGACTTCGGCTTCTACTTGAACAATGGCTGTATTTACCCCACCTTTGAGGAGTTTTTTAACTTGTTTGGTGGTCAATTATCCTTGACAATTAGGACATTTTTTCGGGGTTTTCATCACTATCTCCTTATTTTACCATTAATCCACTTTTTCGGATCAGGTCGATATACAGTAACGCAGGGAATATCACCATAAAGGGGTAGGGTGGGCAAATAATGATAGTTTGACAATTTGATCATAAATCTAGTCCATTTGCCCACCCTACAAAAGCTACAAAAGCGATCGCACTGTTGCGTAGGGCGTACCCTATTAGTGGTCCGGTGGGCAAATAATGATAGTTTGACAATTTGATCATAAATCTAGTCCATTTGCCCACCCTACAAAAGCGATCGCACTATTAGTGGTCCGGTGGGCAAATAATGATAGTTTGACAATTTGATCATAAATCTAGTCCATTTGCCCACCCTACAAAAGCGATCGCACTATTAGTGGTCCGGTGGGCAAATAATGATAGTTTGACAATTTGATCATAAATCTAGTCCATTTGCCCACCCTACAAAAGCGATCGCACTATTAGTGGTCCGGTGGGCAAATAATGATAGTTTGACAATTTGATCATAAATCTAGTCCATTTGCCCACCCTACAAAAGCGATCGCACTTGTCCACTGTTCCCTGTTCCCTGTTCCCTGTTCCCGACAACTGCCGCGAAGTACGCTATTAGTAGTAGGGTGGGCAAATAATGATAGTTTGACAATTTGATCAAGAATCATGTCCATTTGCCCACCCTACAAAAGCGATCGCACTATTAGTGGTAGGGTGGGCAAATAATGATAGTTTGACAATTTGATCAAGAATCATGTCCATTTGCCCACCCTACAAAAGCGATCGCACTTGTCCACTGTTGCGTAGGGCGTACCCTATTAGTGGTAGGGTGGGCAAATAATGATAGTTTGACAATTTGATCAAGAATCATGTCCATTTGCCCACCCTACAAGAGCGATCGCACTTTGTACAACACCCAATTGAAAACCGTTATAATTGAATTAAAAGGATATCTAATCAAAAAATGATTATGACACAAGTCAGTACAGAACATATTAGTATTAATCCCGAAATTCGCTTCGGTAAACCTTGCATTACGGGAACAAGGATAGCTGTTATTGATATTGTCAATTGCTATCTAAACCTGGAAGAATCAATTGAAGATATTGCTAAAGATTATAATTTATCACTAGCTTCGGTTCATGCGGCAATGACCTATTATTACGATCATCGAGAAGAACTGGAAATTCGTAAGGCAGAAGGGGAAGCATTTGCTCAGGAATTTGCTAAAAATCACCCTTCTTTGTTACAGGAAAAACTTAGGAATTTAAAGGGTGAGTAAAAGGATTCGTTATCATTTGGATGAGCATATTAAATCGGTAATTGCCCGGAAATTACGCCATCGTGGAATTGATGTAACAACTACGGTTGAGGTACAGTTGAGAACTAAAAGTGATGATTCTCAATTAGCTTTTGCAAGTCGAGAAGGGAGAGTATTAGTAACTCATGATAATGATTTTATTAAACTAGCAGTTACAAATCCTAATCATTCAGGCATTGCTTATTGTCATCAAACTAAGCGTTCTCTTGGTCAAATTATTGAAACTTTGGTGTTAATGTATGAGGTTTATACTCCTGAAGATATGATTGATCGTGTTGAATTTTTATAAAATGCGATCGCAATTATAAACGTAGCTTGGGTTGAGGCACGTTTCCGTAAGCATATGCGCTACGCGCACGCTGCGCGAACAGCTATCAGCCTATGGACTACGCGCATTAGCTGATAGCTGAATGCTGATAGCTGATATAGCAATCCCTGTAGGAATTTAGAGAACTTTGTTCCCTACTCCCTACTCCCTACTCCCTACTCCCTGTTCCCTTTGCTATAGCTGATAGCTATCCATCGCATTTATTTACATTCTACCTCAAAAAAAAATTTATAAAAACCCTTGACAAATTATTTTCTAATCATTATGATTATATTTATAAAGAAAAAGCAAAAGGTGAACCTTATGTCTTCATAATTTCCAACCAATCCAGACAACAATCCCGATGATTCTTCCTCAAAAAAAATCCGTGTTCAGCACATTTTGAGGGGCTCCCGCAAGGCAGTAACTAATACCATGCATGCCCTGTATGCACTGGGTTACGCCCAAATATCCGAGTGGAGTCCTCTGCAGCCGACGGATGTTCCCGGAGAATTCATAACAATTATGACCAAGTACTTCAGGCTCCGTTAACACGTTAAATTGCTGGGGGGTTTTCCCCCCGGCCAAACCATCCGCTCCAATCCCGTAGCGTGACCTTCGGCCAATCCCATAGGATCACGTCTGGATAGGTTAGAAAACTGAATGACATAAGGTAAATTCCTAGCCGTGGATAGTATTTCTGCGGCTATTTTTTTTTAGGTTGAAGGTTATGATGTTGAAGGTTGAAGGTTGGGATGTTGAAGGTTGAAGGTTGGGATGTTGAAGGTTGAAGGTTGGGATGTTGAAGGTTGAAGGTTGGGATGTTGAAGGTTGAAGGTTGGTTAGTTGAAGGTTGAAGGTTGGTTAGTTGAAGGTTGAAGGCGTAGGGTGGGCAAATAATGAAAGTAATACCAATTGATCACGAATCATGTCGATTTGCCCACCCGACCTGAGTTGAAAGCACTGTAGGGTGGGCAAATAATGATAGTTTGACAATTTGATAAAGAATCATGTCGATTTGCCCACCCTACAAAAGCGATCGCACTCTGTTCCCTGTTCCCTGTTCCCTGTTCCCTGCTCCCTGCTCCCTGCTCCCTAAAACCCAGAGATTTGTACCTCATGGGTATAAGAAAGGCTATATACAATTACCTAATTATCATTGCGGACGCGGAAATAGTCTTGAAAGGGATGAGACAAAATGCCCAAAAGTTTGGCAGTGTCTCTAATATAGTATTCTTGCAGATCTATCCAGACCAGCACGCCCTGTAAGCGAAGAAACTGCCAGATTAGACCAGTTGTCACAGCTCCAAAAATCGGTAAAGTGACATTTTCTCTCTCGTTAAAGCGTTGGGCTGCTACCATTTCGGCAATACACTGCGCCAAACCTCCTTTAATATTTTCATTCTTGGCTTCAACTAAGGTAACAACAGGTCGGTGAATTTCATAAATTTCTCGTGAAGCGGTCAAAATAAAGTCACAATAACCGTTTAATCCTAACTCTGAATCAATATTGAATTCTGACCCAGAAAAAAAACCAACTTCATTATGAAAAATTTCCCGGATTTCTAATAATGTTGGAGCGATTAAGAGTTCAGACCGGGCTTTTTCTGTATTGATGGCATTGGCGAGAGGAATATTTCGTTTTAAGATTTGTTGTAAAAGTTCGCTAACTTCCACGGGAGCAATATCCGTAAACAAATTTTGCGACTCATCAATGTTTAACTCAAACCGATTACACACTTCAGCAATGGATTTAAATTCCCTGTAGGACATTGCTTATGCTCCAACAAGATTGCTTTAAATTTAAACATAGAACGTAAGCATATGCGCTACGCGCACGCTACGCGAACAGCTATCAGCTATCAGCTATCAGCTATCAGCTATCAGCTATCAGCTATCAGCCATTGGCTATCAGCTATTGGCCGTAGTACATCAATCATGTCCATTTGCCCACCCTACCAGATCAGCGATCGCACTACTACAAGAGTGCGATCGCACTACTAACCCTCTCTCCAAGCGCGATCGCATTCCGTAGGGTAGGGTGGGCAAATCATCAACCATAAACGAATAAATCATAAATCTAGTCCATTTGCCCACCCTACTACAAGCAAGGGGTAGGGTGGGCAAATCATCAACCATAAACGAATAAATCATAAATCTAGCCAAGTTAGGCGTAGGGTGGGCAAATAATGAAAGTAATATAGCAATCCTATCTGATTCGTGAAAGAAATGGGCTGCTTTAAGGCAGAAGGCAGAAGGCAGAAGGCAGAAGGGAAGAGAGAAGGAGCTAGTTTTTAAGAAGTCCAGTGATTTTACAAATGATTTAGGATTGCTATACCATAAGATCACGAATCATGTCGATTTGCCCACCTGACCTGAGCTCCGAGATCCGCTGTTCCTAGATACAAACGCGCTTACTATTACCTCATTATCATTGCGATCGCGGAAATAGAAGGTTAGCTTCAGGGGTAGGGTGGGCAAATTCTGAGAGTTTGACAATTTCATCTTTGTGTCATGTCCATTTGCCCACCCGACAAGAGCGATCGCACCAGGCGATCGCTACTTTGAGCCTAATATTTTGTCATATTCGGCGTGTGTTCCAATCCAAAACCAAGCTAGATCATTATCCTTTTCTACCGCAATCGCTCTGTAGTGTAAACCCACTCGAACTGACCAAAACCGACCTACTTTCTTGAAATGTAGTGAGGGATATCGAGGATCTTGTTTGAGCAACTCGTAACATCTATCGGCAAGTTCTTGGATTTCCGATGGTAGCTGTCGATAATAATACCAAAAATCTGGTGTAGCAAGATGTTTCACAAATCAGTACAATTTCCTTGTCGTAAATCTTTCAGTGCTTTGTCTGCTAGTGCATCTAGCCTACCAGCCGCAACATCTGCTTCAAATTGTCGATCCCAATTTGCAGCATCAAATTCTGCAAACCAAGTCCGAAATTTGGCGAGATCCTCACTAGACAGTTGACTGACAGCACGTTCAATTTCTCCTAAGTCACTCTTATTCATAAGCCCTAATTTTGCACAGATCTATTCAAATTATACCGGGGACTACTGATTTGTTTACATTTGATGGTTTGCACCCAAAAAGAGCGATCGGCGTTCGCGCAGCGTGGCCAAAGGCCTCAGCCGCGCCAAAGGCGATGAAGCGTTCGCGAAGCGTGGCCAAAGGCTTCAGCTTCCGCTAAAAGCGATCGCACTGAGTTATCGCGTAAGCAATCAGCCGTCAGCGGTCAGTAGGGGTAGGGGTAGGGTGGGCAAATTCTGTACGGAAGGCAATTTCATCATCAATCATCGACATGCAGCCCACCCTACTTTATCAGCGATTGGCCGTAGGCCACGCTACGCTCCGGAAGCTTCGCTTCCGCTAAAAGCGATCGCTCTAAATTAGGATAATCCCTTTCAATCCATTGTCAGACTTGCGATAACCACGCCTCATTTCCTACCATTTATAACCGTTACGGAGTCCCCAATTTAGCCATGCTTCGATCATTTTTTTAGTATTCCCCTGATCGTCTTCTTGAACAGGATCTTCTCTAGTAATGGATTTTAAAGCCCAAAACCACCGTCCTGATTTTTGTTCAAGTTCCCTTAATAGTAAGGGAATTGCTTCTTTTCCCATGCCAATAATTTGTTGATAAGCAGGATGCATAGCTGCTTGAGTGGTTGATGAAATTCCTCTGGTTTCTTCTCGCCACTGGTGAACGAGTTGCCTAAACGTTTGTTCAATATCTTCTTGAATTAGGGACATTTTCTCTCCATTTTGTGGTTGTAAGTAGGGGTAGGGTGGGCAAATCATCAACCATTAACCAATTGATCATAAATCTAGTCCATTTGCCCACCCTACTACAAGCAAGGGGTAGGGTGGGCAAATCATCAACCATTAACCAATAGTCGGGTAGATCGCAATTCGATCGGGTAGGGTGGGCAAATTCTGTACCGAAGGCAATTTCATCATCAATCCTGACTATTTGCCCACCCTACTTTATCCGCGTACTCCGGCCCATTTGCCCACCCTACTCTAAATCGGGATTAAACTCAAACAGAGGATGCTCGCCACCATCAATATCTCAATATGTCGAACTATCGTCGTTCTTATGTGCCAGTCGGGTAGGGTGGGCAAATCATCAACCATAAACGAATAAATCATAAATCTAGTCCATTTGCCCACCCTACTCTGAATCGGGATTAAACTGAAACAGAGGATGCTCGCCACCATCAATATCTCAATATGTCGAACTATCGTCGTTCTTATGTGCCAGGAGGAGTATTTTTTCTGACAATAGTCACATATCGCCGTATTCCTCTATTTTCAGATGTTGAGAATATATCTAGGTGATATCATGTCCGGATAATTAGTTATAAAAAACTTTATCCCTTCAAACCTTACTCCTTTACTTCTGCCTTTCCCCTCCTGGGAGGGGTTAGGGGTGGGTGCCTTCTGCCTTCTGCCTTGCTTTTGCGCTTAGTATAAGTATTCAACCGGACATGATATTACGGAAGGCGATCGCAAAAATGCGGACAGAAAAACCCTTTGACATCACAGCAGCCGTTGTGTTAGCGGATCATCTTCATTTTATCTGGTCGTTACCACCGCATGATTCTGATTATTCGAGCGCGAGTCTCTCGGTTTAAGGTATTATTTACCCGCTCATAACCCGCGAAAACGCTCATTTTCGGTAGAAGTTTCCCCTTCTCGTCGTAAACACCCTTGAAAGCAATGTCTGGCAACGTCGGTTTTGGGAGCATACAATTCGTAATGACCATGATTTACACCGACATATAGATTATATTCACGCTACATCCAGTTAAACATGGTTTGGTGTCTTGTCCTCATTTGTGGCAATATTCCAGTTTTCACAAATGGGTGGAGCGAGGCAAGTATCGACCGGATTGGGGGTGTTGTTGTGGCAGGAATTTACCACAAGTTCTAGATTTTCGCGATTTAGAAGATTTTGCAGGGGAGTAGGGTGGGCAAATTATTAATGTTTGACCAATTGATCACGAATCATCGACATGCAGCCCACCCTACCATTGCTGTTCCCTGTTCCTCAAACCCAAGATTCTAAGGCAAAGGGTTCTACCTGTTGAATACGCTGAAAGTCATTGTCGGCAGAGACAACTGTCAGGTTGTATTGAATTGCTGTAGCAGCAATCCAGAGATCGTTGTCTCCAAAGCCAAGGCTTTGTGGGTTGAAGTTCCGTCGCTTTGTCTTATCTTTGGGACCGAAAGCAGTAATCAGCTTTCCTTTGATCGAGCCGTAAATTTCAGCAATTGGAAGGGTGATAGGGTAAATGTCGATCCTGTTGAGAAAAGCTCTGACTTGCTGCATATTAGCTGCTGTTCGCTCAGATTTGGCTACCATATAGAAAAGTTCTCCAAGGACGATGACACTGGTGGCAACATCCGCTTCACTGTGTAGTTGTAGCTGCTGAATCAGGGTAGGTTCACCAAAGATGATGCGACTACAGTGGTTGGTGTCGAGTAAATACATTAAAATTCAGCTTGGGAACGGGTGTCGTAAACAAGCTGGAGACATTCCTCAAAGTCATCACCCTGCCAGGTTCCAGCAAATTTCAGTAGGTCTTTGGCTTTAGAGCCATGCAGAATGGGTTTCCCCTCCTCGTTCTTAGTTGGCACTGGGCTAGAGAGAGTGTCAGGGCTGGTTGCTCTGGTTTTGAGATATTCGAGATAGTCAAGAATTTGCGCCAAAATCGGTTCTGGCGCGGATTCGATCGCGAGCAGCAATTGTTCTTTAATAGTGGTCATCAGCAATTGGGTATGGGGACATTAACTATCTTTAGTTTCGCTCATTTCCCAAACATGAAACAGTGCGATCGCATTCGGAGCGGGTAGACAAGTGCGCACGCACTCAGTGGGGTAGGGTGGGCAAATACTGTACCGAAGGCAATTTCATCATATATCCTGACTATTTGCCCACCCTACTCATCAGGTAGTAGGGTGGGCAAATTATGTTTGAAAGACCATTTGATTAGTTATCATGTCGATTTGCCCACCCGACAAGTGCGATCGCATTCGGAGCGGGTAGGGTGGGCAAATTCTGTACCGAAGGCAATTTCATCATATATCCTGACTATTTGCCCACCCTACTTTATCCGCGTACGCACTCTGAATCGGGATTAAACTGAAACAGAGGATGCTCGCCACCATCAATATCTCAATATGTCGAACTATCGTCGTTCTTATGTGCCAGGAGGAGTATTTTTTCTGACTTTAGTCACATATCGCCGTATTCCTCTATTTTCAGATGTTGAGAATATATTTCTGTTACGGAAGGCGATCGCAAAAATGCGGACAGAAAAACCCTTTGACATCACAGCAGCCGTTGTTTTACCGGATCATCTTCATTTTATCTGGTCGTTACCACCGGATGATTCTGATTATTCGAGCGCGAGTGTCTCGGTTAAAGGTATTATTTACCCGCTCTTTACCGGGAAAACGCTCATTTTCGGTAGATGTTTCTGCTTCTCGTCGTAAACACCCTTGAAAGCAATGTCTGGCAACGTCGGTTTTGGGAGCATACAATTCGTGATGACCATGATTTACACCGACATTTAGATTATATTCACTATAATCCGGTTAAGCATGGTTTGGTGTCTTGTCCTCATTTGTGGGAATATTCCAGTTTTCACAAATGGGTGGAGCGAGGCAAGTATCGACCCGATTGGGGGTGTTGTTGTGGCAGGAATTTACCACAAGTTCTAGATTTTAGCGATTTAGAAGATTTTGCAGGGGAGTAGGGTGGGCAAATTATGAATGTGGTGTAGGCGTAGGGTGGGCAAATTATTAATGTTTGACCAATTGATCACGAATCATGTCAATTTGCCCACCCTACAAGAGCGATCGGCTGGTTTTGGCGATCGTGTTTTTTGGCAAGGCGATCGCCAGATACCCGCTCCCCAAAGACAAGTCCTTCAATCATCTGGACTCTTTGGGTGTTTATTTTCAATGCCAATTACTGCAAAAAATTGAAGGTAAGGTAATGATATATTAACCAAACCCTTGACAAAATCTATTCTGCCTTAACTGGTGACTTTTTGGTCCAAGTCAGCTGTAATGGTCTTTGCGGTTGTTATTGTGCATACTTTCCGCGGATCTGTGAAAAATTTCGCTTCAGGTAGCCCGGGGATCTGTGCAATCGTCGATGCATTATACAGGGCATCAATATTTGTTGAATCCGCGCCCCACTCAGTGTTATGGCCTAGGCCATAATTATACCATTTCTTGATATATTCGATCTTAATTAAATCAGTACTTTCCGCCCACATCGACGATACCTCCTCTTTCAGATCTACTAACTGAAATTTCTTTCCTCCATTCAGGCTGAATACCTGACCCGCACCCGCCGACACCACTGTGTGGATTGTGCCGTAGATGTTGATTATATCTCCGGGTCTGCTTTCTCCTTTATAGGCAACGGCTTTCTTCCTCATCACATTGTCTAATAAAGTCTCCAGTGGCGACCCGAAGTTAGTAGTACCATGAGGCATAGTATTTATGTGGTTTTCGAGCCAATCTTTTTTTTGCTGATCAGATGCCGATAACAAGATTAGCATTAAGGCTCCTTCACGACAGGTCCATGTACGCTTTCTAAGTTGTTCTAGTATTGTCTTGGGCTTATTATAAACCAACGATTGGTACACTTTTACGGCGCTTTCATCTAGATACGCCTCATGGGCATACCCTCCGTGGCGAATCTCTGCTTTATTTAATAAATCCCTTGCCTGGCTGAGCTGCTTGGCCTTTTGAGGATCAATAATGGCGGTTTCTGCCGCTTTAATCAACTTGGGAAATGAGGCGAAATTACGCGGTTTTCTATCTTTATGCCACGACCAGATCAGGGAATTTAAAGGATTCTCATCTTTGGTTGATTCCCTTGGGGTATAATCACGGGAATTTATGTGTATACTGGGCTGGATTATTGGCTTTGTGTGTGTTACCTCTCGCGTCAACTCATGGTCGATTGCACTCCCCCTTGAATCGGTATGCGGTTGGAAACCCTTGGCCAATTCTCCTTTTTGATCTGCCTCTTTCTCTAGCCGCTCTTCCACATTCACATTTATTTTGATGTCACTTATCTTGGTCGGCTTCACCCGCCCCTGCTTCTGCTGCACCACATGCCACGCCTCATGGGGCAAATGCTTCTCCTGTCCCGGCCCCACATGGATCTCCGTCCCCTGTGCATACGCCAATGCCTGCAATTGTGCCGGTTTCTGAGAGTTGTAATGCACCCTCACATCATCCATCGCATAGCCAGAGAGGTGCTCAATGCCAGCCTTGAGGCGATCAGGCAAGCCAGTTTTGTTTTCCTTTTGGCTCCTCTCTGCCCTCATGCTTTCGCCATAGGTCACCGAATCCCCCGTCAACGGTTGTGCTCTCCGCTGCTCCATCATCCTTTTCGGCTGCACTACCAATTGCCCACCGTGATTCGCCCCTTGCCTGCTTCTCTCTCCCGGCTGTCCAAACGATAGCTTTGCTTGCAGCCCCATTTCTCTCCCTCCTGTGTCGGGCACGTATTGTCCCGTTTCTAGGGAGTGCATCACATTAGCCATTCTACTTCCCCATTCCCCGACCGCCTCTTCCGCGTTCCACTCCCTGTCCTCTGCTTCCAATCTTCTTCTAGAACCAATCACTCTGGAGTCTTTCTTTTTTTGAGCTATTGTCAACGAGGTAGAGTGAGAATATTTCGGTTTATAGGTATGAGTAGTGCGCATAGCTAGTTCTATTTCCCATGTACCCTTAAAGAAAACAATATCAGTCGATTCCACCGTCTTCCAGGAGCGCGACATGGCACCCCAAACTAAAACCAACTGGTATCACTCTAATATTAGTTCTCTGTTTCAAGAAATCTTGCGAGTTCGTAACTATTTAGAAAACTACATAGAAGGTAAAAAAAATCTACAAACCGTTACAGAATTTATTGACGATACTTCTGCCCTGGCTCAACTTTGTAACAAATTCCTTCTCTCCCCCTTTGAAAGGGATATCCTGCTCATGTGCGCGGGAATGG
Organism: Moorena sp. SIOASIH; assembly: GCF_010671925.1. GTDB lineage: Bacteria > Cyanobacteriota > Cyanobacteriia > Cyanobacteriales > Coleofasciculaceae > Moorena. The sequence continues at coordinate 1,012,723 of NZ_JAAHIH010000001.1, read as the reverse complement.
AAATAGAACCATACTTCCATTCTTTGTTTGCCAAAGCCCAAAAAAATAGTCCAAACAAAAACTATCCTACTCTCAGTTTAGCTTTTGACGCCCTGCCCGGAGCCAATTGGGGTGTCCTTTCTCCCCAACGCCCTTTACTAAACTTGCAACTGCTCCACATTGAACCCGGATTGATCCTAAGCCAGTCCCCCCTCTATATTGACCAGCGTATCCTCTGCTTTCTTTTAGGAGAATATGCCACAGACCAGGAATTAGCAGGAAAGATCAAACCCCAAGCGCCTCAGACGAACGGTCATCTTTTGCCTAGCTCTCAGTTAAGTATAGTGGAGCAATTGATAAGCATTTGGTCTGGGGGCGAGGGGAGAAATAGCTATCCCGTGGTGCAATTATCTGGCTCGGATCGAAGCACTAAATACCAAATTGCCTCCGCCACTTGTCAGGGTTTGGGGTTAAAGTTACACACTCTAGAACCATTGGCTCTGACCACCAACCCCCAGGAAGTGTACCAACTGGGGAAGCGTTGGGAAAGGGAAGCAATACTTAGCAATAGTGTCCTGTTTATTGACTGCGATAGTTATAATTTTTCTGAGCCTGGGCGGGAGTTGGCTCTGAGCAAATTTATTGATAGTATCAATACTCCTTTAATCCTCAGCTGCAATGACCGAAAAATTGACTGTCAGCGGACTATTGTTAACCAAGACATCCCCCCATTGAGCCACGAGGAAAAATATCGCCTGTGGGAATACCATATAGGGTCAGCAGCAGCAGAACTTAACGGTCAACTTGAGCGCATCGCGGTACAGTTTAACCTCAATCATGCTACTATTCAAGCTGCCTGTGATCAATTCAAAATTCAAAATTCAAAATTCAAAATTCAAGACTCTACTCAATTATGGGATTTCTGCCGCCATAATGCCCGTAATCAATTAGATCACTTAGCGCAACCTATCAATGCGAAGGCTACCTGGGACGATCTGGTATTACCTACCCCACAACGGCTGCTTCTTGGGGATATTGCCACTCATCTCAAACACCGGTATAAAGTCTATCAGCAATGGGGTTTCGCCCAAAAAGGCCATCGGGGTTTGGGCATCAGCGCCCTATTTTACGGTGCTAGCGGTACTGGAAAAACCATGGCAGCAGAGGTATTAGCCCAGGAATTTTGCCTGGATCTTTATCGCATCGACCTAAGTCGAGTAGTCAGTAAATATATTGGTGAGACGGAAAAGAATCTGCGGCGGATCTTTGATGCTGCTGAAACCGGAAGTGCTATTCTACTGTTTGACGAAGCGGATGCCCTGTTTGGTAAGCGTACCCAAGTTCAAGACAGTCACGACCGCCACGCTAACATCGAAGTCAGCTATTTGCTGCAACGTATGGAAGCCTATCAAGGGTTAGCTATATTGACCACCAATTTCCAAAGCGCCCTCGATAGTGCCTTTTCGCGCCGGATTCGCTTTGTGGTCGAGTTTCCTTTTCCCGTACCGGAAATCCGTACCCAAATATGGCAGCGGATTTTTCCTGCCCAGACACCAACCCAAAACTTAAATTACCAGAAACTGGGTCAACTCAATGTAGCAGGTGGAAATATTCGCAATATAGCCCTAAATGCCGCCTTTTTGGCCGCCGCAGCGGATGAAGCCGTGAACATGGAACATATCTATGAAGCGACAAAACGGGAATATCTTAAATTGAAGAAAATGTTGACAAACGAAGAGATTGAAGGGTGGTTTTAGTGTAAGCTATCAGCTATCAGCTCTCAGCTCTCAGCTCTCAGCTCTCAGCTTTTGAATAAAACAGGTAAATTTTTAATCTGAGTTAAGTCCCAGCGTCGTTCGCACAGCGTGGCCATTCGCGTAGCGTGGCCATTCGCGTAGCGTGGCCATTCGCGTAGCGTGGCCAAAGGCCAAGGCCAAGGCCAAGGCCAAAGCCTGTGCCACAGCTGACGGCTGACCGCTGACCGCTGACCGCTGAATCCTTACGTTTTAGTTGTGGGGTAGTTGTGGTGTAGGGTGGGCAAATGCTGATCCAATGACAATAAGATCTCGAATCCTCGACCTTTGCCCACCCTACAAGCTGTTGCTCTTTTTTTGATCCATTGTTAGGTATTTGCCTTGATGAGACTTTTTGCGTGACCGAATTTGCCATTTTGCTATGCCTGATTTTCGGTTTTTTTTGGGTCAGTCTTTTTCTTTGTAAGTTTTATCTAGCGGCAATCACATTATAACTTTTTAAGTAACTTATCATATTCAGTGTGAGAGCCAATCCAAAACCAAACTATTGTATCTGTCGTTTTCATAACTCCTACAGCACGCCAACCGATTCCCACCCTAACAGAGTATATTGGCTCTTGAGTCTGAAGTTTCTTAAACTCTAAACTTGGATGCTTGGGATTCTGTTTCCAAAGTTTATAATTTTTTCGTGCAGTCTGCTTTACTTTTTCTGGTAATTTCCCAAAACAGTTGACAAAGTCATTGGTTAATTCTGACTTCAGAATTCATCAAAACCCATAACTTTCGTTTCCCCTATCTTAGATTCATTTAATGCTTTACGGGCTAATTCGTCTAGGAAAGAGGTTTGAGATTGTGATAATGTTTTTTGCCATTTAAGTTCATTCTCAATATCTTCGATTAACTGATGAGCAAGTTCGTTTTGTATCTCTTCTGGTAAATTTTGTGCTTTCTGAAAAGCCTCTGTTAATAGATAAGTCATTAATTTCAGTATTTATCAGGAAAAACGTCTCTAAATAAATGTTAGCTTAAGTTGTGGCGTAGGGTGGGCAAATGCTTATCCTCTGACCATAAGTAATCGAATCGGGTCCATTTGCCCACTGTGGCGTAGGGTGGGCAAATGCTGAGCCAATTCCCTATTTCATCTGGAATCGGGTCCATTTGCCCACCTTCCCTGAAGCGTAGGGTGGGCAAATGCTGTAATTTTCACTCGAATCGGGTCCATTTGCCCACTGTGGCGTAGGGTGGGCAAATGCTGTACCTGAGACCATTAGATATCGAATTATGTCCATTTGCCCACCCTACAAGCTGACAATTTCATCTCGAATCCTGTCGATTTGCCCACCCTACAATAACTACTACCTGACAGCTGACGGCTGACAGCTGACGGCTGACAGCTGACGGCTGACAGCTGACGGCTGAATGCTTACCACCCTACAAGCCCACTACAAGGGCACCCGACAATAACTCAAACCGTTTGAGCTTCATTAAGATAAAAAGGATAAACCAGGTTAAACCTAGAATTAGTTACTCGCACGGTATAGGTAACAATTATTAACAACAATCCCTCGATTTCACTGTCCTCTATATTTATCTCCTCCACATCTATACGATGCTCATGGTTCAAAAGAGCATCAGAAATCGTGCCTCTTATTCCCGTAATTAACCCTTGAGTAATTTCCTCAAACAGAAACTGACTCAATTCGCAACCAAAGTCAGGCTGCATAATCCGTTCCCCTGGACGGGTTGACAGGATAATTTCCAAACTTTGGACAATATCCTCCTGATCAGAAACCATCTCCACCGTTCCTGTATCCTGGTTAAATGTCGGGGGAAAACTCCATCCTGTCCCTAAAAAAGAGCGGTTTTGTTCCATTTGCCTCTTGCCTCTTGCCTTAATAGTACTGTAAGCTATCAGCCGTCAGCCGTCAGCCGTCAGCCATCAGCCGTCAGCCGTCAGCCGTCAGCATTCAGCTGACGTAACAAAGATTAAACGAATGCTTACTTGTTTTATTTAAAAGCTCAAAGCTCAAAACTGAGAGCTGAGAGCTGATAGCTGATAGCTGAATGCTTACATAGTACTGACTTTGGTGCGTTACGCTGTCGCTAACGCACCCTACGGGCTGAGAGCTGAGAGCTGACGGCTGACGGCTGATAGCTGAATGCTTACCTATTTCTTGACTAGATTTTCATGTTCTGGTGATTTTAATCCCTCCTGTAAAATTGCTAAAACTTGGCCTAAGTCTCCGGTAAGTAAAGCGTCTTGGGCTAACCATAAGCCAGGGAAGTAGTCACTACAGATAATGCCTTTATCATTCGGGTTTAGTTTAATATATTTTCCTTCCCTTAACCGAAACCAATCAAGTTCTCCGTCATAAACCCGCCAAACTAAATATTCTTGTACTTGATTACGTCGGTAAGCTTTTAATTTATCATTTAAATCAATAGAGGCGGTACTAGCTGCTATTTCTACGATTAATTCTGGCGCACCTTCTACATAGCCGTCTTCACTAATCCTTGATTGTCCATCTACCGTTAGTCTTAGTAAAGCATCCGGTTGAGGTTCATTGTCGGCATCTAGACGTACTGTACAATTATCGCCCAGTTGAACATTAGGAGTAGAAGCTTTATAGACACCAAGCCATGTTACAATGGAAGCATGGGGTTCCCCATGTTGCTTAATTCTTAAGGGTGATGCCATATAAACAATTCCTTCGATTAATTCCGCTTTTTTGACATCAGGCATCTGTGCATAACGCTGTTCAAATTCAACCTGAGTAAGTTGATCCCCGTTTTCAAGGGGTGGAATTGGATTTTTGGGTTTTAATATGGTTTGAGACATGGGTTTTTTTAGTACTGACTTTGGTGGGTTAGTAAGCAATCAGCTATCAGCTATCAGCTATCAGCTATCAGCTATAAACTATCAGCTATCAGTTATCAGCTATCAGCTATCAGTTATCAGCTATCAGCTATAAACTATCAGTTATCAGCTATCAGCTATCAGCTATCAGCTATCAGTTATCAGCCATAGGCCAACGGCTGACCGCTGACCGCTGACGGCTGATGGCTGACCGCTGACGGCTGATGGCTGACCGCTGACGGCTGACGGCTGACGGCTGACCGCTGACCGCTGACCGCTGACCTTGCTTCTTGCCTCAATTAATATCCACTCTCGAGCCTTTAATCTTGATATAGTTACCCTCCATCACCAGGTCTTTACTTGATTTTATCTTAATTCCTTGATTATCCATCGTGATTGTATTCCCATTTTCATCTTCCAATTTAATCCCTTTATCCTGCTCTGATAATTTTAAGGTATTGCCCTTAGGTGTACTAATTTCGATTAACTTATTTTCATCATCAAATATAATTTTTAGGGATTCTTTAGTGACAATTCCTTTCTTATTATTTTCCTTGGTTACTGTCAAACCGGCTGGTAAATCATTTTTCCCACTATGCACTGCTCCTAGAATTATGGCTTGTCTAGGGTCATCATTGATAAAACCGAGAATCACCTCATCCCCGGTTTCTGGTCTAAAGAAAATACCCCTTTTATTACCAGCATCAACGGAAGCTAATCTTGCCCAAACAATACCATCAGTTTCAATTGAAGGAATTCTGACTTTTACCCTAAACTGTTTTTCTGGATCCGCTTCATACTTATCCACAATCCCAATTTGCAACCCATGGATAGCTGGAATCAATCCCGCTACTGGTGTATCAAAAATATCATTATTTTGTTGATAAAACCAGCTAGCTGATAAACCAAACTGTACATCTGTTTGCCAGCCTTGGGTAGTAACTTGATGTCGAATAGCGGTTACTAAGGTTTGACCATTGAAGCGCTTTCCTATTCCAGCAAGTTTTATACTATCTCCTGGTTTAATATCAGCAAATCCAGGCACTTTGAGGCGACCTTTAAACAGTGACAGACGACTTTTTTGTAACTTGGCATCTGCCCAAGCTTTTACTTCCTGGTCATCTAAGGGAGCTAAACTGATTAATTTATAGTTATCTGCGCCAATTGTTTTGGCTAATTCATCTCCTTTTAAATTACCCTGGTTGATAGAAAATTCTTTCGCTTTTTGTGATTGTAATAATTTCTGTGTTTTGATATCCCAAGCTGTACTTTCTACCGATGCTTTCTGATCGCAAATATCAGCTTCCATTTCAAACTCGTAAATTTCATCAATGCCATACTCAAAGGTATGTTTGGCTTCCTTTAGATTAGGCTCTTTAACCGTAATTTCGCCATCATCAACTAAAACCCACAGACCATTGACATCCGCACGAGATAAAATGAAATCCCAGTCAGTGCAGTAATATTGCACCATTTCTTTATGCTTTGGTTGAGTTGCAGCACTAGATTTGACTGTTAACCCCCCAGTTTTGATGACTTTGTCGATAATATCCTTGTCTGTCATATCTCGAAAGACAGCACTTTTTCTTTGGGTGGTTAGTTTGTATGCTGCATCTTTTAAATCAACAGTGAGCAGAGAACTATAGCGATCGGCTTGAACACAGTGTCTAACTATAAGACCTTTAAAAACTGTTGCTTCTTTTTGTTTTTCTCCTTCATAGCGAAGCTTAATTTCAATTTCTTGGCCTGGTTTAAAAAACTCTGTATTGCTAATAGTAAATTCTTGTTCTGCCGCCTCACCATCTAATAAAATGATTTGAGCTATCGGGATTTTATTGACCTCTTTGATAATGTCAATCGACATGAGGTTGTATTCAGGGTTCATTTCGTCCCCAGTATCACTCAAAATTGTTGCTGTGACGACACCACTCATTATTTTTTTACTTCTCTATTGGCGGTAAATTGATAGTTGTTCCGGTTTTTAACTTTCTGATGTTATTGAGATTATTAGCACGGGCAAGCTGGATATAATAGGCCGAGTCACCATATACCTCTTGAGCCATCAAAGGCAACTTATCTCCAGCTTTTATAGTTCTAGTATGGGTAAGATCGGGTGAGCTTTTCTTTTTTTGTGCAATTCGCTTGGAATCTTTTATATCCTCGATAAAAACTGTATCTAACTCAGCTCTTATCGGTTTTCCGCTACGGTTAAAAAGTGTATACTTAACATTAACAGATTGGAGACGGCAATCAAAAATTAAGTCTCCCCATTCAATTTTGAGAAATTTAGGCTCATGGATGTCGCCATCCATCTCAAATGTTAATTCAAGAAACTTTTTGACTTGCTTGTCAACATCTCTCGTCCCTAAAAGATTTCCAACTAATGAAGCTCCGGCAAATCCAAAACCTCCATAATCTGCTACCCCTGTGTCATCTAAAATTAACTTTAGGGACAATTCTTCTGGTTTGGTAAGAGTATATTTTGCCGACCTACTACTGGTATTAATTCCCTGTTTTTTTTGATAAACATTCCCGTATTGTAAAGAATAGGATTCCGGATTAAACATGACTTCAAAGGTGCCGTCTTTCTGAGTCCGGTCTTCATCTTTATAAACACGAATCTTCAGCTTTTCTAATTTGAAAGGGTTTTTTAGCATATAATGATTATTTGGGTGAGGTATAAATTCTTGGGTTTTAGGGAATCGGGAATCGGGAATCGGGAATCGGGAATCGGGAGCAGGGAACAGGGAACAGGGAATCGGGAATCGGGAATCGGGAACAGGGAACAGGGAACAGGGAACAGGGAACAGGGAACAGGGAATCGGGAAAATCTCCCCCATCTCCCTATCTCCCTATCTCCCCATCTCCCCATCTCCCCATCTCCCTATCTCCTTATCTCCTTATCTCCCTATCTCCCCATCTCCCTATCTCCCTATCTCCCTATCTCCCCCTCTCCCCACCCTCCCCACACTTCCTTACCTTATCTCTCTTTTTTCCGCTCCAGTATCTTCAGGACTTGTGCCACACAAGCAGCAATTATTTCACCTTTTTGTTCATAATTTTCTCCCATCTGGGGAGCTAAAGTATTATCATAACTATGTCCATTCTCACTATTTCCATGCTTAGGCTCACTATTATCCACAATGTTGGCACGAATAATTAATTCTTTGATTTCCACTGGCATAGCTAAATCCTCACACTTTGAAATCTCACATAGGCTAATTCCATCGTATCTATAACCACAGCATTGGCATTAGCATCTAGGTCAGATGTTGACCATTTTACTGGATAAGCTCTCTTAAATAACCAACTAGAAACAGGAACAGTGTTTTCATCAAGCAACATGACTAAGACATTGCTGGGAGCAAATTTCATGGTACTCATAGCAACGTTAAACTCTACATTCAGAGGAGAGCCAATCACCATTCCTCTTTCTAAAACCAGATTATTATAGGTAACCTGATTAGGCAAACGATGTCTGAAAATATTTTCACCTCCTTCACGGATGTCTGTTGTGCTTATTTCCGCAGAAATTCCCGATACTTTTTGAAAGCGAATATCTAAGGGATTAGGTACAATTCCACCAATGAAAAAGACGACCATAAAATTAAATCCAACCGGGGGATTTTCCGTCAAAGTAAGTTCCGGAATCGGAATGGGGAAATTATCTGCCATAACTTACAGCGGTTTTCAATTCGGTGAAGTACAAATTATTGGGTTTTTAGGGAATAGGGAACAGGGTTCCCTGTTCCCTGTTCCCTGTTCCCTGTTACCGACCATTGCCGCGAATTATAATGATTATAATGGAGGGTTATTAACCTTGAGAGTATTAGCCATTAGTTCTAAACTTTCAATAGCAACTTCATTGCTAGTGGCATTAAATGACGGTGCATCTAATTTCTTAGGGAAAGCATTTATAACTTCCCAGGAGACAACTGGTTCACCTGACTCGTCTAACAATTCAATAGTAAGATCTCGCTTTTCGACGGTATTGAGGTTAATCGTGCTAAACCATTCAAATAAATAGCTGTCTTGTCTGACAATTCCTTTCTGTAGGGTTAGGTTAATGGGAGTGTCTAATCCTGGCATGTACTTTGCCCCTTCTTTATAACTCAGGCCATCTCGATAAGTAATAGTTTCGTATTCAATGCTTAATCCCGATACCTCTGAGAAAGCATAGGAATTATCTCCAGCGATGGTGACTCGGTAATAAAATACCGGAATTGGATAAGTATTTTTGATTTGTTCTACTGTGTCTGCCATGATTTATTTATCCTTAATTACTTTAGGTTTGGTTTAAGCTATCAGCTATCAGCTATCAGTATTCAGCTATCAGCATTCAGCATTCAGCATTCAGCTATCAGCATTCAGCATTCAGCTATCAGCTATCAGCATTCAGCATTCAGCTAATGCGCTACGCGCAATCGGTGCTTTTGAATAAAATAAGCTAACCGCTGACCGCTGACCACTGACCACTGAATGCTTGCAATTTTGAATTTTGAATTTTGAATTTTGAATTCCCCCTATGCTTCCTGTAATTTGTGGGAGAATTTCAGGATAATAAACTCAGCTGGACGTACTGCTGCCAGACCAATTTCCACAATCATGCGTCCTTCTAAAATGTCCTGTGCTGTCATGGTTTTACCCAGTCCGATATGGACAAAGAAAGCTTGTTCAGGTGTAGCACCAGCCAGGGCACCCTGTCGCCATAATCCCTCTAGATAACTTTCAATTAGGGACTTCACTTTCAGCCAGGTGATGGTGTTGTTAGACTCAAAGACCACAAATGCAGTGGCTTTCTGAATCGATTCTTCAATGAGATTGAACAGTCTGCGCACAGGGATATAGCGCCATTCATTGTCATTACCCGCTAAAGTCCTTGCTCCCCAAATTAAAGTTCCTTTTCCGGTAAAGCTACGAATAGCATTGATGGATTTACCGGCGGTGGGATCAACGTTAAGATTTTCCTGTTCCTCGTTGGTAATTTTGACCGTAGGGGCAAGTACCGATGCCAAGCTGACATTAGCAGGTGCTTTCCAAACTCCCCTGTCCCGATCTACCCTGGCATATACCCCTGCTACGGCTGCACTTGGGGGTAATACGACTCGCTGTTTAGCTAGTTCAGCCAAAATTTTGTTGTAGAGATCGGTATTTGTGGTTTGGCTGTCAGTCAGCGTTGAGTCAGTGCTTCCTCCTGTATTAGTGGTTCCTCCTGTATTAGTGCTTCCTCCACCTCCTTTGATAGTTACAGAATCGTCGGTGTAATAGTAGTTGAGTGATGTTTGGAGATAAGGATAATAAGCTGCGCCATATTTTAAATCTGCTGTACCAATTCCCTGTCGGAATCCATCAACTTGTTCTTTCATAACGTCGAAAATGGCAAACCGATCTTTTAATCTATTGCATTGCATCAAAGCTTGTACACAAAGTCCGTAATAATCGGTATCAGGAGTTAAATTAACGGCATCGGTAAGCATGATTAAAGTCGGTTCATCTTCTTTTTCTAAAGCTGATAATCCTGCTAGAAAATCATCCTTTTTTTTACTTCCTTTGTAATTACCCACCGAAACAATGTAACAACTGCCCCCACCGTTATCAAAATAAATCCGCAAGGCATAATACATTAAATACTTGAGAACAGGAGTGACAATGTTGTCAATTCCATCGTCATTAGCTGTAACCTCAAACTTGGTTGCTTCAGCCTTGCCAAACAAAGTTTCATAGTCAAGTAGTGAACTAATTCGAGTGGGTTTATTGGTTAAATCTTCACTGCCTCGTTTAGCTTTCTCTGTGTAACCGATAAAAGCTGGAATCGCTGTAGATACCTCAGCGACTGAGGGGGGAAATGTAGAAATTTCCTCGACATAAACATTGGGAGTTTTATAAGTGACCATGGTTCAATCCTTACGTTTCAATTTTTATAGGTATTTCAGGGCATTAATGACTTGAATTCCGTTCTGATTAGGGGGATTAGGTAAATGATAAATCCACACAGAGGGATCGCCAAGTTCATTCTTTTTATTTTTTAAAAGTTGAATATTTTGTCTCCCTGCTTCCTGACAAGCAATTTCTGAACATGATTGAAAGCAATATTGTTGAGATTTAGGAAATTGTTGGTTAAGGGCAGAAAATATTGACTCTGTATCTTCAGACTCGACACAAGGTATAAATTGAATTTTTGGGTTCCTGGTTGTCTCTTTATCTTCAATCAAGAATTCATCGCCATTAGTTACTTGATCGGTTACCAAGTAATAGAACCACGGTTGTTTTTTTGCTTGGAAGGTGATTTGATAGTCACTCTTCGGATTTTCATCTTTCAAATCTTTAGGCATGGAGGAGTTATTATAAATATCCACAATGCCAAAAATCAGCTTTCCCCTGGGTAAATTTCTATCAGATAAGGTAGTTTGAGCTATTTCTAACTCTGACACTCCAATTTCAGTAGTTTTATGATTACTAAACAGATAAATACCATTATCAACGGGTTGACAGTCAATCTCGGTGAAATCTATAAAATCTTGATTTTTGATTTTCAATATAAAAGTAAATTGCAAATTATCAGCAAGCTCTACCCAGGGTTTATGTTCTGAATTTACTGGGGCAATGACCACTAGTCCGTTAACTTTATTCTTAACAATCAGACGATGACCCCTAAGTACCCTGCTACATTCAGCTGTTGGTTCAACACTTAAGTCCGGGCAGACTTTATCCCGATAATAGTCGTGAAGAATACTCAATTCAAAGAGTTGCTTATAAAGCATAATCTAGATGACCATTGTGTTTTAGTTTGTCGGCGATACTAGATTCTTGAACTACTAACTTCCCTCTCAGTTACATCAGAGCCAATTTCCAGCGTATCCCCATCGGCAAAGACAACCATTCTGACTTTATAAATGACTGAAGGCATATAAGACATTCCTAAACCAGACCAAACCTCTCTTTGTTCAGTAAAAGGCAAATTAACCAGTTCTATGGTCAACTTTTGGATCTCCGAACTGAGGGTTGGAGAGTTACGACAATCAAATAATCGATGACTTTGAAAGTATTTGATAATTAGGGATAAAAACTTTAAAGATTGCCGGTAATTAGTAAAATTAGCAGCATAGAGAACGTATAAATTGAGGTAAAGATTAGGGTTGTTTTGCTGGTTCCCCCCCTGATTAGGCATCCTGTCATAGGCGGCACCAGAACGAAAAGTATAGTCTTCTTCTAAGTTAACTAATAAGGTAGTAATCGCATTCTCTTCTAAGGAAACTTCTTTCCCGTTGCGATCCTGAAGAAATAAGACCTCAAAAGCCTGACCCCCGGTTTTTACTCGGATGTAGCTGTTGAGTTGTTCCTTAAGAAACGAGAGAACATGTTCCAACATAGGTAGTATCTATCCCGCCTAATAATTGGAGGATAATCTTGACAAGAAGACTTTGATACTCCCGTCGCTAAATCGAAGATTATAGCGAGGGATTCTTAAGAGTATAAAACCCTTAACGGCTGAACCAAACAGCCTCTAGACCCTCCGATAAAATCCTTGGGGTTACTTGTATGTTTATGATCAGCTTAATTCCATGCGACAGAGGCTTTTAAGCTTGTCTTTTAATGCATATATTGGAACCTGAGAAAACTCTGATTGCTTCGTGTCCCTTAATCGTTTAATTTTGGGATTGTGATCGATAGCAATCTTGCTAATCCTGTAATCTTATCCTAACAAAAATAGGCAAGATACGCTACAAATTCAGTCTCCAATTCCCCTACCGCTAAGTCTTCGACTATAACGGGAGTCCCCTTGGAGTTGAATGATGGAATAGGGAAATACCTTTTCTATACTTCTAACTGCCACCAAAATAACACTAACATGAAAAACAAAGAAAGAGAGCAAATCCCGAAAAATGAAATATATCGTAACATTTTTCGGGATTTTCAACAATGAAATATATCGTAATATTTTTAGGAATATAGCGGTTTTTAATTGGGTGAGGTACAGAGTCCTTGGTTTTAGGGAACAGGGAACAGGGAACAGGGAACAGGGAAAAAATCCTGTGTACCTCATTAGGATAGAAACCGCTATATTCAACTCGGATCATTTTTCGTAAGCAGTCAGCAGTCAGCAGTCAGCAGTCAGCAGTTGGCAGTTGGCCACGCTACTTGAGGTGCTTATAGCGTTTCTTATGGCGTTGCTGATTATGGGTATGGTCAAGCCCCCCTAGCCCCCCAATTTTGGGGGGAACAAGACTTTCTTGCGTCCCCCGAGCGAGGGATTGCTCGCTCGGGGGACCCACGGGGGCTTGACCAAAACCAGATGATCCCGCATTCATTCCTTAATTCAGCAACGCCTTTCTTATACCTATGAGGTACACAGGATTTTTGGGATTGCTGAGGGGCGGGATGAATAGGAGTGGGGTGGGCATCCTGGCCGCCTGGGAATATTGATAACGGGCAAGATGCCCGTTCCACGGCAAGATGCCCGTTCCACGGCAAGATGCCCGTTCCACGGCAAGATGCCCATTCCACGGCAAGATGCCCGTTCCACGGCAAGATGCCCATTCCACGCCAAGATGCCCATTCCACGCCAAGATGCCCATTCCACGGCAAGATGCCCGTTCCACCAACATCCCCGTTCCACCAACATCCCCGTTCCCCCAACATCCCCGTTCCACCAACATCCCCGTTCCACCAACATCCCCGTTCCACCAACATGCCCGTTCCGCCAACATGCCCGTTCCACAAAACTCTTAAAATCATTCCATTATTAAGCAACGCCATGTCTATTGCCTGGTGGGCAGTTGGGTTTAGCCTAACGGGTATAGCCGTCAGCCCCCTTACTGCTTTTTAGGTGGGACTAATTTCTCTGAGGTTTCAATTAGGATTGGTATATATAGCGTTTGTATTTGAGTTGTGAATATAGGATTGATGGGAAAAGGGAGCAGGGAGCTGAGGCCGTAGGCCACGCTACGCGAACGGAGCAGGGAGCAGGGAGCAGTAGGAAAGAGCTTGGATGATTTTTTGGTGTTCTTAAAAATCAGCAAGATTGTTCATGACCTATTTATAAACCCTATATATAGGGATCCTAATTGAATTGTGATAATTTTTGATGCCCTATTCCCTACTCCCTACTCCCTACTCCCTACTTCCTACTCCCTGTTCCCTTTGCTATAGATTGCCAACGGTAAACTTTCCCGGATTGCTCAACATGACAACTATAACCACAGAAGGATTATACACCTTTGAAGAATACCTCAACTATGATGATGGTACCGACAACCGCTATGAATTAGTGGATGGGAGGTTAGAAATCATGAATCCACCAACCTTTAGGCATCTGCTGATTGCTAAGTTTATTGAACAAGCATTGGAAGCAGAAATTAATCGTTTGGGTTTGCCTTGGCTGTGTTTTAAAGAAGCAGGAATTCGGACAGGATGGCGCAAGTCACGGCTAAGTGATGTCTATGTGGTAACCAAAGATCAGGTAATGGCATTGCTAGATCAGTCAGCAGTATGTGATACTCCTCCATTATTAGCAGTAGAGGTGGTGAGTCCTGATTCTGTTAAGCGAGATTATCGTTACAAACGTTCAGAGTATGCTGCCTTGGGAATCATTGAATATTGGATTGTTGACCCCCTGAAGAAAAAAGTTTCACTGCTGGTGTTAGAGGAAGGGTTATATCAGGAAACAGTGTTCACTGGAAATCAACAGTTAACATCACCTACGTTTCCTGAGCTGATGTTAACCGTTGAGCAGGTTTTGACTGCTGGGAATTTAGACTAACAGAAATATAGCGGTTCTCATATTCCCGACTCCCGACTCCCGACTCCCGACTCCCGACTCCCGACTCCCGACTCCCGACTCCCGACTCCCGACTCCCGACTCCCTACTCCCTACTCCTAAATTGCTATAATGATTCATAGATTTGACGTTCTCTGTTAATAAAAATATCAGCTAATATCTGATAAGCTTCTGTCCAAGCTGCTATCACTTCCTCTGTCGCCGCTTCATGCAACACATCCTTCATCGCTTGTAGTAGACTCTCTCCCACAATGGGATATTGTTCTGGTTTAACATGGGTTTTTACATGACGATGAGCAATCAACTCAACCATTGATTTTAAAGCCTCCGGATTATCAATTTTGGTAGCATAACTATAGACTGCTGTAGCTAACTTAGCTGGTTGAGAACCATTAGCTTGAGCTGACATATCAAACTGTGCTTTTACCTCTGGATGGTTGTGAAACATGATTTCATACATCCGAGTAGTAATTTGCTTACCATGCTTTTTGAGGAGGGGAGCTGTGGACTTGATGATATCTATGGTTTCTTGGCTCACCTGATTCACTGGTTTAGGTTTTTCCGAGAAGGTTAGCATAAATTTAAGATTTTCTTGGGCTTGTAACCTATGAGGTGCTTTAGCAGGTATAAAGATAAAGACTCCTGCTTCTAAGGTAATCTCTTTCTGGTCTAAGGTCAGAATTCCTTTCCCTTCAATTACCGTGATTGCGGCATTACGAGGTGAAGTATGCTCCTCAATTGCTGTACCTTTTGCCAAACAAAATAGGGTGTATTGGCAATTGTTATCCTTGAGCAAAACTTTGCTAATCATCCCTGTATGTGGATAGTCAGCTAATTTTTGTAGGGAAGTGCTAAACGATGTGTTTGCTTTAGCGATCGCATTACCCATCTGAAATGCGGGAAGGGGACTCCCGCTATAGACGCTAGTTTTAGCGGGAGAGGAATTGCCGCCAACTGATAAATTGAGTGATAGCGAATCCGCATTAATTGACTTGGTATTCATAACCGTCAGCCCTAAAGATTGTTTGTAAATATTTGGGATGTACATCAAACTTCTGATTTGGTAATTGCAAAACAAAACTGGGACGAAAACGAATAGCAATACGCCCTGTATACTTTCCTGCATATTTCCCTTTCGGGATATCGGCTTTAACTACATCACCTGTCTGAAACCCTTGAAAGAACTTAGCTGATGGTGCATGAGCTAATGGGAATCCGTATTTGTCTGTTCGGCAACGTTGTCTTCGTCCGTGTCCTTTGGCTTTAACAATCAAAGGCTTGATGCCGTTAAGGAACAACTTCTCCGGCGTTGATTTCCCAATACAAGCAGCATCCGTCCAGTGGTTTTTTTCGATACCTCTGGTCTTTCGGTTAAATTTAGTCAAACCACCAGATCCAGTTTCTAGAAGCAGTCCAGTTGAATGCAATCTTCTGAACAATACAAGGCGAGTAGCATTCACTGCTGCTGCATCCTTCAGTGGTGTTTTTGCCTTGGATAATACTCGTTTGAGAATGGCTGGCTTTTTCTTGATAAACTTCTCAATATGGTCATTTCCTTTCTTTTGATTACAACACCGACAAGCTAGGGTTAAATTACTAACTCTGTTACTGCCACCCTTAGACTTAGGGATAATATGTTCTACTTCTAGCGGCACATTTTCCGCACCACAGTAAACACAATTTCGTCCCCACTTAGCTAGCAAGTATTCCTTGACCTCAAATCCAAACAACTCACCGCGTTGGTATTCAACTCCGCTAATTTCAGGATTCTGCATTTTTTGCAGATCAAAGCGGACTAACTCTTGAGATATTGCGCTGACAGGACAAAGCTTCGTAAGTCGTCTAACCCAAGTTTCAATATTGAAAATACGACTCATTAATGATGGAGCAAGCCATCCTGTGGTGCGTGTCCGATTCAAGAAACGAGGCTTACGGTAACGGGTTTTGCGGTTACGTCGTCCACGCCTATTAGCTCTACGAGACTCAAGAGCATCTTTAATCTGCTGTCCTCTATGAAAGATTTCTAAAGCACTAGTTACTCGACCTGTTGGCTCTTGAACAATGGCAAGCCCCGTTGTTTTAGAGCCAGGGTCTATTTTGATTCGGTGTGAATGAGTTACTGAATTTTCCAGAGTTCTATCTTGTAAAATAATTGTGAATGGATAACGTTTGAAAACTTTAGCCCTTCTTTTTTTGAGTAGTTCCCTAGCTCTTGCCGGATGACAAGGGTCTAGAGGTTGTTTATTTTGGTCTAGTACGAAAACTCGCATTACTTTGATCACTCCACAATGTGGGTAAAGTTTGCCTTGACAATGTTATAAACGCCTTGTTAGGTACAACTCACTGGCTTAACTCGTTACACCTGTTTAAAGCTGTACGACAGTTGCTACAAACTGGCACGTATCTGTAGGTGTCATGAGCGAAATAACGTAGCTCATAAGTGAGCTTAGTCTGGTCAACTATGAGCTTTTTACAAGCTCCCGCTATAATCTTAAAGATTTAGCGGTGAGTTATTGACTATCCTTTCCTCATCTCAAATTTAGGTAGGAAGTTCATTGATTTGGAAATATAGCAGTCGCCAGGGCAGGCGCGGACATGACAAAAGTCTCAAACCTAAGTAAGCGCAAGAGTTTGACTTCTGACTTCTGACTTCTGACTTCTGACTTCTGACTTCTGCTATATCTCTGAACTCGTTGTTACTTTTACTGTGACAGAAATAGTTAGGGCTGTCCTTGAGCTAGCTCATAAACGAAGTAAATTGTTGATCATAACTATCAAACACTCTCAAAGGACTACTAGGCATGGTCTCATCGATTGAACAATTAGCTCAAGTCTGGGTGCTTAAGGACCTAGAAACTTCAGCGCTAGAGAATCTTCAGCCTTATACCAAAGTAAGGACTTATTTGCGGGATGAGATTGTGATCTACGAGGGCGATCGCCTGCCCTGCCAACTCTATGCCTTAATCAAGGGAACTCTGCAAATTAAAAAAACCGGGACGAGTGGTAAAGAAAGCCTTTTGCGCATCATCCCTGAGGGGGATATTTTTGCGGCTCCGGCAATTTTTGGTAATGGTATTGCTCCCGCAACAGTTATTTGTCAGGTGGACTCCCGAGTGCTAACCATAGAACGAGAGGCGCTGTTAGAGACTATTCGCCAGACCCCAGAAGTGGCGTTGCGAATCCTGGAAGTCTTTAATCAACGCTTGCAACAAATTCATAACACCGTACATGGGCTAATTTCTGAAAGGGCAATTGTACGACTGGTGCGTCTGCTGCAATACTATGCAACTCGCTATGGAACTCAGTCTGTTGCTCAGGGAGACTCCTTAAATGTCAACCTTCCGTACTATCAAATTGCTCGCAGTATAGGTATAACCTATGAAGAATGCGTGCGTTTGTTCAAAAAGATAAATTCGATCAATTCAGTGGTTACCTACAAGCGGGGAGGCAAAATTATTATCAATGACTGGCAGCAGTTAGATGCGTTCGCGAAGCGTAGCCCTTCGGGCTAATCGCGGACAACGAAGGATGAAAAGACTAGGGATTGGGGAATCGGGAATCGGGAATCGGGAGTCGGGAATCGGGAAAAAATCCTGTGTACTTCGTTACTATGAGAAACCCTCTAATGCAGGCATTGTTATAGCTGACAACGCCTTCCATAGCCAGATCTGAACCCTAACGTCAATCGCTTCGCGACCATTCAAAAATGGTCAGCGTGGGATGAATGCACCGTCGAAAGTTTTGTTAATTATGAATCTTTCTGCTGAGTTTGTGACTCCTCAGCTTCTGATGTCGGATTATTCATCTCGTCTTTGAAGCCTCTGAGGGTTTTCCCTAGGGCGCTGCCGATTTCAGGAATTTTCTTCGGTCCAAAAATCACAACTGCCACAACACCAATAATCATCACTTCGGGCCATCCTAAACCAAACATAGCAATTTCCTCCAAACTCCTTTTAACTTTTAATTAACCTTGAACTGCTTTATAGCACTTAGCCCATCCTACTTCACGGCCAAGCAAAAAAATTGTCTAGCTAATCTACTCTATGGTTTTACTAGGCGCACAATCAACCTAGGGAAATCTCGGTCGCCCACTCAAAGTAGTCATTTTCGGGCGGGCAGGATGCCCACCCCACTCACATTCATCCCGCCCCTCAGCAATGCCCCGCTAGTCCATGCTACTAGGAAGGAATTCCATGCGATCGCAAACAAAATCCTACATGCAATCCCAGCAGTAATCAAAGTAGTCATTTTCGGGCGGGCAGGATGCCACCCCACTCACATTCATCCGAAGATTCAGCAATGCACCCCTAGTCGATGCTACATGGTCGGAATTCGATGCGATCGCAAACAAAATCCTTTATCCCATCCCAGCAGTAACAAAGTTTTGTGTAGCGCTAAAGGATTGCCCATGGCAAGCTGATATCCTAAGCTTATCCGAGGTCCATACTTAGGATGTCTTGCTCCAATTGATGGTCACCGATAAGGTGAGAAGATAGAGGTCGAAGGATGAAGGATGAAAGATTAAGTATAAAAATATACCATTGGCAAAGGTGACAATCAATGCAATGGTTGATACTTCAAGTCTTGTATGCCTTTTGTCTTTTTCCTACCCCTCTTGTTAAAGGGGATAATGGGGGGAAACACCATCCAACCCTTTGGTCTGCAAGCCTGTTGCCTCAATTTTACCCATAGCCTTTAAGTGTTAAGGAATGTCAACCACTTCCACGCCATCCCTAAGAACCCAACAAAACCCTCTGTGCGCTAAGCTGGCAGACTGTATAGAGTCGAACTGGCGGCGCTACTTCGACCTTTCTCCTTATCATTTACCAGCCGAGTTAGGCTACGTACAAGGACGGCTTGAGGGAGAGAAACTGACTATCGAAAACCATTGCTATCAGACACCTCAGTTTCGGAAAATGCACCTGGAATTGGCAAAAGTAGGTGAGATGTTGGATATTTTACACTGTGTAATGTTTCCTCGTCCAGACTATGCTTTGCCCATGTTTGGCTGTGATGTGGTGGCAGCTAGAGGACAAATTAGTGCTGCGATCGCAGACCTTTCTCCACTCAACCCTAAACGTACCTTACCAGAAGCCTATCACTGTTCTTTAGAGAACCTACCAAAACCTGAGTTTAAACAGCCCCGTGACTTACCACCTTGGGCAGACATTTTTTCAGAATTTTGCATTTTTGTGCGTCCCAATGGTCCAGAAGAAGAAGCACAGTTCCTGGCATGGGTGGATGATTTATTACAGATTCACTGTGCCCATGCTGCTAATGCGCTACCGGTCTCTAGAGAAAAGCAAGCAGAAATTATTGCTAGTCAACACTATTATTGCAGCAAGCAGCGGCAGAATGACAAAACCCGGCGGGTGCTTGAAAAAGCGTTTGGTGTTGAATGGGCAGAGAACTATATGACTTCGGTGTTATTTGACTTGCCAGGATCTTGATACTTAATCAATCGTAAAGCTGATTAGTTTGCTGATTAGTTTAGGGATGGAGCAATGGATGATAGCGTTTCTCATATTAATGAGGTAAACAGGATTTTTTTCCTGTTCCCTGTTCCCTGTTCCCTATTCCCTATTCCCTATTCCCTGTTCCCTTAAATCCACAACTTGTATACCTCACCTATTTGAGAAATACTATAGTAAGGCACGATAATAATAAGTCGGCAAACTTTTTTAAGGGGATAGACTATGTTCACTAAACGTGACCTTCCCTCAGAGCAGGAACTGCTAAATGTGGCGAGACAGTACCCTGAGCTAGATATAGCATCAGTGTTTACTTGTCTGTCGTTCCTGAAAACTACCACTGAAATCTACGAAGCGATTGAGACTCATTTGGGTCGCTACGAGTTATCAATCGGTAAGTTTACTGTACTCATGCTATTACACAAGGCGGGTTCGTTAGGCTTGACTCCTTCCGAATGTGCTCAACAGGCTGGTGTTACTCGTGGGACGATCACAGGTCTGCTCGATGGTCTCGAACGTCAAGGGTTAGTTAAACGCCAGCCGCACCCAGATGACCGACGGATGCTGATGGTTCAGCTGACTCCAAAGGGTTGGCAGTTCTTGAAGCAAATGCTTCCCGACCACTTTAATCGGGTGACAGGTTTGATGGCTCACCTGACTGGTGCAGAAAAGAAAACCTTCGTTAAACTTTTAGCAAAGTTGCGAGCGGGAACCCCTGCTATGCACTCTGCTGAATTTCAGCTGACCCAGTAATGAGGGACTTCTCAAAAAATCTGTTAGCGGTGCTCATATATTATTAACTTTATGATAGATTAAATAGTAAGGAGCCATATAATATGGCACACAAGAAATGGTTATGACTCATATAACCGACAGAGGTTGATTTAACCGGAGGAGTCATGGAGCCAAAGATTGGCATAAAAGATCAGGGATTATCAAAGCCCCTAAGCCGTTGGGTGATTGTACTGGCTGGTGTTGGGATTCTGGCAACTGTGGTCGCTAGCCGATACAGTTTGGAAATGGTCCGTGAGCGCCCACCAGAACCAGTGCCATCCCCCAGTACAACCCCAGCTATCCGAGCTGTAACTGCTCTAGGACGTCTCGAACCTGAGGGGGAAGTTATTCAATTAGCTGCTCCAACAACTTTTCAAGCACCAAGGGTGGCTCAGTTACTGGTTAAGGAAGGGGATAAAGTAGGTGCCAATCAATTGATTGCCATCATGGAAAATCGCGATCGCTTACAAGCGGATTTAGAACGGGCGAAAGCGGAGGTTAAAGTAAGCCGTGCGAACTTGGAGAAAGTCAAAGCCGGTGCTAAAAGTGGAACCATTGCTGCTCAGGAGGCTAAGATTAAACGACTAGAGGCAGAGTATCGGGGGCAGAAGGAGGCGCTACAAACTCGCATTGACCGTTTACAGACTCAGCTGCAAGAAACACAACAAGAAAAAGATGCCACAGTCAGGCGATTAAAGGCTCAGTTAAGGAATGTGCAAGCAGATTTTCAGCGCTATGACCAGTTAGAACGAGACGGTGCGATCGCAATTTCCGAATTGGACAGCCGCCGCCTAAACGTAGAAACCGCCCAAGAGAGCGTGAGTGAAGCCATAGCCAACCGCACCCAAACTATAAGCACCCTCAGGGAACAACTCAAAGAAGCTATTGTCAACCGCAACCAAACCCTAGCTGTGGTAGAAGCACAGATTAACGAAGCCAAAGCTACCCTCGAAGAGATAAAAGAAGTACGTCTAGTAGATATTAGACAGGCTGAAGCGGAGCTAGAAATGGCTATGGCACAAGTCAAGCAAGCCGAAGCAGAATTAAAATTTGCTTACGTGCATTCTCCACTAGATAGTCAAATTTTGAAAATTAACACTTATCCAGGAGAAACCGTAGATCAAGAAAAGGGAATTGTGGAACTAGGGCAAACTGACCAAATGATGGTTGTTGCTGAAGTCTACGAAAGTGATATTGGTAAAGTCAAGCTAGGACAGAAAGTAACAATTATTAGTGAAAGCAAGGCATTTGAGGATAAACTCAATGGCAGTGTAGTTAGAATTGGGCAACAAATTGACAAACAGGATGTTCTTGACACTGATCCAGCCGCTGACGTAGATGCCAGAGTTGTCGAAGTAGATATTCGTCTCAATCCGGAAGACAGCAAAACAGTTGCTGATTTAACTAACTCCCAAGTCATCGTAAAAATAGTGATTAGTGATTAGTCAATCGCTTTGCTCCAATTAAAAATTATCAATTCAAAATTCAAAACTAACCTATAAATTAATTCGTGGGCTTGTATCCGGTGGAAACACTTACAAAGTATAAGGCTATTAATTTTTAATTTTTAATTTTTGATTTTGAATTAAAAAATAGTAATTAACCAGTAAATATTAATCATGAAAATACCTTTAGCATGGTTACAATTGACCCATGAAAAAATGCGTTTGCTGGTGGCACTGGCAGGAATTGCTTTTGCCGATATTTTAATGTTTATGCAAATGGGTTTTCGGGATGCCCTGTTTGAAAGTAATGTGACACTACATAATAGCTTACAAGGTGACATTTTTTTGATTAGTCCCCAGTCCCAGGCAACACTCGCTATGAAAAGTTTTCCTAGTCGCAGGTTGTATCAAAGTATTGCATTTGATGGGGTCAAATCAATTAGTGGGATATATATGGACTTTGCCCTCTGGAAAAATCCTCAAACCCGTGAAAGTCGTAATGTACTTGTGATTGGGTTTAATCCTACTGACAACGTCTTCAATTTATCTGGAGTAACCAGCAATCTGGATACGATTAAAATGCCGGATGTAGTTTTGTTCGATGACAGATCCAGACCTGAATATGGTCCTATTGCTGAAGAGTTTAATCAGGGCAAAGAGATAACCACTGAAGTCAAAGAACGTCGCATTCGAGTAGGAGGCTTATTCACCCTAGGGGCTTCCTTTGCAGCAGATGGAAATGTGATCACCAGTGATTTAAACTTTTTCCGCCTTTTCCCTGACCGCCATAGAGGACTGATTGATATCGGTTTGATTGAATTAGAACCAGGGTTAGATTTGGAGACAGTTGTAGAGAAGATGAGGCGCGAACTTTCCAAGGATGTTAGAGTTTTATCCAAGGAAGAGTTTGTTAATTGGGAGAAAGCTTACTGGCAAAGCAGTACAGCTATTGGCTTTATTTTTACCCTCGGTAGCGCGATGGGATTTATCGTGGGTACAGTGATTGTTTATCAAATTCTATATACTGATGTCGCGGATCATTTACCTGAGTATGCTACCCTCAAAGCCATGGGTTATAAAACCACCTACCTATTGATTGTTGTTTTTCAAGAAGCTCTGATTCTGGCAATTTTAGGTTATTTTCCCGGATATGGACTGGCATTAGGGTTGTATAGTTTAACTAAAAATGCTACCAGTTTACCCATAGCTATGAGTCTAGCTAGGGCACTGACAGTGTTGATTCTGACGATTATCATGTGTTGTATTTCCGGTGCGATCGCGATCGGGAAACTCCAAGCAGCCGATCCCGCTGATATTTTTTAAATGTAAGCTATCAGCTATCAGCTATCAGCTATCAGCTATCAGCTATCAGCTATCAGCTATCAGCTATCAACTTATGGGCGATGCGCACGCTTTGCGAACAGCTTTTGAATAAAAGAGGTAAGCATTCGTTTAATCTGAGTTACATCTGCACCTCAAGTAGCGCGGCCACAGGCCAAGGGCTTTTCCCCAGAATTTCAATTCGATAAAATCTCGAACTATTAAATTCTCCCATTCGAGGTTTATTTTAAGCATTAGGCTGACAGCTGACAGCTGACGGCTGAATGCTTACCCTAAAACTATAATCAATAACTAATAACTAGGTAGGAACGAAAACTGTCATGGTGGACGAACCAGTTGTATCCATTAAGCATCTCAACCATTACTTTGGTAAGGGTTTCCTACGGAAACAGGTTTTGTTTGATATTGACCTAGACATCCACCAAGGAGAAATTGTGTTGATGACTGGTCCTTCTGGATCGGGTAAGACCACATTACTAACCCTAATCGGAGGATTGCGATCGCCTCAAGCTGGTAGTCTCAAAATCCTAGGACAGCAACTGCTAGGAGCCAATAAACGTCATTTGATAGCAGTGCGGCGTCATATTGGCTATATTTTCCAGGCTCATAACTTACTCAAGAGTTTAACAGCTCGCCAAAATGTGCAAATGTCAGCAGAACTACACCCAGAACTTTCCACTAAAGATGCTATGACTAAATCAGTAGCTATATTGGAAGCAGTGGGGTTAGGTAAGTGGGTGAATTACTACCCAGATAAACTTTCTGGAGGACAAAAACAACGAGTTGCGATCGCTCGTGCTTTAGTGGGTAATCCCAAGATACTCTTAG
Source organism: Moorena sp. SIOASIH (assembly GCF_010671925.1). Taxonomy (GTDB): domain Bacteria; phylum Cyanobacteriota; class Cyanobacteriia; order Cyanobacteriales; family Coleofasciculaceae; genus Moorena. Next base: position 988,496 of record NZ_JAAHIH010000001.1, on the reverse strand, counting down.
CCGATGAACCAACAGCAGCCCTAGACAGTAAATCCGGTCGTGAAGTGGTGGATTTAATGCAGCAGTTAGCAAAAGAACAGGGATGTACTATTTTACTCGTTACTCACGACAATCGAATTCTCGATATTGCTGACCGGATTGTTAATATGGAAGATGGGCATCTTAATGGTATCAAAGCAGTTAATTAAGCTGTTCAGCATTTAGATTGGGATATCTAAAATTAGTCAAAGGGAACAGGGAACAGGGAACAGGGAACAGGTAATAACCAATTTAAATTCACATCAGCTTAAGGTAAACGGCTGACAAATATAAAATATAAAATTGTTAATCGAAAATATAAAATAGCAATTAACAATTTTATAATGACTAAATTGAATTATGTGATAATTTTTATTCTTTACTCCCTACTCCCTACTCCCTACTCCCTGTTACCTTTGCTATATTAACTGTAAGTAATAGGACGACTATTTCCAGGCAGTTCCTGGTATTTATTAGCAAAAACCGTAAGTGTACCCATCTTTTCTGTGAACCCTGGTCAAGTTCTTAACGTGTAAGCTTATTGCCTTTTTTCTTGGGACTGTGTAATTGAAAGAGTTGCTTTTGCTCCTAGGGTTAACTCTCCCAAACTTTCCGGTCAGGAGGTTTTTGGCTATGTCTCCACTACACCAACCCTTGATCGGTCTTAATGGATTGTGTCTAATCGGGTAACCGTGCTTGTTAAGTACTGCTTTTTGTCTACCCCCCTGCCCCTTGCAAGTGACTAACAGTGGTTGAGAGGTTTTCAAGACCAATGTCTCAATATTACCGACACAGGCAGCATCAATCCAATGTTCCTTAGGAAAACCTAATTTAGTCCGGTTATACTTGGTCTGCGCTCCGGTTCCAGTAATTACAGGCTTGATTCTCTGGAGCACTTTTACTAACTTGTTGCGAGTCGTATTTACTGCCGCTGCATCCAATAGTGGTTGTTTGGCTTTGGTTTTAATTTTTTGCAATAAGTTTGGCTTTTTTTTGATAAATTCCTCTATAGGTTTGTTTCCTTTTCGTTGATTACATTTCTCGCAAGCTAAACAAAGGTTGCTTACCCTATCGCTCCCCCCTTTAGATTTTGGGCGAATGTGCTCAATTTGTAATGGTACGGATTTCTTGCCGCAGTAAGTGCATTCCCTTCCCCATTTCTCTAATAAGTACTCTCTGACCTCATACCCAGCTAATTCGCCTTGTTGGTACTCAACACCATTAATTTCAGGGTTTTGTATTTTTTGGGTATTAAACTTAACTCTTTCGATCCAAATCTCATCAACCGGGCAAAACTTAGTTAATCGTTTTACCCAAGTCTCAATAGTCAAAACCCGGTGCTCTAAACTAGGGGCAAGCCAACCTCCTGGACGCCTACGGTTAAGGAATCTGGGTTTTCTGTAGCGGGTATTACGATTGCGTCTTCCACGCCTCACTGCTCTTCTAGACTCTAGTTTTTTCTTGATCAACCCTCCTCTGTGTTCTAATTCCATTCCCCAAATAACTTGGTGGTTTTGGACTAAGGCAAATCCAGTCACCTTACTGCCAGGATCAATCTTGATTTGGCAGGGTGAGATGGTGGGATTATCAACCGCAGTCTTCAAGATGATCGTGAACGGGTACATTCTGAAAACCGCCGCCTTACCTTTGTCTAGTAATCGCCGTGCTTTCTTCGGTGATATAGGATTCAATGGTTGTTTATTTGTGTCAACAACAAAGACATAATTTTGCATTGTTAAATGCCTCAAAATTGGTAATGTGTTCCTCGACAATGTTGCTATGGCTTGTGTTTTGCCAACCACACGTTTTGCCTTTGTCTTAATGATTGGCGACAGAGCTAGGGGCTGGAGTTCACTCCTAGGTGTCATAACCAAAGCAACGTAGGAAGCAAATCATCCTGAGTCTGCAACCTAGTGGGCAATTACGGAGATTACCGGGAATTGCCAAGGCTTACACTAGGTGACTTTAGCACGATGCAGCAACTTATCACCAATGCGGTAACCAGTGTAACGTACCCTAACCGTATCACCTGGTTGAGCAGTGCCTGACATGAGTTGGTGTTTTTGTGGATCGTAAGGGAGTTCTTCACCCACAGATGCGATCGCTTCCACACCCCATTTTTCTAGCAACTGTTCCACTGGCTTTACCAGGGGCAATAATCTCACTGCTGGTAACTGCTCATTCTGTTGTGCCGCATAAGCAGCAGTGGGCCATTGCACTAGCCAGGATTCTAGCACTTGTAAACTAGATTGCTGAAACTCTTGCATTAAAGTCTCGCGCTGCTGTTCCAACTGCTGTTCCAGACGCTGGTACTCCTGCTTTAATGTTGAGTCTTCCTCCTGTAAGGTAGAAACAGAATCTGGCAAAAACATAACCAGTAACTGATTCACCGACACCTGCAACGCTTGAGCAAGTTTCAGCAGCGTTTTTAGCTGCATCTGGGACACCTGACCTTTCCGCAAACGCCTCAGTTGCAACTCGGAAACATCAGCCCTGCGACTGAGTTGCTTAAAACTAGGAATACCCACTTGTGCCATAAGTTGTCGCAACTGTTCACTGTAATTGGGATAGGAAGACTCGGTCATTTCCAGGCTGACGTATCAAGGATAAAGGATAACAGGAGAAGATTCCGCAAATCTGATCAACTCCAGTAGAGTAATTATGATATCCCTGATTGTGATTATTGGTAAGTCCGATCAGCTATCAGCTATCAGCCAACGGCTGACTGCTGACTGCTGACTGCTGAATGCTGACTGCCAACTGCTGAATGCTTACGGCCAACTGCTGAGTGCTTACCAAATGAGATATTTACTCAAAGTGCATTGACCCAGAAATCAGCGGTTACAATCTCACCATTACGCTTAAATTGACCCCACACTTTATATGTGCCTGTTTCAGGAAATTGGGTAGCAAAACGTATCGGTTCAGTAGTTTTACCTGGAAGTGCGTGAGCATGAATGTAATCAGATGCTGTTATAGATTCTGATTTTTTAACAATTACTAAATGACCAACTTCTCCCAAATAAGGTTGTAAATCATTAACCGGATTATTATTAGCAGCATCCTTTAAATTAAAGCTAATCATCACTTCTTCATTAGCCTGAACTTTGGGTTTATCAAAACTCAGCTCAACCTTGGTCTTGCCAAAGACTTTAGTATTTTTAATTTCTCTATCATTTAGAGATGAACTAGTGCCTGGTGCTTTTACTTTTAGCACCGACACTCGCTCTGGGTTTCCGGTTGGTTTGTAATCGCTAAAAAGAGTGTAATTACCAGGTTTAGGAAAATTAGCTTCAACTTCAAACCTTCCATTCCCTTTGTAATCAGGATGAATATGATCGTAAAAATCAAGATCATCACTGACTACAATTAAATGCATTATTTTTTCTTGGAAAACCTCAAAATCAGGAACAGCATTTCCCTCAGAGTCTTGAATATCAATTACCAAATTATTTGGTTTATCTAAAGTAATTGTTGAGGGAGTCGTTAGTATAGCTTTAGTCTTTACTGATGGTTTATTTCCGTGACCATGGCTACCATGGTGATGACCATGCTCATTGTGATTATGGTGACCATGGTGTTTATCTCCCTCAACAGATGCATCTCCAGATTGCACTGGTGTTGAACAACTTTGAGCCAGAAACAAAGTAGAACTAACTAGTAATGCGCTAACCAAACGATTCATGATCTATTTACCCACAATATTTATTCAAGATTTATTGTTTAAATGAAAAGCGACCGTTGACTTTTTCCCCGTTAATGTCAGTTTGAATGACAACCTTATATTCCCCAGTAGCTTTCCCAGGTAAAAAAGCGGCGTAATGTTTACCAGCCTGGTCATAGCTGAAATCCAGATTCTTTTGCTCACCATTTGGTAACTGGATTTGAGCCTTGACTTTGGCATTAGATACACTTTTGTGTTCCTCACCCTGTTGTAGGAAAAAGTCTAAGTGAATTCCCTGTTTTTCTACGATAGGTAACAACTCTAAATGATAAGAACCAGATTCAATCACTTGACCACCTTGGGAGTGATTGTGATCATGGGGAGAGGAATCAACCTTCTCAGTTTTGGTGACAGTTTCTGAAGAGGTAGTTTGAGTAGTCTCTTTCGTAGTATTGCCGCAGGAGGCTATAAATATCAATCCCACACTAGAGATAACAATTAAACTTGACTGCAACCATGAACCCATACTTTTACTCCTTTCAAACTAATTTAGTTTATAGCGTTTATTGCATCTATGAGGTACACTTATAAACCTCAAAGTCCCCCTTTTTAAGGGGGATTTAGGGGGATCCCTTTGTACCTGATGGGAAAGAGAATTGCTAGATAACCAGTAAAACAGTTGACACTGACTAAGCTGACCGCTGATAGCTGATGGCTGATAGCTTACCTATTTACCCACCACTGAACCCCGTTTAAAAGATGAATTTAATTCTTCAGGTGAAATCCCAGAATTTATGGGTTTAGATATGAAAAAGCGACCAAACTGAGCATACAGAGCTGGTAATACCAATAAGGTTAAAGCTGTAGACGTAAACAACCCTCCCAAAACAACTATTGCTAATGGCTGTAAAATTTCTTTCCCTGCCCCCGTGCCAATTACGAGAGGAACCATTCCTAACGCTGAAGTCAACGCTGTCATTAAAATTGCCACTAATCGTTCCGTTGAACCTTCAATAATTACTTGCTTTAAAGGCATTCCCTGAGCAAATTTATTATTGTAATTATCTACCAGAAGTAAACCATTGCGGGTAGCAACACCAAAGAGAGTGATAAACCCTACCATGGAAGCAACAGAGAGAATACCACCACCGAGGGCAACGGAAAAAATTCCGCCAGTTAATGCTAGAGGCAGATTGAGCATAATCATTACTGTTGCTGAAATTGACTTGACAGCAAAGTACATTAAAATAGCAATCACAATCAGTGCCAGAGTACCGAATACTAGTAAATTTTGAGATGCTCGTTGTTCTGATTCAAACTGTCCTCCATATTGGATAAAGTAGCCGGAAGGTAATTGTACTTTATCCTTGACTGTGGCTTGAATCTCTTCAACTACACTACCTAAATCTCGATCAGCAACATTAGCTGAAACCACAATCAGGCGAGAAACATTTTCGCGGTTGATTGTGTTGGGTCCCTTACCATAACTAATCTGAGCAACTTGGGCAAGAGGAATTTTAGTGCCCGTGGGAGTGTCAACTAGCAGGTTGCTAATGGTATTAAGATTATTGCGGTATTCGGCTTTCAACCACACTACTAAATCAAATAACTGTTGCTCTTCGAGTACTTGCGAGACAACTCTACCATTGAGAGCAGTTTCAACAATTTCTGAAAGCTGACCAACACTAAGACCATAACGGGCAGCAGCAGCCCGGTCAAACGTAATTTGCACCTGTTTGATCGGAATTTGGGGTTCAAGAATTAGATCAACCACACCAGGAATATCTTGCATGGCATCTCGAACTTGAGCACCAATAGTTCGTAATTCCGAAAGTTCCGGACCAAAAATTTTTACTGCGATCGCACTCCTGACTCCTGAGAGGACTTCATCCATGCGGTGGGAAATAAAACCACCAATACTGGGAGCTACCCCCGGTAACTTAGCAAATTCCTCACGGAGTTTCTCAATCGTTGCTTTTCGGTCTTTCATCCCCTCCTCTGAAATTTCCACATCCAAATGGCCCAGAGTAACACTACCAGCATCAGCATCACCGGGAGCACGCCCTGAACGTAACTGCACTGACTCAAACCGGGGGTCATCTTTGAGAGCTAGTTGCATGGCTGAACCAACCCGATTCGTCATTTCCAGAGAGACACCGGGATAGAGAGTGAAAGCATTCACAAGCGATCGCTCCTGAAACTCTGGTAAGAAGACTCGTCCTAGAGAGGTAAAAATAATTAGAGAAGCCACAAACCCGGCTACTGCTGTTAGCAAAACTAGACTGGGAGCATGAAGAGAAAATCGAATTAATGGCTGATATAGTTTTTTAGAAAACCGTGCTACCCAAGTTTCTTCTTCCGGTAACTGTACAGTAGCAAGCAAGAAAGCACACAAAGCTGGACTCAGAGTCAAGGCTACAAATGTAGAGGCGAAAATTGACACTAGATAGGCTACTCCCATCGGTGCAAAGATACGACCTTCAACACCAGTAAGGGTAAAAATTGGTGCGAAGACTACAGCAATAATTACTGTAGAAAACAGCACACTAACTCGCACTTCCACTGAGGTGTTATAAACCACCTGTAAAGGGTTGATAGGATTTCCTGCTTGCTGATTTTTTCGTAATCCCCGGTAGCAATTTTCCATGTCTACAATTGAGTCATCTACCACTGACCCAATTGCTACAGCTAGTCCTCCCAAAGTCATGGTATTAATTCCCAAACCAAAGAGATTGAGTAGCATCATCCCAATCAACAAAGACAGAGGAATGGCGCTTAGGGTAATAATGGCACTGCGCCAGTTCATCAAGAACAGAAACAAAATAATAGAAACAATAATGATGCCATCGCGCAAAGCATTCCTGACATTTTTAATTGAGGCATCAATAAAATCGGATTGGCGGAAGGTAACAGTAACCTTGACATTATTAGGCAAACCCGCTTTAATTTCCTCCATTGCTGCTTCTACGGCTTTAGTAACAGTAGGAGTATCAGCGAGGGGCTGTTTGTTAACTAGCACCACAATCGCTTTTTTCCCATCCAAGCTACCATCACCCCGCTTCAAGGCAGCACCAATGCGGACATCAGCGAGATCAGAAAGCAGCACTGGTGTGCCATTACGTGCCACTACCACCGATTGTTCTAAATCCTCGATTGACTCAACTCGTCCAATGCCTCGAATTAATAGTTCCTTGTCTGGACTAATCAGAAAGCCACCCGCTGCATTAGTATTTGCTGCTGCTGCTGCTTGGGTAACTTCTGCTAAGGAAACATCAAAAGCGGTTAACTTGGCAGGGTCAACCAGTACCTGATACTGACGCACATCTCCCCCATAGGCAATTACCTGAGTTACCCCCGCTACTGCCAATAATTGGTTGGTAATATCTCGGTCAACCAATCGACGCACAGCCATTAGGTCAATTTTAGAGGGGACATCTCCCGTCTCTACATCTTCGTCAATGGTAAAAGCGTAGGAAAGAATGGTACCAATGGGCGAGGAAAGGGGAGAAATTTGCGGTGATTCTACTCCTTCCGGTAATCTGGCAGCAGCTTGTTGTAACCGTTCAGTTACTAACTGGCGAGCTTGATAAATATTAGTATCCCATTTAAAAATAACTTTTACTACCGAAATGCCCACTCCCGAAGAAGAGCGTACTGTAGTCAATCCAGGAATGCCATTGATCGCACTTTCGACAGGCATTGTGACTAAAGATTCCACTTCTTCTGGAGCCAATCCCGGTGCTTCCGTTTGAATTTCAACTTGGGGAGGAGCAAAGTTGGGAAATACATCTAAGGGCATTTGGGAAACAATGCGAAATCCCCAAACTGTGACGATGATAGCGCCAATTACAACTAGCCAACGTCGAGCAATAGACCACTTCAGGATCGAGTTAAGCATTTTGGTCTTACCTACAGCCTTGCTGATTATTGCTTGTTTGCGAAACGATTAGGAATCGCGGAATCTAAATAGCCATCCCCATTGCTCTGACCATTTCCTTTTACATCAGCAGTGGAATGATAGTTATTATTGGTCGGTTCATCTGAAATTTCTATAGGTGCTGGTCTTGATTGTGAAGCAGTGCGCTGTCCAAGCATAAAAGCACCAGCTGTAATTACCCCTCCTACAGGCAAAACCCACCACCAGGGTAGGCTAGCAACATTAAGGTTAGTGGATGTTGCCTCATGATTATGTTCTTCTTGCTCATGTTCATGGTGATCAGCTTTAGAGCCACCCCTTAAGGATTGGGCATACAACATCACCCCCCCTTGAGCCACAATCTGGTCACCTTCAAATAAACCATTCTTGACTTCCACCAAATCCCCAAAAGTTGAACCAAGAGCAAGTTCTACAGGTTCATAGAAGTTCTTACCATTTTCTACATAAATCAGTTGTTTACCATTAGCATCCACCAAAGCATCTTGAGGAATCGCTAAAGTAGCTACATTGGTTTTATCAGTGAAAATCTTTAATTGAGCAAACATTCCTGGTTTTAGTTGCCCTCCAGGATTATCCAACCTTACCCTCACTGGCACTACTCGTGTCTGACCTGCTACTATCGGGTCGATTTGGGTAACTTGACCTGTAAAAGTCTGATTAGGCAGACTAGAAACTTCTAATCTGACCTTCTGACCTATTTTTACCTTGTATAAGTCTTTTTCATAAATATTAGCAGTTGCCCAGACTTGATTATTGTTAACAATCGTCATCAGTTGCCCACCTGCGTCTTCAAAGGATTCACCCAAGGTTACTTGCCATTGCGCTACTGTACCGGAAATTGGAGCAAGCACCGTTACCCTTCCTTGGTTATTAGCAGAATTACTAAGTTGTTGCAGTCGGGTTTTGTAGGTAGTATCGCTCAGTTGAACCCGAGATTTGGCAGCCTTAACCGCTGTTTGAGCCCGTTTTAGTTCCGCTTCTGCTTCCAGAACTTCCCGACGGCTAAATGCTCTTTTCAGTAACGTTTTAGCCTCTGCTAGTTTAGTTTTCGACTCTAGCATCTGACGTCGAGCCAGAGCACCTTCGATTGCTAATGCTAGGTCTTTATCGTACTCTTCTTGGGCTACTGCTAGCTGAGTTTCAGCTTCATCGATTTCAGCAGCAGCAATTTGACGCTGACGTTCTAAATTTTCCCGAGCTAGTTCCAGATTTGCCTCAGCTTCTCCCAATGTTGCCTTAGCTTCAGTCAGTCTGTCGAGAGACTCAACCCGCAATTCAATTAACTCCAAGCTAGAGATGACAGCAACCGCTTGACCTTTTTTGACCCTCTGACCTGGTTTGACCAAAAGTTTAGCAACTGTACCGGGAATCGGCGCTGTTACTTGCGCCTGTTGGTTGGGCTGGGTTTCAATTTGCCCAGTGGTTTTAATACCAATATCCAAAAACTGCCTAGAGACGGATTGGAGTTTAATCCCAATTTGACTAGCGGTGGTGGCATCTACCTCAATTCCTTCCGGATTGCTGGTGGCTTCGGTTCCGCTTTGGAACTCATTACCATGCCCGGCATGGGCGAAAACAGCAACTGGTGCGATCGCTATCAGCAGCAAAAAAGTAAACGTTGAAGCCAGGATTGTTTCTGTCTTATGCATAATTTTGGATCAGTGCTTTTTATGCTCAGCAGAGGGTGCAAGTAGTCACCATAGCCTCCACCCAGACACCTAACGTGGCTGGATGGTCATTTGCTGTCGTATTGATTCAGTATCACAAGCAAATATGAAATCAGGATGAAATGTTAGGTATCAATGAAATTATTTTTGTTAGGACTTTGGTAAGCCTTCAGCTTCTGAGAGTAGGAAATTGATTTGTTAAAATTTGTTAATTACTGTCACAATTTCATTCTATTTTTTAGAATTTATGCTTTATAATTTATGTATAAATTGTTATAATTTTTGAGGCCATATTATATAATTGCTACTCGCTAATCCCTGCTCCGAAGTTATCTTTGCTATTAGATAAATTGGCTATAGGTTTGTGCAGCTTTAAGCCAATTTATCCTCTGTAAAGTTACACCCTGCCCCGCTTTCTTTCCCGCATATCGCTACTATAGACAAAGTATCCAGCGGGAAAAGACAGATGAGAGTACTGCTAGTTGAAGATGAGCCAGATTTGGGTGCTGCAATTAAGCGAGCGTTGAATATAGAGAAGTACGTGGTGGACTTGGTTGTTAACGGCACTGACGCTTGGGGTTATTTAAACAACCACGAAACCCAATATACCCTAGCTATCTTCGACTGGTTGCTGCCAGGGCTATCGGGACTAGAGTTACTGCGTCAGTTACGCTATCGTAATAATCCCTTACCTATTTTGATGCTAACGGCAAAAGACCGCTTGGAAGATAGAGTGATGGGTTTGGATACGGGAGCCGATGACTATTTAGTCAAACCCTTCCGAATGGCAGAGTTGCTAGCAAGAGTTAGAGCCTTGCACCGGCGAACACCGGTACTCCAGCCCCAACAACTTCAGGTGGGTGAGCTTATTTTAGACTATGGTAACCGAACGGTTTATCGTCTTGCTGCTAACAGTGAGAAACTCGAGATTCCACTAACAAATAAAGAATTCCAGCTCTTAGAGTATTTCATGAAGCATCCCAATCAGGTGATGACCACCAACCAAATTCGCAATCAGCTTTGGGAAGTTAGTGCAGAACCGATTAGTAACGTAGTGGCGGCTCAAATGCGCTTGCTACGTCGGAAACTCGAATCAATCAACTCCAGCATTCCCATTGAAACTGTGCATGGTTTGGGGTATTGTCTCAATTTGAAAAAATAATGAATCGAAATAAGCTATTTAACCAGACTCGTGGGAAATTAGCACTTTCCTATGCCATCGTCATGGGGTTTATTTTGAGCCTGTTGGGATTTGGTGTTTACAGAGCGATCGTTCATACCCATTTAGTCACTTCAGACCGGGAGTTAAAATCCGTTGCGGGGACACTCCATGATAGTCTCGAATGGAAGCTCAAGGAACCGGGACAGGTAGAGCCGATAATTGGGGAACTTTTACCGAATCTGTGTATCGTTGGAGTGAACTGTTCTAAACCACTGGTGAGTTCCCAACGCCACATCCTCAGTGCTCTTAGCCAAGGTCACTACTACATCCGCCTATTTGATACCTCAGGACGTTTAATTGCCGTTGCAGGAAGTTACCCAGAGGGATTACCCCACGTGTTTAATCAAGCACCTTGGCAAACCATTTCCGATGGTAAGGGCAACTCCTATCACCAAATTTCTCTATCGCTACATACTCAAGATCAGCGGGATTGGGGGTATTTGCAGGTGGGGCACTCTCTACAAGACCTCAACGACTACCTCAATACGGTAAAATTAATCTTGGCATTAGGGCTGCCAATGGCCATGATCTTAGTCGGCAGTGGCAGTTGGTGGTTAGCAGGGTTGGCAATGGAACCTATTTACCAATCCTACAGACAGATTCAACAGTTTACCGCCGATGCTGCCCACGAGCTACGGACACCGATAGCGGCTACACTGGCAACTGTTGAATCGGGGCTTTTGATGCCTAGCTTGGATCAACAAGAAGCACGAAACATTCTGGAAATTGTTGAACGTCAAAATCAGCGGCTGAGTCAGTTAGTTGCCGATTTGTTGTTGTTGTCTCGCTTAGATAGACAACCTTCTGTGGCTCACCAGACATGCTGTCTCAATGACCTGGTTAGCGATTTAGTTGAGGAATTAGCAGCCTTGGCAATCGCTTCCGAAATTACACTGACATCTTCGGTGCGAGTGCAAACTCCTCTGGAAGTTGTGGGTGATTCTGAGCAGCTTTATCGCCTAGTTTCTAATTTAATTATTAATGGTATCCAATACACCCCTGTGGGTGGTAAAGTAACTGTTATTTTAGACAAGAGCGACCAACACGCGGTGATCCAGGTAGAAGATACGGGGATTGGTATTGCCCAAGAAGACCAAGGGCGAATTTTTGATCGCTTTTATCGGGTAAATTGCGATCGCTCTCGTCACACAGGAGGTTCCGGATTAGGACTGGCAATTGCTAATGCGATCGCTCAAGCACACCACGGTAGCTTACAAGTATACAGCGAACGAGGTGTTGGTAGTAGGTTTACTCTTCGATTACCCAAGGCAGTTAATTCCTTTGATCAGGAACACTTTAGCGCTCAAGTTTTTTTTCAGTCCAATTCCTAAGTTATGACAAGTTTAGCTAAAGGCTGAAGTATGAAAGATAAAGGAAGAAAGTCCAGTAGGGTGCCTTAGGGGCGCTCACCCTCATTTTCCGCCTCAACGCCCGGGTTAGGTTGCTGCCCGATTGTAACGGGCAAGATGCCCGTTCCACCCACCGGGTCAAACAGCATGCATTGAGATGCACCCAACGCATCTTATATAGCACTACGTATTAAGGTTAGGACATTGATACAAGCTGAAACGCTCTTTTAGTGAACTTTTGCCTCTTGCCTCTTGCCTCTTGCCTTGCGCGTAGCGCTATATCATTGCGTGTCGCTTCTTGCTTCAATTATTACCTCTCCTGGTTTTTGCTCACACAGTGTATCACCCTTAGCTTGTCCTAATTGATCGTACTTAGATTGCTCAGGAAATACTCTGATTTCAACGATATTCTTTCGCTCAGATTTGCTCCAGCTTCTCTTACCTGTAAGCCCAAGGCAGACAGGTTGACCAGATTTTTCCAATTCTTTTAATACTCCCTGAAAATCCGAGGAATTTTTCTTTGCACCTTCATCTATATTGATCAAGGAGAAATGGTGAGTATTTGCTTGTCTGTCAGTCCAAACTTCATAGGTTCCTGCCTTTTTATAATTTTCATAAAAATTGGTATCGGTATTTATAATTTTAGTAGCAACCCACTCTTGGGAAACGGGATTTATTTCTGGCTTCGGTAGAAGAAAATCGTTCACTAAATAGAATACTGTAATTAGTGAACTCAAAATACTAATACTACTAATAAATATTTGCAAATTGGGTCTATTTAAAGTTATATTCATTTTTATTATTATTATTTTTTATAGTTTTCATAATTATTATTTGTTATATTTTTATTATAACAATATTTTTTAATCATTAAAATTGCTCTATATTCCTACAATGACGTATAGGCAAATAATCCCGATATTCTACAAGTGATAGATAAAATAATTACAATCCTTGACATGTAAAAGCAGCCCAGTAGAATGGGTGTGCAAAAGGTTTGTCACTACCTTGAACTTGATTAAACCATTGCGACCAAAGTTTCCTTAACTTGTGATCAAAAGGTAACTGCCTCTGCTCAATCCACTCCTCCAGTTCGTAGAGAGTGGTATCTCGGAGCCAAAGTTGAGCTTGGCTGAGTGCTATATTGGCTGATGTTTTATGTTTGAGATTTTCATAAAACTTGATCATCAGAAATGTTGTGGGAAGGTCATTCACTGCCCAGAGACTGCTAACGACATTGGAACTTCCTGCATAGAGAAAGCCACTGGGTAAACTTGTGTACTCGTCACTGAGACTAGTAATGTCTGTCAATCCTGTCTCACAAGCTGAGAGAGTAACCAAGCGGCATTTTGGTAAGTTAAATTCAAATATTTCCCCCAAAGTTAAGTGTTCATCATTTGCTAATCTAAGCCCTGATTCTAGAGGTGAAGCTAAGTTGAAGTAACCATGGCAAGAGAAGTGAACACAGTTAGCATTCTGTAGAGCATTTTCCTGATTCAATGCCTCTTTAGTAGCAGCTTTAGTAGCAGCTTGTTTAGCCAAGATATAAGCATGGTCAAAGTAGGAACTAATAGCGGTTACTTCAAGGTCAGTGAAGTCTAGGTCATCAGTGGGATTTTGGACAGTGAACAGACGATCAAAATTATGCTGTTGAGGTGAGGTATGTGTTGCCTCTACAGTTTGCAATAGCTTGCAGCTGGGAGCATAACTTACTCCACCAGGGTAGAGGTCTAACAGGCAATTTTGACGTTTTTGCTCAACAATGTCATCTTTTGCCAGAGGCAATTCTCTTTTGGTATTTTCTTCCCTAAGCTGAGTAGATATTGCCAGAGATTCTCCGAGAGTCAAATTATTAAGTAATTCAGTAGCGCTATTCTGACTGTTGACTTTTGCATTTTGACCTGCTATCTCTAGGGCGTGGAGGGGAAACATATGGAGAAAGCGATGGGGGATTAAAATCAGTCTCTCGCAGTCTATGGGAATGAGAGAGAGTAAATGGTTGAGGTTTAGAAGATCAGCAAGTTGCCGTAAACGATCATCTAATTCATGTCGCCATTTTTGCCTATTATCATAGTAGGAACTGAGATAGCTACTAGTCCAATCTAACAAGGTTTGTAGGTCTTCTGGGGAGGCTTGCCAGACCATGGGCATATGGCTGCTGGATGTGATAATGAAAGTTAAAAATGTCTCGCTTGTGACATACCACTCAATCAGAGCAGTTTGCTGATCGGGCAGCAATTGCTGAATCTGTTTAAAGGAGATTGGTTCAACTTTTTGAGTAAAGTTAAAGGCAGGATCGATGGGGTGAATATCGTGCTTGATTAACTGATCTAGTTGTCTGATCAGTTGCTCTAATTTAATGCGGTTTTGCTTTATATCAATAGAGGGATCAAAACTACCATCTGTAGATCTAATGCTTTCTTCGATCTTAAGCCTACGCTGTTCCCCGACAATTTCCCGGCGCAGGCGATCTAGCTCTTTGAGGACAGTTTTGGGAATGTTGCCTTTGGGGTAAAGGTTTTTAGTGACCAGTATTTCCACAAGGTTACGAGCTTTGCTGCGCTCGACGTATTCAAGAGCCCGGTCAAACTGTTCGCTATTGATGCAGGCTTGCACCATGTTGCCGTAAACATCTATCGCTGCTGAGAGAATCTCTTCACGCCTTGCCTCAGTACTAGCCCAGGTACGGCTTTGCTCGACCGCTTCAATAGCAATATCATACCCTTCAATGGCTTCTGTCCAGAAGCCAGCAGCAAAAGCTGTATCGCCTAAATTCCGTCCAACCCTAAGGCAGTCTACTGGAAAAGCTGTAGGGAAAAAAACCTCTAAAGCATTTTTATAGCAAGTAAGTGCCTTGGCAATCTGTCCCAACTCGCGATAAGCAGTAGCTAAATTACTCTGAGTCCTAGCCCATTGTTCTGGGAATGCCTCGCGGGTGTAAACCTGTAAGGCACTTTGGCTGCAGGCAATAGCAAGTTCAAGATTGTCAGCTCTGTTTCCACGAATGCGATCGCTATAGGCAATGGCCAGATTACTTTGAGTAGCAGCCCAATCAATTGGAAAAGCCTCTCTAGTGCGGACTTCCAAAGCACTATAGTAAGCCTGAATCGACATTTCCAGGTTTGTTGCTTTGTCACCTCGAATACGCTCCCGGTAAGCAACTGCTAGGTTGTTTTGGGTCATTGCCCAAGCCTGGGGAAATGCTAAACGAGTATAAACCTCTAGAGCATTTTGATAGCAGGCAATGGCAAGTTCAAGATTGTCAGCTCTGTTTCCACGAATGCGATCGCTATAGGCAGTTGCCAGATTACTTTTAGTCGCAGCCCAATCCATCGGAAAAGCCTCTCTAGTGCGGACTTCCAAAGCACGATGGTAGGCTTGGAGTGCTATTTCCAGGTTATCAGCTTGATCACCGCGAATGCGTTTGCTGTAGACCGCACCTAAGTTATTGTTGATTGTAGACCACTGTTGAGGAAATGCCTCGCGAGTATAAACCCGCAAAGCATTTTGATAGCAACCAATGGCTTGTTCCAAATTGTCAGTCCTTTCTTTGTAAATGCGATCACTATAGGCATTTGCTAAATTGTTTTGAGTAGCAGCCCATAGCTGTGGAAATTCATTACAGGTGTATACTCGTAAAGCATTTTGATAGCAAGCAATGGCTTGCTCCAGATTCTCAGCTCTATTTCCCAAAATCCGGTCTTTATATCCATTGCCCAGATTATTTTGGATTATGCCCCACTCCTCTGGAAAGGCTTCGCGGGTGAAGGTCGTTAATCCAATTTCAAATCCAGTGATTGCAATCTCCAGATTGATTGCTCTACTCCCTAGCGGAAACTGTTTAATCAAGTTACTGAAATCACTAACTATAACGGCGATATTTTGTGCCTGGTCTGGCTGGTTTTCCGATAGTATTCCCTCAAACCAGACTCTCAAAATTTGAGTTAAGTTATCATCTAGTTTGTCCAGATTTGCTTGTAGTAATGGATAGACCACCTGATGATTACCCTGGCTCTCCGCAGTCGCCTGTAATACCTCCATCAAAAACTCAACATAGACTTCAGAAATAGACAATGCTGCTGAGTTACTTTTTTTATTTGTCTGACTTTTAAACTGCTCTAATCCTCCCAGCGCTTCAGCTAATTGCTCTGCTAGGTTTTGCAACCAATCAGCCGCTGTACGATCACCCTGTTCTGCAAGTGTTTCGGACACTATTACCATTGTGAGTATCAATTTTTTATCTATCAACTCTTGATTAGCTCTCAAAATTTCTGATTCTTTACCACTAGAGCAGGTAAGTAAAGCATTGATTAATTTTAAATAAGCTTTACTAGATTGTTCATCCATAATTTAATTACTGGGTCTGAGTCACATTTATCAGTCACTGACAAGACCAGGTAGTATGTGCTTTCAAGGATTAATAATCCCCCGTTAGAACCACCATGCAATCTGCCAGGGGAACTATCAAAGTCATTCCATTCCTCTACTGTCAGGTTGGGCTGATTTGCCCCTTTGATTTAGTCATGACTGCAAGTACTCCCTGATTTTGGGTGCAAATTCTCGAAGGCAACGGTCGTGAAATTTAGCAGTTGCTTTCAGTTTAGTACCTAAGTAGTATGCAATTTCTTGCCACTCATAACCATCAACCCTCAGTAGTGCAATTGCTCGAAAATTTGCTTTGGGAAGCTTCCGCATATGGCTGCACATGAAAAGTCCTTCTGGATCTTCCCTGATACAATCCACAATCTGTTCGGAAAGCAGAGGAGCTGTTTCAGAAGGGAGGATATCTAACAACACACAAGACTCGTCAGTGTTACCAGACTCAGAATTGGTAATTGGTGTATAGATAGAAACTGTTTTGACCCATTTCTTTGTTCCCTGCTTGACAAAGGAATAGTTGCCGAGGTGATCGTTTGTAGTCTGGTTAACTATGTGAGTTTTGAGAGATCTCACATAACGTGTTACACTTCCTTTGTTGGGGTCAATTTCCCTATTCTGAATCTTCCTAGTAAGTCTCAGACTAATTTCTTGTGTGGTTACTTCAGTAACCTCTTGGTAAATCTCCCTTGGTAAGGGTAATTCATGGTTTTTTGGAGACACTTTAAGCCAACCAGGTTGGGAAATGTCTGAAATCAGCTTTCTCAGAGCACGATTCTGCTCAAAGCTCCTAGAAGGTAGGTTCTGAGCTTTCAGACCTTGAGCATTTATGTTATCATCGGTTGTAGATTCAGTGATATCCTTATTTTCCTCAGAGGATGCTGGCTTTTTCTTTTCATTCATAGAGGAATGTCCTTAAATCAGCTGTTTTGCTCTCTGGACAGCGGTTGTCAGCTAAAACTCATATATGAAGTTCCGTACCACAACCCGCTTAGCTACTTGTATCGAAAAAATCCTGAAGTTCTACAAACGAGCAAAATTTTTTTATTTTACTCAAATACCATTTTTATAATTCAGCTAGGGAAAGGTAATTTTTAGGGATAAGTTGCTTTAACAGTTGCAAAGTGAGATATTGTGTAGAACCGCTAAATATAGCGCTATATTTATTGGGAATAAAATTTATAACTATTGAAGGCTTCACCTAAAGGCTGAAGTATGAAAGATAAAGGATGAAAGTGACATCTTGAGGGATGAATACATATAGATCAAAATATACCAGTTGTTGAACAACCGATAAGTTGAACTATTTCATCCTTCATCATTAATACCTAATACTTCATCCTTTATCCTTCATACTTAATACTTCTATTTTAAAATACTGCGCAGCATCCAAGCCGTTTTCTCGTGTATGCTCATCCGTTGGGTCAACAGGTCAGCTGTGGACTCATCGTTAGCACGTTCAGCGGCTGGGAAAACAGACCGTGCAGTTCTTACCACTGCCTCATTGCCTTCCACTAGCAAGCGCACCATTTCCTCAGCCTCCGGAACATCGCTGGTTTCTGGAATGGAGGATAATTCCGCATACTGACTGTAGCTACCAGGAGCAGGATAGCCTAGGGTACGAATCCGCTCTGCTACCGCATCCACTGCTAAAGCCAACTCATTGTACTGTTGCTCAAACATCAGGTGTAGGGAGTTGAACATTGGTCCGGTAACATTCCAGTGGAAGGCATGAGTCTTCAGGTATAGGGTATAAGTGTCCGCTAGCAGACGAGACAGTCCCTCAGCAATCTCTTTGCGGTCTTGTTCATTGATACCAATATTGACAGGTACAATCGTTGCCATAGTATTCTCCTCAAGGTTCCTAGCAAAAACTAGTGGTGACCGTAAGCTTTAAACACCTTAACTTTAAGCAATTAGGGTTTACTTGGGAATTCACCCAAGGTATGAACCTATTTTTGTCCCAAAATTGCTAATTTTCAGGCTAAATGCCGTTTTAAGACCGACCGAGGAGCGCGACGAACGCGGCATTTAATGGTTTTTTTTCCTAAACGCTGGTGTGCTTCGTAACGGTGGCAACCGGAAAAACCATAGTATTGCCCATCTACTTCTAACACATCAATGGGTTCGCGCAAACCCTCTTTGGCAATTGATTCCATTAGCGCCGCCACCTTGTTTGGATCATTTTGTCGTGGTAGGGGACGGCGGATTTGTTCTAGGGGAATTTCTTTGATGTATACCATAGTGCTAATAATTTGTCAATTTAGTTTTGATGGTAATAGGGTTGGGGATTAGGCGTTAGGGGTTGGGTTAATGGTTTTTGTACTTAATGTAAGCTTGCCTAATCTAAGCATTCTTAATCCCTAATACCAGGATTCCCGTAGGGACTAGGGTCGGGTAAAATAGGAAAAATTAACCAAGGGCTAATGAATCAAGCCAGTTTTAATCCAAATGAGATTACTGTGCCCAATGGCTGCTTCTTTGGCTTGCCCTATTCGGTTGAAGAGGCTTCAATCGTTTTCCTGCCTGTTCCTTGGGACGTGACCACATCTTACCGAGAGGGCGCAGCAAACGGTCCCCAAGCAATAATAGAAGCTTCGGTACAGTTAGATTGGTACGACTTTGATGTACCCCAAGCTTGGGAAACCAGGTGCGGGACTATACCGATTAACTCAGCTCTCCTTGACCAAAATCGTGCCATGAGGTTGATAGCTAAAGGGATTATTCAGTATTTAGAAGCTGGTGGCAATGTGGATGATGATGCGATCGCAAAACAGTTAGCCATCGTTAATACTGCCTGTGCTGGACTCAACAACTGGGTTTACACTCAAGCACTCGAACTGCTGGAGCAAGGCAAGCTGGTTGCCATCGTCGGTGGAGATCACAGTGTTCCTCTTGGGTTAATGCAAGCCCTAACACAGCAACACGAGGAATACGGCATTTTACAAATTGATGCCCATGCCGATCTCCGGCAAGCCTATGAAGGGTTTACTTACTCCCATGCCTCGATCATGTACAATGCCCTGACCCTACCTCAGATTAATCGTTTAGTTCAGGTTGGCATCCGAGATGTTTGTGAAGAGGAAATGTCTTGGGCTCATAGCGATCACCGGATTGTAGTGTTTGATGACTGGCAGCTCAAAGCTAACACTTACGAAGGTATAACCTGGGCAGCCCAGTGCCAGGAAATTATTGCTAATTTACCGAATAAAGTTTATATTAGCTTTGACATTGACGGATTAAACCCCTCTTATTGTCCCAATACAGGTACTCCTGTACCGGGAGGATTGGAATATAACGAGGCAATTTATTTAGTGCGATCGCTAGTCAAAGCTGGAAAAACTATTATTGGTTTTGATCTGTGCGAAGTTGCTCCCGGAGACTCTGGGGATGAGTGGGATGGCAATGTTGGGGCTAGAATTTTGTACAAGCTTGCCTGTTTGACTAGGTATAGGAATAGTTTATAGCAGTTCTCAATTGGGTCAGGTAAAAAGTTCTAGGTTTTAGGGAGTAGGGAGTAGGGAGTAGGGAGTAGTGATGCATCGCTCTTTCCTAAAGTTCCCTGTTCCGAGATCCGCTGTTACCATAAATCCTAATTCACCTGACTGCTGTAGCCTGGGTAGCCAAATGTGCCTTTTTCAACTGCTCCAGTAAAGCTTTCCGTTGGTCATAGAGGCGTTTTAGAGGACGAGGCGCTACCTTAGCTAGGCAGTAAGCTGTCAGTAGGGGCATAGCAATGGTCGAGTCGCAATAAACCACTACTGTTTCTGATAACTTCTGTGGATCAAGCTTGCACCAAGAGACCGCCTCTGATGGGGTTGCTCCTGACAAACCCCCTGTGTCTGGACGGGCATCAGTTACCTGAAGATAGTAATCATGCCCCTTCTCATCAATACCCAAGACTTCTTGAAGATACGGTTCCGTCTGCAAGATGAAATTTTTCGGCGAGCCACCTCCCAAGATCCAAATCCCACTGGCTCCGCCATTGTTTTTAGCTGCCAGCACAATTGCTGCCGTTTCATTCACATCCAAGGACACATCAATGATTGGTCCGGTTTCCTGCAACCCTAGCGCTGCTAAATTCATCCCAATCGAACTATCTCCAGGACTGGAGGTATAGATGGGGACTCCTAATCGATAAGCTGCCGCCAGCAGGGATTGGTTTTCCAGTGCCAATGTCTGCTCCCGTGCAGCAATGTACTTACCGCAGAGGTAGTGAAACTCTGCCGTTCCCATTCGACCCTTAAACTCAGGCTGTTCAATGATCTGACGAAAGAACTTATCCGTTGATAGCAGCACGTCATAATCGAAGAAAATGTCATAGATCCGGACAACTCCTTCTTTCTGCAATACCACATCACTAATATCGTGCCGCCCTTGATGGAGTTCCAATCCGATCCCAAAGTGAGCGTCGTGGTAGAGATTGGCTCCCGTAGATACTATCCAATCGACAAACCCTGCCTCCATCAGTGGAATCACTGCAGCCATTCCTAACCCTGCGGGGGTTAATGCTCCTGTCAAACTTAAACCCACCGTTACGTTGGGCTGCAACATCCGCTCTACCAATAATTGGCAGGCTTCTCGTAACCGACCGGAATTGTAGGCTAGAAACGTCTGGTCAATCAACTCTGTGATTGGGATTCCTGCGGTAATCGGATTCGGAGCGATTTTACGCCCTTGCAAAAACCGATTTTCTTTGGTGGGCATGTTAGTTAAATCACTGGGGAAAACTTGCGCTTAACGACCGTTATAACTTATTGATCAACATTCTGTAATGTCAAGGTTCATGGTTCGTGATTCATGGCATAGGTTACCTTAGGAAAAGTCTTTCCCATAAATCATATTATCCATCGGTTTTACTGTAGCGAGTACAATGAAATCCTTTCCTTAAGCAGGACTTACCCAAAATTGAGCACCAAAACTGAGCACCAAACCCTATAAGTTTTAGGATTCCCTAGAATTAAAGTTACTGGGTAAGTCCTGAGCTTAAGAACTAAAATAGGTATAACTACTCAAACTCCGCTCATAATTTTGCAGCAGCCGTTGAGATTCTGCCAAAGTAATTCGCTTTTCTTGCAACGCCTGTTCTGTGCGACGGCGCATACCTTCCACCAAATCTTCAGTATCATACTGCACATAACCCAAAACTTCTGTGATTGTATCTCCCTTAACCACGTGTTCAATTTCATACCCTCTGGGGCTTAATTTGATGTGAACTGCATTACTATCACCAAAAAGATTGTGTAAATTCCCCATAATCTCTTGGTAGGCACCGACTAGGAAGAAACCCAAATAGTAGGGTTCTTTGGATTTGGGATTTGGGATTTGGGATTTGGAATTGGAAATTGTCCCCGGCTCCTTGGCTTTGCGCAAAGGATGTAGTTCCAGCAACGATTTAACATCCCGCAGGTTAATAAATTGGTCTATTTTACCATCACTATCGCAGGTAAGGTCAGCCAGGATACCCCTTTGAGTTGGTTCTTCATCCAGCCGATGGATGGGCATAATCGGAAATAGCTGGTTAATTCCCCAGCAATCTGGGACTGATTGGAAGACTGATAGGTTGACATAGTAAATTGATGCCATGATCGTTTCGAGGTCTGCTAGATCCTCAGGAACATACTCTTGTGTTCTGATAATTTCCCGAATCTTCTGACAGCACGCCCAATAAAGCTGCTCGGCTTGAGCCCGCTCAGTAATGCTCAGATAGCCTAAACTAAACAGGCTTTTTGCTTCTTGGTTAAGCTCGATGGCATCATGATAAGCTTCCTGGTAGTTTTCAAGGTCGATAGTACAGTAAGTTTCCCAAAGATTTCGGATAATTAGATGGTCTTGTTCCGTTGTCAGTGGAGGGGATTGAGATGCGACATCACTGGTACTCAAAACATCAAAGATCAGGACTGATTGATGGGATGCGATCGCACGACCACTTTCACTAATCAGTGTTGGTGCTGGAATTTGATGTTCCTCACAAGCTTCCTTCACCGCAGCCACAATGTCATTAGCATAGTTCTGCATGTTGTAGTTTTTGGAGGCATGGAAGTTGGTTTTCGAGCCATCGTAATCCACTGCCAAGCCACCACCTACATCTAGATACTGCATATTCACCCCTAATCCCTTCAGCTCAGCATAAATTTGGCTGGCTTCGCGAATAGCATCTTTAATCACGCTAATGGCAGAGATTTGAGAGCCGATGTGGAAGTGCAACAGCTGCAATGAATCAAGCATCCCAGCCTCCCGTAGCTGGTCAATGGCTTGGAGTATTTCTGGAATTTTCAGACCAAATTTAGCTTTATCTCCTACAGAGTTTCCCCAACGACCCATGCTTTGTGTACTCAGTTTGGCTCGCACCCCCAGCACTGGTTTGATGCTTCCTAACGAAGCCGCCACCTCAATGATTAGCTGCACTTCCTCTAGCTGTTCTAGGACAATTATCGGATTATGTCCCAATCGCCTAGCTAAAAGGGCAGTTTCAAGATACTCCCGGTCTTTGTAGCCGTTACAAATAATTAGGGAATCCGGAGTGAGCAATGTTGCTAGAGCAATCATCAATTCAGGTTTAGAACCGACTTCTAAACCAAATTGATAAGGTTGACCAAAATACACGACATCCTCTACCACATGTCGATGCTGGTTGCATTTAACTGGAAACACTCCCTGGTAACGACCAGGGTATTTGTAGCGACTAATGGCTTGGGCAAAACAGGCGTTTAATTGCTCTATCTGGTCTGCCAAAATATCTGAAAAATGGATTAGTAATGGTAGTCCCAAGTTGCGCTGCTTAAGGGATTCTACCAGTTCCAACAAATCCAACGAGCCGCCCCCATTGCCTTTAGGGGACACCATGATATGACCAGCAGTGTTAATGGCAAAGTAGGGTTCTCCCCAGCCTTGGATCTGATAAAGCTCCTCACTTTTCTCAATTGTCCAAGATTGAGAGGTCTTGTGATCTTGGTTATGGTTTTGGTTATGGTTAGGGATTGGAGAACAGGATGAGTCTATCAAATTAACACCATAATCTGTAGGATTTTGAGTCGAGATCTCAGTAGTAGTCTCATTAGTACTCTCAGGGGTTAAATACTCTTGAAACTGGGATTTACGCTGTAGTGTCACCAATAACCTCCTTAAAGACATTGGTCGAACTGACTAGCCATGCTAAAATGCCGTCAGCGTGTTTTTTAACTAATCGTGAGCGTCGATGTCTAAACCATCTGGTCATCAGGCTCAAAAGCAAGATTACTTCCAGTCCATCCAAACGCTAATATACAATCATCAGATTGCTGTTTGGGTTGGGCTTTGGGTTGTTATGGTCTTAGCCGGTAGCATAGCAACTATTGGTCTGATTGATCCTGGACCGATTGAAGAAGAAGCCAATAATCCACAACCAGCTCTGGCCCAACTGCGGGCATCAGCAGCGAAAGAGGCTGTGCCTCTGTCTTTGTTTGGTGTTGTTGCTGTAGGCTGCGCCAGCGGTTGCTTATTGCTTACTCAGGCTCTAAAATTTTCAAGCCGGAAAACGAAACCGAAAAGACCGATAACATCTAGTGTCAGCAGTAGAAGGCGACGCCGTAATTCTAGACGCCGTAAGGCGACTCGCAAACAACAACCAGTCAAATCAGTACCATTATTACCACCATCACAAAACAGGAGTGATGACCAACAGACCGAGGTAACGGTTTTGCCACCAGAGCCTACTGATCAGACCAATGCTCAAGACGAGACTCTTGCCAACATGATGGATATGCGTAAGCGCCGCTCTCTGTCTTCCTTGATGCGGGATCAATAATCAGCTGATGCTAGTGGTGATTTAATGTGCCCTTAATTTGCTAATTTGCCCTTGGTTCACTCTTGACCGTTGACGCAAAACCCGTCAATTGTTAGAAGTTCTAACCTCTAAAAGCGATTGCCAATCTTTAATCGCTTGCTGTGACCAAAGCCAGTTCTTGCTCAAGGCATCAGGTTGGAAGTTAATCGGGTCATTGGTGAGCACATGTTGCCGTAGCTTGAGGGATTGTTGGGACAAACTCGCCCGCTTAGCTCCGTTTTGTTCTTGAGCCGATTTCCACGACCCTAGCGCTAAGCCAGCATAGGTATTCAATTTTTGGGAATTGCTGGATTTTCCAGATCCAACTGTTGTAGATTTCTTGTTGCTACTCCTGTACAATGCATCATACCAAGCTTGGTTAGCTCCTTCGTATTTGCCTTCAGCGTAATAGGCAAACCCTAGGGCATTACGGTAAGTCCAAGAGTCAGGTTCTTGTTTGACTGCTCTTTGCCAATAACGTCTGACATCATCCAGACTGTATTCATCCGAGCCGGTCTGGATCGACTGCCATGCCAGACGCCCTCTTAAAAAACTCACCATTGACTGATTCAATTGTTCTGAGGGAACTTCCTGAAGGGCAGCAGAAGCCTCGGGTAATGCACCCCGGTCTAGCAATGCCGTTACAGCTTCGGTTCCTCGAATAATATTACCCTTACTGAATGCTTGAATTGCGATCGCTGTGACCGTGTTGGTTTTAGCTTTTTTCAAATTCACATTTGAGTAATCAACAGGTTTGGAGAGACCTGGTGGTAATTGTCTCCCTGGCCCAGAAGTAGGAGGGTTCTGGAAAAACCAAACGCCCAAAAGTACTAAGGCAAGAGTTCCCGTTGCTCCTAGTCCGATCCACAATGGTGAACGTGGTAACCTTGAACCCTTCTGTTTAGGATTAGTTACCTTTTTAGCCTCAACTGCTGCTGTGGTATCCTCAAGCTTTGGCGCTGATTGGGTTGAGCCCTCCGTAGACAAAGCCGCAGTCAGGGTGGCAGCTGTTGCTTTCCTAGCAGCAGGGAGTTGACTTGGGGTATGGACTGGTAAGTTCTTCTGAGCAGTGTCTGAGTAAGGGTTTTCCGATAACCCCTCTAAATTCGATGCTGCTATTGTTGATTCCCCACCCTGAGCCTCTGTATTCAGCTGATCCAGCAATCCCTTAATGAAAGCAGCGGGATCGTCTGCTTCTAGTGGATGAGATTCTAAACCCTGTGGTACACCAGTGAGACTTTCATGGTCATACTCAGCTTCTCCCCTAGAGACAAGAGCTGACTCTTCCTCAAATTCTGAGAATGTGGTAGAATCATTATCTGCTGGTGGTGTAAAAAAACCCTCTTCTGGGTCTAACCCTACAGACATTCCAGGAGGATCGGGCAGGCTAAATATTTGATTTCGGTCATAACTCTGGTCATCATTGGTCAAGAAACCATCGAATTCCGGATGCAGATAGAGAACAGGTAATGCCCAATAAAGCTGGTTCGAGCCATAAGCAGAAATGAGTCCTTGTCTAGCTCGCGAGAGGCTTAGGTCAATGGGATAACCCTGGTTGATGTTACGGTATAATAGTCGGGTTAGGGTCAGGGCTACCTCATCGGGGATGCGCTCTGCCATGGCTAAAACACCAGGAATACCACGCTTAACCAGTGCTTGGGCGAGATTTTGATCGTTACCGTTTTCCTGGCTATCTGAAGCAGCTGTATGAGCACCACGACAGGAGTTGAATACAGCCAGCTGGACACCATTATTAACTAACAATCCCGCTAGATCATCACCCCTTACGGTCTCTGTCAAACCAGTTTTTTTACTAACCAGGTAAACATCACCACCTGATTCCCCTAGGTTAGAGTGACCAGCATAGTGGAAGACTTGATATTTTCCTTGTTCCAGGGCTTGGGTTAACTGTTCCCGTCCTGGCTGTTCCAGAATTGTCAGATGAATCGCTGGGGGGCCATTGGGTGAACGATGGCGGAGTTCTTCTTTCAGGTGAGATGCTTCTTGTAAGAGTTCTAAACTTTCTTGATCACTTGGACCCGCGATCACCATCAAAATTTTCAGAGGTTGATTCGGTTGGGAGAAAGGCTTAGGAACTGGTCTAATCAAGCCTTTAGTCATTTGGTAGCGGGAGAAAGCCACATCAGTTCCTGTGGCTAGGGGGCGATCCCCAGCATGAAGCACTTCCCAAGGTAGGCGGGGTAATTCTGTGCCTTTCAATCCCAGACGCAGCCGCAAAACCGACCGTTGATTTTGAGCGATCGCTTGCGCCATCATCCAGCTATCGCGCAAGCTTCCTTTAAATAGGGCATTGTATAGCTCCTGACCCAAGGCAACTAAGTTTAAAGAGGATTGAGAGTACGGTTCTCCCCAAGATGGCATGGCAAAACTGCCATCCACCCCAGCTGCCCTACCCTGCAGGACACTAAATAGGGGGTCATTCATCAGTTGCTTGGCCTGGGTTAACCATTCTTCTACCGGCCAACTGACTTGTTCTTCTGCCAATGAGACTCCCGGTGCCACTCGTTCGATGCGCACCAGATAATCATCATGTTTTCCTAAGGGGGTTACGGAGATATGGAATTCCTGTGCCACTGTTGCCCAATTTTGCTCAATTTCAAGGGATCAATTTTGCTCATAGTGACGAGCTTTGGCTGAAGGTTTAAAAATTCTTGAATATTTGTTTACTATTTGCTTATTGAGGAGTATTCCTTTAGGGGAAAATTCTTGTTGGCTCATGGTATTGATGCCGTTTTTTATTTAAGGTTTCCAAGGCATACTCTGTTAATTGTTGTGAATCAGAAAATTTCCTAATTCCAGCATTTGGGTGCCACTTTACCCAGATTTTTCCGGATTGCTATCACCAATCTCGGAAAAGTGAAATGGTAGATGCACCCTGATTGACACCCCCGGTTCACTTTGGTGAGCTGGGGATTTTTTTTCACTTCTTGATGCAGTCGCTCATGGGGGAAACCACGGCAGTCGCTCATGGGGGGAACCCCCAAGACCGCGCTGCCTCCCCAAGACCGCGCTGCATCGCTGGGTGGTAAGGTGTTACCCACTCTATCTAGCCATCTCTATAGATTAGTTTGCTTGCTCCTTTTCTTCTAAACACCAACTGATTAAGCTATGCAGAGGTGCGACCCGTGGCGAATTTAATTACGGGTCAAACGCACCATTACGGTCTTGGGGAGGTCACGTCACCTGAACTTGCTAATGGTGCTTGAGATGACCGTGAGGCAGTGCGGTCTTGGGGGTTCCCCCGATGAGCAACTGCCGTGGTTTCCCCCACTCGCGCTTTGCATCAAGACACGGTCTTAAGCACTTAAAACAGGGGAAATTGCCTTGGCAACCAGCTAATTTCACCTTTGGAAATTGGTACTCATACCCAGCCTTGGATTTACTGAATCAGTAAGGTTTCCAGGAGAAAGGATTAGGGTTAGGTTGATCGATACTATGATAAGCGTGTTATCAACTAGCTTAACATCTGAAATTTTCCCCAAGATACTCCTTTGGGGTTTCATCACTGTCTGCAGAGCATTTTAGTCAGCCTGATCCTCAACTTGGCTAATTCAGGTCAACACTGCCTAATCCTTGGTATTAACCAGTTTGTCAGTCTTAGGGAGAAGCTCTAGGTGTATTGTTTGAGCTTTGTTATGGTTTTTGTAAAGATTTTGACAAGACTCGGTAATTACTGAGTCTTGGGGTTTCACCCCATCGGTAGATAATGTTTGAGCATAGCTTTTAGGGAGCTAGTGAACATGGGGTGATGGGGTGATGGGGAAATAGGCTGATGGGATGATGGGCAAATAGGGTGATCCGGAGCATCTTAACTTGTCAGGACTGATGCACAAACCCGCTTATCGACGCTAATTACAGCGATTTCAGCCTTTGATTTATAACTAGAAAGCGGGCTTTAAGGGTCTTGATGGGTAAGTCCTGATGTAAGCATTCAGCCGTCAGCTGATAGCTGATACGCGACACGCTGATAGCTGAATACTTACGTCCTGATTATCTTGCTTTAAGAGGCAAGATACTCAATCAAGTAACTCAAAGGACTTGATCTCCAAAACCGGACCAATCATCGCAAAGGTCATCACATCCTCTCGCACCTCTCCTGTAACCGTGACCTTCAGTCCCGATTGCTTTAACTGTGCGGGAGTGTCCTTGAGTTCATAGGTTTCCCCCCCTGAGTCAGAAACCAGTGCCCAGACTCCTGACCCCATCTCTTTGCGCTCAATCACGCCTGTGATGCTGATCGTCATGCTGATTGTTTCTCCCCTTGAACGGCTAAATAAGCTAGTCCAAAACAGAGCAAGGCATTGGCAATCAGGAACACCCGAGACAAAACCCCGCCTCCAAGCCAGATTAGCTCAGGTGAGACCACAGCACTCACGGCTAGGCAACTGGCCACACCGAGAGCTGAACCAACTGCTAACCACTTCCATTGGGGATGTCCTAACAGTAGCGCGATTAATATAAATGGAATCACAACACTGGCAAATAGAGGGTTAAGAAAACTGCTGCTGCCAATAGCGCTACCCAATTCTGGAATCGAACTGCCCATGACTCGGAAGGGCCATTGGGGTAAGTCAAATATATACAAACCTTTCAGGAAGAATAATCCTGAACTCCCGGCTACTAAGCCAGTGGCCAGGGACCAACTCCAAGTAAAGGGAAAATAATTGCGCAAGAACCAGGCCAACAGGTAGGAACCTAGTACCATAGCAATCTTTGGCCACAGGGCGATCACACCACCGTCAATCCAAAAGCGAGGATTGAGATAGCCGTTATCCCGTAACCAGCGGAAGAAGTCTTGGAAGGTAATTTGTCCTTTCAGAGCCAGTTTAACCGCAGCACCAGCATCCAATTGTCCAGCACCATAGTGGTTTAGGGGGTCATCTTCTATCGCTCGGGTAGACTGCTTGAGTACATTCAACACATCAGCAGGGTCTTGAATCCCACTAGCTTTGATTAAAGCTGCCACACCAGCAACGTGAGGCGATGCCATACTGGTGCCTTGGAAGCCAGCAAATACGGGGCTGCCTGTCTCTCCATCAATCGTCTCTTGCAAAATCTTACCATTTTCACTGCCACCAGGGGCTGAGATATCTACCCCAGCACCAAAGTTAGAGTAGGGAGCTTTCAGACCTGCGGAATCAAGGGCAGAAACACCAATAACATGGGGATAGCGGGCAGGATAAGCGGCAGCATTTTGGTTAGAGTTACCAGCAGCAGCCACTAGGACAACACCTTTGTGATAGGCATAGTCGATTGCCTCTGCCATCAGATTGCTTTCACCAGCCCCTCCTAAACTCATGTTGATTACATCTACCTCATGATCAGCGGCAAAGCGAATTGCTTCCGCAATATCAGCCACTGTACCACCACCACTGGCTGCCAATACCTTTAGGGGCATCAGGCTAGCTTCGTAAGCAATTCCGGCAACACCGTAACCATTGTTGGTAGATTGGGCAATGGTACCGGCTACGTGAGTACCGTGACCTTGATCATCCCATGCTTCAATCCGGTCATTGACAAAGTCGTAGCCTTCAACAAATTCAGTATCTTTCAAATCCGGGACTGCGCTGATCCCAGTGTCAATCACTGCTACTGTTACGCCACTACCCTTGGTGTCATCCCAGGCAGATTCTACATTAATGCTGCGCAGGTTCCACTGCTTGCCATAGTCAGGGTCATTGGGAACCTCGAAGGCACTATAGGTATAGTTCGGTTCAATATATTCTGTTGCTTGGGAGAGTCCTGATTGTTTCAGGGTATTCAGCAGTTGTTTATCTCCTTTTAGGATATAAATGTGATCCGCTGCTGAAAATTCACTATTGAGTTGGGGATTAACCTCGTATTGTTGTGCGATCGCTTGCAATTGCTCATTAAGTTGAGCAGCTGGGATATCTTCCCGGAAGTCGATCACAATCGACTCAAAATTCCCCTGATTTGCCAATCCTTTAAAGTTAAACAGGGCAAAACCCAGCCCTATTACAAACAGACACAATATCAAAAATTTTCTCATGGCAATCTGTCGCTGGTTCGCGAGTCTTTAATCACCACGATAGCTTATATAACAAAGGGAGCAGGGAGTAGGGAGTAGGGAGTAGGGAGTAGGGAGTAGGGAGTAGGGACTATGGCATCAAAAATTCTTACAATTCATTTAGGTACCCTATACCAATTTTCAAAAATTGCTAGCTATTAATTTTCGATAAAGGGTGAAGCAGATAATAGGCAAGAGGCAAGAGGCAAGAGGCAAGAGGGATGCATGCTAGAGGCAAGAGGGAAAAAATCCTGTTTACCTAATTACTATCAGAAGCGCTATAGAAATTGACCGTGTTGTCACCTCCTCAGGTTGTTGGATTTTGAAGGTGAGGGGGATTTTGTGTCTTGGTTATATCAAAATTGACTCAAGTGCAGCACCTTTAAGGAGATAAAGAGGTATTTGAGGATTGAGATGGGATTGTAGAGGTAAAGATTAATGCGATCGCAAAACTTGGGTTCGGTCAAGCAGGGTACAAGAAGGGGAAAAATAAGACCTGGTGTCGCGGCTGGGGTTTCGCGGGTTGGGCAAATATCGATCGTTTTTTATTCCCAGTCGTGCCTACACCGGGTTTTAAAACTGCAATTTTTTCCTCCACCCTAATCCTGCAACTGATCTTTCCCTTTCCTCCAAATCCTAATCATGCTACTTTGGTAACCGTGCTAGTCTTGTTTTTTCATTTTCAGAATACTTTAATTCCCGAGCTCGACCTGCCCCTGTTTTAGTCACCCAAACTGAATTAAAGTTTTCCAGCATAATGTCGGTAGAATTAATCTTTTCATTGGTTCCCATTGGCTCAATAATTGTATGGGAATTAGGGAATACAAAAACAGGGATAGAAACCCGACTATTGGGGCTTGTATGAATCACTTCATGGGCAGTGCTGACAAATAAGCCATTGGTCCAGTATTGCAACATATCCCCCAAATTAATCACAAAAGCATCTTGTAAACAAACCGCATCAATCCAGGCATTTTTGGCATAAACCCGTAGGGAAGGGGTTGGGAAATACTCTTGGATTAACACGGTGAAGATGCCGGTATCTGTGTGTTTTCCGGCAATGCCATACTCAGAAGGATAGTAATTGGCTCGATGGATCAGGATTGGATCATCAAAATAAGGGTCAAACCAATTCGGGTCAAGGTTCAAGGCAACAGCCAGTGCCCTGAGAAGGTGGGGAACAATTTTAGTCATAATTTCCCCTTGAAGCTGATAGTGGGATGCAGCAAAACCAGGGGCTACAGTATCATCAGGAATCAAGGTAGAGCCAGTAAACGGCTTGTCTGAAGGTGGATGTTCTATGCCAAGGTCAAAAACTTCCTTGGGATCAGGACCAACATCTTCATGGAAGGTTTCGCCATAAAGGGGAATGTAGCCCCTAGAGGTGTTGGGATAAACGGTTTGTTTGTCTTGGCCGTAGGCTTTTTTAATGTCCTCTGGCAACTGGAAAAATTTACGAGAGCTGTCGATCGTTTGTTGAACTAAATCGGCGGAAATGCCATGATCTTTCAAATAGAAAAATCCATGCTCTAAGCAGATGTTGTAGAGGCGTTTGTGTTCTTCGTTGCCTGAGTTTGAACCATTGAGGTCTTTTAATTTTGTTAACGAGATTATGGGTAAGGTATTCATTTACAATATAATTATCCTGATTTATGTAGCAATTAGCGCGATCGGCTTCG
Organism: Moorena sp. SIOASIH; assembly: GCF_010671925.1. Classification (GTDB taxonomy): domain Bacteria; phylum Cyanobacteriota; class Cyanobacteriia; order Cyanobacteriales; family Coleofasciculaceae; genus Moorena. Next base: position 956,730 of record NZ_JAAHIH010000001.1, on the reverse strand, counting down.
CCGCGCCAAAGGCGATCGCAACTAGGGCAAAACCAATACCAATGCTTTGTTTCAGGGTCAGTGTTTCGTGCAAAACAACTAATCCCAGAACAATGACCACTAAGGGATAAAGGGCAGATAGGGTAGAAACGATCGCTACTGACCCCTTAGAAACTGCCTTGATATAAAATAGGACTCCCAAAAAATTGAGCATTCCTGCAATTACAGCTATAATCCCGCCTGGATGGGTTTCCAGGCCATCCCTGAGATGCAGAAAGATAAGCGTTGCAACAATTGCTCCTCCTAATCCCTGATAGACCATTCCACTTCCATCGCTAATATACTGAGCCGAAAGTTTAGGCAAAAAGGCCCAAGCTCCCCAACACAAAATTGCGCCTAATGTGGGTATAAACCATGGTTTCATCTATTCATACACCGCGATCGCTTCACCCAAAACATCAAGTATTGGCTCTACACCAAGCCCTGGAGCTTCTGGCGCAAAAGTCTTACCCCCTTGATTCCGCGCACCACCTGTGGCTGTTTCAACCGTGAGCATATCATGGCATAACCAAGTTGCACGCAAGTGGGTTTCTGGGGTACTCTGAGCCAGATGTACGGCTCCGGTATCTGCAATTACACTACCACCAGTTTCTTCAATATTCATCCGAATCCCCGTTTCCACACAAAAGTCTCGGATGCGCTTGGCTTTAGTTAAACCACCAACCCGATTAATCTTCAGCCCAATTGCCTCACAAGCACCGTCTGCTTGAGCACGGACAATATCCCCATACTGCTGAATACATTCATCTAGGATAATGGGATGAGAAGTCACTCGACGCAGTTGCAGACATTCTTCATAGGTTTCACAGGGCTGTTCAAAATACAGAATTGGCTCCGTTATTGAGTTCATCACCCGCATCCCTTCATCTACTAACCAAGCTCGATTCACATCAAAGGTTGCACTTTCATTGGCAGGTAAATAAGCACCAATCGCTTTAATTCTCTCAATGTCTAGAGCCACATCTGCTCCAATCTTACAACTATGGATGGTGTAGCCTTTTTGTTGACCTCTGGCGATCGATTCGATCATTTCTTCTGGGGTACCGGTGGAAATCAGATCTTGGATGATCACTGGTTGGTCTAAACGACCACCAAACAGTTCACAAAGCGCTAGCCCCGTTGCTTTGCCGAGGATATCCCAACAAGCCATATCCAGCGCTGATTTAATGTAGGGATGACCCGGTAGAGCAATATCCATCGTCCGATAGATAAAATCCGTACGTCTGGGATCGAGTCCAAGGAGTTGAGGAGCTAACTCTTCAATTCCAGCCCTGACACCTCCGGCAAAAGCGGGTAAATAAGTTGAACCCCAAGGACATCCTTCTCCCCAACCTCGGATTCCTTCATCTGTATCGATAGCAACTATGGTGGAATCAAGTTTATCAAAATACAACCTACCCCCTGATAGCCGGTAAGGATGCTCTAGAGGTAAGGTTACTTGATAGACGGAAATACGAGAGATTTTCATAATATTCTAAGCTCTAGTTTAGACTAGCCAGGTTTTGGTAATAATGTCACAATTTATTTATAAGATTGGCTAATGTATTTAAAAAAAATATGAGGATCATAAATAATAGCTTTTGGGAGTGATTAAATACCATCAATAAAACCTTTTTATAGCAGACTTTACTATCAATAAAAACTATTTTAAATGCTATTTAAATCTATTAAATTTAGACTAAATAATTCAATTTAATCAATAAAAACAAGAGCATAATAACCTTAAAGTTTATATTATGTTTTTTTATTAATTATTCAATAGTTTAAATATAAACAATTTGTAAATTTTAATAAGTTTATTTTCAAAATAAAACAATTTTATGTTGTTGCACTAGTTCTTAAATAAGACCAAAATCTCCATAGGTTGAATAAACTTTGCGAGGCTCATATGCCAAGCCTCCGTGTTGATATTTTGATTATAAGTATTTGGGTTGAGGGCGTGACAACAAAGCTAAAAGCGATGCAGCGCGGCCAAAGGGGGTTTTCACCATCAGCGACTGCATCAAGACAAGAAGACAGGGGTTAGCCTGTGAGTCAAATACAAAAATAATCAGATGCATTTCGAGACAGTTGGTCGCGATCCCCTCAATAGTCTATTTTCTTAGTCTGATTGGGAATCACTGCGCCTAGTAAAGCTCTACAATCTAACCGTAGCCCCTAACTCGTGGCCTTAGCTAACACAAACGCTATGCCCGCAAATCTGTGATGCTTGATACAAATTCAGTTTTAGACGTATTACGACCGGTACAAGACCCCGAACTCCAGAAGAGTTTAGTGGAATTAAATATGATCCGCAATGTCAAGGTTGACAACGGTACAGTCAGTTTTACCTTAGTGTTGACCACCCCAGCCTGTCCCTTGCGGGAATTTATTGTAGAGGATTGCCAGAAGGCAGTGAAACAACTATCGGGAGTAGAAGAGGTAGTGGTGGATGTTACCGCTGAAACACCTCAGCAAAAATCCTTGCCTGACCGCACTGGTATTGAGGGGGTAAAAAATATTTTAGCCATTTCCAGTGGTAAGGGTGGCGTCGGTAAGAGTACTGTTGCGGTAAATGTGGCAGTTGCTTTGGCTCAGTTGGGGGCTAAAGTCGGTCTCCTAGACGCTGATATCTATGGTCCCAATGCTCCAGCCATGCTGGGATTAGCTGATGCCAAAGTCATGGTTCAGAAAGGAAAACAGGGGGATGTGATCGAGCCAGCCTTCAACCACGGTGTCAAGCTAGTGTCCATGGGATTTCTAATTGATCCAGACCAGCCAGTTATTTGGCGCGGACCAATGTTAAATGGGATTATTCGCCAGTTCCTCTATCAGGTAGAGTGGGGTGAATTGGACTATCTGATTGTGGATATGCCACCAGGAACTGGGGATGCTCAGCTAACCTTAGCCCAAGCAGTACCGATGGCAGGAGCAGTAATTGTGACAACACCCCAAAATGTGGCTCTGTTAGACTCCCGCCGAGGGTTGAAAATGTTCGAGCAAATGGGAGTCCCCGTGTTGGGAATCATAGAAAATATGAGTTACTTTATCCCACCAGACTTGCCCGATCGTCAGTATGACCTGTTTGGCTCTGGAGGAGGTGAAAAAACATCAAAAGAACTAGGTATTCCCTTGCTCGGTTGTATTCCCCTAGAAATTTCCCTACGGCAGGGAGGAGATCAAGGATTGCCCATCGCTGTTGGTAATCCAGAGTCAGCCTCCGCTAAAGCACTGGTAGCGATCGCATCTCAGATTGCTGCCAAAGTTTCCATTGCTGCCCTGTCTAATTAACAAAGGCTTGCCACTCAAAAATAGAAAATGGAAAATCACCATTAACAATTTTCTCAGGGTTAATACCTAATAGCTCATAGCTAATATAGGGACCCTAAATAAATTGCGAGAATTTTTCTTCCCTGCTCGCTGCTCCCTACTCCCTGCTCCCTATTCCCTATTCCCTATTCCCTGTTCCCTTTGCTATAGCTCATACCTCAAACGGATGGTACAAATTAATAAATTTAGAATTAGAAATAGTATTCGTTGGCGGCTGTTTTGGGCCCCCTGGCAGGAATTAGACTGGCAACTGTTATTCCTGACTGTGGGGCTGACCATCTTTGGGGCAGTGATGATTCGCTCTGCAGCCATCGACAATGGTGAAGACTATTGGCTCTCCCACTTGCTCATTGGTAGTATTGGATTGTTCATCGCTCTATTCATTGCGCGATCGCGCTATCAATCCCTGATCCAATGGCATTGGTTAATTTACGGGATCACCAATCTGTCCTTAATTGCTGTAATGATTATCGGTGCTAGCGCTAAGGGGGCTCAGCGTTGGGTTACCATTGGAGGGTTTAATGTTCAACCCTCAGAATTTGCCAAGATCGGGTTGATTATTACTCTAGCTGCCATCTTGCACAAACGACCAGCTACTAGCATTCCAGCAGTAATAGCAGCTTTAGCAGTAACTATATTACCTTGGGCATTAGTGTTTGGACAGCCTGATCTGGGAACATCCTTGGTGTTTGGGGCAATTACCTTGAGTATGCTTTACTGGGCAAATGCCAATCCCGCCTGGTTGGTCGTGTTGATTTCCCCTCTGGTTTCAGCCATTGTCTTCAGTATATCTTTACCTGCATGGTATACCTGGGCTACAGTAATCACACTGATTGCCTTCCTCAGTCTCCCTTGGCGCTGGTTAGGAGCCTTGGGTACCCTGGTTATTAACCTAGTTGTCGGACCTTTAGGAAAAGTCTTCTGGAATCTATTAAAGGACTATCAAAAAGACCGATTAACGCTCTTTTTGAACCCCGATCTAGACCCTCTCGGAGGAGGGTATCACCTAATTCAGTCTCGGATTGGGATCGGTGCTGGTCAACTTTGGGGAAGGGGACTGAACCAGGGAACTCAAACTCAACTCCACTTTATCCCGGAACAGCATACTGACTTCATTTTCTCAGCCATTGGTGAAGAACTAGGCTTTGTAGGTTGCTTGTGTATTTTATTAGCCTTGTGGTGGTTGTGCCTACGCTTGGTGCTGATTGCTCAGAATGCTAAAGACAACTTTGGCTCTCTGGTAACAATTGGCGTTCTCTCAATGATTGTGTTTCAAACCGTGATCAACATTGGGATGACTATTGGCTTAGCTCCCATCACAGGAATTCCTCTACCTTTACTCAGTTACGGTCGTTCAGCCCTGCTAAGCAACTTTCTTGGCCTAGGGTTGGCCCAAGCAGTGGCCAATTATCGACAGCGATTGAAGTTTCAATGAGTTATAGCGTAAGTATTCAGCTATCAGCGTGTCGCGTATCAGCTTATGAGCACGCTTGGCCAAAGGCCAATAGCTAATGGCTGACCCCTAAATGCTTAGATGGGCAAATCCGGAGACTTTCAAGTTAGAGTCGATGTCCCATATTATCGGGAGCACCTCTCCTTCAGAACTGGACGTGAAAGTTTCCCTTCATCCAGCTCCTAGATATCCTTCAGTCTCTCGACTTGCCTTTTGGCCTGCTCCAGTGGATTTCTTGGTGGCAGCTTTGGTGAACTGCCATTAAGTTCTTTGGCTTCCAATTGTCGTGGTTTCCATCGACGTGATGAAGGTGTACATATTCGTCGCTTAAGAACTTGTGTCCGCAATGTTCACAGGAATGGTTTTGCTTGGTTAAAGTTTTTGATGTTGCGTTATCATAGAGCTTACTGTTGCGTTTGCTCCAGTATACTAAGTCCCCGTCGAAGGGGGACTTAGTCCCTCTGACATTGACGTGTTTGTTTTGTTTGTACCCCACTGCTGGGAAGGCTTTATCACATAGTTCATTAGCTTGATACCGGTTTACCTTTTTCTCCTTTCGGAATTTACGGTTTGCGGTTTTATTCATGAACCATAAACTATCCCGGCTGCTGCTCATATCGCAGTTTTTGTGGTAGTTTCTCCATCCACGTACAATCGGCGCTAATTTCTTGGCTTTAACTTCTGCACCATAATTCGAGCTGTTGACCACGGTTTTAATCTTCTTTCGGATTGTTCTGTGATTTTCCTCTGAGGGAATACTTTTAAACTTTCCGTTTTTCTGGACTCGAATGTTCCAGCCCAGGAAGTCAAATCCGTCTGTCGTTTTGGTTATCTTGGTCTTTTCTTCACTTATTTCCATTTTTCGTTCGGCCAGGAAATCCTTGAATTTTTGAAGGATTTTTCCGGCGTTATCTTTTGGTTTGAGGATTATCACCATGTCGTCCGCATATCGTATCGAAGGGTGACAATCTTCTATGCCGTTCAAGGCTACATTTGCTAATAGTGGACTTACGACGCCTCCCTGTGGAGCCCCTTGTTCTGGAAATTCCGGATTTATGCCTGCTTTCAGGCATCGGTATACTCCTGATTTAATGGATTGTGGGGCTATGAGCCTTTCCATTATAGAGTCGTGTGAAATCCTGTCGAAGCATTTCTTGATGTCTAATTCGATTACTCTTTTTGTTATGCCGTTGGCGTCGGATTTTAGGTGGTTGAATAGGCGTTTTTGCGCATCTTGTGCGCTCCTACCAGGTCTAAATCCATAGCTGTCAGCACTGAACGTCGCTTCATGAGCTGGTTCTAGAGCATATTTTATTAAACATTGCCATGCTCTGTCGGCGATTGTAGGAACTTTAAGGATTCGAGTTTTTCCATTTTTCTTAGGAATGGGTATTTCCCTTAATTCGCTATGCTTCCAATTATAGGCATAGTGGTTCAGGTTATCTAGAAGCTCGAATCTCTCCCGGCAATCAAGGGAAGACTTCCCATCAATACCGGCTGTCCTCTTGCCTTGATTTAGCTGTGTAACTTGACGTATTGCCAAAAGTTGTGCTGAACGAGATTTCAGAATCAGTTTTTGTAGAGACCTAGCTTTCTGACGGTCGCCAGCTTGAACTGCTTTGTATAGTCTCCTCTGTAGGCGGAATAGGTGGCGGCGGAGTTGTTTCCACTTTTGACTCTTCCATAGTTCACTACAAATTTTTTTTGTGTGTCTAACCATGCTCTCCATTGGATTTCTATATTCTGGATACCCGTAGCCAGTTTTTCGGCTACATCCTACCCGACAGGAGGGATTAGGTTTGGCATAACTTACTAAGGTTCGACTACTCCTTAGACCTCATTTCTGTCGTTTTTACCTGTTCCATCTATCAGATTGTTATGGTGATTTAGGGAGGTTCACTTTGCCTATCCTCTTCTCGGAGTTTGCAGCTATCACAGAAAAAATGCTGCGAGAATGAAAGGATGAAGTCCACATTGGTTTTCAGGTTGTGGCTTGATTTTCAGACACTTTTTTAGAACCAGTTTTCCCATGTCACCTCCCCATTAGCGCCAGTGTTGTTACCTGCTTATGGTCAACTGATTGCGCCCTGGTACCAGCTTCACTCTGCGGAGATACCGCCCGCTCGGTGTGGTCAAGGTAGGGAGTCACTTGTCTCCTCAAGGGTGGGGTTTGCACCCACATCCGTTAGACAGTTAAATCTTTTGAGGGTGTTACCCTCGCGGATTCCTTACTCATACCCCTAGGGTTGCCCTAGGCTCCTAGCAAGAACAGGCCGCACTTCTGTAAAATCTCGAACTCTTAAATTCTCCCGTTTGCGCAGGCTACGCCAACGATCTTTATTTTAAGCATGATAGCTGACGGCTGACAGCTGACGGCTGACAGCTGACGTTATGGGTGCTCCTATACCCCACAATAAGTCCATTAGCTCCTATCCTAGTAAAGGAAATCTAAGTTTTGAGGCACTCATGATTTTTCCAGGTTCTATAGTTCGCGTAATTAATGTTGACGATACCTATTATCGCTTTGAGGGGCTAGTACAGCGCGTTAGTGATGGTAAAGCAGCTGTGCTGTTTGAAGGAGGTAACTGGGATAAATTAGTGACGTTTCAGCTGTCGGAAATCGAAGAGGTGAAACCAAAAATTGGTAAAAAGGGTTAGATTCATCAGTTGTCGTCTCCAGTAAGCCCCTAATCATGCTCTAAAAAAACCTAACAGACTACTGTTTAAACACTCTCGTCAAACTGGGGTATAGATCAAGGGGCATAGATCAATAACTCACGACTAATGACTAATAACTAAACCATGCGCCTTCCCTTACCCCAGTTTACCCCCAGTAATCGCTCAGAACATCACCTTGCTGAGGTGATTGAAACAGCAACTACAGAATTTCTAGCTCAATGTTTAGAGCCAGAAGATCTAAGCTTTCCAGTCATGCCTCCCTTTGGCAGCTGGGTAAAATCTGTAGATGATGAGTCAGGTAATCAAATTTTTGCTGTAGTTTATTATGCTACCACTAGCCCGATTGACTCAGTTCATCGAGCAACAGCTTTAGGATTGTCACTGGCAGAATTACGTGAGCAGCAGCCTCAGATTTTCGCCATGCTCAAAACTGAGTTCCGTGCTGCCATCGTTGGATTTATGTCTGCCGAAGAGGGTGTGAATGGTTTTAGCAACCATCACGGTCGAGTCTATCAGTATCTTCCACCCCGTCCCCCGCAAATTCATCAACCTGTCTACCAGTGTGAACCATCAGAGGTTATTCACTTTAGTGAACAGTTGGATTTTTTGCGAACACTTTTGGAAGTGAATGGTGCCCCAGTAGACCCCCTGACAGCAGCTGTGATTAGGGAAGTTTATCGTCTTCGTCAGACTGACCGTGACTGGTTAGTCAAGGCCGGACGAACCTTGAGTGTCTTACTTAAGGATGATTATGACCGCTTGCGGTATATTTTGAGTCAGATTCATTCGTAGTATCCTCCTCCCCCGTTATCCTTTACAGGTATAACGGGTTATCCTACGCATTACTTTACCGAAAATTTTGGGTAATCGCGCCCCGTCCTTCGTTGGCCTTTGGCCACGCTACGCGAACGAAGGCTTTCAATGAAAGTTTGTAATAGATGTGGTATAATTAAAGTATAAACAATAGACTTTAAAAGTAGAGAGATACTATCTAATCATAAGTAGGCAACGTAAAAAATATGTAGAGCGTACATATTGCGTAATTGGGTCTAACGACTTGAACGTCTATGAAAAAATTAGATAAAAAAAGTATCTATCTATATAAAAAAAAGGTACGGTGGGGCACACCGAAACCTAGGTCAAAGACCAACTACGCTTGTGGAGAGGAGACCTCTATTTTGCCTGGCTCCGGCCTGGTTAAACAAGTCACCTCGTTGAAACAAGAATCCCCGTCCTTCCAGGGCGGGGAGTGTCAAGAATCACTTCTTGAGTTTCCCGGTTACTTCCAACAGGAATTTCGACCCACACCTCCCTCTGTTTCCCTATTCCCTATTCCCTATTCCCTATTCCCTATTCCCTATTCCCTATTCCCTATTCCCTATTCCCTACTCCCTATTCCCTATTCCCTATTCCCTATTCCCTATTCCCTATTCCCTTTACTCATTACCAGCTTCATCAATTTTAGCCTGCAATTGAGCTACCTTTTGCTCCAGCTGTTGCTTCTCCAATTTCAAGTTTTCTGCTAAGGTTTCAATTTTTTCGCGACGTGCTTCTACTTCTAAATCGCGGATATCTAACCCTTGGCTTTTCAAGGTTAGCTCTTGCCGCCATTGTTCAGCCCGTTTCATTTCTTCCTCTAAAAAGGTAGACTTAACCTCAGCTGTTAAATACTTCTTGACTAAATCTAACACCCAATCGGTGGCAGATTGAATAGTGATCACCTGTTGAGTTTCAGCCAGATCGATTAAGACTAAGCAACCTTCTTTAAAAGCTTGGGAATTACTAAACGCAACAGGTCTTGGCTCAATGACTTCCCAGAATTGATCAGAGTTTTGGCGGGCAAGTAGTTGTAATTGGAGCCCGCCAAAATCATCATTGTCTTGAACTTGAGCTAGGTGTAGCATTATCGGTTTGATTGAAATCTGTTTAAAGTCTATTTAAGCGATCGCGTAAAATAAACTCTTGCTTTTTAGCCTCAGCTAAAGCCTCTTGAGCACCCTTAACCACAGCTTCTGGAGCTTTACTCACAAAGTTCTTATTACCCAGACGCCCAGACAAGGATTTGACTTCCGCCTCTACTTTACGTAACTTCTTTTCTAACTTAGCCCGTAGAGCATCCACATCCACCACACCAGTTAGGGGAATTAGCACCTGGACAGTACCGACTACACCCGCCATGGTATTCTTTACCTCTTTCTCCAAGGCTGGAGTGATGGTTAATTGATTGACCTTACCTAAGTCTTTGATATAGGCTTGACCCGCCTCCAAAATTTGACGTTCGTCACTGTTGCTGCTTTGTAGAATCACAGGTGCGGTCACCCCTGGTTTAATCTCTGCCTCAGCCCGGAGGTTGCGGATAGTACGGATTGTACCGATTAGCAGCTCAAACCTTTGCTCTAGTTCTGAGTCAATTAGAGAACTCGGGGATATAGAAGAGTGGGTATTGCCTATGGGCGGAACGTCATGGTCTATTTTAACCTGCCCCTCTTCTATATCTTTGATATCTTCTATATCTTTAATATCTTCTCCCTGTTTGATATTTCCATCAATAATCCCCATTTTGGACTCAATTTTCCTCAATTCCGAGGATTGCTGACTGTCTTCCTTACCAACAATTTCTGCTAAGATGGATTGAATTTTTTCGGATAACTCTTGACGATTCTCAGCCTTGAGCACATAACGGTAAACAAACCAAATGGCATATCCTAGACCAATCAGTTCTAAACTAGTTGAGACTAAGGAAATGCGATTGAGCGCACCCACGAAGGCTGTGAGGATATTCAGGGCAATAATTCCTCCGACAACCAACCCTGCTGCGATTATCGGTTCTTTGTAGTCCTCGAACAACTTCCTAGAAATTTCTCGCACTTTAAACAATACAGCTACACTTTGCTTAGAGATTTCCTTTTCCTTAGACAACGATGTTCCTGACCTGGGTGATTGGGCATCAGGGTAATCGGATGTATTATCGGTTAGCAGTTCGCTGTCCGTTGTCTGTAGTTCCTCTTCCCCAGTTTGACCATCTAGGTACTCTAAAGGATAAGGTTGTAGTGCCAACACCTCCCCAGATTTCTGGGTCAAGGTGTGCCAGATTTCTTCAGTGATATGGGGCATGAATGGATGGAGTAGCTTTAGGATACCCTCTAAAACGCAAGCTAGAGTTTGCTGTGCCACAACCCGCGACGGAGAATTGGCATCCTGACGCAGCCTGGATTTTACCAGTTCAATGTACCAATCACAAAAATCACCCCAGATGAACTCATAAAGTCCCTTAGCCGCTTCTCCCAAGCCATAAGCATCTAGATAATCCCTAGTTTGACGCACCACTTGATGAAAACGGGAAAGAATCCAGCGATCGCATAATTCCAATTCCTCTACTTTTGGTTGACCCAACTCTTCGGGAGTCTTACCATCAAGGTTTAGCATTACAAACCGGGCTGCATTCCACAGTTTATTGGCAAAATTGCGGGATGCTTCTACAGAAGCTGACTCATCCGTCTTGCGGTCATACTCTAATCGGATATCTTGACCTGCACCTGCCACTTCCCGAACCAAGGTATAGCGCACGGCATCCGTACCATACTTGTCAATCATGATTAAGGGGTCAATACCATTATTAGCCGACTTAGACATTTTCTTATTGTTCTCATCCCGCACTAGACCGTGGATGTAAACACTCTTAAACGGCATCTGACCCGTAAAATGTCCTGCCATCATGGTCATGCGGGCAACCCAGAAGAAAATGATGTCAAAACCTGTTACCAGGGTGGTAGTGGGATAGTATGTCTTCAAATCCTTGGTCTCATCAGGCCAGCCCATAGTCGAGAAGGGCCACAATCCTGAGGAAAACCAGGTATCCAGCACATCTGGGTCTTGCTCTAGCTTGACATTTTCTCCAAATTTTGCTGTTGCTTTCTTCTTAGCCTCTGCTTCATGGTGAGCCACAATAAACGGAGTCTCGCTAGTGATTGTGCCATTGGTTTCACTTACCACATACCAAGCCGGAATTTGGTGTCCCCACCAGAGTTGGCGGGAGATGCACCAGTCTTTTAATTTCACCAACCAATCTCGGTAGACCTTCGTCCAACGTTCCGGGATAAATACTGGAGAATGGTGTTGGTCAAGAGATTCTAGGGCTCGGTCAGCTAGGGGGCGAATTTTGACAAACCATTGCGTTGAGATTAGGGGTTCAACCGGAACCTTTCCGCGATCGCTATAGGGTACCGTATGTTTGTAGTCCTCTACCTTAACCAACAGCTCTTCTGCTTCCAGCTGCTTCACCACATTTTTCCGGGCTTCAAACCGGTCTTGTCCTTGGAAATGGCCAGCTTTTTCATTTAACGTGCCATTCTTATTCATGATGTTAATGAATGGCAGACTATGACGCTGACCCATTTGAAAGTCATTAGGGTCATGGGCAGGAGTTACCTTGACACAACCGGTGCCAAACCCTGGATCAACCAACTCATCAGCAATAATCGGAATTTCTCGTCCCATAATTGGCAAGGTTACAGTTTTACCAATTAAATCCTGGTAGCGTTCATCATTAGGATTAACTGCAACTGCCGTATCCCCCAACATAGTTTCTGGTCTAGTCGTAGCTACTTCCAAAAAACCATTGCTATCGGTAAGGGGATATCGAAAATGCCACAAATGCCCATCAACTTCCTTATTTTCCACTTCCAAATCTGAGACAGCGGACTCCGAGGCTGGACACCAGTTGACCATATATTCGCCCCGGTAAATCAGTCCCTGATCATAAAGTTGGACAAAGGCTTCAATTACCGCTTTCGATAAGCCTTCATCCATAGTGAACCGTTCCCGGGACCAATCCACCGAAACCCCCAAACGCCTCAGCTGGTTAACGATGGTGCCACCTGATTCTTCCTTCCACTCCCAAGCCCGTTCAAGAAACTTTTCCCGTCCCAAGTCATAGCGGGTTTTGCCTTCAGCTTCTAGCTGTCTATCGAGAATGGTTTGTACAGCAATACTAGCGTGGTCAGTTCCCGGTAGCCACAGGGTATTGCGTCCTGTCATCCGGTGGTAACGGACGAGGGTGTCAATCAGGGCACTCTCGAAGGCGTGACCCATGTGCAACTTCCCAGTAACGTTAGGTGGGGGGATAACAACGCAGTAGGGTTCACCCTGGTGATTGGGGTCAGCTTTGAAGACTTGGTTTTCTTCCCAGTATTGTTGCCACTTGGCTTCGGTGGTTTTCGGTTCGTATTTGGTTGCCAGGGTGGGTGTGGTTGCGCTCATGCTGGGAATGGTGAATAGATGGGCTTACCTCAATTTTGCCACAGGCTCAAGGTATAGTTAAGGAATTGAACTGCAAAGACGGGAAGGATGCTAAGGCAGAAAAGCAGAGGAGTATAAGAAGTCGGTGGGGAGTCACCAAAGACCTGTGCAGCTAATAAATAGATAAATATAGAAAACCCAGTCGTCTTCGCGGTTGATGAATCGATATCAACACCTCAGAGTCACCCTATCAGCATTTAGAAAAATTTCCACATCCACAGTCAGATAAAGTGTCATGCTTATCATATAACAAATGAATAGCAGAACAACTGAGGAGTTAGGAGCTTGAAAAAAGTAGAAGCCATCATCCGGCCATTTAAGCTAGACGAAGTCAAAATTGCCCTAGTCAATGCTGGCATTGTGGGAATGACCGTTTCTGAGGTCCGAGGCTTTGGACGCCAGAAAGGTCAGACTGAACGTTATCGCGGTTCAGAGTACACGGTTGAATTCCTACAAAAACTCAAAGTAGAAATTGTCGTAGAAGACGATCAAGTCGATATGGTCGTAGACAAAGTGATCGCTGCAGCTCGCACCGGTGAAATTGGCGACGGTAAAATTTTCATTAGCCCCGTCGATCAGGTGGTCAGAATTCGTACTGGGGAAAAAAATCTAGAAGCGGTCTAAATACCCTATATACCAAGGTAGCTGAGGCACGGTTTACTGAGTTAGCGTGCCTCAGTTGATTTTTATAGGGAGCTGACGGTTTTAGCCACCCTAGTTAACCTAACTGTTTCAACTGAGGCAGTAGTAATTCAAAAGCCTTGCCACGATGAGAGCAAGATCGCTTCATCTCAGGCTCCATCTCAGCAAAGGTCAACCCCTGCTCTGGAACAAAAAAAATTGGGTCGTAGCCAAAGCCACCAGTTCCCCGAGGAGCTGGCAAAATTTCTCCCCGACAAATTCCTTCCGCTTGGAGAGCGATCGCACCATCTGGACGGGCAATCGCCACTACACAAACAAACTGGGCTTGCCGATTCACTTCCAAACCTAGCTCCCCCAGTAGCCGCTCAATTCGCTCTTGGTCAGTTTTGCCATAGCGTGCAGAATAAATCCCTGGAGCACCATCTAGGGCATCGACTTGCAAACCGGAATCATCAGCAATTGCCCATTGCCCAGTTGCCTGGGCTACTACTGATGCCTTCAGACAAGCATTGGCAGCAAATGTATCCCCAGTTTCTTCAATCTCTAGCTCTGGTGGCTTTAACTGCAATTCCCAGTCCAAAGCATCTAGGTATGTCTGCATCTCCTGCAGCTTACCAGGATTGCCTGTAGCTACAACCAGCAATTTTGGCAGCAATTTTGGGGTTTGATGTTGGGATTTTGGATTACTCAAAGCAACAAGGTCAGATTTTGAGTTCTCCCTGGTTTGAAAACACAGGGATTCTAAGCTGATGTCGTTACGCGGGTTGAAACCGCGCTCCACGACGCTTACTATACTAAAGCCTAGAGTAACCTAGTCTATATAGTTTGGCAGACTCAACACTGCCCTACCTCCCTCGGATTAACTCAAACAGTTAACCTGTGGATTTACTTTCAATTTAACTAGCTTTCGGAGTGGTTGTACCAACAAATTAGGGCAATAAATCACTACTTTTTGCTGCGTTACTTGCCTGTACCATAGTCGTAGGATATACCCCGTCTCTTCCTGGCCGGAATTTCACCGTACTAGCAAAATATAAACGTGACCAACCTTGTCCCTACTTACCATTCTATTCTAACACAATTGCCTGGATTTATCCCGGCGCACTCGCTGTCCACTCAATAAATTAAGTGGCTAACCCTAGTTTGTTGTTTTTCTGTTTGATGAAAGGTTAACTAGCAATCAGAGTCAGTTCGATACAGCTCAAGCAGCGTTTAATGCGCGATTGCGATCTTACTCACCAAAGCCCAGATTTTCAATAACCCAACCAAAACTAGCCAATCCAAAATCCAACATTAATCCCAAATTTAAACTCTAAAACTTACTGGCCCAATCTTTAGCCCAGTTTAAGGTTTGAGTTACCTGTTCAAGGGTAGCTGCTTCACAGTAGAGTCGCAATAAGGGTTCAGTGCCACTAAAACGAATCAGCAACCAGCTGTCGTTAGCTAAACGGAATTTGTACCCATCGGTGGTTTGGCAATCCACCACTGCCTGACCATTAATTTCTTGGAGAGGCTGGGTTTGTAATTGTTCTTGTATACGCGATCGCACTTCCATCCCCGATAGATGTAAATCGATCCGGTCATAGGCAGAAGCATAGCCAGTTTGCTCTTGCAGACTCTTGTAGAGTTCACTTAAGTCTTTTCCAGATTTAGCGATCGCTTCTAATATATACAGTGCTGATAATAGAGCATCTCGCTCAGGAATATGGTTGCCATACCCAATGCCTCCGGATTCCTCACCCCCTAGCAAAGCAGGAGTGGATAACATCCGGTCAGCAATATACTTATAACCGATAGCCGTCTCATAAACTGGCAAATTATACAGTGCTGCCACTCTAGGAATTAGGTCAGAACCACTAAGGGTTTTGACCACTTCACCACTAAAGTTACGTCGTGATGCTAGATGTTCAATCAGGATGGGAATCAGGATTTGGGGGCTAAGGAAATTGCCTTGACCATCAGCGGCTGCAATGCGATCGCTATCCCCATCAAATGCCAACCCAACTGCTAATTCAACACCCGGTTGACGCTGGTGATTCTGGAGCGCTTCAAATAGCTCAGACAGATAACCAGGTAAAGGTTCTGGGGCTTTACCACCAAATAAGGGATCCCGTTCGGCCTTAATTTCGATAATGGGTAACCCAAGAATCTTGTTCAAGCCTCCTGCTGCTGCACCATTCATGACATGGGCAAAGACAGTCAGTTTCTGCTGACTAATCAGCTGTTGAATCAGGGCAATATCAACCTTTTGTCTTAAGGCATCACAGTAACTTGACCATGGGTCAAAGGTCTTGATACTCCCCTCTTTTTCAGGTAATGCTGGTGCTTGAGAAAGTTTAGCTTCAATCTGTTTAGTTATTTCTATAGGAACTGATCCACCAAACGCTCCTTTCACTTTTAAGCCTAGGTAATTGCCAGGATTATGACTAGCAGTAATTACCAAAGCTCCCAAAGCATTTTGGGACTTGGCTGCCCAACTGAATGCTGGTGTAGGAGCATAACTGTTAGAGAGTAAGACATCAAAACCAGCAGCTTGAACCACCTCTGCGGTTTTTTTGGCAAAGTCTTCTGCCATGAAGCGTCGGTCATGCCCCACTATAATCGTTTGGCTACCCGTGGTTTCCCCATAAGCATCTGCCAGAACTTGAGCAGCAACAGGGGCAACTATTGCCAAGCGCTCGAAGGTAAAATCGGCGGCAATGATACCTCGCCAGCCGTCTGTCCCAAATTTAATTGAATCTCCGGCAATCGCCATAGTAGTATATAGTTACTTAAATTTTAATACTCTGACGGCAAAATCCTAGCATTGGAAAGAGTTAGTGTCTTGCTGACCCGCCAAAGCTTGATCTGGCTTGTGTCGCCATTTTGTCGTCATCTAGTAGTACTGATAGTAATTACTTAACTTAAGTCACTCTTTCGGGATTTTGTCCAGTGGGTGTATTGGCTACCACCATTGACGTTGGACCATTGGCTAGCACCGATGAGTTGCTCAGCAACCAAGGTTTTTCCTAAATGTAAGCGGGATATAGTCAGGTTTTTCCCCTCTTCCGGACTCTTCGGTCTGTTCTAAATCCCTATCAATCATCCCACGACAAGGGCAACAGTTTCCTAGTGGTCGTCGCTGATATGCTTAGTTCGGGCTGACTAAGGCAGCTTCTTAAGTACAGAGATTAGATTCATACGTTCAATGTAGGGCCAACCACCCTTTTCTTCAATATCCTTTAGCAAATCATATAGTTTCTGGCGAGTATCCGGCAATGAGGCTTGAAAGAACCCGTCTCGAATCTCGCCATGGACTTCCTCTAAACCCCTGAGTATAGCCAACAGCGCTAAGTTATCACCTTGGTAATTCTTTGCCAAAGAACGAATATCAGCGCTAATCTCTAGTAATTTAGCCTGTAATTGCTCTGAATCCAAATCTTTATCCCGATCCATTCCATCAAATAACTGTCGCAGTAAAGGCGGCTCTTCCCGTGTACAATGCTCTAAAGAACAGCTGAGGCTCACGGAATCGGTGCCATTTTTGCATGCCCTATGCCCCAATGGCAGTAGTTCAACCAAATAACAAGCTTCCCGATAGTTTGTGTGTAGCCCGACTTATAACATGGGTGTGGTGTGAATTGTGGATAATACTGGTCAATGCCTAGAGGGCAGCAGCTGTTTAACTCCTATGGCACCAGCAACCCAATTCAAGAACCAACCTAACATACATTTTTAGATCTGATTATTGACGATTGAGATTGACTATGAAGTATCGTGCTTTGATTTGTGCCTTCCTGGCGTTATGTCTGGGGGTCTTTACAGCTTCCTGTTCTCCAGATATAGCAAGCTTGGAAAGTATCGAAGGACTCACCTATGACCAGATTAAAAACACTGGTTTAGCCAATAACTGTCCACAGCTGTCAGAAATGACTCGGGGTGCTATTCCTCTAGACCCCAGCCAGTCCTATCAGATTGTGGATATGTGCTTACAGCCAACCACCTTCTTTGTCAAGGAAGAAGGAACTAAGCGCAAAGAGGCAGAATATGTTCCCGGCAAATTATTGACCCGTTATACCTCTAGCCTGGATCAAGTTCGAGGAGACTTAGTTTATCAAGAAGATGGTAGTCTGAGCTTTGTTGAAAAGGATGGTATAGATTTCCAAGCCATCACTATTCAGTTGCCTGGAGGTGAGCAAGTCCCATTCCTGTTCACCATTAAGCAATTGGTTGCCACAACTGAGCCTGGTTTGGAGAGTATCAATGCTTCCACCGACTTTGTTGGCGATTTCTACGTCCCCTCCTATCGGGGTGCTGTTTTCCTAGATCCCAAAGGTCGAGGTCTGGCTAGTGGTTATGATAATTCGGTTGCTCTGCCATCTCAAGCGGATAGCCAAGAGTTTGCCAATGTTAAGAGCGCAGATGTAGGCGAAGGCACCATTGAGCTGCGAATAGCTCAAGTAGATAGGGAGAGTGGGGAAATTGCTGGTACATTCATAAGTGAACAACCCTCAGATACTGACTTAGGTGCTGATGAGCCAGAAGAAGTGAAAGTTCAGGGGATATTTTACGGTCGCATTCAACCAAAACAAGCATAGCTGACGTTGGTTTGAGTCTTTGAAGCCACTGACTCCCAGAATGGGAAATTGGCAAAAACGTTAATTGCTAAGGGGCGTATGCCCCTTTTTTGATCGGAATGTGGCGTTTTCGTTATCCTGTATGTATTATTAATAAACTTTCATCCCTTTCTTATTCGCGATTCGGGTGAAATTACTGTTTTAAGAAACTTAATGGTAAATCTACAATTAAAGCAATAACACTATGATCAGGGCGGTGCTTTTGGAGATTAATAAACTAGATTAACTAAATCAACTATGTTATCAAACCAAACTGCACAATTAACCAAGCAACTCAAACTTATCCCCTTGCTCTAAAAGGGATGCAACATAAGATCATCCGGGGATTGGATCCGGGAAATCGTCAATCGGCAATCCCACAACCATTACCAATTCGACCTGAACCATTACCAGGATAAAAAATTTGTTCCATCCAGGATAATTGGGATGAGTTAGGGGTCTGATAGCCGATTGTGAGCTAATTGTGATCTACTTGTAATCTACCACATTAAACTTTGTTATGGCGACTAACCTTAATCATAATCTTAAGTATCAAAGCTTAACATTATTACAAAAGTACCAGCAATCTCCTGAACCTGAACTTCGCAATCAGCTAGTTGGTCTCAATTTAGGACTAGTGAGGAGAGAAGCTCATCATTGGGTCAATCAGTGTCATGAAAGCTACGAAGACTTACTTCAGGTTGGCTGTATTGGCTTAATTGGTGCCATAGAAAGATTTGATTCCACCAAGGGCATAGCATTTAGTTCCTTCGCTATCCCCTACATTCGTGGTGAAATTCAGCACTATTTACGAGATCGGGGTTATTCAATTCGCATCCCTCGACGCTGGCTAGCACTACGGCAAAAGTCTGTGGAAATTACTCAAAATCTACGATCAAGGTTAAATCGGCAACCGACAGAAGAAGAAATAGCAGCAGCATTAAACATTTCCCTAGAAGAATGGCAAGAAATTACCCTAGCTCATCAAAATCGGGAACCTCTGAGCTTAGATACACCAGTGGGAGATTCAGAGGATAGAAACACCAGCTTGGGTGAGTTAGTGCCAGATCCTCGCTATCGCAGTTTTCAGCTGGCACAGGAAGACCAAATCCGCATTCAACAAGCCCTAGCTCATTTGGAAAAGCGCACTCGTGAAGTGCTGGAATTTGTTTTTTTACATGACTTGACCCAAAAAGAGGTAGCACAACGGTTAGACATCAGTGTAGTAACGGTATCCCGCCGCGTTAAAAAAGGCTTGGAAGCGTTGCAAAAGTTAATGAAAGGGACGCAAGATTAATTTTTACTACATTTTTATTACATTTCCTAACTATTGAAGCCTAATAATTGAAGGATAATAATATAATATATAGCGTTGATCATACTTAAGAGGTACAGTAAATTTTATTATCAGTAATATATACTCCCTGAAATCTAGGACTGTTTACCTCACCGAATTGATAACTGCTATAAAATCATCAAAGAAAATGGGTCTGAAAGCCCGTCCTTCGTTCGACGGCTTTGTGCTAGAATAAAGAAGACGCAACGACCTAAAAAGAAAGGGTGAGATTCCTGGTAGTGGGACGCTTTGGTTAAAAGGTAGTTAACCGAAATGGTGCTCGGTCAAAGACTCCAATCCCAGCCCTCTACAAGCAAATAGTCTTTAAAGCCACGCGAATCACATTACTTACTTTGAAAGTAGACTCAATGGCAATATTTTGTCGGAGAGAGTAGAGGCAATTGGCACCGCCAAGTGGACTACCGATTTCTTGGTGCTACGGCACGGGAGGTCGATGTGGTTGTTACGAGCAATGCCCGTTTGGGTACCTCCTCGCTTTGAATCCCCGCGCGTTCACGCCGGGGAGTGTCAAATACAGCTGGCAAAGTAACTGGACTTGATAGCTAAGTGATAGCTGAAAGCCGCTTTGGGATTATTGAGTTGGTAAGCTATCAGCTATCAGCTATCAGCTATAAGCTATAAGCTATCAGCTATAAGCTCTCAGCTTTGAGCTTTTAAATAAAACAAGTAAGCATTCGTTTAATCTTTGTTACGTCAGCTGAATGCTGACGGCTGACGGCTGACGGCTGACGGCTGACGGCTGACGGCTGAATGCTTACTTGAGTTGGGTGTTATTGCCCATAGCATGCCCACAGCTTTTTGCTGAGAGTCTCCAGTTTTGGAAGTTTGCCAAAAAAATCCTATCTTAAAAGAAGTTGGTGCCATAGATCGATAACTTCAAGGGTATGCTCGGATAAAGCGTTATTTTTAGGTGGTCATGGGTAAAGTATCATGCATCGTATGGGTGAGTGTGCTGGCTCTGCTTATAGGAGGCTGTCAACCGGGTAGAAAGACTGAACAGGGGGAGCAGACTACCCCTAAACCAACGCCGGTGGCTTCCCCGGATAGCACCAAACCTTCTCCTCCTGTAGCTGAATTTGCTCCTAAATCCCCGGAAACACCGGAGCAGGAAAAGGTAATACCAATACCACCATTGATCACCACCTTGCCAAGCAATGAAGTAAGAAATCGGATTGATAAGGGGCGTCTTGACCCGTTTGCGGCAATTTCAGTGCAACCAGAGGTGGAGATTTTGCCCAATCCCGGCAGACCAAGTAGCTCCCCTACGAGGGTACAGCCTCTGACTCCTCCACCAGCAAGACCGCCTTTGCGATCGCGTCCTGGAACAGGAAGTAGTGTAGCGGTAAAACCCACCAGCCCCTCAAGAGCTACCAGGCCCACCAGCCCTTCAAGAGCTACCAGGCCCACCAGCCCTTCAAGAGCTACCAGGCCCACCAGCCCTTCAAGAGCTACCAGGCCCACCAGCCCCTCAAGAGCTACCAGGCCCACCAGCCCCTCAAGAGCTAGCAGACCCACCAGCCCCTCAAGAGCTACCAGGCCCGACCGTAAGCCTCCAAGCTCATCAATCGCTAGAAGGTCTCCTGGCTCATCAAGAGGAAATGTTTTGCCACGGCGCGAGAACACTCGGCCTACAGAGACCAGCAAAGCTAAGCCTAGTTCCATACCAGACAATAGCTCTGTTGTCAAGGATGGTATTCCTCCTATCCCTCCTGAATTTGATCTGCAACTGCCAATCCTACCAGAACCAGAGCTGGCATATACAATCAGTGTCACAGGGGTAGTTGACAATGGTAGGGGTGTCTATTACGCTATCCTAGATGTCCCTAATGAGCCTAGTCGTAGTGTTCAAGCTGGACAGTTTATATTAGGTGGACAAGTGCTAGTCAAGCGAATTGAAATGTTTAGAGGTTTAGATCCAGTGGTGATTCTGGAAGAAAACGGTGTTGAAGTGTCTAGACGAGTTGGAGAAAACTCAGGATCAGCTTCTTAAGGTAACCTCAGTGTTAGGTTTTAGGTGGCACGGTGTTAGGTGTTAGGTAAGCATTCAGCTATCAGCCGTCAGCCATCAGCCATTCCCGTACCGTGGCCCAAAAGCCTTTGGCCTTGGCTGACGCTACTAATTGTGCTGATTTTATGAAAAAGTACCATTAGTAGCGTACGCTATGGGCATAAACTGTTGCCGTAGCGTTGCCACAGACCTTTGGCTGATAGCTGATACGCGACACGCTGATAGCTAAAGGTGTTAGGAATTGGGTTAATGGTTCTGCTAGTTAATCCCTAATACAAGGTACCCTAGGATCATGGAGCAGTGTAAACTATTGCGTTATCAAATTAGTTGTCCTGGTTTACCCTTGGCAGTTTATCGAGAGGTTGCTGCCCATTTACGGCAAGTGACAGGGGTAGACGCTGATTTACTACCCCAAACATCCCAGCAGTTTGATTACAATCAGAGCCAAGTTGGTGGATTGTGGATTGAGTATGCCGAGACTACTGATAAAGTAGAAAGAGAACGGGTCAAGCAAATTTTGTCCTATTATCAAAATCGCTATGGTGCCTGGGAAGAAGACACTTCCGATGGTGGACACTAGCTCACATGATGGGGAAGCAAAACGTTAATGGGTTTAATCCAGGCTTTACGAGGAACACGGGATATCCTGCCAGAGGAAGTTGGATATTGGCAGCAAGTAGAAGCGATCGCACAACAGATTCTCAATAGAGCGGCTTATCGAGAAATTCGTCCTCCCATTTTTGAGCGCACGGAACTGTTTGAACGAGGGATTGGGGAAGCTACTGATGTGGTGGGGAAGGAAATGTATACCTTCAACGACCGGGCAACCCCTCCTCGTTCCGTGACACTACGTCCAGAAGGAACAGCAGGAGTAGTGCGAGCTTATATTCAAAATAGCCTCTATGCTGCTGGTGGGGTACAACGCCTCTGGTATACCGGTCCGATGTTTCGCTATGAAAATCCCCAAGCTGGACGACAGCGACAGTTTCATCAATTGGGGGTAGAGGTGATTGGTTCTCGTGATCCGAGGGCAGATGCAGAGGTAATTGCGATCGCAATCGATATCCTCAATACCTTGGGTCTAGTTAACCTGAAACTTGACCTTAATTCTGTCGGTAGTACCGAAGACCGTCAACATTACCGACAGGCCCTGGTAGATTACCTCACTCCTTACAAAGATGAGTTGGACGAAGATTCTCAAGACCGTTTAACTCGCAATCCCCTTAGGATTTTAGATAGTAAAGACAAACGCACTCAAGAGATTGCTCAGGATGCTCCGAGTATATTAGACTATCTCAGTTCAGAGTCCCAAAGTCATTTTGATCAGGTCAAGCAGTTGTTGAAGGATTTAGGGATTAGTTACCAGCTCAATCCTCGCTTGGTGCGGGGGTTGGATTACTACACCCACACTGCCTTTGAAATTATCTCTGATGACTTAGGCGCTCAAGCAACAGTTTGTGGTGGTGGTCGCTATGACGGATTAGTCGATGAATTGGGGGGAAATAAAACTCCAGCCGTTGGTTGGGCGATTGGTTTAGAGCGTTTAGTGATTTTGCTGCAACAACTGCAAGCTTCACCAGCCCTAGCGCTAGATTTTTATCTAGTATCCAGAGGTGAAGTAGCTCAAGCTCAAGGATTGAAACTGGCTCAGCAACTGCGCAAAGCTGGGTTAGCTGTAGAACTGGACTTGAGTGGAAGTGCTTTTGGTAAACAGTTTAAGCGAGCTGACCGCAGTGGTGCGGTGGCTTGTTTAGTGATCGGAGATGCTGAAGCTCAGAGCAACACCGTGAATTTGAAATGGTTGGCCTCTGGGGAACAAGAAACTATGAGCCAAGCTGATTTATTGGATAAAACTGAGCAGTTAAAAGGGCAGATAGAACAATTGCGTTGAGTGTTGAGTGTGTAGTGTTGAGTGTTTACCATTAAGTGTTAACACTCAATAACGTCGTATTATTTCGTAGTGAAACATCAATGCTTTGAGATAAGTCTGGGTATCCTTAGGTTATAAAGAAAGGGGTTAGCATCCTGAGGATGCTGCGCTACCATTTCACCTGTAGAGTTCCCCAGCTGCTGCTATGCTACCAATACCTGATTACTTAATTGCCCTGACTGTAGTACTGGTGGTAATCCCATCAGTATTCGTAATTTTACTACGTTTTGCTCTCCATACCCATCTTTTATCCCTAGGGAAGCGAGTAAGAAGACTAATCCATGGACAGCCTCGTGGGAAAAAACCCAGAATTGTAGAGGAACTAGAAAGACGCTTCTCAGATGCTAGCCGACATTTAGAGCAGGTCAATACAGGCGCATTAATTGACCAAGCCTACAGCCACGAGAAAGTTGTTGGCATATCTTGTGACCAAATTGATTACATTGGTCGGATTATGCCTAGCTTACTGCTATCGTTTGGCTTACTAGGTACCTTTATCGGCATCACCATCAATTTGTTAGCACTGAGTCAAACAATCAGTCAGTCTGATGCTACCGATATCAATACTTTAGTTAACCAATTACAGCAACCCCTAGAAGGGATGGGGATTGCTTTTACCACTAGCTTAACCGCTATCTTTTTTAGTGCTGTCTTAACCGTAGTTAACGTCGCCTTCAATACAGGGCTAGCCAAAAATAATCTAATTAGTTACTTAGAGGACTACTTGGATAATATTTATCAGCCCACTTTAGTAGGGCAAACACGCCTGGATATATTGGTTCAGGGGATGTCCAATATTTTTGAAAGCTTTTTGGCGAGATTTGGTCAGACTGTTCGAGAGGCAGTGGAATCCTCACTACGAGAAAAAGTGCAAGAAATTGCTGATGCTAACACTCAAGTGCTTAAACTAGCCGAAAATTCTTACAATAGATTCTTCCAAGCTGCTAGTACGATCGCCAGAAGTGCTGAGGAATTTCAGTTAGCTGCTGCTCAATTTACCCAAGTTGCTCAAACCTTTGAGCATAGCCAGTTTCCTCAAAAATTATCTAAGGCTACAGTAGATTTAACCAGAACCCAAAGCAGTTTCTCTGAGTCAGCTAGTATGCTATCGCAATCAGTCCAAGGGATGGGAGTAGCAATGGCTGAACTTCAACGTCATGGGGTTAAGTTGGTAAAATTGGCAGAAGAAATCAGTGCCCTCAGACAATCTTCTCTAGATGTAGTGAAACAGCATCATCACAGTCAACAAGCCCTAGGGAAGATTATCCCCCAACTTCAGCAAGGAGCACAGGGATTTCAGTCAGCGATCGCTCGGCTTGATCAATTAGAGCAACGGATTGTTTCTCGAAGCGATAGCTTGAGTGACGTTCAGGCTGAATTGGCTAAGTTAGTGTCCAATGTTAAAAGCTATACCGAAGGAGTAAGTCTGGGAATTCAGGCTTTAGGCGATCGCCTTGATGAAAGTCTTACTCAGCAAGCTAATACTGACCAGCATAATTATGAAATTATGCGACACAATCTTGAAAAAGTTGTCAATCATCTCAATAACACCAATCAAGAAATTGCTAAGATTAGCACAAAAATGACTGAGTCCAATCAAGTTGATGGTTCAACTCGCATAACCCAAGATATGACTGTAGGAGAGCTAGTCAGGCGTTTGAGCAGTGAACGATAAACCTGGCAAATCGTTAGCTGTCAGCCGTCAGCTGTCAGCAGTCAGCTGTCAGCAGTCAGCTTAAAATAAACCTCGGAGGGGAGAATTTAATAGTTCGAGATTAATGAGAATTTAAAGTCTGGGGATTTGCCCATCTAAGCTTATGCCCGTAGCCCATAAGCTGATAGCTGATAACTGATAGCTGATAGCTGATAGCTGATAGCTGATAGCTGATAGCTGATAGCTGATAGCTGATAGCTGATAGCTGATAGCTGATAGCTGAATGCTTACGGCAAATGAAGAATAATAACTAGAAAATTGACAGAGAATTGATAAAATGCGTCGTTCACGAAATAATGATTGGAATGAAGAGATAAATCTCTGGCCAGCCTTTACAGACTTAATGTCTAATGCCTTCATGATCCTGATCTTATTTTTGTTGCTGTCTATTTTGAAGTCTGTGCTGGCACAAACTTCCTTGGAATCAACCATTGATGATCTCACCAGAAGTGAAGATGAAGTGGTGCAATTAGCAAGGGAGAATGCGGAATTACGAGCTAAGGCAGCTCGGGTTGATCAACTTGAGCGTGGTGTGGCGGTTTGGAGAGCTAGGGCAAAGCGCTCAACTGACCGCCAAAAGGCACTAGAACAGCAGGTTAGGTCTTTGCAGGTACAGATTGCTGCAGCACCAAAACCACCAGATACACCTCCGATTATTGTAATCAAAGATCAGGGGAATTACCGATTTGATTCCGGCAGTGCGGAAATTCCCTCAGCGATGAAGGATTATATTCGGCAGCAAATTGTCCCTGCTATTGAAAGCAATGCCAAGGACTATGAAATTAATGTAGTAGAACTAATTGGTCACACCGATGGTCAACCTAATCTTGGTGGTAGCAATATCGACCAAACTATTGGGAATGTGGTTAATAAAAATTCCTCTATCAGTCAACTTAGACCAGGATCTAATGCTGATTTAGGACTGATGCGAGCTTTGGCAGTTGTGCAATTACTGCGTGAGATTCAAGCTAAAGAAGGGCGGCTCAAGGGGCTGCAATTTCGAGCTTATTCTGCAGCCCAGTTAATTTTACCTAATGGGCAAATTGCTCCGATTAGTTTAAAGGATGATCAAACTAGGCGCAGAATTGAAATTCGCTTTACTCGTCTCGGTAGGGTGACAAATGTTCAATAGCTGAAGGGGGTAAAATCTCGCTAATCTGGTAAGGAAAGATGCGTCAGCTGTCAGCCCTCAGCTGTCAGCCCTCAGCTGTCAGCTGAATGGTTACAAAGATGGTAGTAATGAATTTGCGATCGCAAACTTATTGATTAGGCTTTCTATGGTGAACAAGGAATAATCGCCATGACCTATGTCGTAGATAAACAAAAAGACCAACGGCTAGTCCACTCCGGGGTAAGTTGGGATAACTTCAAATCAATTCAAGCGGGGTTCGTCAACTCCCCAGGAATTCGACTGTTCTACTACAGGGGTGAGGTAGAAATATTGGCAGTTTCCCAAGACCATGAAGTCTTCAGTGGTGTCATAGCACTGTTGCTGGGTACTTATTTTGTTGAAAAACAAATTGAGTTTACTCCAACCGGTAGCTTTACCCAAGAGAAGGAAGGGGAAGCATCTGCACAAGCAGACCAATCTTACCTAATTGGTAGATCCTCAGGAGTGATTGCAGACCTCTCTATTGAAGTTGTCTTTACCAGTGGTAATCAGAGCAAACTAAGTCGTTACCAAGCATTAGGAGTACCCGAAGTTTGGTTTTGGGAGGATGGTGTATTTGCTTTGTATCACTTGCGCTCTGATGGTTACGAAAAAATTTCCCAGAGTGAAGTCTTGCCAGATTTAGATCTTGACTTATTGTCTCGGTGTGTGATGATGGCTTCCAAAGTTGAAGCGATTAGGTACTTCAGACAGGCTATCTGTGAGGCTTAGATGAATCCTTAAGATTAGCCCAGTAGGGTGCGTTAGGGGAGCATTCATGTTCCGCCTCGTAGCCAGGGTTGAGACAACCCGCCCCGTTCCACCCACGGGCAAGATGCCCGTTCCACCCACGGGCAAGATGCCTATTCCACCCACCGGAGCAAACAGCATGCATTGAGATTTACCCCCTACGGTTTTATAGCATTTGTATTTGAGATGTAAACTGAAAAGGTCTTTTTTGAGTTTGCTATAAAACTCTGGAGCTCTTTTCCCTCTTGCCTTTTGCCTCTTGTCTCTTGCCTTTTTCGACAATCTATGACTTTACAACTCGTTTGAAAACGCTATTATCTATTTTAATTCAGCAATGCCTTAAATTGATACACAATAAATATTAAGTAATTTTAAGTTTTCAAAAAACATCTTATTTTTATTGATTATTAAGAATAATCAATAAAAATAAGATGTTCTAAAATTAGTTAACAAGAGATAAGGAGGAATCACGATGTTAAAGAAATTAAGCATTTTATCTGTTGCAACTATTGTAAGTATGACCCTAAACCAAGGATTAGCTAATGCAATAACCGGAGAGGGAGGTAGTACAGGTTGGCATGCCGTTAGTAGTGGGAGTGAGACAAGCTGTAACAATATAGCTATAAAAAAAATGGATATTCTTGTAAATGGAGGAGAAATCGAAAAAACTGAATTTCACGCATGGCGCTATAAAAGAGGAAATAACGTTATTTTTAATCTTGTATGTGCTCCCAAAGGTGATTATGTCAGGGTAGATGTTATTTGTGTCAATACTTGTGACCGGAACACTTATCGTATTCGCACTGTAATAGATGAACTGATGAATTGGTAAATTATAGCTCTCAAAGTGGCGTTCAGCAATGCCACAAACAGGCGATATCTCAGGCTTAGAAGAATCCTTAAGGTCAGCATTCACGGCTGAATGCTGATAGCTGATAACTGATAGCTTACTGCTTACTGCTTAAGATTAGCCCTAAAATTTAGTATCAACAGGCACATCTTAAGGGTAAATTTTGTGGTATTGCTTTCATATCCCCTTAAACGGAGTAGATCTCAGTCACTCTGTCGAATCCGGTGGTTGACCAAAAATTTGGGCCTCAAGCCCCGTCCTAGAAGGACGGCTTTATTTTTTTCGTGCTATAATATTACGTAGAGTTGTTCCACGTCAAAATGATAGTCTTAGAATTTAAGGTCAAAGGGAATAAAACTCAATATGCTGCGATTGATGAGGCGATTCGCACCGGTCAGTTTGTTCGGAACAAGTGCATCCGTTACTGGATGGACAATAAAGGTATAGGACAAAAAGACTTGTATCGTCATAATACGTGGCTCAGGTCTGAGTATCCCTTTGTTAAAGCCTTAAATTCTCATGCCTGTCAAGCTTCAGTTGAAAGAGCTTACAACTCAATTTCTAGATTTTACGATAAATGTAAAAAACAAGTCCCTGGTAAAAAGGGATATCCTAAGTTTAAGAAGTTTTCTAGGTCAGTTGAGTATAAAACATCTGGCTGGAAACTATCCCCCGATACTAAATCAATAAATTTTTTAGACAAAAAAGGTATTGGGAAACTAAAACTAAAAGGAACCTGGGAGTTATGGCGTTACGATCAGACGCTGATAAAACGAGTTAGATTAGTGCGCCGAGCGGATGGCTATTATGTTCAGTTTTGTATCAAAGTTGATATTAGCAAACCTTTAGAGCCTTCGCACACCAACGTTGGTTTAGACGTTGGACTTAAGGAGTTTTATACCGACTCCAAGGGAGGTGTAGAGACAAATCCAAGGTTTTATCGTAAGGGTGAGAAACTGCTTAAGTTTTATCAACGTCGGGTTTTTCGCAAAAAGAAAGGCTCAGTCAATCGCAAAAAAGCCATTAATAGACTAGGTAGAACACACCTTAAGATAAGTAGGCAGCGTGAAGAGCACGCCAAGAGACTGGCGCGCTGCGTAATCCACTCTAACGACGTGGTCGCTTACGAAGACTTGAGGGTAAAAAATTTGGTAAAAAATCATTGTCTTGCCAAGTCTATTAATGATGCAGGTTGGTATCAATTTAGAAAATGGCTGGAATATTTTGGACAAAAGTTTGGCAGGCAAACAATAGCCGTTAACCCTGCTTATACTAGTCAGAACTGTTCAAAATGTGGTGAAGTTGTCAAAAAATCGCTATCAACCAGAACGCATACTTGCTCGTGTGGGTGTGTGTTGGATCGCGACCATAATGCAGCCATTAATATTCTAAAAAGAGCCTTGGGTACGGTAGGGCATACCGGAACCTGGATCATAGATCCGAACGCTTTAGGAGAATCAGCCTCTACTCTTCCTGATTCCGGTCTGGAAGAGCCACGCTGACTCGTTGATTAAAGAATCCCCGTTCTTCTAGGACGGGGAGTGTCAAAAATCCCGAGGGTGGGAATAAGCAAAATACTCGACTTAAAGTGTAAGCTAATTGGAAAAGCAATCAAGTCAATTAGCAGGTCTTTGGGTCATAGATATTGACAATGCCTAAGAAGTACTGGGAATTTCTACTACAGAAAGAGGGAGAGCGCTCCTGGAAGCCAATCAAGTCTTCTGAGATGGAAATTGAATCTGGTCGGTATCGGATAGTGGCTCGTTCCAACTTGCCCAATACTGATGTAGAAATTTGCGTCACCTATGATAGCACAGAGCAAGTGCCACCCAAACGCAAGTCCCAGAAACGATGGCGTCGCACCAACTCAGAAGGGTTAATGGTGGTGATTCCTTTCACCAAGCTTAAACCTGGTCTGTGGAAGTTACGTTGCAGTAACGATATCATGGACGATTTTCTGGGTGAGTCATGGCGAAAATCCTTAGCGCTACAAGTCATACCCAAGGTCAAAGATGTAGAGACACCCCTTAAAACCTCTGTATCCACCCCAGTAGAATCCACCCCAGTAGAATCCACCCCAGTAGAAGCAACCCAAACTGATACTCAGTCGCCTCAAATAGACAATTCCTTGACTACACCTGAGCTAGCTGTTGATTCTCCCTCCACCAATACTATTGCTAATGACCTGAAAGCAACAGATGCTAGCTCAGAGTTTTCTAACCCTCAGGAGTACCAGAGTCAGATAACACCACCAGAAGAACAACCCATAACCATTGCTGCGCCAGAGTTACCTGTTGACCAAGCCCAAGCAGCAATGGGGGTTAGCCAAGAGGAATCTAGTCCTAGCCAAGAGACGGTTTTGCAAGGGGTAGAAGAGGTTTACCCAGAGGCACCTGTTAATCCTGAAAGCAACCAACAACCAACAGCAACTATATCGGAAAACTTACCACTCCAATCGACTGTTGAGAATTCCATCATGGAGGAATCTCTGGAGACTTTGGAGCAACTACTACAACAGGTCCTTCAGCCAGTATTGGATGAGTTGGAAGATAGGGAATCTGAAGATAACCAACAGCTAAGAAAAACTTCTGATTCAGATTGGGTTTCAGATACAGAGGTTAATAAGTACGGTTTAACCCTAAGACTAGATAAGGAAATTTTCCTGGCAAGGCGAGGAGAGTCTTTGACTATCAAAGGGGAATTGTTATTAGATAATGATAATTATAATAATGGTGATGGGATAACGGTTAGTGTTTTAGATAGTGTTTTAGAAAACTTATTTCCTGCTACCCTACGCTATCAATTGCGGTTTCCTCAAACAGGAAAACGTTTGTTAGATGTTGAGTACTCCCT
Source organism: Moorena sp. SIOASIH (assembly GCF_010671925.1). Classification (GTDB taxonomy): domain Bacteria; phylum Cyanobacteriota; class Cyanobacteriia; order Cyanobacteriales; family Coleofasciculaceae; genus Moorena. The sequence continues at coordinate 926,103 of NZ_JAAHIH010000001.1, read as the reverse complement.
ATCTCAACAGGAGTTATCTTTGGGGTTTAGCCATAGTCTAGATATTCCAACGGATTGCCAAAGTGGTCTAATTTTAGGAAAAATAACCCTTTATAACTCAAAATCAACTCCTTTAGCCACTCAACAATTTACGGTTACAGCTAATGTAGAGGATTTATTAGAAGTAATTGTGCCAGGGAATCAGGGGATGCCAATGGAAACCATGGTAGTACTGGCTAATCGGATCGCTGCATCTGCAAAATCTGATCAACCTGATCAAGACCTTCTATTATTAGATGAAGACCCCTTAGAGCAGACTCCCCTGGATCTGGTTGAGCTACCCCAAAACCATCCATCTCTGTTCTTGCAACCTATCTCTAAACGCTCTTTACCACCAAAACTGTACCACCATCAGCTGAGTGACACAACTTTTAAATCTATCCAATTGCCCAATTTGCCTACAATCGAGTCGGTGGCTGACCCTGAGGCACAGCACGAAGATGTCCAAGATCAGTCTAAAGTATCTGAGTCAGTTTCCCTAGATGATCAAGATTCCTCCACTACAGCCAATCCAGAACTAGAGCATGGGGATAAAGATACTGGGTCAGAGTTACAGCCTCAAGACACAGTAGTTCAAGACACAGTAGTTCAAGACACAGTAGTTCAAGACACAGTAGTTCAAGACACAGTAGTTCAAGACACAGTAGTTCAAGACACAGTAGAACAGTCGGAAGATAGTACTGAAGATAGTACTTTAGAGATAAAGTCCGAGGTCTTATCTAATTCTAATGATGCTTCTGAAGTGCTGATTAATTCCCTAATGGAATCTGAGCCAATCCAAACTATTGAGATTAGTGAAATTGACGAATCTGAGACAGATGATCAGTTAGAGGATTCAGAATCAGTTGATACCCAGCTCAATAATTCCAAACTAAACCAATTATTCAATACTACGAAGACTCTAGAGTCTGTACAAGATCCTGAGTCGCTCGGTTTAGAAGAATCTTTCCGAGCCTTAAACATGGAAGAGCGTTTTTGGTCACGGTTGAGTGCTTTAGCTGAAGATCATGAATTGTTGGAATTGCTGAGGTTAGAATTATCCCCAGAGAGTAATCCTGCTGGGGAAGAGCAATCAGCAGTGGAAAATGAACAGAGGAATCAAAAGGCTAGCAATCAAGGAGAGGTTAGGGAATTTCCAGAAAAGGTCTTGGAGTCAATGACAGAATCTCAGGATTTGCCCCTAGTTCCTTCAGAATTAGCAACGCCAGAAACACCCCCTAGAGTTGGTATTACTAGTCACGATTGGACGACTCAGGAAATTGTAGTGGACGATCGAGAAATAGCCCCACAACCGACAAAACCTAAAGCAACCAAGCAACATGACTTGAAGGCTAAACTGGAGAATCTTTCATCCCTAGAGTTGGATGCGACCTTAGCAGCACCCACTTTATCAATACCGACTACGAGGGAGTTAGTTGCTGGAGAAAAGGTAATGGTTACCATAAAACTTCCTCCTAGTCAATCTCGTTTATGTATTAAATTGTGGGTTAAAGACGTCCAAACTCGCTCTCTGCTCCAGGAAACCCGTTCTATTATAGATTTACTCCCCAATGCGGCTGGGGAGCTGGAGGCAATGACTCAATTAGTTATACCCCAAGGCACGACTCAAATCAGAATTGAAGCGATCGCAATTAATTTGGAGAACCAGCAGGAGAGTCACAAGGCGGAGTTGGAGTGTGTAGTTGTTCCTACTGACTTATCTAGTACGGTTGAAGGATGAAGTATTTTATACAATTGGTTGAGGTAAAAAGTCCTCGGTTTGAGGGAGCAGGGAACAGGGAACAGGGAACAGGGAACAGGGAACAGAGAGTAGGGCGTAGGGAATATGGCATCAAAAATTATCACAATTCATTCATTTAATGTCGTTTTGTTCCATATAATTCAGTAACCAGTTTGCGGCTGTAGCTCGGCGAGTTTGTCGAGGACCAAATTCCCCGATTTTGTAACCTTTGAAACCTAATTTTTCTTTCAATAGCTGTTTATTTTCTTTGGGAATTGAACGGGTTAGTTTTACGGTAGCAGGGCGGCTTTCTAGGAAATTGGGTGGCTCGGGATAGTCTTCTTGCCATTCAGGATTAACCTCAGTTATATCCCACTGCCCGGTAGTTGAGTTATAACGATAACCTAGATAGTACCAGAGTAGTTTATTAACGGTATCGTCATCAATTTCTTCGTTTAAAATTGACCAAATTGTATTAGTATTGAGTGGCGGTAGTTCAAACATAGTTGAATTATCAATTATGAATTTTCAAGGATTAAGTAGATTTTAGATACAGTTAGACTATCTGGGCTTTTTCACCTTTATCCTAGTACTTCTCCCGGAATAATGGTAATGGTTAGGGATTGAAGCTGTATGGCTATGAAAATTATAAAGCAGCCGCTGCGGTGGCAGGTGGGATTGGTTTTCTTGGCTGGTGTGTTGGCGATTTCCACATCAGCTATTTTTGCGCGATTAGCGATCGCATCCGCTGGGGTGAGTGGGGTAGGGTTTAGCCTGTTCGTGGCTGGGTCTCGCCTTACTATTGCGTCTATGCTACTGTTACCAGCTTGGCGCAATCTCAGGCAAGCTCAGCTAGGTCCAGGTGCATTACTCTATGCCAGTGGGGCTGGTATTTGTTTAGCGCTACACTTTGTGGCTTGGATTACTTCCTTGTCTTTTACCTCCATTGCGGCATCTACTACGTTAGTTACCACAACTCCGATTTGGGTTGCTCTAGTTTCTTGGCTGTGGTTCAAGGAAAAACTAACTAGGCTGACGGTTTTGGGAATTGGTGTGGCCTTTGTAGGTGCTGTGCTGATTAGTTTGGGGGATGGGGGTGCTCTCAGTGGTGGGAGTAATCCTCTGTTGGGGAATTCTCTAGCATTGATGGCAGCAGTGATAGCAAGTTTGTATGTACTTTGGGGACGTGAAGCACAGCAGCGGGGTTTGAGTATCGGTAGCTATAGTGCTGTCGCCTACAGTATGGGGGCGTTGGTGTTGTTACTGTTATCCTTACTCTGGGGTGTCAGTTATATCAATTATCCGGTAGGAGTTTACGTCTACATCTTGTTATTGGCGCTTTTCCCCCAAATGGTAGGACATACCAGTTTTAACTGGTTGGTACGCTGGATTAATCCTACCCTGGTGACCCTAGCTATTTTGTTTGAACCCGTTGGTGCTTGTTTTTTGGGCTATCTGATTTTTCAGGAAGTGCCAGGGGTATTAGTGCTCGTAGGTGCCGTGGTATTGTTAGTTGGGGTGGCAGTAGCGGTTTATGGATCTAATTTGAAAAGAGGTTGAAAGTCAGCTGAGGACTTATTTGCAGCGAGTGGTTTTAAACTCGAACAAGTCGTTTATACTGATAAAAGTATAACATTGATAGAGTTTAGCCTCCAATAAAGAGGTTTTTTAGCTTAACTTTAAGCTAGAAAGCCTAGTAGTACTAAAAAAGTAGTTAATTGACTACATTATGCCAGACTTAGGAGAAGCAAAAAAGAAATGGAAAAAATGATCAAAACTTGTTTTGTAACGTTAGTAACCTGTATGCTAGTGCTAACGTTAAATGTGATGAATGCCCTGGCAAGTAGTGAAACTGAGATGGAAATATGTGACTTAACTCTACATTCATTTTGTGACCGTGATCTGTTGCCGACGCAATATGTGGAACTTATTGCTCCCCCTAACCATATCTCATTTCTTCTTTTGAAAAATGATGCTCCAGGAGATAGAAACGGCAAAATAGAAAATGATGATGATTATGTGACTTACAGCGCTAGCGAAATAACAACTTACTTAGCCACGTTTTCCAATAGTGAAGACATCACAAAAACGCTGAAAATATCCAACACTGACGCTATAACAGAGTCTCCGCAGCATTGGACATTTTATCATAGACCCGCACAAGTGGTCAAATTGGTTAACGTATTTGCTGCCAATAAAAATTAATAAATTCGGGAGCATCCCATTTTGGAAAATATATCTTTTGATATGGGCATTAACATCGAGTTCATACAGCTTAATGTGGTATATTTATGCCAAATTGGGATGCTCCCAGAAAGCCTGCAATGATTCAGTCCCCTTTAAGCGTAAAGGGTTTCCGGCTATTTCGTCACCTCTTCAGAGGTCTGACATAATCTGGCAAAGTGGTATGTTAACAAAACTCGCGGAATTCCCCAACCTCTACGTTCGCGTAGCGTGGCCTACGGCCAAGTAGGTTGGGGATGGATAGCGAGCCAGAAAATTGACTTTATACCTTGACGTCTTAATACAAAACTTATATAATAGTAATCCAGGTCGATAAAAAGGTTGAGTGCAGTGAAACATAAAGCCGTCAAAGTCAGAATCTATCCCACACAAGAACAAGTAATGATACTAGCCCAGCACTTTGGATGTGCTCGCTGGTGGTGGAACTATGCCTTGAATCAGTGCATAGAAACTTACAAGGAAACTGGCAAAGGCTTGAAACAATCTGCACTCAACTCTATGCTTCCAAAACTCAAGAAAGAAAAGGAGACTGAATGGCTAAAGGATTGTTACTCCCAGGTCTGGCAATCTGTGAGTCTAAACCTTAGTCGTGCATATCAAAACTTTTTTGTTCGCGTAGCGTGGCCAATAGGCCAAGGTAGAGCTAAATATCCCAAATTTAAATCGTATCATCATCGCCAATCAATTCAGTATCCCCAAAATGTTAAACAGGTGGGTGATTGCCTAAAGTTCCCTGGAAAATTAGGAGTTGTCAAGGCTGTAATTCATCAACCACTAGATGGGGAAATAAAAACTGTAACAGTCAGCAAAGCACCTTCTGGCAAATATTACGCTTCTGTTTTGATGGAATACGAATCCGATAGTGTAAAGCCATCAACGAAGGGAAAGGTGATAGGGATTGATTTGGGTATCAAGGATTTTGCTATTACCTATGACGGCGAAAAGACCTCTAAATTTGGCAATCCCAAGCCTATAGATAGATCCGAGAAAAAACTAGCCAAAAAACAACGCATTGCAGCCCGAAAGAAGAAGGGCAGCAGTGGACGCAAAAAGGCTCGTAAGATTGTAGCTAAGGTATATGAACGTATTGGAAATGTCCGCCAAGACTACCTGCACAAACTATCTAGAAAAATTGTAGACCAGAATCAGGTAGTGGTAGTCGAAAACCTAAACGTCAAGGGCATGGTTCGTAACCACAAACTAGCTAAAGCAATTTCTGATCTAGGCTGGGGAACCTTTGTAAACTTCCTTTCCTATAAATGCGAAAAAGAAGGGAAAGTTTTAGTAGAAATAAACCGGTGGTTCCCCAGCTCTAAGACCTGCTCTAGTTGTCATTACCGTATCAAGGAGTTGCCGCTAGATGTAAGGACTTGGGTTTGTCCAAGTTGCGGAACTCACCACGATAGAGACGGTAATGCGGCCAAGAATATTAGGGCAGAAGGGATCAGAATGCTATCCTCCTCTGGGACGGGGGAGGTCAACGCCAGGGTCGAAGAAGTAAGACCAAAGCGAGGACGCCCGTCTAAGCTAAGGCGTTCTTCCGTGAAGCTGGAAGCCCCGGCCTGGCCGTAGGCCACGCTTCGCGAACAACGAAGTAGGCCGGGGTAGTTCACAATTGTACGTAGTAAGGTAAAAAATAAGTAGTCATAACAAGTAATTTAGACATGAGTAGCTAGAAAGGGGGATTGAGTTAAAAGCCAATTATTTTTCCTTTTCCCTTTCCCCAATGAATAGTAAACTACTTCAACAAGTCCGGGTTTTAGACCCAGTTTCTGGAATTGACCAAGTCGCTGATGTGCTGATTACTGATGGTGTAATCACGGCAGTGGAAACTCACATCAAGGAAATCTCTAGCGATACAGTGGTGCAAGATTGTCAGGGACACATTTTAGGACCAGGACTAGTAGACCTCTACAGCCATTCTGGTGCACCAGGACATGAGCAGCGGGAAACCTGGTCTTCACTACTGGCAGCAGCGGCAAATGGAGGCTTTACTCGCTTAGCCATTTTGCCTGACACTAAACCCCCCCTAGACAATTCTGCTGTTTTAGCACAACGGCAAGAACTCCAAAACTCTCCGCATCTGACCCTCCCACCTTCTTCACCTCAACTCTATTACTGGGGTGCCTTTACCATCGGGTTAGAAGGACAGCAAATGACTGAATTAGCGGAACTAGCTCTAGGGGGAGTAGTGGGCTTTACCGATGAACGTCCTTTATGTAATTTAGGACTAGTTCGACGGTTGTTGGAATACCTACAACCCTTGGGTAAACCAGTAGCACTTTGGGCTTGTGACCCTAAGTTGGCAAATGGGGGAGTGATGCGAGAAGGTATCCAGTCAATTGGTTTGGGTTTGCCAGGGAATCCTGCGATCGCAGAATCATCCGCTATCGCTGCCTTATTAGAAGTTGTAGCAACCACTGGCACGCCAGTCCATCTCATGCGTATCTCCACCAGTCGCGCTGTGCAATTGATTGAATCAGCCAAAGCAGCGGGGTTGCCAGTAACAGCCAGTACCACTTGGATGCATCTATTGCTCAATACGGAAGACTTATGCAGTTACAACTCCAATTTGCGCTTGGAACCCCCGTTGGGAAACCCAGTTGACCAAGCCGCACTGATCCGAGGTGTTCGGGAGGGGATTATTGATGCGATCGCAATTGACCACGCTCCCTACACTTATGAAGAAAAAACTGTTGCCTTTGCTGAAGCACCACCAGGAGTGATTGGTTTAGAGCTAGCCCTACCCCTGCTCTGGCATACTCTAGTCGAGACAGGGGATTGGTCAGCCTTAGAACTTTGGAAAAGTCTTAGCACAAATCCTGCTATTTGTCTACAGCAAGACCCCCCTAGCACTGCTCCTGGTCAATCGGCTGAATTAGTCTTATTCAATCCTCAATCCCCTTGGATTGTTCACCAAAAAAACCTCAAATCCCTTTCTAGTAATACCCCCTGGCTAGGGCAAGAATTAATTGGTCGTGTCGTGCAAACTTGGTGTCCAGCAAGTCGAAAATATCAATAATGAAGTACTGATACTTCATAAGTCAGTTGACTGATTCAACCCTTCAGGATAAATCGGATTTGGTTTCAATTTCCCCATTCGATTTAACGGCCAAAACCGCAATACAGCACGACCGATAATTTTGTCACGAGGGACAAACCCCCAGTGGTGAGAGTCGTAGCTATTGTTACGGTTATCTCCCAGTACTAGGTATTGGTCTGGTGGTACTGTTGCCGGTCCAAAATCGTACTGTGGTGCTTCTTCGATATACTTTTCCTCTATTTCTTGATCATTGATATAAACTCGCCCATTTTCCACCACAACCTTGTCACCGGGTAACCCAATTATGCGCTTGATAAAAGCCTCTTTGAAATTTTGCTCTTTGAGCCTTTCAGTGGGAGCAAATACCACAATTTCTCCTCGTTGTGGGTCTTGGAAAAAGCGATAACTTATCTTATCAATAATCAAGCGGTCGTAAAGCTGTAGTGTCGGTAGCATTGATCCCGATGGGATGTATCGCGCTTCAGCCACAAACGTGCGAATCCCAAAGGCAAGAACAGCACTCAAGCTAATCGTTTTGATTCCTTCTACCCAAGCATTGTCTTTAGAAGGCTGTGTAGGTTTTTTTTCTGGTCTTTTATCTGGTACACGACTCATATCCATTCAACTACTACCGATACACAAGTTTGAGGAAATTTCAACAAATAGCTGATTGGGAAATTATCAGCAAGTTTAACAGCAAATTTAAACGTCTGGGGTTTTCTAGCTAGATCTTAAAAATTTAAAGTTAGTAGGGGAGCCTAAATCAAGATTATGTAAAGTTTTGTCAATAATGTCAATTTGGCAGGACAACCCTGTTTATTTGTGCCATGGTGGTAGGTTAGCTGCGGTTGTCTGTATTTAGCTATATATCAGGTTTGTATCTACTGTATCTACCTAGACACCGAGCAGGGAAACTGTCAAATTATAACATCCTCCTATGTTGTCTGACTTTTGCTTGTTTATCCGCCATGCTCGTATTCTATTGCCCTCTGGTGAATTTTTACTGGGGGATATCCACACCTGCGGTCGAAGGATTGTTCAGGTTGCCCCAGACATCCCAGTGCCAACGGACGTTACGGCATATAAAGAAATAGACGCTCAAGGCTTAACTTTGTTGCCAGGGGTAATTGATCCCCAAGTCCATTTTCGGGAACCAGGTCTAGAACATAAGGAAGACTTATTTACTGCCAGTTGTGCCTGTGCCAAGGGTGGAGTGACGTCCTTTTTAGAGATGCCGAATACTCGTCCTCCGACGACGACCCAAGCCCCACTGGATGACAAGCTCAAACGAGCGGCAGATAAGTGCTTAGTTAATTATGGCTTTTTTATCGGCGCAACACCAGCAAATCAGCCAGATTTGCACAATGCCCAGCCGACTTGTGGGATTAAGATATTCATGGGTTCAGCTCATGGTGCACTATTGGTAGATCATGAAGCAGTGATAGAACCAATTTTTGCTGAAGGTTTTAGCGAAGGGAAGTACAATCGCTTAATTGCAGTACACGCTGAAGACCAAGCTAGAATTAATCAGCGGCGTAAGGAATTTGCTGGAATTACTGACCCTGCTGTTCACTCTAAGATTCAGGACAATCAAGCTGCCCTTAATGCCACCAAGTTAGCTCTGAAGTTGTCTAAAAAATATCAGCGGCGCTTGCATATCTTGCACCTATCCACAGCTGAAGAAGCTGAATTGCTTAGGGAAGACAAACCTAGCTGGGTGACGGCGGAAGTGACTCCCCAGCACCTCTTACTAAATACCGATGCTTATGCAGAGATTGGTACCCTGGCACAGATGAATCCGCCTTTGCGCTCCTGCCACGACAACGAAGTTCTTTGGCAAGCTCTACTCGATGGTGTCATTGATTTTATCGCCACAGACCATGCTCCTCATACCTTGGAGGAAAAAGCGAAAGGGTACCCCCACACTCCTTCGGGAATGCCTGGAGTAGAAACATCTCTGCCACTGATGCTGACTCAAGCCATAGAGGGACGGTGTAGTGTGGCTCAAGTATCTGACTGGATGTCTACAGCAGTTGCATTGGCCTATGGAATTCCCAACAAAGGTGCGATCGCTCCTGGCTATGATGCGGATTTGGTACTGGTAGATTTGGAAAATTACCACCCAGTGTTACGGGAAGAACTTTTAACCAAATGCGGCTGGAGTCCTTTTGAAGGTTGGAACTTAACCGGATGGCCAGTGATGACCATTGTTGGTGGTCAAGTAGTCTACGACAGAGGAAAATTGAACACAGACGTGCGAGGTGAAGCTTTAACTTTTACCAGTTAAGCACTATAGGGCTACGCGCAAGGCAAGAGGCAAGAGGCAAGAGGCAAAAGTTGACGTGCATTAGCTTTTCAACTTTTATCAATGTCCTAACCTTACCTTAATGCGTAGTACTATATCGGATTTAAGCGGAAGTGGGAAAAAATTAAAGTTGACTGTTGATATCAGGAAATAGGGAACTTCGGATCAGGTAACAGAAAGGGGTTGAGCAATTCTAATCAAGTTAACACACTTAACGGAATTTATGTCGAGGTACTTAACCTTAAACTTTTCTAACCTTGGCCTTTCGGCCACGCGATCGCGTTCAACCTTAAACCTTCTAACTTATCAAACAGGCAACCTCAATCCCACTAACCTTTAACCTACTCTACACTCGACGCCAAGGGCGAACAACCAGATAACCTATCCAACAGCCAAGTTAAATCAAACTTACCGTTACAGGTGAATTGAGCCTGACGTCCACCGTCCTGGGAATAGGTTAGTGTCAGATGTAGATAACTGGGTGGCAAATAGTGTAGACGTTCAGCCCACTCGATTGCGACAATTCCCGGAGCCACCTCAATTTCCTCCCAGTAGTGTTCTGGGTTTAATGACTCTACTTCTGAGGTGGATAAGCGGTACAAATCGAGGTGATACAGGGGGATACGTCCCTCTGTGTACTCATTGATCAGAGTAAAGGTGGGACTAACAATGGCATCAGTAATGCCTAGTCCCTCACCAATACCCTGAACTAGGGTTGTTTTGCCAGCCCCTAAGTCTCCCTCCAGCAAAATGATGCTACTAGCTGGGAGAGACTTCCCCAATTCCACACCTAGCGATCGCGTTGCTTTAGCATCAGCTAGAAAAATTTTGGTCATTAGTTATTTAGCAATAGAGTACCTCGAATTATGGTTATTCTGAGTTAATATCTCAGCTTTTCTTTTCCTTTAAAAATTTTCCTCGGACTCGCGTTATCTAAGCATGTGCTCGACTATACCACCGTAATAAAACCCGTGCCAGCCTTTCAGAATTGTGCCGCACTAAATGAGTTTCCTCATCTTCATACATTACATTGGTCACTACAATCCGACGCCCTAATTTAGAAGTTTCTTCTCGATCTAGAAATACTGGATGAGACTTAACTTGAGCATACTTAATCAGTGACCCAGCTGAGGGGTATTTTCGATTCACAAGTACCGCGTTAAATAGCCTTTTACCACAGGCTTTATCAATGGCTTTTATATGGTCAGAGACACTATATCCATCGGTTTCCCCTGGCTGGGTCATGATATTACAAACGTAGATGCGGGGTATCAAGCAAGCTGCGATCGCATCGGTAATTTCTGGCACCAACAGATTGGGAATAATGCTGGTATAGAGGCTACCGGGTCCTATTATAATATAATCTGCTTCCTGAATTGCCTTGAGTGCTGCTGGTAAAGCAGGTGGATGTTCGGGAGTACAACCAATTTTTTTGATCACTCCCCGAGCATCAGTAATATTAGACTCTCCTTCGATGCGACGTCCATCAGCTAATTCAGCCCAAAGGCTGACATCAGTTAGGGTAGCTGGCAACACTCTTCCTCGCACTGCTAATACCTGAGAACTAGCAGCAACAGCTTGTTCTAGATCGCCAGTAATATCACTCATTGCGGTCAGGAAGAGGTTTCCAAAACTGTGACCGACTAAACCACTACCAGCTCGAAAACGGTATTCAAACAGTTCGGTTAACAACTTTTCTTGGTCTGCCAGTGCCGTTAAACAGTGACGAATATCCCCCGGTGGTAGCACTCCAATTTCCCGTCGCAGCCGTCCACTGGAACCGCCATCATCAGCTACCGTAACAATAGCAGTGATATTAGCACTATAAACCTTTAGTCCTCTAAGTAAGCTAGAAAGACCAGTGCCACCGCCAACTACTACAATTTTCGGTCCCCGGTTTAACCGACGATGATCCATCAGCACATCAATCAGTTTTCGATCGTGGTCGGGTTTTAAAACTTCCGTAATTGAACCTACCGTCCGGGTTTGCCCCCAGAAGATGAAAACCAGACCCAAGATCAGCGCAATTGGACCAGACACATGGTTAGGAATAATGGTGGTAATTTTCTCTAAAACTTGGGCTGTGAATTTAATGATGTAAAAAACTGGGGTCAGCTTTACCCAAATCGCTAATCCCAAACTTGTTAGCACTACACCACCAGCACTTAAAAGTATCCAACGCTTCACCAGTAATCCAGGGGCTAACCACTTAAACCAACGGTTGACCCGCTGAGGAATTCGACCTCTCGATTCATTTTGTAGGGTACGTAGAGCTCTTTTGAAAAGACTGATTGAGGACATAACTACACTGAGTATGGTAACTACAAAAGCCGGATAGACATGGCTGGTCGAACTCCAGCACTTGACAAGGAGGCGATGCATGTAGTGAGGAACGGGTAAGGCTCCGGAAGTGCCTGTCAGATTGGTACTTTCTTCGCCTAATCAAACATTCGTGTGAAAAGCGCTTGATTCAGACAGCCGCTCACCTTTCAGGTATAGCGGTTTTCATTGATATTACTGATCAAAGTGCGCGCCTCCAAGGGCGCGAGGGATTGCTCGCGCCCTTGGGTCGCACCTCAATGGTGAATTCACCATGAAGCTGGTACTGATCACGACAGTTTCAGATAATTAGGCTAAGGTGTGATTAATACAATATCCGGTACCTAGACGTTATGATCAGAATTTACCCGTCGATATGCGGAAAGCGGTGAGGTCGGTTGAGTTCCCATTTAGGGTATGAGAGTAGTCGCGTAACCCCAAAAAATACGGGGTGAAAGAGAATAATCCCAATTAGTCAGCTACACCAGACTTTTGTGATTCCTGTGACAAGTGTAGCTGCTTACAGCTCATGACTTAATGGGGAACGCTTGCCTAGGTACTAGGGATGATAGCACTAGGGATTAGGGATGATAGCACTAGGGATTAGGGATGATAGCACTAACACCATTAATCTAATCTAGTTATTAGACTGGACAGGGATTGACTGCAGTGAGGCAGATGGAAAAGCGAATTTTGGGAATTGACCCAGGACTAGCTATTTTAGGTTTTGGGGCAATTAGTTGCCAAACAACCCAAATTAGTAAGTCAGGAAACACAAAAAGCTCCTTAGGAGTGGCAAAGCGTTCTAGCCAGTCACCAATACAGGCAACCCCTGAACCATTGCAGTTGCTAGATTTTGGCATCATCCAAACCCCTGCCAAGACTGATTACGGCTCACGACTGTGTACGATTTACGAGGATTTACACACCCTGCTGGAACACTGCCAACCGGATCTGGTGGCGATTGAAAAACTTTTTTTCTACCGTATGAGTACTACGATCTCCGTAGCTCAGGCACGGGGTGTTGTGGTGTTAGTAACAGCACAACATGAAGTTCCAATGGTAGAGTTTACACCGGGTCAGATTAAACAGGCTTTGACAGGATATGGTAATGCGGATAAATATGAGGTTCAGCAGGCTGTTATGCGGGAGTTAAACTTAGACACCATCCCCAAACCAGATGATTTAGCAGATGCCTTGGCCGTAGCATTGACCGCCTGGTTTCATATGTCTTGAACACTTTACTAGATCTGTGAACTAGATCTGTGAACTATATATCTGTGAACTAGATCTGTGAACTAGATCTGTGAACTATATATTATATTTGTGAACTAGATCTGTGAACTATATATCTGTGAACTATATTTGTGAACTATATTATATATGTGAACTATATATATGTGAACTATATTTGTAAACTATATTATATTTGTGAACTATATTTGTGAACTATATATGTAAACTATATTTGTGAACTATATTTGTGAACTATATTTGTGAACTATATCTGTCAACTATATTTGTGAACTATACCGATAGCAAACCAATACACTTAATCATATTCATATATGTAATATTAAAAACCACTGTCATCTGTCGGTGTTGCCAGTTTGACCGGAATTTTCTCTAGGTATTAAGTTAAGTTAACCCATGACAAGCAACGGTGTATTCAACCCTTGAGCAAAAATATCGACGTCTTCGCCAAGAGCTGATTGCCGGTGGGATCACTCTCGGGGGTGTATTTCTGCTTGGAACTCTGTGGTATCGGGTGGTTGAAGGCTGGGGCTGGTTGGATTCAGCCTACATGACGGTAATCACCCTTTCGACAGTGGGCTATCAAGAAGTACGGCCAATGGGAGATCGGGCAAGACTATTCAGCATTTCTCTGATTTTTATGGGCATTATTAGTATCGGTTACATTGTTAACCGGTTTACAGAAGCCCTAATTCAAGGCTACTTTCAAGATGGAATTCGCATGAGGCAACAGAAGCGCTTGCTAGATAGTTTGACGAAACACTACATTTTGTGTGGGTTTGGACGGACTGGGCGTCAGATTGCTCTGGAATTTAAGGCTGAGGGAATTCCATTTGTAACAATTGACTCCCGATTGGAACAGGTTCAGGCTGTCCAGGAAATGGGTTGTATTTCTGTACAAGGAGATGCCACCTTGGATGAAACTTTGCTAAATGTGGGGATTGAACGGGCAATTTGTCTGGTGGCTGCCCTGCCCTCAGATGCCGAAAATCTCTATATTATCTTGTCTGCCAAAACTCTCAATCCCAAAATTCGAGCCATCGCTCGTGCTAGCACCGAAGAAGCTGTTCAAAAGTTGCAGCGAGCTGGTGCAGATGCTGTAGTCTCTCCCTACATTACTGGTGGTAGACGCTTGGCAGCTGCAGCCCTTAGACCCCAAGTCATGGATTTTGTGGATGGGATTCTAACCGGAACTGATCGGTCTTTTTATATGGAAGAGTTTCTGCTAGACCCGGAAACCTGTCCTTGCGTGGGCAAAACCCTCAGGGATGCCCGACTGCGATCGCAAACTGGTGCTATGGTCCTAGCAATTCGCCGGGATTCCGGTCGTCTGATTGCTGGACCAGACGGTGACACTAAACTCATACCAGGAGACCTACTGATTTGTATGGGGACAGCTGATCAATTGCGTGAGCTAAACCAGATTCTTGGTCCAATCCGTTCCAATTTGCTACGACTGCCAAAGCCCAAATAGATCTTGGGCTTAGAAGGTCAGTATGAAGAATGAAGAATGAAGAATTAAGAATGTAGAATGAAGAATGAATGAAGAATGAAGAATGAATGAAGAATGAAGAATGAAGAATGAAGAATGAAGAATGAAGAATGTAGAATGTACAATGTAGAATGTACAATGTAGAATGTAGAATGTAGAATGAATGCAGAATGTAGAATGAATGCAGAATGTAGAATGTAGAATGTAGAAGGCAGAATTCTCAATTCTTAATTCTTAATTCTTAATTCTTAATTCTTCATTCTTCATTCTTCATTCTCAATTCTTAATTCTTCATTCTCAATTCTTAATTCTTAATTCTTAATTCTTAATTCTTAATTCTTAATTCTTAATTCTTAATTCTTAATTCTTAATTCTTAATTCTTAATTCTTAATTCTTAATTCTTAATTCTTAATTCTTAATTCTTAATTCTCAATTCTTGATTCTCAATTCTCAATTCTTGATTCTCAATTCTCAATTCTTGATTCTTAATTCTTCATTCTACATTCTAATTAAGTTTCAAGGTATTCACGGGCACTTCATCCCAAGAATTAACTGTGCGTAATCGGGCAACCCAACCCGCTGCTTTTTGCTGATCAGTCAAGTTGTTCTGAAACGACTCGTGGCAATCCCTAGCCTGCTCTTCGTTGCATGTAGCAATACAAGAGTATAGAAGACCTGATGGATCAATCTGCTCGTTTACCCAAATAGTCATTAGTGATTATTTTAATATAAACCAAGATGTGATTTACCCTATGTCCTTTTTGCAGTTCACCTGCAACTAGGCGTTTAGGATCGCAGCTGTATATACATCGTAGTATAGCATTTGAGCAACATTAGTCAGTCGAAGCTGGATCGGTAAACTCAGCTAGCTGATTGAGAGCCGTTCCAGTAACTCGACAAATTCTCCAGTCTGGCAATACTGCTGCTCCCATACGTTCATAAAATGCGATCGCAGGTTCATTCCAATCCAGTACACTCCATTCTAAACGCCCATAGCCACGCTCCACTGCTAGCTGAGCCAGGTAACTGAGTATGGCTTTACCGATACCTTGGCGGCGAAATTCCGGTAATACAAATAAATCTTCTAGATAAATTCCCGGCTTAGTTAGAAATGTGGAATAGTTGTTAAAAAACAGTGCAAATCCCACTTTTTGACCACCCTGTTCAACGATAATCGCTTCTACATAGGGTTTAGGGCCGAACAGGTGTTCTTTCAGGTCATCAGCATTACCAGTTACAGCGTCGGAGAGTTTCTCATACTCTGCTAGAGCCTTAATTAAATTAAACAGAATCGCTACATCAGCTTCTGTGGCTGGTCTTAAGGTAAAGTTACCCATAGTGCTGGCAAAGGGACAATCAAAAAGACAATTTGATTAATTATCATATACCTTCTTGGGTAATGGGTAACTAATTAACTGGAATTACCTGATTTCGACATAACCTTTATCGTAAGCATATGCGCTACGCGCAGGCTACGCCAACAGCCGTCAGCCGTCAGCCGTCAGCTTATTTTATTCATCAGCCGTCAGTTTATTTTATTCAAAAGCTGTTCGGTGTAGCTTTGGTTATGGGCATAAACTGTTCCGGTAGCGTGGCTACAGCGCTGATAGCTGATAGCTGATAGCTGATAGCTGATAGCTGATAGCTGATAGCTTACCCTTTATCCAGGAGTCACGAGCTGACCTAAGACCTACTGCACTAGGTCAACCAGTCTCTAAGCCGTCGAGCCACTTGGGGACGGCGTAGCTTACGCATTGCTTTGCTTTGAATCTGACGCACCCGTTCCCGAGAGAGATTGAACATGCCTCCTACTTCTTCTAGGGTGTAGGGTTCACTGCTGGCTAAACCATAGCGTAGAGAAATCACATCTTTTTCCCGCTCAGTCAGAACATCACTGAGAACTTCCCAAATCTCCTGGCGCATCATGGATTCATTCATCTTATCTTCGGGCAATCGTAGATCATTGTCTTCGAGTAAATCCATCAGTTCTGTGTCTTCCCCTTTACCGACTCTGTGATTCAAAGAAAGGGAGCGCCTACGCAATTCTAGTAACTGACGCAAATGGGAGGGAGAAATTTCTAGCGCTTGAGCAAGTTCTATTTCATTAGGATTGCGCTGCAGTTGTTGTTTAAGTTCCCGCTGAGCTTTTTTAAGTTTATTGAGCTTTTCTACAATGTGGATTGGTAGACGAATAGTTCGGGCATCATTGGCAATAGTACGAGTAATCGCTTGACGAATCCACCAATAAGCATAGGTAGAAAACTTGTAACCCTTATCTGGGTCAAACTTTTCTGCTGCTCGGTTTAAGCCCAAGGCACCTTCTTGAATCAAATCTAGAAATGGTACACCGCGATTAATATATCGTTTAGCAATTGAAACCACTAAGCGCAAGTTCGAGCGAATCATCTTGCGTTTTGCCACACGACCGCGATATAAATTCCCCTCCAACTGACGTTCTGTCATCTCGACCGCTGTAGCTACCTCCGCCTTGGTTGGTTTACGGTCTAATTTTTCCTGTAAGCCGTTCCGGAGTTGGTCGATTTCTACTAGGAACTTAACCCGACGGGCTAAATCTACTTCTTCGTCTGGCTTGAGCAATGGGTAACGAGCCATCTCCTTAAAGAACGCACCCACTGTGTCATCAGAGCCGCTTTTCCGGAAATTATGGGAAGTAGAGACCACTAGTTCATCGTCTTCGGTGAATTCGACCGCTACACGCTGTAAATCTGTTTCCTCTGGCTCAATGTGGTCAGTAACATAAAAATCCTTCTCTTCCGTAGACGGCATTGTATGAGTGTGGTTTAATTCTGTAATATTCATAGGGATGTGTGATTTGCAAGTGTATTTTAAGTTTGTTAAAACCCTTGCCTTGAGGGATTGAGGCTGTCTGTTGCTGAAAATTGGCCGTTAATGAGAAGTCTATTATCAAAAATTGATGTTGCTGGTTTCACAAAGAAGTTAATACTCTAGACAGAGCAGCTAAAACACGCTCCATACCCTCAAAGCTCAGTGACCCAACCTGCTTCAAGTAGTTGATGTGTGATTGACGTGATTATAAATTAATGATTTTAAGCTTACCAGAAGCAGTTTGGCTAATTGTATCTGTAATTACGAAATGTTTAATTACATATATTTTAGTTACACTCTAGGGTGAAAGCAGGAGAGATAATTCTCTTGCCATTGCTTTTATTATTTATTTTGACTCTGGAAACAGGATCTCACATATTTTAAAATTTTCCTATCTATCAATAGTGATAGAATAGGAGCCTTCCCAAACCAAAGCTGCCCTATGTCTAATCCTCCTTTAGGTCTACTGTTAGCTGAGCCTAGAGCACTTTACTTTTCTGGTGGTGGCCAAGAAAAGTGGGTTGAAGTCCTAGTAGATTGTCCAGGAGTTCAAGGTATATATACTTATCGTAATCCATTGGATGTTTCAATCAATCCTGGAGATGTTCTGAGTGTGTCATTCGGGACTCAACAGCTAGGAGCGATCGCTATTCGGATTGTAGACTCTCCACCCCCAAACTTACCACTGGAGAAAATTAAGGACGTAGAGGAGGTGATCAGTCCCGGTTTCTTTCCAAGTTCCTACTGCCAACTGTTAGAGCGGGTGGCTCAGTACTACTGCACCCCTCTAATCCAAGTGATTCGGTCTGCTTTACCTCCGGGACTGTTGGGGCGATCGCAGCGTCGAATTCGCCTCAATTCCTCGGTTTTGCCTAAAGAGGCTCATGTCTTCGTCAATAATTCAGCCGCAAGTAAGATTTTGGAGATTCTCCAGGCTAAACCCCATGGGGATTACAGCTGGCAATACCTCCAACGTCAGGTAAAGGGGGCTAAAGCAGGATTACGTCATCTGCTCAAGCGAGGTTGGGTGGAAAGTTATCTGGAAGCTCCTAAGCCAACTCGTCCTAAGCTGAAGAAAGCTGTGACTCTGGTGGCTAATCTCAATCGGTCTGATCTGACTCGACGGCAACGGGAAGTATTGGAGGTGCTACGCCGTCGTGGGGGGGATTTGTGGTTGAGTGAACTATCACAAATTTGTAATGTTAGTTCCTCAACTATAAGTTCATGGGAAGATAAGGGATATGTGGTGATTGAGCCTAGGGAAGTATTGCGCAGTGCTACTTCACCAACCATGGCTACAGATGCCCCAAAAAACTTGACAAATGCGCAATCCCATGCATTAGACCTGATTAATAATATTGATGGCTTTGCCCAAGTGCTGTTGCATGGGGTGACTGGGTCTGGGAAAACGGAGGTCTATCTACAAGCGATCGCACCAATCCTAGCGCAAGGGAAATCCGCTTTGGTGTTGGTGCCGGAAATTGGTTTAACTCCTCAAATTACTGACCGTTTCCGGGCTCGCTTTGGTGACAAAGTTCGGGTTTACCACAGTGCCTTGAATAAAGGGGAGCGCTATGATACCTGGCGACAGATGATCCCAGGTGAGCCACAAGTGGTGATTGGCACTCGTTCTGCTGTTTTTGCCCCTTTGCCCCAGTTGGGATTAATCGTTTTAGATGAAGAACACGACTCTAGCTTCAAGCAAGACCAACCTATTCCTACCTACCACGCTCGCACCGTTGCCCAGTGGCGAGCAGAATTAGAAAATTGTCCCCTTATTTTAGGTTCAGCTACTCCTTCGGTGGAAAGCTGGGTCAGTCTTAAGGTGATGGGGGGAGCGAGAGATGGTCAAATCGGTAATGAAATTAATCCCCTGACTTCTTCAGCTCCTGAGGTTCAACCCTTTACCTGTTCACCTCCTCAGCATCCAGAACTTAGCACGCATTACTTATCCCTACCGGAACGGATTCAATCAAGACCCCTGCCACCAGTAGAAATTGTGGATATGAGGCAGGAGTTACAAGCTGGGAATCGGTCGATTTTTAGCCGTTCTCTCCAAGACCGCTTGAGACGACTAAAGGAACAAGAGAAACAAGGGATTTTATTTATCCCCCGCAGGGGACATAGTACTTTTGTGTCTTGTCGTAGTTGCGGTCATGTGTTGGAATGCCCTAATTGTGATGTTTCCTTGTCCTATCACTATACTCATGAAGGCGCTACTCAAGTATTGCGGTGCCACTATTGCAATTTCGGACAACTCCATCCCCGTAGTTGTCCAGAATGTAGTTCTCCCTACCTGAAATTTTTCGGTAGTGGTACTCAGCGGGTTGTTCAAGATTTGGCGAAGCTGTTTCCAGAGTTGCGAATTATCCGATTTGATAGTGATACCACTCGTACCAAGAATGCTCATCGCACTTTGTTAACTCAATTCGCTAATCGGGAAGCTGACTTGTTGGTGGGAACCCAAATGCTGACCAAAGGATTAGATCTGGCTCAGGTCACACTGGTGGGAGTAGTAGCAGCAGATGGACTACTGTATTTGTCAGACTATAGAGCATCCGAGCGGGCATTCCAAACCTTAACTCAGGTGGCAGGTCGTGCCGGTCGTGGGGATGACCCTGGTCAGGTGATTATTCAAACTTATTCCCCAGAGCATCCTGTGATTCAGGCTGTCAAAACTCATAATTATCAGTCGTTTATCTCGGACGAATTGGAACAACGGGCAGCACTGAACTATCCCCCTTATGGTGATTTGATTCTGTTGCGCATAAGTGGATTAGATCCTGTGGCCGTAGAGAAGGTAGCGGAGGATTTAGCCGACAGCTTAGATACTCCTGAAGCCGAATACGATATCCTAGGACCAGCACCAGCTAGTGTAATCCGGGTTGCTCGTCGCTATCGATGGCAGATTTTGCTGAAGTTTCCTCCTACTGTGCCCGCAAGGTTACTGAATTGGCGGGAATTGCAGGATATGTGTCCTCCAGATATTAGCTTGACTATTGATGTTAATCCGTTGAATATAAGCTGAAAAGTATAAGTTAGTTGAAGGTTTAAAGTTGGTTGAAGGTTTAAAGTAGGTTGAAGGTTGAAAGTAGGTTGAAGGCTTAAGGTTGGTTGAAGGTTGAAGGTTGAAAGGTTGAAGGTTGAAGGTTGAGAGTAGGTTGAAAGTTGAAAGTTGAAGGTTGAAAGTTGAAAGTTGAAAGTTGAAAGTTGAAAGTTGAAAGTTGAAAGTTGAAAGTTGAAAGTTCAAAGTTGAAAGTTCAAAGTTGAAAGTTGAAAGTTGAAAGTTCAAAGTTGAAAGTTCAAAGTTGAAAGTTATAGGGAACCTAAATAAATTGTGATAATTTCTATTCCCGATTCCCGATTCCCGATTCCCAATTCCCAATTCTTAATTCTTAATTCTTAATTCCCGATTCCCGATTCCCGATTCCCGATTCCCGATTCCCTACTCCCTACTCCCTACTCCCTACTCCCTACTCCCTACTCCCTACTCCCTACTCCCTACTCCCTTATTTGTGAATACTCCTGCTCACGCCATCGTCAATCTCCTAATTTTAGGAAAAAAAAGAAAGCCCGAAAATAATTTTCCAATTGTGTTCGGTGCCATGTTACCGGATTTACCAATGGTAATTTTTTACGTATATGAGAAACTCCTCAGAGGAATTCCTGAAAACGTAATCTGGTCTGAATCTTATTATAACCCAAACTGGCAAGTATTTTTCGATATTTTCAATTCTTTTCCATTGATACTAATAGGTGGGTTGTTAGCCTACTATTTTCGTCAAACGTTTCTGATTGCTATGTTTGTTAGCATGGCTCTTCATGGGTTAGGAGATTTTCCTCTCCATGCTGACGATGCCCACCGTCACTTTTTTCCATTGTCAAACTGGCGCTTTGAAAGCCCTGTGTCTTATTGGGATTCTCGTCATTATGGTCATATCTTTGCTCCCCTAGAAGTGTTGGCTGTTATAGTGGGATGCTTTGTATTGTGGAGACGCCACACTTCCATGAAGTCTCGAATTATTATTGCGATTGTATTTAGTGTTTATTTTATCTATGGAGTGTATGCTGTGTTAGTATGGGGGTAATAGTTAAGCTATCAGCTATTTGTTATCAGCTGTTCGTAAGGTGCGTAGGGTGCATAGGGTGCATTAGGTGCGTTAGGGAAGGGATCGCAGAATTTTATTGGTAGCCAGTTTTACAAAAGTCCATCCCGTAACGCACTGCATTGGGCCTAGCTGTAATAAGCAAGATGCCTGTTACATCAAGGTCTCATTAATCTAGAAAAATTTAGATTCACCTTAAACACTAAACTACAATATAGTCATGACTGATAACGGAAATAGTTCGATTGGACTTGCGGAATTGGTTGAGCAAGTCAAAGGGGAATTACTAACACCTGCAAAAAATAAAACAGCTCCTTTTCTTTTTGTGGAATCAGTTGAACTAGAGCTTCAAGTAACCCTGAAAAGAGAAGGAAAAGCTGGCATTAAAATGAATGTTTTATCCGTTGGTGGAGCAGAAGCTAGTGGTGGAGTTGGTCAGGATTCACTTCAAAAAGTGAAGGTTAAACTATCGCCGTTGTATAGTAAAGAGGAAATGAAGCGATACTGTCAAGATTTATATCCAGGAACTGTTCTTCCCTCAATCAACAACAGTATAGAGGGAACGATCAAAGGTAAAAGTGGAAAATCGATATAGAAAAGCTAAGCTGAAAATTTAAAATCCGTTTTAGCAAGGCCAAAGGCAAAAAGCAAAGGGTGCATCTTATATTCATTTGTCAAAAAGTTGCTCGGGTCAAACAGCAGAAGTGAGATTCAGCGAGAGGCAAAAGGCAAAATTTGATAGATATCTATAGTTTTTAGTTGATTTCATTCATATCTAGTTCCCAGGCAAAACACCTTAGATAATGAAACTACTGACATTATTTTTAACCGTACCCAGAAGTGCAGAGCCAGGAGAAATCCAAATTTATGCCTATGGAGAAGCTGGTCATGCAGATTATCATTCCCGTTTACCCTTTTTTGAAAATAGAAAGCAATGGCGAACTACTATGATTGACGCCCTTGGTGCTGTAGCTTTTAAATCCAATAACTTTTATGAGGAAGAAGTAGAATGGATGAAAAAGCAAGGGTGGCTTACTTCAGAGGGTAATCATTTCGATACCCAACTATTAAAGAAGATTGGAAAAGATATCTATAACACTCTTTTTCCCCCAGGAGATGGCAGGGATTTATTAACTATAATGTTAGGGAGCCTTGATAAAGGGGAACAACTACATATTCAAATTCAATTTAATGAAAAAATTGACCAGAGAGGACGTTTACCGGATTATCCTTGGGAATTAGCTTGCGACGATCGCGGATTTCTGGCTGGACGACAAGTGACTTTTTCACGGTTAATTGGCTTTGTCCAAAAAATACCTGAACTTCCACCAGTAAACAAAATCAAGGTTTTCCTGGTCTCATCCCCTGTTGGCGATACAGATATGGGTTTAGTTTCCCTTGACTATCAAGAGCAAACAGCTATACTAAGAGGACTCAAACAAGCTGAAGCAGAAGGCACAATTGAGGTAGAAACCCTAAAATCTCCGACTTTCAAAGAATTTGGAGATTACCTCACCCAAATCTCTGAAGACAAAACGCCTCATCTCATTCACTTCGATGGTCATGGCTTTTTCGGTAAACGTTGCAATCAAGAGCAATGCCGTACTATCCATGACGATCTCACAGCGAAGGAATGCCGAAAATGTGGCTATCCTTTAGATCCATCTCCCCAAGGTTACTTACTGTTTAAACCTAACCAAAAAGATAGTACTAAAGAGGCCGATTATATTAGTGCTACAGAAATTAGTGAGCTGATTCAAAAAAGTAATCTTGATTTAGAACAAAAACCAGACCAAGGCATTCGTTTGGTGGTTATGAGTGCTTGTCAAACGGGGAAGGCACTGGGAAGCGATTCTGTGTTCAACGGTGTGGCTCAAAAATTGATAGAGCAACAGATTCCAGCAGTGGTAGCTATGCAATACAATGTTACCGTAAAAGGGGCAACTGCTTTTGCAGAGCGGTTTTATCGAGCATTAGGGAACAAAAAAGTCCTAACTACTGCTGTTAGTATGGGACAGGCTCAAATGGGTAGAGAGGGAAACCAATGGTATCGCCCAGTGCTTTACCTACGTTGGTCTGATAAAAAGGGGGGGAAGTTATTTGGTAATGGGCAACATCCAGAAGGTCTAAAGCAGTTTTCCTTTGAAGTAGTAACAGTTAACGGTAAAGGATTAATAAGCGAGCGAGAAAATAAACAAGCAAGTTATTTTACTCAAGATCTGGGCAATGGAGTAGACCCCCTAGATATGGTGTATATCCCAGCAGGACGCTTCTCAATGGGTTCCTCGATAAGAGAGAGGTGGATTGATGACAGGGAAAGACCTCAACACCAAGTAACCATCCCACCCTTTTTCCTGGGGAAATATCAGGTAACCCAGGCGCAATGGAAAGCTGTGGTTCAAAACCTCCCAAAAGTTAAACATGACTTAGATCCAGACCCCTCTGAATTTAAAGGAGAGAATCGACCAGTAGAGCGAGTAACCTGGTTCGATGCAGTGGAATTTTGCGATCGCCTTTCTAAATATACAGGAAAGCAATACAGATTACCCAGTGAAGCAGAATGGGAATATGCCTGTAGAGCCGGAACTACCACACCATTCCATTATGGAGAGACTATAACCAGTGAATTAGCTAATTATAAGGCTTCCGATACTTATGCAAAGGAAAAAAAAGGGGAGTATCGAAGAAAAACCACCCCAGTAAGAAGTTTTCCTCCCAACAGCTTTGGCTTATACGATATGCACGGAAATGTTTGGGAATGGTGTGCGGATCCTTTCCATGATAATTACAAAGGAGCCCCTACAGATGCGAGTGTCTGGAGTAAAAAACATAATCCTTTTAATTATTATATTATGCGGGGCGGCTCGTGGAACACCGAGGCTGGGGATTGCCGTTCTGCCTTCCGCTCCGACTACTCCGACCACTTTAACCTCTTTAAACTGAGCGTTTTCATCTTCGTCAAGGTCGGATTTCGTGTGGCTCAGAGTGTTGGGAAGATTTAGCCCTTTGCCCTTTTTATGGCGTTGCGTCAGTCTTTGAATTAATAGCAGTAGAGCGGGCATCCTGCCCGCCGGAAAATAAGGTCTTGAACTAACCATCAATGAATACTGGACATACCCTTGGTTATCTACTCAAAAAGATAAACGAAGCACTGTGTAGTGCTTTTCCTGATAAAACTGACTTAGAAATGATGGTGCTTTTTGAATTAAATATAAATCTGAACGAGGTTGCTAGCGGTGGAAATTTAAAGGCAATAGTTCACAAATTAATAATGTATTGTCAGGCTTACAATCAGTTAGAAGAATTAATTGATAGAGCACTTAAACAAAATCAAAATAATGCTAAATTAAAAGCGATTGAGGAAAATTTCAAAATTACCACTAGTTTAATCAATATATTGATTCCTTTAGAAAAAAACTTGATAAAACAAATGCAAAAGTCTTACAGAGATTGTTGTCCCGATTGTCAAAATAAAAATCCTAACACTTTTTATGAAATTCTATAAAATTTGGATCATATACATATACATCAACGAAATGATGATGAAAAATTTATTGTAAAATTTGTCGATCGTTTATTAGTAAATGGAAATATTCCTAAGTCAGAGGCTGAGCAACTAAAGCAATGGTTATAAAAAAATGCCAATGACATTTCTAATTTATTAGTTTACAAACAAACGGCAGAGCCAAAAGGTTTAAAGCAGTTTTCCTTTCAAGTAGTAACAGTTAACCGTAGAGGAGCAATAATCAACCGAAAATCCCAGCAAGCGGATTATTTCACTCAAGATCTGGGGAATGGAGTAGACCTAGACATGGTGTATATCCCAGCCGGAACCTTCTTAATGGGTTCCCCGGAAACTGAGAGGGGGAGTGATGAAACTGAAAGACCTCAACACCAAGTAACCATCCAACCCTTCTTCCTGGGCAAATATCTGGTAACCCAAGCGCAATGGCGAGCTGTGGCCAAACTCCCAAAAGTTAACCGGGACTTAAAGCCAGACCCTTCGATATTTAAAGGAGAGAAGCGACCAGTAGAGCAAGTAAGCTGGTACGATGCGGTGGAATTTTGCGATCGCCTCTCTAAACATACAGGAACGGAATACAGATTACCCAGTGAAGCGGAATGGGAATACGCTTGTAGAGCAGGAACTACCACACCATTCCATTATGGAGAGACCATAACCAGTAAATTAGCTAACTATAACGGTGACTTTACTTATGCAGAGGAAGAAGAATGGAAATATCGAGAAGAAACCACCGACGTAGGAATTTTTCCCCCCAACGGCTTTGGCTTATACGATATGCACGGCAATCTTTGGGAGTGGTGTGCGGATCCAAGGCATGATAATTACAAAGGAGATCCTCCTACAGATGGGAGTGTCTGGACTAAACCTACTAGTAATCATACTAAATATATTCTGCGGGGCGGGTCCTGGACCAGCTCTCCTATTCATTGCCGTTCTGCCCAACGCGACTACAATTTCACGCGCGATGCCATCAAAACCAATGTCGGTTTTCGTGTGGCTCGGGGTGTTGAGTAGGGTGTGTTATGGCTGACGGTTGTTCCCGTAGCATGAGCTATTAGCTGACGGCTGACGGCTGACTGCTTAATGCTTACGATCAAGGCAATTTAATTGTCTCAGCAAACAAACTCTGCAATCGCTCTAACTTACCACCCTTTTGATATAATAAATCTCCCTTACCCAACAAATAAGCTGCTTCAGTGTTGCTGCCACCAAAAATAATCTTTGAGTCGGCTTCAGACGCTGTGCGTAAAGCAATTCGCCCTGGTAAATTAGAGCGAATAATCGGAGTAACAACGTTAGCATCTGGCCGTTGAGTAGCAACAATCAAATGAATCCCAGCTGCTCTAGCTTTGGCTCCTAAACGCTTAATGCTTAATTCTAACTCTTTGCGGATTTCTTTTTCTGCCATGAAGTCAGCATATTCGTCAAAAATACAAACTATCCGAGGTAAAGCTAGGTTTTGTTTATTACTCAATTGCTGATTATAAGCATCCAGGTGAGGACACTTGGCTTGTTCAAATTTCCGGTAACGCTGCTCCATTTCATCAACTAATTGCTCCATCAGTTCGATAGCGCGATCGCTATCTTTAACGATTGGTGACAGCAACCATGGCATTTGCTCAAATTCTGGGAAAGTGACGCGCTTGGGATCAACTAGAGCAATTTTGAGCTGTTCAGCAGAATGGTTATAAAGTAGGGATAGCAGAAGCGATCGCAAAAATTCACTCTTGCCACTTCCGGTTGTGCCCCCTACCAAAAAGTGACAGGTATTAGGATCCGATAAATCCGCCTCTACCAATTTCCCATCTAAATTTACTCCAACCGCAATCCTGGGAGACTTTAACTCAATTTCCCCCCAAGATTGGGGGGTTAGGGGGGCGGAATTTGCTGTAAGCTGGATATAGTCATCAAATCTAGCTACTTCTCTATCCTCATCCTTCCGTGGTAAATCCACACTGACATACCCAGCTTTCGGAGTAATCAGCGGAGGATTATCCAGACCTAAGTGTACTTTTAAATCCTTGGAGCGATTCTGTATAGATATGACTTTTACCCCACGATTGGGTTTTAGCTTGATCCGGACAAATGCTGGAGCAACTGTTGCGTTGACATAATCGACACTAATGTTAAAGCCTTCTAGAGTACTCACCAATTTTTGCCCGATCTGATCAGTCTCAGGAGTTGCTTGGGATGGTGCCTTGACTGGCTTTTGCTCAGGATTACGAGTTTTAGCGGTACGTGGCTTAACCGACTTTTGCTCAGTCTCAGGAATTTTGCGGGATGGTGCCTTGACTGGCTTTTGCTCAGTTTTCACCTCCTCAAAAAAGGTTTGACAGGTCTGCTGTTGGGGACAAATGTTGCATAGCTGAAGCTGTGGTGTCGGTGGTGGTGGCTCCAGGTTGCCCTTATCGATTGCTGGAGTGCAATGGTTTTTTCTACTTTCTCCATCTCCCTCCTCTTCGACCTGGGCAGGTTTCCAAGTCAGCCATTCCCGCATCTGTTGTAATTTATGGGGAATGAGCTGATGCACTGTATCCTCTAGCTCTTCCCGGGAATAGTAGTGTTTTTGGAATTCCGGTAAAACACAATAAACCGCTGCATCTATTGCTACTCCTTTTTTTTGGTGGAGCATGTAACTATAGAGAGCTACTTGAGCTAGGTTAGCGGATGGATCTACCGGTTGATAGGTTTTATAGTCTACGACACAATAGCGATCGCGTTCACAGTCGAAAATTAAGCTATCAAATTTTCCATTAACGTGTTGCTCGGTGCCATCAGGAAGAGTGAAGTTATAACTGAGGTTCATTTCTTGAGCAACGAAGGTTTTACTAATTACTTCCTCTGGCTGACAATAGCCTCGATTAGTAACTAGCAGTTGAGTCCAATGGGGAAATAGTGATTTTAATCCTTGCCACAGTGGAAGTAGGGAGGCTATCTCTAAGTCATCGATTTGAGGGAAAACCACTAGCTCATACAGTAGCGCTTGGATCTTAGAGCTAATCTGGCCTAGGTCTAGCTGACTTGCTGTGGGAGAAAATAAAGCTTGAAATCGGGAATCTTGCTGGAGTGTGTCAGTAGACTGTTGACATAGCTGATGGAATACTGTCCCAATACCTGGTGAGTTGGATGGTGGTATAAATAGGGTTTTTCCACCAAAGTGATGACTCAAATAAAATAAGCGAGGACATTCAAGGGCTACCCTAACTTGGGTAACACTGAAGCCAGGGGATTCTGATTGTTGCGTCCGTGATTTTCTGGTGACCATCTGCTCTGGATTCGAGCTATTTTTGGCAATTTCTAGTAAGCGGCGATGGACATGGGCTAGATACACTGTATCCAGTTTTGCATACTTTAGCTGTTTTTCGGTTAGCGGACGTTTGCCCCAATCACTGCTTTGTTCGTCTGTATCGACATTGGCGAAATGGCATAGTTCTAGCGCTAGTGTTTTTAATTTACTATTGGATACCTCTAATGGATTAGACAGTTTCTTATTGGTCAGCTTTCTCGCTATTTTATAGGTACAGGTAACATTATTAGCTTGCTCTTTACCCCCTAGATACCGTAAATCAAAACTAGCGTTGTGAAAGACTTTTTCAATGTTAGGATTGACCATAATATAGTTAACAAAGTCTATCACTACTTCCGGTTTGTCTAATACATCTAAAATGTAAGCTTTTTCACCATTTGTATCTGTCGGATCAGCCAATACCTGAATCAGAGATAATCTCGGATTAGGGGTATCCCAATCAGCAATTTCTGTATCTAACCAGAGAATTTTTGCTGCTGATAAATTCAGGATTAACTTTCGGATCTGGGCTGGTTGAGTCAGGTACATTGGCGCTTGTTATCCGAATTTTAGCTATGGTAGAATAATCTTTAGCCGTCAGCGGTCAGCCGTCAGCGGTCAGCCGTCAGTCTTTGGCCAATGGCACCTCAAGTAGTGTGGCACAGGCTTCTAGCCTGTGATAGCTGATAGCTGATAGCTGATTGCTGATAGCTGATAGCTGATAGCTGATAGCTGATAGCTGATAGCTGATAACTGATAACTGATAGCTGATTGCTGATAGCTGATTGCTGATAGCTGATTGCTGATTGCTGATTGCTGATAGCTTACGGTACCAAACATACTAATTGTTTATCTAGGGAACCATCCACAGGGAGAAGTTTAATTTTATTTTCCTGAGACAGTTCCTTAATTCCTTGGTGAATTGCTATTTCCTTGATGGAAGTCAATTTATTCTGAGTAGTTTTAATTAAAACATTATGACCAATAATTTGATTCTGTTTGAGCAGATTTATCACAAATTCCTTAACCGGCTTGGTAACAAGTTGAGTATCGTTAACCTTACTAGGAAAAATATTCAACTCTTGTAGTAAGGGACAATCCTGCAAAATTAACGATTTTCGGATTATATCTTGTAACTCTGGCAGTGTTAGTATTGTATCAGCAAGCACTAACTCTTGGGAAAAAGCTTGATTAACTAAGCTATGATAAGTAGCTAAGTAATAGACAGAGGAGAGGTCTTCTAATTTGAGGTGAATATGGCCAGAACCATTGAATAGTTTGCTGTAGAGTTTGTCCCCCTTAAGACCACGTTTTTTAACTTCTGTATAGCGAATTAGGTATAAGGTTTGACAGCGATTGCCTTGAATAGCTTTATCACAGGCATTCATCAGATGATAAAAGCTGTTACCATTAGTAGTTTCTCCCCAGACTAATCCGATCCGTTCCTGGGATGATGGCAGCTGGTAACTTAGGGAATAACTGGCAAAACTACCTGACAAAAAGTTTGATTTAACATCCTTGACCTCCAGAGCTTCTAATGCCTCTCGTAACATCTTAATCAATTCAGGTTCATAATTTGTTCCGATTCGGGTAATTTTCTGCTCAGTTTTTTGAAATTCTTTTTGCCACTTCCATTTAAATGAAGCTAAGGCTTTTTCTGCTCTCGGTATTGATTTACCAGCGGTATCATCTTGACTAGTTGATTTAGTCTTGGTTGATGGATCTGAACTATTAACTATCTGAGTTTTATATCTTTCAATTAGCTGATTTCCCAGGGTCAATGTCTCCCGAGGAGTAGTTTTGCCACCAGGAAATGCTTTTTCGAGGTCTTGCCGAGTTAAAGGATAAATCGGTAAAATTGGTTTTTGATCAGCTTGCTGATGTAACGAATATAGTCGGTTTGCCCAAAGGGATTCTGCTTGCTCTAGGGTAATCCTTTTGAGCAGAATTTTATGATTAAGTCTAGCAATATTAGCGGGTTTAATTTGTTTTTGATTCCGTCTCAAGGTATTGCTAATCATGCTGATTATAATCAGCATGTTATTGGGATAGCGAGTATGGAGGGTAGAGTTGACATTAAACAGAGCTTCTAGATCCAGATAACCATCAGGCAAACGAGGAATATTATCCAATTGGTCAAAACACAGCACAATTGGCTTGGTGTATGAAGAAATTCTCCCGAAGTTGATTAAGATGTTCTGAGCATCGTCTTCGTTATCTATAGAGCCTCTGACCCGAAGGGTTTCCAAATCATCTTCATCTAAATCTTCTCCCCTTAACCATTGATAAGCCAAGTGATATCGTTCTGGATTAGTTAGTTCATAGAGGACTCCAAAAAATTCCTTATTTCTATGAATTCCGGTTGGATAGGTAGCTCTGAGGTCACCAATAAACTGTTGTCGCTCATTCCGGAGCCAGCCGGTTTTTTTAAAGACCGGGAGACTCTTGAGCCACAGCAGTAACTGAGACTCTTGTTCTCCTTCTGGGATTTTGAGCAGACTTTCAACGGTTTCCCTGAGGATATAGCGCCAGATGCGATCGCTATTTGCCCAAGGACCGATATAAGCAAAAAAGGCGTCTTGATTGAGCTGCTGTTTGAGCCGTTTTAACAGATAACTTTTCCCCGCACCAGGATCACCAGCCAGTAAGATAGTGCGGGGTCGATGGTCTTGAGTCACCGCACTGAGGGTGGTGGTTATCTGATTAATTTCATCTTGATGAATCGATTTGACATTAACAGCTCCATTGTCTGGATCTTCCCAAAAATTACCCGTAGTAAAGGTCACGGTGTCAAACGGGTTTGGAGCTTGTTGAATTATTTCCTGGATCGTTGCCATCTCTAAAATTAGATCTATAGAGTGGAAAAGGATAGAGGATTAACAATTGGGAAGCCTTAGCTTGAAGCCTTAGGTTAGTTTATCATACTTTACTGCACCATAATGAAAAATAGCCTCCCCCCGGTATTTTGAGGAATACCAGCTTCAATTTGTTCCTCTGTATACATGTTAGCTTCTTCCAAAGCACTCAGATCAATTTTATCCTCTGCTTGCAAGCTATACAGTGCTTTATCTAATTCTTCCCTAGACAAAGGCGGTTGTAACTTTTGGCGCAAATGAAACAGTGGCAAATAGTTTTCCGTACCCAGTTCTTGGTCTAAATCCTTGATAATTTGTAATATTTCTTCATTATTAGGGGCATTGACTAGAGTCGGAGCTGAATTGCCATCTGATTCTGAGATTGTTTCTGAGTTTGTAGTTGTTGAGTTTGGCAGCTGTTTCCGCAGGAAATCAATATAATCCGCTAGCATGGTTTTAGACAGATTGATATTGCCACGACCAACGGGTTTATAATTATTTAATAGGTACTCAATACCGGTTTCAGTAATCCAGACATCTTTGAATTTAGTTTCTGCTACTGTGATATAACCCCGTTCTATCAAACCTTCCATGATTTCCTTTCGGGTCTTAGCAGGCTTAACGTTTGTCTTGGCGGGAGTAGTCGGTTCTGTTTCACAGGCTTTGATAATTTTGCGTTCTTTCGTGCTCATTGGTACTTCAGCCTGATCTTGGTTTAGAAGTTCCTTGCCTGCATCAGTGATCTGAATTTTTGTGATTTCTTGATTAGAGTCAATCAAATTGCGATCGCATAACTCCCGACAAATTCGATCTCGTTCCCCCGCTGAGGTTTTAGAATTGGGTTTCGCTTCCGTAATCAATGCCCGATAATCCGGTTTGCTCAGTAGCTTCAGTAAAAATTTTAGTTGGCTGACTTCGAGTTCAATAGCTTCCATGTTGATTGTCGTTACCTCACTTTTGTTTAAGA
The DNA here is from genome assembly GCF_010671925.1 of Moorena sp. SIOASIH. GTDB lineage: Bacteria > Cyanobacteriota > Cyanobacteriia > Cyanobacteriales > Coleofasciculaceae > Moorena. The sequence goes on along the minus strand of NZ_JAAHIH010000001.1, from coordinate 894,099 downwards.
TTAACCTAACTCTATTGCTTATAACCACGTAGTAGTCAAGGATTTTCGCAATAGATTCTACTGTCAGCCCTCAGCGGACGGGCGATCAGCCCTTAACTATCAGCTCTGAGCAGAATTATTATTATATAAGCCTTTCGCTTTTTTCAATAGTATCTTGTAAGCATTCAGCTATCAGCATTCAGCTATCAGCTCTTAGCTCTCAGGTTATGCGCTACGCACACGCTTGGCCTTGGCCTATGGCCACGGTAAGCTCTTGGCCACGCTAGGGGAACAGTTTTTGAATAAAATAAGCTGACGGCTGACCACAGAAAGCTGACGGCTGACGGCTGACCGCTGAATGCTTACAGTATCTTTATCAAAAACTTTGGGTCTAAAACCCCGTCCTTCTAGGACGGCTTTTAGTTGGCACTTTTCAATTTCATTTGGTATAATATGGTTAAAGGGTACAGGCTGAAAAACCGAAGCGCAACCGGGTCAGAGACCCGCCACTGCTCGACCTTAAAGTAGTAATGCCCGGAGGGTAGGGAAAGTCCTCCTTAAAAACCCAATCATTGGCCGTAGGCCACGCTACGCGAACGACTACCAATCGGTGTGTGAACCCAGCTGCATCACAGTTTGAGAATAAAACGGTACGGCGGGGCACGCCGGAACCAGGTGAAGCAGAGGAGAAACGGACTTCATAAGGCACTTCTCAAGCTTGTTACTAAACGCCCAAGGAGATTAGCCCGCTGGGTCTTTTGTGAACTAAACTAGAATCTTGGTCTTGACGGGATTCAGGTTTAGATACTGCTTAGTTCTTGGCGGCGTCAAAGATTAAGACACAAAGGTTTAAGGCCGATCGTAGATCTGGGAATCCCCGTTCTTTTAAGACGGGGAGTGTCAATTCCGTCGTGCCGTACTAGGGTCAATCCTTACCGATATTTAGACTTATCTCAAGTCTGGTTGAATACCCATAATTAAGGAGGCGCGGGGAGGGTAGGGAGGCTGGGAGGTGTGGGGAGATAGGGAGATGGGGAGATGGGGAAATTTTTATTAAGGGTAATTATCGTGAGATCATATCAACTGAAAGTCGCTAGTACATGAGTATTCACGGAAAACTCTCAAAACGCTGATACCCGAAATGCTGATACCTAAGCTACAGTCCATTTTATTATCCCTACTCCCTACTCCCTACTCCCTACTCCCTATTCCCCTAATAACGTCGAGTTTTCTGAACCCCGTAAACTAGTCCTGTACCAATCGATAACAATATCAATAGCCACAGGATACCACCAGGAAGAAAGGTAATAATACCAAAACCTCTGAGCAAGTAAACCATAACGGTGATAGCGAGAAGAGCGCCAAAAAAGTAGGCAATTATTAAAGTTTCAGATTGAGAAGAGGAACTCATATATAGCAAAGGGAGTAGGGAGTAGGGAGTAGTGAGTAGGGAGCAGGGAACAGGGAGCAGGTAACAGGGAACAGGGAGCAGGTAACAGTAATAAATATTTTGATGTTATCAGAAATCAGCAATATTGTTCATGAGCTATTTGTAAGCATTCAGCTATCAGCTCTCAGCTATCAGCTCTCAGCTATCAGCTCTCAGCTATCAGCTCTCAGCCAAAGGTCTGTGGCCACGCTACGGGAACATTTTCTGCCCATAGCGCACGCTACACCGAACAGCTTTTGAATAAAATAAGCTGACGGCTGATAGCTGACGGCTGAATACTTACAGCTATTTATAAATTATAGTAAGCATTCAGCTATCAGCTTTGGGCCTGTGGCACGCTACTTTAGGTGCGAGCTTTTGAATAAAACAGGTAAGCATTCGTTTAATCTCTGTTAGGTCTGCTGTCAGGAATTAATAAAGCTGACAGCTGACAGCTGACGGCTGACAGCTTACAAATGCTAGCTCATAATCAATTATCAGTGAACTACCCCAACATAGAGTTTGCTAAAATTGCTGCTTGAGTGCGATCGCGTACATTCAACCGACTCAAAATATGAGTAACGTGGTTTTTCACTGTCTTCTCAGAAATATACAACGTCTGAGCAATCTCTCGGTTGCTAGCACCGGTAGCAATTAGTCGTAAAATTTCCTGCTCTCTGGGAGTTAGTTCCTCCCAACCCGGAGGTGGGCTAGGAGTTGGGTCTCGCATTTGAGTAGCGACTTTTTTGCCGATACCAGGGCCTAACTGAGTATACCCTTTTTGAACCGCTCGAATTGACTGAGCTAATTCTTCTGGAGGGGTATCCTTCAGCAAATATCCGGCTGCTCCGCACTGTATGGCTTGGGTAACGTACTGGTCATCATCAAAAGTAGTTAGTACTAATACCTTTGTATCTGGGAATTGCTGACAAATTTCCCGAGTTGCAGCAACGCCATCCATGACAGGCATCCGAATATCCATTAGTATAACATCTGGCTGTAAAGTTTTTACCAGACTAATTGCCGTTTGTCCATTCTCGGCTTCACCGACTACCTGTAAGTCTTCTTCTAACTTCAGCAAGGCTTTTAATCCACGCCGAATTAGACTCTGGTCATCTACGATTAAAATACGAATCATCAAGGATGAATAATTATATAGTAGTTGTCAATTCTGTGAGGTACTTATTTTTAGGGAGTAGGGAGTAGGGAGTAGGGTAAAAAATTATCGCAATTAATTTATGATTGCTAGATATAGCGTTTGTATTTGAGATGTAAACCTGTATGATATTTTTTTATTTTCCAATAAAAATCCTGACTCTTTACCCTGTTCCCTGTTCCCTGTTCCCTGTTCCCTTTGCGATATGGTTACATCTCAACTAAAAACGCTATACCTTAAACCTTTGGTAAAGGAAAATGAGCGATAATTTTGCAGCCAGCTCCTGGTGCTGTCTCAATTTTAAAGGTTCCTCCTAAGGCTTGGGTGCGTTCTCGCATTCCTTGTAAACCAAAACCGGTTGTGTTCTGGTTGAGGGAAAATCCAATACCGTTGTCTTTAATAATTAATTGTAAATCTGTTGCTGTCTGAATTTGGATGTCTACTTCAGTAGGCTTAGCATATTTAAAGATATTTGTCAACCCTTCTTGGACAATACGGTAAACTGCGATTTTGATGTCGCCAGGGATTGAACGCTTTAGGTTAAGATGGCATGTAGGTGAGATGGCTGTGGACTTTTGGAAATCGTCGATTAGGGATGCGATCGCATTTTCTAGAGATTGCTCTTGTAACGGATTTAAACGCAAGGAAGCAACGGATTGACGTACATCCTTCAGAGCAGTTTTACCCAGTTGTTTCGCTTCTAATATAAATTCTTTGGCTTCAGCAGGGTCAGATTGTAATAGTCTTAAAGCCGCTTCCAGGTGTAAATTGAATACAGTTAAAGAATGTCCTAAGGAGTCATGAATTTCCCGAGCAATACGGTTACGTTCTTGCAGCGTAGCAATATCTTCAATCCGGAGGGCATAGTCACGCAGTTGAGCATTAGCCTGTGCCAGGTCTTCCCGACTTTTTCGTTCTGAAAGTACAGTATCCACTAATAGCTGCAAAACGATTAAGACCAATACAAATATCAAGACAGAACTCAATAATATAAATAGTAATCGCTCCGGAATCAACCCTGTCGGTGGTTCTCTGAACACAGGAGGTGGTCTAAACCGAGGACGATGCCTCATAGCATGATGCTGAAATCGAACCATTTGCCTCATTAGGAATAATATAACCGCAAATCCAGTCATCACTAAGCGACCTTGGAACTCAAAGATAAAACAGTTGCGAACAACTAATATAATTAACATCAGTTGCAACAGCCGAATGTGTCCCACTATGGACGCTAAGATAATTACCCCAATTTCGGCGGCGGTGTAAAGTATCTTATAAATAGGCTGATTTGTTGGTAATCTCAATCCCATTAACCCAAATACTCCCAGGCAAACTAAATTGAGTAGTGGCGACCTAGGTAGCGGGGGAAAAGGAAGTTTTAGTAATTCCACCAAAGCGGTAATGATCAGCAGTATCCACTCCAGGTAGAGCAAAAATCGAATTGGGTGGTTAGTAATTTGAATAGGATGGCGCATTCACAATTGTTGTAAACAACCAATAACAAACAACCAACAACCTTAATCCATGTGTCAAAGGTAAAGCAAGACCCATTGGTCATATCTAGCCTAGGACTAAAGTCCTAGAGGAATTCAGGTCTTTTGCCTCATGTGGTTTCACCCTAGCCCTTTTTAGGATAGAGACATCAAACAGAAATCAGCTCACGTCAAAACAGTTAAAAATAAAAACAAATGAACATCATGAATATCAAGCGCTTTTCTCTATTTGCAGGTATCGCAGCAATTACCCTCACTACTTTTCCCATGGCAGTTAACGCCGAAGGAATGCCTCCATTTTTCTCCAAACTTAACATCACTGACCAACAAAAAGAGCAGTTTGAGGACATCCGTAACAATACTGAAGCTAAAATTGAGGATATTCTCACTCCCGAGCAAAAACGGCGGTTCCAAACTATAAAAACACTGCGCCGTCAACTCCGAGAAGCAAGGGAGGGTATGAATCTCTCTGAAGAGCAGCGAGACCAAATGCGCGAGATTCACAAGTCAGCACGAGAAGATATGAGGGGTATTCTCACCGAGGAACAGCGCCAACAAATTCGTCAAGAAATGCGCTCACGTCGAGGTAAAGGCGGATTTGGAAGGTGATTTTTCTAGGGCTAGATTATCCTTGTAATACAAATTACCAACTCTCTCGATCTAACTTGTTAAAGGTGCGCTTGACCTTGGCGAATTAAATTCGCCACGGGTCGCACCTAATTGTTAAGTGTTAATTTAAAAACCATTAACAATTAACAAGTTTTATTGTAAGCATTCAGCGGTCAGCTGTCAGCACTGATCGTGATTTGGGGGACAAAGCAAGTTCCGCAGTTCTTCGGGAATCTCCTCAAAATGCTCCAACAAAAAATCCATCAGAGCCAGATGACGCAAGTCCGATGGTTGAGGCCGCAGATAATTACGACCTCGGCTAAACCACCGTCCCACTGTCGCCACCGAACGAGAGCAAATCATGGCCATCATTGAGTGAGTCACTGGCCATTTGCTGTAGAATTCCGTTGGTGTCATCCCGAGTTGACAGGAGCTGTATTGTTTAATTAGCTCTTGTTTTGCCTGAGTTAAAGACGAATCAGGTTTACTCATGATGCCACCTCCAGCGCTAAAGAAAGCAAATGGTTTTCCCAGGCTATATCTGTTACTGTCCAAAGGGCACTTGGAGATTCAGAATCCAGCAAAATCAGATAGCACCACATCCAGCAACAACAATGATTTGCCCAGTTGTAGAATTTGCCAATCACGATACCGAAGTCAGTATCAGTCTGAGCTAGGGCTTTCCAGTAGATGCGTTCACCAATATCAAAACAGGAAGCAGGAGGATGATCCGGAAAGTCTTCTGGCAGTGCTGTTGACTTTGGTAACTGCTTGAGTTCCAGAGTAACTAGGTCACTCAGGATGTCTCCTTGGTGATGAAAGCCATGGAGATAGGGAGCTAGCCAGCTAGGGTTGAGACTGGTAGTAAGTTGCTGAATTAGTACTGCAGCAATGGCATCAGCTTCAATGGGCTGGATCGGTAGCCTGGTATGGAAGCCAGTTTCACTGCAATGGCTGAGCTTCGCGAGTAATTCAGTGATGCCAAAGTCGTTAAGAGCTTGCTGGTATCCATCGACCTGGGCTTTGGCACAGCTTTGGTTGTGTGTCTGTGGATCGTTGTTTGGATAATTTGTCATTATTATAGAAGTGGCCTTCTTGATTCCAAGAGCCAGTGGCAGACCTTGCCGGGCAAAGCTATGGGTCTGCCATCTCGCTCCCGGTTGGTTACGGCTCGTCTCGGTGGACTTGCTGTATCAACCTATTTATGATATTATAGTAAGTTTAACCATTTGTAAAGTGGTTGGAGAAAATTTTCTATAGCGCCACCCATTTGACTTATGGGTGCGCCAATGCAATAGTTTTTTGGAAACTTGGAACTAGGGTAATGCCTGGAATGCCAGCACTCCTACTGTCCTAGTTATTAATACTATTAGCCAAAGATATCGGCACCCACTGGACTTATCGGTGCGCTAATGCAATAGTTTTTTGGAAACCTGGAACTGAGGTGAGTTCAAATCATGCGATCGCACTATACAGAATTTTTTCCCTATTCCCTGTTCCCTGTTCCCTGTTCCCTGTTCCCTGTTCCCTGCTCACCAAATTGACTACACCTAGTAATTAATACCTAAAATCTCATTCCTTGCATCTTATCCAAAATTATGTTAATATAACAGTATCGTTAACGCAATGGTTAACTCCCCATGATGATTTCTACCGCACAAGCCGCTGATTTACTAGGTGTTTCCGCCACTCGCGTCCGTTACCTTCTGAGCAAAGGCAGAGTTAAAGGAGCCTATAAAGTGGGTAGAACTTGGGTGATTCCTCTGTTTGATGGCATGCCAGTAGTCACTCCTGGCACTCGCGGTCCCAAGCGGAATTGGTCAAAGCGCAGAGAGTACACTAAAGCTGTGATTCACGTTAACCAGAGGGTAATTCGCAACAATCTCAAGACCGGGGAGCGCAACCCTGTGATTACCGTAAAACGGGGTGCTCAGAATATTTACGGTCATACCGTGGAAGTCAATGGACCATGTAGAGTCATGTATCGCCCCGATGATCCCCTCAAATGTGGAGCAAGGGTGTGGATTGAGACTATCTCTGATTTTAAAGTAATTTGATTTAGTAACAGCTTACCTGACTAGACCATCTACCTGATTAGACTAGGAAACGCTATACTCCAGACAAACATCATCACTGGTTAAAAAATCAGGGAAGTCGGATGAAACGCTTTTATTTATATTCAAGTTTGTTGGTTGCTAGCTTCTTTCTACTATTCCTTGGGGAGGAGGGATTAGCACTTATTGTCAAAACCAATCGTCGATTGTCAGGTTTTTCCCTAGATAGCCGCAGCTATATTTATCTGGAAAGTGCTAGAAACCATGTCACAAAGGTTCCTACCGCCAAAATCCAAATTGTCGATGTAGCCACTAACGCTTGTGTCAAGAAGGGTTGTCTAGAAACTAACTATAACTACTCGGATTCCAATCTCACTCCTAAAGAGGCTGAAGATAGCTTACTCAGGAAAACCCAAAGAATAAGACGGAGCTTAGGACTCAATCAACTAAAAGTAGGACTAAAACTGCCAATTATCGAGCGTTCCATTCAACCCAATGGCACTGAAACAGTTAAGGTATTGGTGGATAAAGAAAAAGACCCACTAGAGATTCGTTTAGAACAAATTTATATTCCCTCGGTTTTATCTGGAGGAATGTCTAATATAGACCGGGCATCAATGCAGCTAGTGATTAATTACAATTATCGCCAACTCACCCTAGGTAAACTAAACAATTACCGTGAAGCTATCAGGAAATATTCGATCAGAGAAATTCGCTTATCCCCCAATAGACAGAACATAGTTGTACTGATAAATCTCCACCAAGCCACCTATAACGCTGACTTTCAGACAACCTTCGTTCAGAGTTTTCCCATCTAAACTACTTTGGCATTTTGCCTTTTGCCTTTTGCCTTCTGCCTTTTGCCTTCTGCCTTCTGCCTTTTGCCTTTTGCCTTTTGCCTTTTGCCTTTTGCCTTTTGCCTTTTGCCTTCTGCCTTCTGCCTTTTGCCTTTTGCCTTTTGCCTTCTGCCTTTTGCCTTCTGCCTTTTGCCTTTTGCCTTTTGCCTTTTGCCTTCTAACAGCTTAGTTGTGAAGCGTGCCATCAGGCATAATTGCCCCTCTCATAAAGGTATTGCTCAAATCAACATTACTCAGGTCTACCCCAGTCAGTTTAGTATCCTTAAGTTCTGCCCCATGGAGATTAGCACCACTTAGGGTTGCCTTGGTTAAGTCAGCACCAATTAAATTTACCCCTAACAGATAAGCACCTGTCAAATTAGCCCCTGCCAAGTTTGCCTGACTGAGGTTTGCCCCCCAAAGGTCAACTTGACTCAGATTAGCCCCACGTAGGTCAGCTTGACTCAGGTCTACTCCTCCTAAGTTGGCTCCACTCAAATCTCGCCCTGACAGGGAAGCAAGAGGGACAATGCAATATGCTCCCAACTTCCTAGGATCAAACCCTTCCGGAAATTGAGTAGTTTGGTTATAAAGCGATCGCTCAAATTTAGCATCCTCAAGATTAGCACTGCGCAGATCTGCACCAAGCAAATTCACCTTACTAAAGTTAGCTCCCCCCAGATCAGTCCCACTGAACTCTTGATCTGAAAATGATACACCGGGGGCAATTAAGTACGCTCCGTGTTGGCTGGGGTCAAACCCTTCTGGAAATCGAGTGGCTTCGTCGTAGAGCGCTCCGAGCAAATTCACTCCTTCAAGGTTAACCGAGAAAAGATCTGCCCCGAACAGGCTAACTTTCCTCAAATCTGCCCTACTCAAGTCAGCTCCTCTGAGGTCAGCCCCCTGAAGATTTAGCCCACACAGAGACACATCCGGAGCAATTAGATATGCGCCATGGGCTGTGGGGTCAAAATCTTCAGGAAATTTAGTCTCTTGGTTATAAATTGCTCCTTTGAGGTTAACCCCTTCGAGATTAGTGGCGGATAGATCTACTCCAAACAAGTGAACTCTCCTTAAATCTGCTCCCCTGAAATCCGCGCCACTAACTAGGCTCAACCATAAGTCCGCTCCCCGCAAATCCGCTTCCTGTAGATCGGCTTCTCGTAGATCCGCTTCCCAGAATTGAACTCCTCTTAAATTGGCTTTCCTTAAATTAGCTCTGAGCAAAGATATACCGAAAAAGTGACCCTGACTTAGGTCAACTTGGGATAAGTCTGCTTCACTTAAATCCACGCCACTGAGGTTTGACTGACTCAGGTTAGCCCTTGGTAGAGATACACCAGGAGCAATTAAATGTCCTCCTGTTTTAACTGGATCAAAATCTTCAGGAAACTGAGTGGTTTCGTCGTAGAGTATAGCGCTCAGGGTTGCATTTAGAAGCTTAGCACCCTTCAGGTTTGCCCCCATCAGATTGGACCGGTTCAAATTAGCTCCTGTTAGGTCAACATCCTGCAAGTCAGCCCCAATTAAGCAAGCACGGGTTAGATTAGCTTGTTTGAGATCAGCGCCTTTGAGGTTAGTTTTCCAGAGGTCAGCTCTGGTCAAATTCGCACCCTTTAAATTGGTCTGACTGAGATCTACCCCACTCAAGTTAGCTTCCGTTAGTAAAGCTTCGGGGGCAATTAAATAAGCTCCTGCCTTGGTAGGGTCGAAATTTGGGGGAAACTTAGTGGAAAAATTGTATAGTGTAGTATGGAGGTTAGTTAAGTGTAGAATAGCATCGCTCAAGTCTGCCTCACCCAGATTAGCACCACATAAAACAGCTTGACTTAAGTTGGCTTCTCTCAAATTAGCTCCCCAGAGATCAGCGCTACTGAGATTAGTCCCAGTAAGAATTGCCTGACTGAGGTCGGCTCGCCATAAAATTACCCGTTCCAGGTTTACCTGGCTGAGGTTGACTTGACTTAAGTCAGCTCCACTAAAATCTCTTTCCCCAAGGGAATATTGTGACTGAATTTCCTCAGTATTCATATGTTGCCCAACAGTTTTAATTTTAAAATAATCAGGGATTAATTATTAGATAATACCTCCGGTTCCCAATTCCAAATTACATAACCTTTATCGATATGAGTAATTACTATTTTATCCAGGTGATCAGCTACCTTAGACAAGATACTGATAAGTTTTTCTTGAGTTTTTTCTAATCGTAAAAAACTGTAGTATTGACCATCAACCTTAATGGCTAATAAGCGTCTGCTTAAATGAGGTACGTTAATCCAGCAGATTTGGTAATCCTGACGGGATTTAATAATATGACTGGAGGATAATTCCAAATCCTGAAGGAGAGCAAGAGCAGGAACAGGGGAAGCTCCGAGTTGAACTGAATTATTGTTTTGGGATTCAGGGTAAAACTTGAGTTGGTTGGCATTTACAGCCATCTCTCTAGTTTTAGCTACTCTATTCCGTTTAAACTCAATAACATTATTGCTATCAACAACACCATGGGGTTGTTGAACAGCAAACGATTGAGTGTTAGGAGGAGTTAGTCCTCGATACCTGACCCAATCATCGGTCTGGGTAAGAGCTATTGCTGAAACATCCGGTTGGTATTCTGGAACATCTGGTTGATCCTCTGGTTCCGATTCGCCTTGGTTGAGGGATTTGATGTCCTGGAGGAGTTGTCTCTTTTTTTCTGTGACTGATGCTTGGTATTTTTGCCATTGCCTTCCCACTTCAACAGTGAGAAGGCCACTTAACACACTCACTAGGATGGCAGAGCCAAGATAAGGAATTGCCAAATCCTTATGGTCTTCATGGAAGATGGGTTTAAGTTCGAGGCTGAAAAACGGTTTGATTCCAACTTCGATGGGTTTTGATTTGTTGAAAACAAACGGTAAGGTCAAACTGGAAAATATAGTGCTGGAGATAACTACAGCTGGTAGTAAGATATTGATTAAGTGATAATTGGTCATCTTTAACCGCTGCAAGCAAGAAATTGGGTAAAGGGATGCAGAGGTGCGACCCGTGATGGCGAGGGATTGCTCGCCATCACGGAAAGCGCACCTAAGCGGTCTTGGGATAAACCCCTACTCACGCTTTGCATCAAGAGATGGAGCTTGAATCTCCAACAAATGGAGCCTGACTCAAGCTTTACGATAGGGATTGTTCAATTGCGGTAGTCTTGCTGCTTACTGAAGAGGGCGGCTTTGTTGCTAGCAAATCGCCTCAAAGCAGGTGATTAAATCGAGATCAGAAGATAGGTTCGACATTATAGCATTGAATACCAATTCTGGTATGTGGGGTTTGACCCACCAACTAATTTTAGCAGGGGTCTCTTAGAATATGTCAATTAATATGTCAATTTAATATATCTTAATATTTCAAGGCCAGAGCAAGAGTCCTCAGCTTAGGCCCTACGCACATGCTGCCCTTACCAGCACTGACCAGGGCATTGCTGACTATCGTTTGGGATATCAAGTAGAGTTGGGTCAGTTACAAATTACCCATGACCCATTACCAATTACCGATTACCTTTAATCATTCCACAATTGGGGAACGCTTTATTTTGCTCTAATTCTTTGCAAAACAGTAATGCCTAACAGCAAAATGATACCCCCTGTGGTGGCATAGATCACCGTAGGAGTCATACCTTGCAGTTTCATCGCTAACCAGTTAGACACTAAGGCAATGCCCCAAAGGATAAGGGCAACATAGCGCTGGGAGAAACCAAAGGCTAGCAAGCGGTGATGTAGGTGGTCTTTACCTGGGGTAGTTAGAGGGTTTTTACCATTCATCAACCGTCGCACAAATACCTGAGTAGTATCTAGGACTGGCAATAGCAAAAATACTACTGGGGGGACTAGGGCAAATACCGTAGTCACTTTCAAAGACCCTAAAATGCTGCTGGCAGCTAGTACATAGCCGAAAAAGTACGCACCTGCATCTCCCATAATAATGTGGGAAGGATGGAAGTTATGGCGCAAAAAGCCAAGAGCTGATCCCCCTAGGGCTGCCAGAAGCAACGTTGCTGCCGCACGACTGGGAAACTGAGCGGAAACCGCTAACAGGCTCATAGCAGTAATAAAGCTGACACCTGCTGCTAAACCATCCATCCCATCCATAAGGTTAATGGCATTAGTAATACCCACAACCCATAGAACCGTAAGTAACATGGAGAGTTGGACATCAATCGGAGTCCCAAAGGTGGCTTTAATCCCTGCACCACTAGCCACTAACAACAGGGCAGCAATAATTTGAACCGACAAGCGTACATAGGCAGGCAAACCAAATTGATCATCAATAAAGCCTACCAGTACCAGAACCGAGCCCCCCAGGAGAATAGTCAGAACTTGAGCTAACACCCCTTCGATGACAATCGGTCTCAGGAGGGTAGCTAGTACCAGTGCAGCTACCACTCCGGTATAGATAGCTAAGCCTCCTGCATTAGGTAAGGGTTCTTGGTTCAGCCGCCGAGCATTGGGTTGGTCAGCCCAACCAACCTCCAAGGCAAATGAGCGTAAAGTTGGCATCAAGCATCTAGTCACTGCCCATGCCAATCCGAAAGTTAATATGACTGCCAGCCAGCCACTTCCCCTAGGGTTGGCAATTCCGAGGGACTCTAGGAAGCTGTACACATCTATCTCCCAAGTCACGTCCACACTGCAAAATTGTAATCGCTATGGATAATATTAAGCTCATCTTGTAAATAAGGTACATGGGTAGAAGCACATCAGCAGGAAAAAGCGATTAGCACTTAGGGTAATGGTAACCATTCAGCCGTCAGTTAATGCGCTACTTGAGGTGCTACTTGAGGTGCTAATGCCCTGCGCGCAGGCTACTTGAGGTGTTAGCAGGCGCTTTAACTGCACGGGGTGGGTACAGAAAAACGAGCATGGATTTTCAACCAGCCGTACCAGCACCCCCCAACTTTTTTACTACCGACTGTTGATTAGCTGACGGCTGACCGCTGATAGCTGAATGCTTACGGGATTAGGGGTTAGGGCTTTGGATTTTCCTCCTGAACTAACTCAATGTACTGACTATCGATCAGAAATGCTCCTCTAGAAAAGCGAACACCCCAGTATCCTCCTGGACGTCGGTCGAGGATTACTCCCTCTTCCCCAACTTTAATCACATCAGGAGGTCGCAGCATGGGCATTGGTTCAGCAGTTTTGACGTAGCGTGGTAATGTAATTACTCTTACGCGATCGCCAACGTTAAAGTCTTTAGACATTGGTCAGTCAAAAAAGGTTATGGGGTTGAAGGTTATGGGGTTGAAGGTTATGGGGTTGAAGGTTGAAGGTTATGGGGTTGAAGGTTGAAGGTTATGGGGTTGAAGGTTGAAGGTTATGGGGTTGAAGGTTATGGGGTTGAAGGTTGAAGGTTATGGGGTTGAAGGTTATGGGGTTGAAGGTTGAAGGTTATGGGGTTGAAGGTTGAAGGTTATGGGGTTGAAGGTTGAAGGTTATGGGGTTGGAGGTTGAAGGTTGTTTGGTTGAATGTTATTTGGTTGAATGTTGTTCTTGCCCAGGCGTCCCTTGTAGTATAGGTTGGAAGTTGTCTGGATTAACCTTCAACCTGTTAACCTTCAACCTGTTAACCTCCAACCTTCAACCGGCCAACCTTCAACCGGCCAACCTTCAACCGGCCAACCTGTTAACCTTCAACCTGTTAACCTTCAAGGGGCCAACCCTAGGGTGCTTGCCAAATACGCTGGTGGTATTTTTCCAAATCTTGATAGGGATCTGGGGTATTGTGATTATGCTGGTGAGAGTGGTGGTGGTGATGGTCATGCCCGTGGTGATGGTGGTGGGAGTGTCCGTTGTCAGCACCATTATCAATCGCTGCTAGCCGGAACTTACACATCTCACAATTCATCTGCACTTGCCCTAACTGAGCCTCGATTTCTCGGTCCCTGAGCACAGATAGCAGCTGAGGTTGAATCCCCATTTCTGGTAAACAGGTCAAGGGAACCTCTGGATAAAGTTTCTGCTGCTGAGCTGTGATCTCAAAAATCTTTTTTACTAAAGCCCCGGTAAATAGGAAGTAAGGAAGTACTATAATATGCTTAGGTTGGTAGAGTCGGGCGCGACGGAACCCTTCTTCTAACCGAGGATGGGTAATGCCAATAAAGCAGGTTTCCACAGTTTTATAGCCACTGCCTTCCCAGAGCATGCGAGCCATTTTGTAGACATCACCATTAGCATCAGGGTCACTCGACCCACGACCAACAAATAGAAGTACTGTGTCTTTTCTTAAGGGTAAAGGTTGTTTTGTGGAAGGTTCTAGATTGGAAGCTTGACCCTTCAATTGGCTAACGGGTAACTCTGCTTGGGGTTGGTCAAGTTTGGCAAGCCGTTGCCGCCATAAATCCAGAATTCCCGTAGTAATTCCAAAATGACGCCCGTAGTGAAACTTGACTTGGGGATATTTTGCCCTGGCCCGGTCTAACTCGTTAGTAACATCAAATTTATTGTGGCGAGCTGCAAACAGTAAAATCGGTAATACAGTGAGTTCTGTATAACCCTGCTGGACACAACTCTCTACTCCCTGTTGAATAGTTGGACCAGTCAGTTCTAAAAAACAAGGTACTACTGGTCGAGAATGGTTCAAGGTTTGATAGGTCTGGGCAAAATCAAGGAAAGTCTGACGCCCATCGGGGTCTCTAGTGCCGTGACCAACCATTAATAAAGGGCGTTTTAGCGGTAGGGGAGATAGGGACAATGACTCATCTGTGACATCGATCTTCATACTTCATCCTTGATCATTCATAGCTCATACTTCTACGTCATACTGACATACTTATTAAAGTAATTAAGGGGCAATTTAGTGGTAGGCAGGTTAAGGACAATGACTCAGAGGTAACATCGATCTTGCTCCTCCTACAAAAAAGCTCATCAAAGTTACTTATCATTTAGCAAAACTATAATAATACCCATCCTGACGATGGACACATTGAATGTAGTTGCGAGATGCGCTGTTGACCTTCTTGGAGACACCGTGATCAGCCCCGATTAGATCAAAATTTCCTTTGGCTCTGACGGTCTTGATGCGAACCCCTTTTAATCCAGCATTCTTCCCAGCTACCACATTAACGATATCCCCGGTTTTCCATCCCTTCACAGGATGCTTGGGTTTGTACCCTTTGCGAGGAAAGCCGTATTTGTCCATCTGTATTACCTGACGACAACCGTGACCCATCGCTTTGATTAAAAGAGGCTGTCTGGTTACAATCTTCAATGTGGCCACTTCCCCGACACAGGCGGCATCCACCCAATGACCCTTGGGTAATCCCAGCTTGATACGGTTGTACTTGGTTCTGGCACCAGTTCCTACTGCTACGGACAATCCAGTTTCTTTCAAGCAAAGGTAAAGTTGCCAACGGGTGGAGTTGACCGCCGCCGCATCTAATAGTGGTTGCTTTGCTCTACCTAAAATCCGCTTTAGGACATGGGGTTTCCCCGATAAAAAATCCCGAGCATCAAGATTTCCTTTGGCCTGATTACACCGATGGCAGGCTAGGGTGAGGTTATTGACACGATTCGTTCCCCCCTTGGATTTTGGGATTATGTGTTCCACCTCTAGCTTGACAGACTTCGCCCCACAGTAGACACATTGGCGACCCCATTTCTGATACAAGTACTCCCGCACTTCATAGCCCATCAGCTCCCCCTGTTGATACTCTATGCCAGATATTTCCGGATTTTGGAGCTTTTGGGTATCAAAGCGGACTAGCTCCTGGGATATCGAACCAATGGCGGTGAGTTTCATCAATCTCAGCACCCAGGTCATAGTGGTTGCCACTCTGTGTTGTAGGCTCGGAGCCAACCAACCTTCTGGGCGTTTCCGGTTGTTGAAACGTGGCTTTCGGTAACGGCATTTCCTCTTTCTACGGGAACGGCGAACCCCTCGACGATAGTCGAGAGCTGATTTGATTTTGGAGCCACGATGTTCGATTTCAGCAGACCACACCACCTGATTACTGTACACAACAGCTAGACCAGTAATCTTGGAGCCAGGATCGATCTTGAGGGACATCGGTTTAGCTGAGCCGTCTACCTGCTTTTTCAAGATGATTGTGAAAGGGTAACGGCGATATACAGCCGCCTTCCCAGCCGTCAACAGCTTCCTGGCGGTAACGGGACGGCAGGGGTTGAGGGGTTTATGGCTTGCATCTAAAACAAAGACGTAATTACACATGGTTTTGTGTTTACTCCCGTTGAGGGTAAAGTGTGCCTCGCTCGGCTATCAAAGCTTGTTAGGCTTCTGACACTGGCTTCACTAAATTAACTCATCACCTGTTTAATCAGAAGCGATAGAGCCTGGAGCTGGCGAGCACCCCAGGGTATCGTGACCTTGATAGCGTTTACCATTTGCGGTGCGACCCCGGTCGGGTTTCCCGACAAGCGTGAAAGCGCACCAACAGAGGTGAGCTTGACCAATCTGAAAACTCAGGGAAAACCCGATTTGATCAGGTTTGCTGAGGTTTAGTAATTGGTCACCAAGTTCAAGAATGAGGGAGCCATTACTATTGATAGCGATCGCCACATTATCCTAAAGCACGACAGCTTTACAAATGTAGCGGATTGGTGATAGCATTCTCAAATTAACAGATATCTTGGGCTGAAACCAGAAAAGCGCGCCATAAAGTAAGTTAGCTATTCGGCTGATGTGGCGTTGCAGCCCCGATTAAGTCCTCAAACCTACTCCCTAGGGGAGAGCTTCAATGTGCGCTAGTTCAGCCCATCTATCTGGAATGCTGATCACTTGTGTTCTTCAGGAGTAAGAGGCCTGTCTCTCGAAGCGATTTCAATTCCACCAGCAAACGGTCAACGACCAGCACGATTGGTCGTAGCGTTACACGGTTGGGGTGCTAATGCTCAAGCTGTGGCATCTCTAGTGCCATCGTTAAACTTGCCCAATACCCAATTTTTGATTCCCGATGCTCCTTTTAGTCACCCTCAGGTAAATGGTGGCAGAATGTGGTACGACTTGGCAAGAGACGACTATCGGGGATTAGAAGAAAGCGAAGAGCGCTTGACCTACTGGCTCAATTCTCTCCAAGGTTTTACAGGTATTCCCCTATCTTCGACGATTTTGTGTGGCTTTTCTCAAGGTGGGGCAATGGCTCTGGATGTAGGGTTAACCTTACCCCTGGCAGGTTTAGCCTCCTTGAGTGGCTATATGCATCGAACCCCTCAAAAGGTTGATTCATCGTTGCCGTCCATTTTAATTGTGCATGGTAGACAAGATACGGTTGTTCCTTTAAGTGCTGCTCACCGCTTACGAGATTATTTGCTCAACTTGGGAGCAGCAGTGCAGTACAGAGAATTAGATATGGGTCATGAGATTTCATTAGAGCTTTTAGAATTGCTCCGGGAATTTATTTTCTTAAATAGATAATTAACAGAGAGAGATGGTCAATATACTAACTTCTCTGGAATACCTTTAAAATAGAAATAACATTATAAAAAACATTATAAAAATCCAAAAAGCCGAAAACATCGTGTCTTTAGACCGAGGATGAAGGCTCACAGCGGCTAAAGCCGCCGTGAGAAAAATATTTTAGGGAAATCAGGAATTTTAGTTTGAGTGTTGTAGAATAAAATAGAGAGCAGTTGAGGTCGAAACTGATGATCATTTTGGAGTTCAAGGCAAAAGGCAAAAAACATCAATTCGCAAGAAAGCGGTTAATAGATTAGGGAGACAACATCTCAAAATAAGTAGGCAACGTGTTGGCGTAGCCTGCGCGAAGCGCATAGAACACGCCAAGAGACTGGCGCGTTGCGTAGTTCGGTCTAACGACTTGATCGCTTACGTTCGCGAAGCGTGCCGTAAGGCAAGATTTGAGAGTCAAGAATCTGGCAAAGAACCATTGTCTTGCTAAGTCTATTAACGATGCAGGTTGGTATCAATTTAGGAAATGGATGGAGCACTTTGGCACCAAGTTTGGCAAGATAACTATTGCAGTTAATCCTGCCTATACAAGCCAAAATTGCTCTAATTGTGGCGAAGTTGTTAAAAAATCCCTATCAACTAGAACTCACGCCTGTAAGTGTGGATGTCAATTGGATAGAGATCATAACGCCGCGATTCGGCGAAGCCGACGCTACGCGAACAACATCCTTAAACAAGCCTTGGGTACGGCGGGGCACGTCGGAACCTGGATCTTAAATCCAAACGCTTTGGGAGATTTGACCTCTACTTTTCCTGGTTCCGGCCTGGTTGAGCAAGTCGAGTCTGCGAACAAAGAATCCCCGTGTCTTTAGACCGGGGAGTGTCAACGCCCTGGTGCATTAGTTGAGCAGCTAGACAATCCTACCAGGGTTAGTGGTGAATCGGTTTTACCTGGTTTTGTGCTGACGATGGCAGAAATTTGGCAAGAGTAAGTGCAGATAAATTCAATGAACTGTGTTAAGTTCCGATACTTTTTAGCTACCAAAATCTACAAATCAGATTAAGGCTCACTAATGCAAGCTGGATTTTGCCAGCCAGGGGGTATCTCCCAAGGCATTACCCGGACTATGCCCGGCTTAGCGCATAAATTTGATTCCACTATTGACAAAAAACGCAACCCTTAAACCCTTGGTTTTCGGCTTTAATGTAAGTCGCAAAGTATCTCTAATGAAACTGAATCTATGTTTAAAGTCTAACACATCTTTGGAGATAGTGCAACATTCTTGGAGAAAATCCTTAACAGTTGCCAGCCCTTGTAGTCGCTCAAACCCTTGCTGTTAAAGCTTCCCCATTCCCTGTGCCTTGGTCTGATCAGTAATTCAGAGGCACAATAGTGGTGCTCAAACCATAACTACTGAGTAATTTCAGAACCCGATCAATATTTTCCAGGGTTGTGAACAATCCCGCTTGCATCACAGTTCTTCCTTCAAAGGAGGTCAGGAAAGAATCGGGAATTAGCGATCGCATTAAATCTTGTTGCTGCTCACTCTCAGCATTTACCAAAATCCGGTAACCCCGACTGGGTAGAGCTGAAGTAGGATTATTCCCTGGAGGTACCCTTTGTTGCCAGTTTGATTGGGTAGTTGTAGAAAACACTGGAATTGAGCTACCTGAATTAGAGCTAGCACTAGTATTTTGATTACTAGTATTTTGATTACTAGTATTTTGATTACTAGTATTTTGATTACTAGTATTTTGATTAACCGGTGTACTGATCTGACTAGACATTGACACCATAACGTCAACGTCCTCAGTCGAGGGTGCTTCCGGTGTTGGTTTTGAGCTGTCACTTGACGCATCAATCACTTCCTGTGACGGTGAAGCCGGAGCAAAACTGCTAGAATCCTCTCCTGGTTTGGGTGGAGATGTTGGTTCCTCAAAAGAGGACTGCTCCTGGTTTTGAATAACTTTCAGAGTTAGGGGTGTCAGGGGTTCAGAATGTGAACGTTGAGTCCTAGGATCAGAAGGCTGTTGGGTTTCAGAGGTTTCCTGACTCTGAGTTTGGGATCTTGCTGCTGGTCTAGAAGATTCAGTACTGGCAGAATTATTTAGTGCTGCGTCTTTGCCGATGTTATCAGTCGAGGTAGATGGCTGAGACTCCAAACTCGATGGAACGGGAAATGAAGCTGCTGAGACCTGAGCAGATGTAGGTTCCTTTGTAGGTTCCTTCTCGGCAGGTGGTTGGGATGGAACGACTTGGCTGGGGGTGGTTGGATTCTCCTGAGAATTAGGCTTAGTCTTCTGTGAGTGATTAGAGTTTTCTGCCATGACAACGGCTTGGTTGTCAGAAGCATCAGGAGCACTAGCTGGTTTACTAACAGCTGGTTTACTAACAGCTGGTTTACTAACAGCTGGTGTTTCAACCTCCGACTCTTGAATGATATCGTTTTCAGTTTCCCCTGAATTAACCTCACTGTTAGTTTCCTCTTCTAGCTGATTACCAAAAGCGATCACAGTAGGCTCAGAGTCCTGATTGTTAATATCAAACCGCCCATTCCCTCGAAATATATTGTTTAATTTATTGTTTAATGTATTGTTTGTTGATTCTGGTGAATTTCCCCAATCCGGATTAGCTCCCACCTTGAGGACTAATCCATCCAGTTGGGAATTTTCAATGAGGTTATTCTGGAAAAATGGTTGAGCATTGGTTTCAACCACTACCCCATTTCTATTGCCAGTGATGCGATTATTAACGATATGGGGTGCAACGTTTTCGGCAATCAGAATTCCTAAGTCATTATTTTCAAATACATTGTCATCCACTTGAGTGTTTGAGGTTCCGTAAATGCTGAGGCCATTGCCTTTATTTTTGTAGAAGTAGTTACTGCGAATTGTTGGTGTACTATTTCCCTCCACAGCAATCCCGCTTTTGCTATTCCCAGTTAAGGTATTGTCTTCCACTAAAACCGAACCGACTTCCAGCCACAAACCATAACCTTCTGGATTAGTATTGTTAAGGGTTACGCCAGAAATAATTGTTTGGTCAGCACCTACGATTAGGACATCGTGACTAGCAGCCGTGGCACTAACAAAGGTACCACCGCCGCGAATCACCACATCGTGACCTCTAGTGCGGGGATTGCCCTGTAGCTTGATACCGGGTTTCAGAAGTAGGGGGAAGGTTTCACCCATGTCACTGCTGTAGATACCCCTAGAGAGTACAATCACAGTATTGGGCTGGGCAGCTTGTAGCGCCTGAGTGATAGTTTTCAACGGTGAATCCTGGGTGCCATTACCACTACTGTCGTTTCCGGTAACTGGGTTTACAAACAAAAATTTTCTTTCTATGGTACGATCCAGGTTCCTTCCCCTATCATCCTGAGTTGATTGGGCTAAAGCTGTGGTTCCTCCTAATCCTAGTGGCACCATTCTTGAAGGGATAGCTTGGCTGAAGACGCTAAAGGTCAATCCCAGCAAAATCGTTGTCACTGGTAACCCAAGATCAAAGGGTCTAGGCTGATGTTGGTGATGTTGGTGATGGCAGTGGGAATGATTGGCCTTTTGCCACGCTACGGGATTGGCCTTGGGCCACGCTACGGGATTGGAAATAGTTAATTCTATGGTGTTAATTCTGATCAAACTCATGGCTGTTCTCCTTTAGTCCAATGTTCATGGAATTTGACATAACAGTTGAGTTGAATGTCAAGCTTGATCGTATCCATAAACTAGGATATTTGTAATCTATTTGTAATCATTTATCACTTGAAATGTGTCCGTTGCTAAAGGTTACTGACCACAGAAACAAGCTTTCCATCCACTGTTAGGATAGATAATAATGGAGTAGTTAGTAATGGATGACCAACACAGCGGCATTATGGGTCAAAAATCGGCGATTTGCCGAATTTTGGATGCAAATTTAGACCGAGCTAGAGAAGGCTTGCGAATTATTGAGGAGTGGTGCCGCTTTGGTCTCAACAGCGCCCAGATGGCTGGGGAGTGCAAGGAAATGCGCCAGGAATTAGCCCGTTGGCACAGCTCAGAAATCAGGATCTTCCGAGATACCTCAGGTGATCCAGGGACTGGACTAACTCATCCCCAGGAAGAACGACGTTCGAGCATTCAGCAGCTTTTACAGGCTAATTTGTGTCGGGTGCAAGAAGCACTACGGGTGTTGGAAGAATATGGTAAGCTATACGATGCTCAGATGGGTATCGCCTTTAAGCAGATGCGCTATCGGGTTTACAGCCTGGAAAGCAATTTACTGGGATATCAGCGTCATCAGTTGCTAGAGCGATCGCATCTCTACTTGATTACATCCTTGTCAGACCAGTGGTTTGCCAAAGTAGAGGCTGCCCTCCAAGGTGGACTAACTTTGGTACAGTACCGGGAAAAACAAGCAGATGATGGGGACAAACTGGCTGATGCTCAGAAACTGTGCCAGCTGTGCCATCACTACGGTGCTTTGTTTATTATGAATGACCGGGTAGATTTAGCTCTGGCAGTGGAGGCTGATGGGGTTCATATCGGACAACAAGATGTACCAATTTCCTTAGCACGGCAGCTACTCGGCTCCCAGCGTATCATTGGTTGCTCGACTACTAACCCTGATGAACTACACCGGGCAATTGCTGAAGGAGCAGATTATATTGGTGTTGGACCGGTCTATGAAACCCCTACTAAACCGAGTAAGCCAGCTGCTGGTTTGGATTATGTCAAGTATGCTAAAGAGCATGCTACAATTCCATGGTTTGCAATTGGGGGAATTGATCCAAACAATTTAAACTATGTCTTGGATGCCGGAGCTCAACGAGTGGCGGTTGTCCGGGGAATCATGGAGGCGGAACAACCAACTCTAGTGACTCAATATTTTCTGTCCCAGCTTAAACGAGAGCACACTCTTCGATCTCTTGAAGCTGGGGTTCCTAAACCCTAATGTCATAAAACTTGATAATAGTTAGAGGTGTTAGGTATTTAGTAATGGTGACTAATTTTTAACAGCTTGGTGGTGAATATTCATTGATGATTTCTAACAACACAACTCAAATTACCCTTGAAGTTAATGGTGAATCCCGTACCTGCTCTTGTGACACTAAACTACCCCAGCTATTAGAACAGCTAGGCTTAAATCCGCGCCTGGTGGCAGTAGAATATAATGGTGAAATTCTCCATCGGCAGTTTTGGAACCAGACTCAAATTCAGGAGGGAGACCAGCTCGAAATTGTCACGATTGTTGGCGGCGGTTGAATTCTCGGAGCCATTTGACAGTAAGCATTCAGCCTAATGGTATCAGCTATCAGCGTGTCGCGTATCAGCTATCAGCTATCAGCTTATGGGCATAGCGCATATGCTTTGATGGGCTTTTCCCGCTCGAACTATTAAATTCTCCCATTCGAGGTTTATTTTAAGCACCTCAAGTAGCGTGAGCTTTTAGCTCACGGCTGACAGCTGACGGCTGAATGCTTACATTTGAAAATCTTTCCATCAATCTTCTTGATGATGGGTATTTAACCGGACGTGATATCACCAAAGCTAACGGTCAAAAACAGTCAAACACATATTAACTCAGGAGTTAAACCTAGATTTTTGCATAACTGTCTAATCTCCTCTTCATAGATAGGGTTCATCACAATAACCAGATCAGGTTGGTAATCCTGGAGAAATTCTGGTGGAACAATTTCCTGTCCCGTTCCAGCAACGTACTTCCCCTGTTTGCGGGGATTGAGATCTACGATGTAATCAATCACATCTTGGCACTTGAGCAGATTCAAAAAAGTAACCCCTTTTGAGCCAGCACCCCATGCTACAGCTTTTTTCCCAGTTTGAGCGATGGTTGTCAGTTTGTGCTGCCAGCTTTCTAACTTCTCCTGAAACCTAGCGGTAAAGCTGGCAATATCCTGAGTCAATACCTCGATTTCATCCGGTTTTCCATAGGTGTTGGGGATTTCCCCATGGACTGGCTTTGCTTCCAGGCACAGGAACTGACCACCAAACGCCTCCTTGATTTCACTAACTTGAAACCCAGCATTGGCAAAAGCTTGCCCTAGAGAAGAGGGGGCGAAATAGCAGCAGTGTTCATAGATAATGTCCCACACCGCTAGATTGCGAAAGGTATCTAAGGCGTTGGGGACTTCAAAGAAAACAACGGTATTAAGGCGAGAACCGATGGCCTGTCGCAGTGGCTTGAGCAAATCTGCGGGATTGGAAATGTGCTCTAGGGTGTGCCGACAACAAATTAGATCCGCTTGATACTCTTGGTAGACCTGTGAATAGAAATCTTGAACAAACTTGACTTGAGTCTGGAGTTGTTGATGCTCTGACCTAGGAACATAGCTGGGGTCAAAACCTACTCCTCGGTTATTACCTAGTTCACACAGGCTTATAAGAAAATCCCCTTTGCCACAACCAATTTCAATAATGTTTTTATTGTAGAGATTGTGGCGCTTAACCAATCCAGCGGCAAGGGATTGGGCATAGTCCTGAAATCGGGCAGAGTAGTGTAAGGAGTTTTCATAGTCCTGGGAATAACCCAATTTAGTAGAGTCAAAGGCTAGGTTGCTAATAAAACCACAGCTAGGACAGAACCCTAGTTTGATATCTCCCTTGGGACAGTTTTGAGCAGTTTGACGCGATCGCCACAGGAGATTACAGTAAACTGGCACCGCCAACATCTCAAAAAACACATCTAAATCGGCAGAGGCACATACAGGACAGTGGTGGTTAGATAACGTGTTCATTTCAAGTTTTAACTCCATTAGACTAGTACAGGGAAAGCAAAGCCAGCTATAGATTCGAGTATCTTGCCCCTATTAATTGCCACTCTTAATTGCCAATGGCGATACCTTTGAACTAAACTTGGGTCAGATCACC
Organism: Moorena sp. SIOASIH; assembly: GCF_010671925.1. Classification (GTDB taxonomy): domain Bacteria; phylum Cyanobacteriota; class Cyanobacteriia; order Cyanobacteriales; family Coleofasciculaceae; genus Moorena. The sequence continues at coordinate 870,280 of NZ_JAAHIH010000001.1, read as the reverse complement.
CTTTCGAGAGTTTTCAGTGTCGGGATTTCACTAGCGATCGCATTACCAATCTCCAAAGAAGCCGTAGCACCAGGAGAGGGAGCGTTACACACATGCATTGCTAATGGACCATTGACAATTAAAAAATCATCCACCAGCTTGCCATCATTTTTCAAGGCTTGAGCTCTGACCCCAGCATGGGTGGGAACTAAGTCATCTGCTTGGATTTCAGGAATCAGCCGTTGCAAACTCTTAACAAACGCAGCTTTACTGAAGGAGCGGATGATTTCCTGAATCCCTGCGTCTCCATGTTTGACAGCTAGTTTCCAGAAACCGGGATAGGTCATGACTTCCACAAAATCTCGCAAGTCAAAATCAGTCTTTCGATAGCCTTCCCGCTTGAAACTGAGTACAGCATTGGGTCCAGCATGGACACTGCCATCAATCATGCGGGTGAAATGAACCCCTAGGAAAGGAAAATTCGGATTAGGAACTGGATAAATTAGGTGCTTGACTAGGTAGCGTTTCTCTGGCTTGAGTTCATAGTACTCACCCCGGAAAGGAACGATTTTAGCTGGAGGCTCAGCATCACCCAACTTAGCAATGCGATCGCTATGTAGTCCAGCACAGTTGATCACAAAGCGAGTGGGATAGTCACCATTGTTGGTTTCCAGTACTAAACCATCCCCAGTTTCCAGGATCTTTTCAACCTTAGTATTGAGACGTAAATCCCCTCCCTGGACACAAACCAGTTCAACGTATTTTTCACAGACCTGCTTGTAGTTTACTATCCCAGTCGAATAAACCCGAATTCCAGCTAAACAGCGCACATGGGGTTCAATTTCCTTAACCTCTTCACCAGTAATCTTGGCAATCTCTATACCATTTTCCAAACCCCTTTGGTAAAGACTATCCAGCAATGGTAGTTCTTCTGGTTCAGTTGCTACAATCACTTTGCCGCAGACTTCATAATCAATGCCATGCTTTTGGCAGAATGCCACCATCGAGCGGTTTCCTTCGTAACAAAACCTAGCCTTGAAACTCCCTGGTTTGTAGTAGATTCCAGAATGAATCACACCACTGTTATTGCCAGTTTGGTGATCAGCCCAACTGCTCTCTTTTTCCAGTACCAGAATTTTGGCATCTGGATAACGTTGACCCAATGCCATGGCTGTGGATAAGCCAATGATTCCTCCTCCAATAATCGCCAAGTCGTACATGTTGATTTTTCTTACTAAAACTATTAAGGTTAATTTTTAAAGTTGAAGGTTTAAGGTTTAAGGTTGAAGGTTTAAGTTTAAAAGTTAACCGCCTCCCTTAGAAAGGGATAATAAGGGTAAATATACCGTTTATCATACTTACTTATGAAGTACATTCAATTTTATTACCGCTACTCCCTACTCCCTACTCTCTACTCCCTACTCCCTACTCCCTACTCCCTACTCCCTAAAACCCAGGACAAGGTACCTCAGCCAATTGATAACTGCTATACACTAATTTTATTGGTTAAAAAAAATTTTCTTAAAAAGTCTTTATCAGTGATATTCAGAGCTTGTGCAGTTGCTAATATCAAATTTTTTGCCATCCTGAGCCAGCCCCATAATAACAACCATTTTGTCATTTGTATGTAGCAATATAGTCTTTCATCCCAGCTCAGTTTAACCCGATTAATAGAAGCGATAAACTCTAGGAAAAGCCGCCATACTGGGAAAACAATCTTGTCTATCTTAGCTGGGTCATACCAAGCTGTTCGTTTACTATTAGTAGGATTGGCTTCCATAGCCCTTTTATTATGAAATCTGCGCCAGAAAAGATACTCAGGAACTTCATAAAATTGACCTAATAGAGCCAACTCTCCGATCAGAACTAAATCCGAACCAAAGTAAGATCCGATTAGTGGTGTCTGACTCAGAGTACTCTTCCGAATCAATCCAAAAATTGGGCTAATTTTATCCCGTCCACCAGGAATATGAAATAAAACATCAAGAAAGCGTTGATAGCGTTCATCGGGTTTTGGGGAATTAAGATTCAGGTCATCAGAATAATTCTGATTGATCGGTTTTGCTTGTGTATCAATGATAAGTGTCCGAGGATAACATAAAACCACTGAAGGCATCCGATTAAGCACCTCAATGCAGCGCTCTAGATAGTCTGGTGCACAAGCATCATCATGAGCTGCCCACTTAAAATACTCACCTCTAGACAATTCAAAAACACGATTGTAATTGTAGGCACCACCAAGATTTTTTTGATTCCGGTAGTAATGGATCCGCTGGTCTTGAGCAGCGTATGCCCGACAAATTTCCTCAGTGTTATCCGTGGATGCATTATTTGAGATGATTAGTTCAAAATCCTCAAATGTCTGAGATAAAATTCCCTCTATAGCATCTTTAATAAAATTCGCACCATTATAAACATGCATGCCAATACTGACTAGGGGAGAAGACTTGGGCATTATTTTTTTACCTCTCTTGATATCAGGATAGTAATCTAGGTACTTCTCTCCAGCTCCGCAAGCATCAGAAGTCCCCCTGCCGACCACAACTAATTGCGCGCAAACCTTTCGGTCGCAAGATTTGCGCCCCTACAACTGATTGGTGTTTCACTGATTGGAGAAGCGCTATCAACACGCTTACAATTAATTAATCCTCAAAAATTTTGGGTAAGCCTATTCACTTCCCATACTTTTTTTGTAAGCATTCAGCTGTCAGCCGTCAGCCGTCAGCTTATTTTATTCAAAAGCACCTCAAGTACCGTGGCCAAAGACCTTTGGCTGATAGCTGATACGCGACACGCTGATAACTGATAACTGATAACTGATAGCTGATACGCGACACGCTGATAGCTGTTGGCGTAGCCTGCGCGTAGCGCATATGCTTACCTTTTTTGTACCATAAAAATTCTTGGGCTATTTGCCATTTTGCCCTAAAGGGGCGACCAAAAAAGAAACATTGACAAATAACAAACACTCTTTTGCCTGCAAGCATCCAACCCTTCGGTTATTGCTAAACTTAAGCATTCAGCTTATGCGCATTGCCCATGGGCGCACGCTACGCGAACGGCGCACGCTACTTGATGTGCCAAAGGCCAACGGCTGACCGCTGAGCGCTGAGCGCTGACGGCTAAACTTTACTGGGTGCTTTCTGATGGAAAAATTTTTTCCAAGTCTGGGCAGAAAAAACATAGTTCCCAAGTACACCTAAACAGCGAATACGTTCCTGCCAGTTCAACGGAGCCTGAAATACTGCCCTGAAAAATTCAATCGAATTCCGAGGTCGCAGGAATTTCGGTCCCATAGAGGCTTTGGTATCGATCCAAACCTCCCGCTCCTGAGCCGATAGCCGACTTGACTGGTCTGAATGGCAGCGCCGGAAAAAGAGGGGTTCAGGAATTTCTTTCAAGGGCCCGATCAGGCTTAGTTGAGTCAGCAACAGCCGATCTGAACCGTAGTAGGATGAAATCAATGAGGTTTTTCTTAGGGCATCCGTGCGGATCAGTCCGAAAACCTCCAAGCACCAGAAATCCGAAATTGCTGCCTGAAAACGTTCATGGGGTTTCTCTGAATCTAGGTTCCCTACCGACTTCGCTTCCCACCACTTTTGTCCATCAGGCTTGGTGAATATTGTTCTTGGGTATGACAAAATCACCGTCGGGTCATTGTCAAGCACCTCTAGGCAGCGAGCTAAGAAAGAGGGGGCACAAACATCGTCATCAGCTGCCCACTTAAAGTATTCACCTCTAGCCAACTCAACGGTACGATTGTAGTTTGGGGCAGCACCTAGATTGTCTTGATTGCGGTAGTAATAAATGCGTTTGTCCTTAGCCTGATACTCCCGGCAAATCTCCTCAGTTGCGTCAGTCGAGCAGTTATCTGAAATGATCAACTCGAAATCTTCAAAGGTCTGAGTCAAAATTGAATCTAATGCTTCCCTGAGGAATTCTTCGCCGTTGTAGACCGGTAATCCAATGCTTAAGCGGGGTTGATCAGCAATCATTTGAACATTTTTTCACATAAACCGATTTGGTTAACGTATGTAAGTATTCAGCTATCAGCTATCAGCTATCAGCTATCAGCTATCAGCTGATAGCTGACGGCTGAATGCTTACCTCATAACTAATGACTGATGTTTATAGAGATATAACCTCTGTAGTTACTCCCATCCTATCCAACATTTGCTGAATTTCATGACAATATATGGAATTCATGACAATCACCTGATCGGGTTTGTATTCCTTCAAAAACTCTGGTGCCATAATTTCTTTACCAACGCCAGGGATAAATTTCCCATGACGATGAGGATTAATGTCTACCACGTATTCAATTTTGTCTGTGGTATCAAGAGTGGTTAGAAAAGCCACACACTTGGAACCCGAACCCCAAACTACAACACGCTTGCCTTGAGCATGCATCTGCTCTAAGTGCTGCTTCCAATTGTCCAGCTTCTTACTAATCTCGTTGGTGAAGTGTTTGACATGCTGGGTCAGTTGCTCAAGACTTTCTTCCAGAGGATGTACTTTGTCAGATGCTATAGTGACAGGTCGGGTTTCAATTAACAGATATTGTTCACCATAAGCTCGATACAGGTCAGTCACTTCAAAGCCACAGTCACGGAATAATCGCGCTAGGGATCCAGGGGTGAAATAGGAGCAGTGTTCGTAGTAAATGTCTTCAAAGGCTAAGTCTTTGAGTACTCGTATGGTATCTGGTATCTCAAAGACCACAACGGTATTGAGGCGATCGCCAATGGAGCGGCGCACGGTACTAATAAACTCAGCGGTAGGATAAATATGCTCTAGGGTATGGCGACAACAGATAAAATCACCCACATACTCAGCATAGCGCTCTGAGTAATAGTCTTGAATAAAGATAACCCGGTCAGCGGCTTTACTCTGGACTCGTCCTAGTACAGCAGACGGGTCAATACCAACACCGCGATTGTTACCTAATTCGCACAGCAGCAAGAGGAAATCTCCTTTGCTACAACCAATTTCTACAATGTCTTTGTCATGAAGGTCGTATTTGTCGATCAGATGATTGGCTAGATCAAGGGCAAACTGATTGAAGGTTGGGGAAAAACTCTGTTGGTCTTCATAATTGGGGGCGTAAGCTGACCACCTAGGGTCAAATGACACGTTAGTGATGAAACCGCAATCTTCACAAAACCCCAAAACCACATCACCGCAAGGGAAGTCTAGAGCTTCTTCCTCGGTTGACATCATTAAGCAACTGTGAACTGGTACGTTGTGTACTTCATAAAATAAGGACAATCCTTGGTTTCCACAGTTGGGACAGATATGTTCTGATAATGAAATCGGTTGTGTGTGAGCAAAATTTTTGGACAATGATTGTTGTATCATTTTGAGTAACTGTTTTATAATTTAAATGTGCTGTCATTAGGACTGGCTATACTAGTCGATTCTGTAAGCTCAATAAAAAAAAATTTTTGTATTTACTATTTTGCGTTCGCGTAGCGTGACCTACGGTCAATCGCATAATTCAAGCTTACGATCGCCAACACCAACGTTATCAAAACCTATAATTAGCAACGCATTGACTTGATAGTAAGCATTTGTAACTAGATCATTTAAAAATTACACACCATCTTAACTGTTCACCAATGGTAGTTCTAAATATCACCCAGATACTTTACGTTTTCTCCAACAACGAGCTGAATCAGATCCGCATTGGCGTGTGCGAGCAGCAGTTATGACAGAATTAATCTGTGGTTGGAAAAATGAACCTGGGATGTTTGAGTTTTTGTGCGTTCGCGCTGTCAATGATCCCTTTTCTCGCAAGCAGCGCCGGGAAGAAAACCCTCGGCAAATTGCCCTTACAGCAATCATTGATTACTATCAGAACCATCACCAAACTCTACTACTATTGCGAGACAGAGCAGAGCATGACTCAGATCAGAAAGTGCGCAAGTTCGCTAAGGGAAAATTGGCAAGTATCCGTACCCTTCCGCACTACGAGGTATGACAAAGCTGACTTAAATTATAGCATTTATAAAATAGGTGAGGTATACAAGTTTGGGGTAAGTATTCAGCGGTCAGTGGTCAGCGGTCAGTGGTCAGCGGTCAGCCGTTGGCCTTTGGCACATCAAGTAGTGTGCGCATAGCGCATAAGCTGAAAGATGAAAGCACCTCAAGTAGCGTGCGCGTAGCGCTAATCGCTGTTCGCTGATATCTGATAGCTGATAGCTGATAGCTGATAGCTGATAGCTGATAGCTGATATCTGATAGCTGATAGCTGATAGCTGATAGCTGATAGCTGATAGCTGATAGCTGATAGCTTACTTTGCTTAACCCTCAACCGTCAACTTGAAACAATCTTTGGTTGTGGAATCGGAATAATAAATTTACCTCCTTGTTGTCGATACTCTTCCTGTTGCTGCAAAATCTCATCAGCAAAATTCCAAGCTAGCAGCAAGACATAATCTGGTTTATCCTCTAACAGTTTTGATGGTGGGAAAATCGGTAAATGATTAATGCCCATGTAGCGACCATGTTTGAACGGATTTAAATCCACTACATAATCTACCAGGGTTTTATTAATCCCAAAATAACTGAGCAGAGTAGTTGCTTTAGCTGCTGCTCCATAGGCTGCTACCTTTTTACCCTGTTTCTTCAAATCCCAGAGGATATCCAGTAAAGAAAGCTTAATTTCCTGGACACGATTAGCAAAATCACGATAGTAATCAATGCGGTCAACTCCCCGCGCTACTTCTTCTGCTAATAGAGATTTTACAGATTCCTTAACCTGTTCCTTAGGTTCCACAAATAGGCGTAACGAACCTCCATGGATTGGAGTACGTTGGATGTCATTTAGGAATAAACCATGTTTCCTAAACAACCGATCCAAAGCAGTTACTGAAAAATAGCATAAGTGCTGATGGTAGATAGTGTCAAATTCACAGTGATCTACCAAGTCAACCACATAGGGGACTTCAATCACAGCTACACCAGTCTCTTTCAGCAGAACGCCAATCCCTGCTACAAAGCCATTCAGATCTGGCACATGAGCCAAGACATTGTTAGCAAGAAAAACATCAGCTTTCCGTCCTTGAGACTGTAGCTCTATTGCCAAATCTTTTGTAAAGAATGTACAAAGAGTAGGAATACCTGCTTTTTGGGCAGCTTCCGCAGGTCCAGAGGCTGGGTCGATTCCCAGCACCGGAATTCCTTTTTCAACAAATTTCTTGAGCATATAGCCATCATTACTAGCTGCTTCAATCACTAGACTGTTGCTATTGAGTTGTCTTGACTCAATGATGGCTTTGGCACTATCTCCAAAGTGTTTTAGTAACGATTTTGATACAGAAGAAAAATAGGGGTAGTCTCGACAAAATAGGATTTCAGGGGGTACACTTTCGGTGATTTGGACTAAACCACTGCTAGGAGAAAACGCCAGATCCAATGGAGCAGTATATTCAGGTTTATCTAACTGGTCTTTAGTAAGTAATCCATCAGCTAATGGGGTGTAACCGAAGGAAATAATTAACTCTAAGTCATCAGTGCTGTTAGCACGGCAAATAGGCATTGAATTAGACATTATTATTTTAATAATATGACTGTTAATTGTTAACTGTAAACTGTTGGCAATTAACGGTTAATCAGCAACAAAAAAATATTCATAACAATAGCAAAGTCAACTTTTTATTAAAGTTAACTAATTCTCCAGAGTGACTGCAACAAATTTTTCCGCCCTTTTGGTAATTGGTAATTGGTAATTATATTAGGATTACCGATTACCGATTACCGATTACCCAACAACTCCTAAACACTCATGGCTTGTATTTTAGGAGATGTAGGTAGGTGGGTACGCCAACGCAGGGTTTGATCTAATCTTCCAGTGCTAAGTAATTGTTTGATGTGAGCAATACGCTGATACCTTGGTCCTTCAAACTCTTCCAAGGTTAAGCCTACGGTTTGATAAGCCTGGTAGAGTTCTTGAGCTCCCCGACGGGCATTCCATTGGGGTTTGAATTTGGGTAATGTCCGAATAATCTTACTACAATCAACTCGATAACAGCGCTTATCGGGTCCAGCATCTTTAGCGTATTCAATTTCGCAGCCTGGGACTGTTTCTTTGACAATTTCCGCTAACTCTCGAATGCGATAGTTGTCCTCATTGCGTCCGACATTAAACGCTTGATTGTGTACCACCTCACGAGGTGCCTCCAACACCGCAATAAATGCTTGGGAAATATCTTCGATATGGACAATGGGACGCCAAGGGGTGCCATCGCTCTTGATATACACTTGACCCGTGGTAAATGCCCAAGCCACCAAGTTATTGAGTACTAGATCAAAGCGCAGACGGCGGGAAACACCGTAAGCGGTGGCATTGCGCAGAAAGATAGGACTAAAGTTATCGTCCGCTAACTGAGTAACATCTTGCTCAACACGAACTTTAGAAATGCCGTAAGGAGTGACAGGGTTGAAGGGTGATTCCTCAGTCAACCAGTCATCACCGCCAGCACCATAGTTACTACAGGATGATGAGAATACAAAGCGCTCAATGCCTGCGGCTTTGGCTAACTTAGCCAAATGAACTGAAGCAGCATAATTGATCTCATAGGTTAAGTCAGGATTCAGATTCCCCAGAGGATCGTTGGAAAGACCTGCTAAGTGGATTAGAGCATCAAATCCTTCTAGTTCTGTTGCGGTAACGTCACGGATATCCTTTTTTAGCTCTGGAATTTTTCGAATTCCTTCACCAAAGGTACTCTGTTCAAATAAGTCGCTATCAAGACCAAATACATCATACCCTTGAGCTAGTAGCATTGGCACCATGACTGTGCCGATGTAGCCCTTGTGACCAGTTACTAATACTCGCATTATTTTCCTCCCAAATTTTCCAAGGTGCATTGCCACTGTTCCACAGACTTTCTAACCTGCGCTTGTCCCGCAAGGTGTCCATGCATTGCCAGAATGAAGTGTGGTGATAAGCCATCAGTTGCCCATCTTTGGCGAGTCGCTCCAGTGGCGCTTTTTCCCACTGGGTGTCATCACCGTCGATATAATCAAAAACTCCCGGCTCTAAAACAAAGAAAGCACCGTTGATCCAGCCTTCTCGGGTTTGAGGCTTTTCAGAGAATTCCGTAATCTGGTTTCCATCTAGTTCTAAGTAACCAAAACGTGCAGGTGGACGTACTGCAGTTAAGGTAGCTAATTTGCCATGGGAGCGATGGAATTCCAGGAGCGCATTTAAATTGACATCAGAAACCCCATCTCCCCAAGTGAGCATAAATGTCTGATTGCCTACATAAGGAGCGAGGCGTTTGATCCGACCGCCTGTATTGGTGTGAATACCAGTATCGATGAGATCAACTGTCCAATCCGGTGCTCCACCACCGTGCTGGATGACTTTGCCATTGCTAAGGTTCACCGTTAAGTTACTATTAAGTGAACAATAGTCCACCATGTATTTTTTAATAACTTCTGCCTTATAGCCAAGGGCAATCACAAAATCTTGGAAGCCATAATGGTAATAATGCATCATGATATGCCAGAGGATTGGTCGCCCTCCGATTGCTACCATTGGCTTTGGTTTTGTGTCCGTTTCTTCCGCTAGGCGAGTACCGAGACCCCCGGCAAGAATTGCTACTTTCATATGAATCTTGAGAACCAAATAACTAACAACGAAATTACTAACAGGTTTTACTTCAACTCAATTACTATTTATTTGTCAATTAAGGGATGAATAAACCTATCGATGTATCCTATCAAATTCGGTTGACTAATTATCATAATTCCTGAGCGGGTAATTGGTAATTGGTAATTAGTAATTAGTAATTGTTAGTTGGTAGTTAGTAATTGGTAATTGCTAGTTGATGATTACTCATCACCTATTACTCATTACCAAAAATTCAGGGATTATTTGGAAAGTAATTAACCGGACTTGATATCATTCAGTATTTTTCATTAAAACCAAGTTCTACTTAGATCTGTTGCCAGATTGGCTTGAATTAAATTTAACAAAAATTTATTAATTAAATATTAAATATTGTGATTTTTTTGACATAAAGTGGTATCTGAAAAATGCTAAAAACACGATTAACTAAGAACGGCTACCGCTGGATGATCAGTAAAGGATTGGCAGTACTGCTCCGAAAAGCGTTATTTTTTATACATCTAGCGCGTAAATACCAATCCCAAAGACTTAAAAATCTAGTAGGCATTCGTCCGCACCTAGCCAAGCTCACGTTCTTCTCCCTAAGCCTGTGCACCCTACTATTGCTGATCGGCTTACCTGCTAGCTTTTCCAGCTTGGTCAGTTCTTCAGTAGCAGCGAATCCCCTCTATCCTTTGGATGCGAACATGGTGAATGTGCGGGATTACGGTGCCAAAGGTGATGGTATTACCGATGACACAGCCGCCATTCGCCGAGCAGTTCAGGATAATCTCACTAAACATCGCACCCTGTTATTTCCAACAGGAACCTATTTGGTCAGTGATTCAATTGAGTGGAAGAATAAAAACGGTGTTTTTGGGGCATTTCTAACTTGGCAGGGTGAAGGCACTGACAAGACTATGATCAAGCTTAAGGACAAAGCCAAAGGTTTTGGTAATCCTGAGCAGCCCAGACCGATCACGCGCCCTGGCTCCCTGGGAACTCGCGACACTGGCAAAGGCAATCGCGCCCATAATAACTACATCTTCGACATGACCTTCGACACAGGTAAAGGTAATTCTGGTGCTATTGGTGTAGACTTCAACGCCAGCAACACGGGGGCGATGGAAAATGTGGTCATTGTCTCCGGTGATGGCATCGGAGCAATTGGTTTAAACTTGACCCGTGAGGTAGGACCGTGCCTAATCAAAAACGTTACTATCAAAGGCTTTGACATTGGTATCCGGGGGAGCTCGGCTCTCTACAATGTCACCCTTGAAAACATCCGACTGGAACACCAAAATCTGGTAGGTATTAAAAATGACAACCTAGTGTTAGCTATCCGCAAGCTAACCAGTATTAATTCGGTTCCTGCTATCAGCAACGGCGGCGACTGGATTGGACCAGTTGTACTGATTGATTCAGAATTACGCGGCGGGTCACCACAGGCGGTGGCTATTGAAAATACAAGCAATATCCTGGTTCGCAACGTTAGTGTCGAAGGATACAAAGCTGCCATCAAGAGTGGAGACAAACTGATAGCTGGTCCTAAGGTAGAAGAGTTTATCGCTGCACCATCTATCAGCCTCTTCGATTCCCCAAAGCCAAGCCTTAACCTACCGATTGAGGAGACCCCAGAATTCTTGGACTATGACCTAAATAACTGGGCAAATGTAGAAGACTACGGTGCTAAACGAGATGATGGTATCGATGACTCCGAGGGGATCCAGAAAGCGATTGACTCCGGCAAAACCACCATTTATTTCCCTTGGGGATACTATCACCTTAACAAGCCTGTAATCGTGCGAGGTAACGTGCATCGGATGATTGGATTCTTCTCCTTAGTTCGCTCACCAGAAGTATTATTCCGTTTTGAGAATCACGACCACCCAGTCATCCTGGAAAGATTTAACTTCCAGGGTGGAACATTGGAAAATGCTGCGTCACAGCCTGTAGTGGTTCGGCACTCCAGTCCATTCTTGGAAACCACCTCCGAAACTGGGACTTGGTTCTTAGAAGACGTTGTGACCTCTAGGATCAGAATCAGGAAGGGGCAAAGGGTTTACGCTCGCCAGCTCAACTGCGAGTCTCCCCCACCGGAACCCTTACTCAATAACGATGGTGGTCTAGCTTGGGTGTTTGGCTACAAGACGGAGTATGGTACCACTGTAGCTGCTACTGTTAATGGTGGAAAGAGTGAGATCCTAGGTGGTCTGTTCTACCCAGCTCAGGGAGTCGATGACCCCAAGCGTCCAGTGATACTTAATCGAGATTCTGCGGTCTCAGCAGTTTATCGGGAAATTGCTTTCGGATCGACTTATACAATCGAGATTAAGGAAACTAGACGGGGAAAGACGAAGACCCTAAGACGGGATCAGCTAGATGCAGGCACTATGGTTGCTATTCCCCTTTATACCGGACGTTAACAATAATTTTATTCAGCTAAAGAAAACTATCAAAGGGGATAATTTTTAATTTACTATTTAACTTTGTTAGCTATCAGCTAATGCGCTACCCGCACGCTACTTGAGGTGCTATCAGCTGGGGATTACCCATTACCCATTACGGCGGTTTGCATAACTATCAAGTACACAGGATTTTATCCTTCTTCCCTCTTCCCCGCTCCCTGCTCCGAAGTCCCTGCTCCCTACAAACCCAGAAATTTGTACCTAATTGAAGTGCAAACCGCTATATCTATAGCAGTTATCAATTGGGTGAGGAACTTTTGTCCTGGGTTTTAGGAAGTAGGGAGTAGGGAGTAGGAATGCAGCGCGGGGAGAGCCAGGGCCCCCAAAGGGTTTTCCCACGGGGCTTTTAAGGTGCAGAAGCAGGTGATCTACACAGAACCGAAACCATGAACGACTGCATCAAGACAATAAGAAAAAATGTATTTAAAGATACCTTTTTATCGAAAAATACTTGTTTCCTGTTCCCTATTCCCTGTTCCCTATTCCCTGTTCAATACTTCTGCCGATTATCCATTAGCCATTACCAAAAAAAACATCAACTATGAGCACTAGTAAAACCACTATAAATGCTCTAACTTTTTGCCACAATGGCAACATAGTACAGTCTTATTGAGATTTGCTGAATTAATAAAGATTTTTATCGTGCATTACCAAATCTTATGGTGTTAGCTGAACAAACCACTCTATTACCACAAAAAAAGCTAATTACCTCTCCGGTAACTGCTTTACCCTTTGATGCACAAATCAAACAGATTTTGGGATGGGCTAGCGGACGCAAAAGTAAAATTGTCTGCGTCGCTAATGTCCATATGCTTATGGAAGCTTACTGGTATCCAGAGAAGTTGGGAGCTGTGCTAGCCAACGCAGACCTTGTGACGCCTGATGGCATGCCTTTAGTGTGGATGTTAAGGCAGCTGGGGATACATAACCAAAATCGTGTTGCAGGACCAGATATCCTTTTAGCTCTAGCTCAACAAGCTCCATCTCGTCGCATCAGTGTATTTTTCGCCGGTTCCACTCCCAGAGTTCTTGACAACATGCGAGCTAGGCTAAACCGGGAATTTCCTAGACTTCAAATCGCGGGCATGGAACCATTACCGTTTCGCCCTCTGACTGCTACTGAAGACCGTGAGCTGATTCAAAAGGTCAATGACAGTGGAGCCGGGTTGGTGCTAGTGTCTCTAGGGTGTCCTAAGCAGGAATACTGGATGGCTCAGCACAAGGATAAAATCCAAGCAGTTATGATTGGTTTGGGCGGGGCTTTCCTTGTCTATGCAGGAATTCATCGACGTGCACCCCGATTCGCCCAGCGAATTGGCTTGGAATGGTTGTATAGGCTAGTTCAAGAGCCAAGTAGACTTTCGAACCGCTACTACAGTACAATCCCACCTTTTATCTATTTGTCTTTAAAGCAACTGTTTTTAGAGAGTTTATTGAGAAAAATATGAAGCAATTAGCCAATAAATTATCAGGTTAATATAACTTGAAATTTATCGTATTAATCAAATAGGTGAGGTACACATTTTTTGCATTTTATGGAATAGTAAACAGGGAACAGGGAACAATAAACAGGGAACAATAAACAGGGAACAATAAACAGGGAACAGGGAAACAATCGGTGTGTGTACCTCATTAATATGAGAACCGCTATATATTAACCTGATATAGCTATATTGATATGGCTATATTTTTAATCCAGTGCTAATGTTATTTGTGCATATAAACCATTAATTTTTAATATAAAACCTCAAAAAAAACAATAAAAATAAACCTGGATAAACACATAAAAAATAGGCTTGCTGTGTGTTATTGTTGAGTTGTTTGCGGTTTCAATAAACCCTAGGTAATTACAAGGGCTAAGCCCAGGTTATAGCAAATTTCCTGATTGATGAAGCAAACTCGTCGTCAATGACTTACTCACACACAGCCAATGAACATAATCACTCTCATTTTATTTATTGCTGGCTTTGTACTTGATCAAGTAAACTCGTCGTCAATGACTTACTCACACACAGCCAATGAACATAATCACTCTCATTTTATTTATTGCTGGCTTTGTACTTTTAGTTGTTGGGGCGGAAATCTTGGTCAAGGGCGCATCACAGTTGGCGTTGGTAGCAGGTGTCTCCCCCTTAGTGATCGGGCTGACTATAGTCGCTTACTGCACCAGTGCCCCAGAATTAGCCGTAGTATTGCAGTCGAGTTATGAAGGACAAGCGGATATTGCCCTTGGTAACATCGTTGGCAGCAACATTGCCAATATTTTGCTAATCTTAGGCATATCGGCAACTATGTTACCCTTGGTTGTATCCCGGCAGTTGGTGCGATTAGATGTACCATTGATGATTGGCATATCATTCCTACTCTTGTTTATGAGCTTGGATGGCCAACTGGGTAGATTTGATGGGAGCATTCTGTTGGCTGGCGCGATCGCATATACTTTATTTACCATTATTCAGAGTCGCAAAGAAAATCAGGAAATCCCAGGCCAGGATACCCCTCAAACCAAATCTCGCCAGTCTCGTACTAGCCTTAAAAAGATAGTTACTCAGTTAGGGCTGATTGTTTTCGGCTTAGGAATGTTAGTACTAGGTTCCCAGTGGTTGATTGATGGAGCTATTGCTCTGGCCAAGATCTTTGGCTGGAGCGAGTTGATTATTGGCTTAACCATTATCGCTGTTGGCACCTCTCTTCCAGAAATTGCCACCTCCATTATTGCCAGTGTCCGTGGTCAGCGAGATCTTGCCGTAGGTAACGCTATTGGCAGCAATATTTTTAATATCCTGTTGGTGCTGGGGATGTGTAGCTTGATTGTGCCTGATGGTATAAAGGTGTCAACTCCTGCCCTAAACTTCGATATTCCAGTAATGATTGCAGTGGCGGTGGCTTGTCTACCAATTTTCTTTACTGGCTATCAAATTTCCAGGTGGGAGGGATTTCTCTTTTTAAGCTATTACGGTGCCTATACCTTGTATTTGTTCCTAAACGCCACACAACACCAAGCTTTATCACAGTTTAGTACTATCATGATGACATTTGTCGTACCTCTAACGATAGTTACCCTAGTGATTTTGGTGATGGGCAGTATACGGACTACCATCAAGTCTGGTTAAATAATTGCCTTAAATAATTGCTGAATTGCTGAATTGTTCCGATTGAGCAATTCGGTAATTGTTTTAGTTAATTCTTGATGGAAGTGGTGTTAAGCTCAATTTGTCGAGCAGCTACCATATATCGAAAAATATAATCGGCTAACTCCAAGTAGATCTGGGCACGTTCGGTGGAAGACGCCCAAACCGTTATACCGTGGTTCCGAATTAATAGGAGATTGATTGATGGTGGTGCAGCCTGAAAGCGATCGCATATCTCACTACTAATGCGAGACACATCCAGATGGTTGACGAATACTGGTACCGTGACTTGGGGGTTCTCCTCCCGTACTCCAAATCCCTTAAGCATTTCTAGCGGCGGCAAAGGCAGAGTATCTTCTTTAGTAAAGCCAGAAACTAAATTCGACTCAATGGTGTGAATATGATAACAGGCTTTAGCATCTGGGAATAAAGAGTAGATACTTTGATGAATGCTTGTTTCAGCTGAAGGACGAGATTCAGGTGATGGTTTTTCTACCACCCTGCCATCAGTGGCTATGGGAATAAAGTCTTTGCTGCCTAGCTGCCCTTTATGGCATCCACTCGCAGTAATCCAGAAGCTGCCATCGGGCTGTTTAGCAGAAAGGTTACCGGCTGTGCCCACCATCCAACCTAATTGATAAAAGTGGCTGGCAGCACTGATTAAAGTTGGTCTTGGATCAATTGCTGATAGTAATTGGTGGTGATTTCGGATTGAGGAGCCATGATTAACCATCTTAAATACGGGAAGGGGACTCCCGTTATAAACGTTAGTTTTAGCGGGAGGGGAATTCCCGCAGGAGAATAAATTGAACGCGAATGCGTGGCCATAGGCCAGCGAACGCGCCCCGCGTGGCCATAGGCCAAGCGCGAATCATTGATTAATTTAACTCGCGTATTCATAGCCGTCAGCTTTGAAAATTGTTTGTAAATACTTTGGATGTACATCAATTTTCTTTTCTGGAGTAGAGAGTGCAAAACTAGGACGATGGCGAATTGCTATTCGTCCTGTGTATTGACCGGCATACTTCCCTCTTTTGATATCAGCTTTGACAATATCGCCCGTTTGGAAACCTTTGAAAAACTTAGCGGCAGGCGCATGAGCTTTTGGAAAGCCATATTTATTTGGACGACATCTTTGGCGCACCCCGTGACCTTTAGCTGTAACTATTAGCGGTTTCACTCCATTTAGTAGTAATGTCTGAGGAGTGGATTTACCTACACAAGCAGCATCAGTCCAATGGGTTTTCTCAATCTCTCTGGTTTTACGATTGAACTTAGTCAGACCACCAGAACCTGTTTCAACAGGTAATCCAGTCAGTTGCAGCCTCCTCCATACTTCCCAACGAGTTGAGTTAACTGCTGCTGCATCTTTCAAGGGGGATTTACCCAATGCCAGTATTTTTTTTAGAAGTTCCGGCTTTTTACGTAAAAATTTCTCAATCAGATCGCTACCTTTCTTTTGATTACAAGGTCGGCAAGCCAAGGTTAGGTTGCTGACTCTATTAGTCCCTCCAATAGATTTTGGAGTAATGTGTTCAACCTCCAAGGGGACGTTCTCTGCTCCACAGTAAACACAGCTATAACCCCACTTGGCAAGCAGATATTCTTTCACCTCAAACCCAAACAGTTCACCGTGTTGATACTCTACACCCGATATTTCGGGATTTTGCATTTTTTGAGTATCAAACCGGACTAATTCTTGAGATATGGTGGTTATTGGGCACAGCTTCCTTAGCCGTCTTACCCAAGTCTCAATATTAAATACTCGACTCATTAGCGATGGAGCCAGCCACCCTCCTGGGCGTTTTCGATTGAGAAACCGAGGTTTGCGGTAACGAGTCTTTCTATTTCGCCTACCTCGCCTTAAAGCTCTTCTGGATTCCAGAGAGTTTTTGATATTCTGTCCTCTGTGATTAACTTCCAAGGCGCTTGTGACCCGTCCAGTTTTTTTCTGAACGATGGCAATCCCGGTTGTTTTAGATCCAGGGTCTATCTTGATTCTGTGTGGATGAGTAACAGAATTCTCAACATCCCTGTCTTGCATGATTATAGTAAATGGATAACGCTTAAAGACTTTAGCCCTCCCTTTTTTAAGTAACTCCCTAGCCCGTGCTGGATGGCATGGATCTAATGGTTGTTTGTTTTTATCTAGCACGAAAACTCGCATTACTTTGAACACTCCACAAGTGGGTAAAGTTTGCCTTGACAATGTTATAAGAGCTTTTTAGGTTATTACGGTCGATGTCCCCTATTACGGGGAGCACCTCCGCTCCAGAACCGTACGTGAAGGTTTCCCTTCATACGGCTCCTAAGTATCCTCAACCAATAGGCTTGCCTTTCGGCTTGCTCCAATGAATCATCTGGTGACAGCTTTGGTGTACTGCCATTAGGTTCTTATGCTTCCAATTGTCGTGGTTTCCATCGATGTGATGAAGATGTACATATTCGTTGCTTAAGAACTTGTGTCCACAATGTCCACAGGAATGGTTTTGCCTATCCAAAGCTTTGGCGGTAGCACCATCGTATAGTCCGGAGTTCCGCATACTCCAGTAGACTAGGTCTCCGTCATACGGGGACTTAGTTCCTTTGACGTTCACGTGTTGATTTTGTTTGTACCCAACTGCTGGAAAGCCTTTCTTGCATAGTTCCTTGGCTTTACGCCGGTTCATTTTCTTTTCCTTGCGGAATTTACGGTTTGCGGTTTTATTCATGAACCATAAACTATCTCGGGAACTGCTCATGTCGCAGCTTTTATGGTAGTTCCTCCATCCACGTACGATTGGGGCTAATTTTTGAGCTTTTACTTCGGCACCATAATTCGAGCTATTCACCACGGCTTTAATCTTCTTTCGGATATTCCGGTGGTTTTCCACAGAGGGAATGCACCGGAATTTTCCGTTTTTCTGGACTCGAAACTTCCAACCCAGGAAGTCAAATCCGTCTGTCGTTTTGGTTAACTTGGTCTTTTCTTGATTTACTTCTAATCCACGTTGAGTTAAGAAGTTTTTCACTTTTTCTAAAACCTTTTCAGCGTTATCTTTTGGCTTGAGTATAATCACCAGGTCGTCCGCATATCTAATGCTTCTGATGCCTTTGTTGATTTCTTCTATTCCATCAAGTGCAATATTGGCGCTTTTGTGGGCTGACTACTCCTCCCTGGGGTGTGCCTCTTCCTTCATCATAGAATTCCGGATTGATGCCTGCTTTTAGACATCTAAATATCCCCAGTTTCAGACCCGCAGGTGCTAGCAATCTATCCATAATGGAGCTATGGGAGATGCGGTCAAAGCACTTCTTGATATCTAACTCGATTACCCTTTTATTTATGCCATTTCTATCTGATTTTAAATTTAGGAATAATAGCTTTTGTGCGTCTTGGGCACATCTGCCTGTCCTAAACCCGTAGCTGAAGGCACTGAACGTTGCCTCGTGGGCTGGTTCAAGGGCGAATTTTGCTAAACATTGCCATACCCTATCTTGGATTGTCGGTACCTTTAACATTCTCGTGCTCCCGTTTTTCTTGGGTATTGGGATTTCCCTCAACCCTTGGTGCGTCCAGTTTTCCGCACGGTCGCCTAGTCTTTTAAGTACCTCGAACCGTTCTTTGTAGGTTAGGGATTTTTTCCCATCTACTCCGGCTGTTCTTTTTCCTTGATTAAGCTGAGTCACTTGACGGACTGCCAGCAGTTGTGCTGAGCGGGATTTCAGAATTAGTTTTTGTAGAGACCTAGCTTTCCTCAGGTCACCATCTCGAACCGCTTTGTACACTCGCTTCTGTAGGCGGAAAAGATTCCGGCGGAGTTGTTTCCACTTTTGGCTTTTCCATAGGTCACTATATCTTTTTGACATGTGTCTACCCATGCTCTTCATTAGTTTCGTGTATTCTGGATACCCGCCACCAGTTTCCGGTGGCATCTTACCCGACAGTGGGGATTAGGTTTGGCATAACTTACTGAGGTTCGACTACTCCTCAGACCCAATATGCTGTCGTTTTTACTCGTTCCGTCTGTCAGATTGTTTTGGGGATTTAGGGCAGTCCGGAGATGAAACCTTAGAATAGTGGAGCCTTACTACAAAATTTTTAACCCTTTTTCCCATAACCCTCTAACTATAAAGGCTCCACTATTCTTGCGGTAACTTCGTTCCCAATTTGCCTATCCTTTTCTCAGAGATTACAGCTATCGTTGTTAGAACGCTGTGAGAATAAAATGATAAAGTCGCACATTTTGTTTCAGATTGTGGCTTGGAAGTTAGACATTTTTCTAGGACTACTTTACCCATGTCGCCTCCCCATTAGCGCCAGTGTTACCTATCTGCTTCGGTTCTGATTGCGCCCTGGTGCCAGCGTCACTCTGCGGAGTTGCCGCCCGCTCGGTGTGGCCAAGGTAGGGAGTCACTTATCTCTTAAAGGGCAGGGTTTTCACCTGCATCCGACGAACAGTT
Source organism: Moorena sp. SIOASIH (assembly GCF_010671925.1). Classification (GTDB taxonomy): domain Bacteria; phylum Cyanobacteriota; class Cyanobacteriia; order Cyanobacteriales; family Coleofasciculaceae; genus Moorena. The sequence goes on along the minus strand of NZ_JAAHIH010000001.1, from coordinate 850,643 downwards.
AGAACTTTTGAGGGATAGTCCTCGCGAGTCCCCCTAGTCATACCCCTCCAGTTTCTGGAGGCTCCTCCTAGGAACGAGCCGCACAACAACACTTCCTTAACTCACTACAGATGTTTAATTGTTAACAACAGAGCTGAAGACTGGCACGCATCTACAGGTGTTATGACTCGAATAACGTAGACCATTAGAACGGTCTTAGTCTGGTCAACTATGAGCTTTCACAAGCTCCCGCTATAGTCTCACAAGACTTAGCGGTGAGTTGTTGACTGTTCCACCGCTGGGATAGCTTTTGTTGTACATCAAAAAAATCATCCCACGGAATGTAGGGCTTTTGGCGCTCGTCCAGGTATTTGCTGAGGCGATCGCGGGCGAATACTACGGGGGCTCTCAGGCTCATATTCAAGTCCGTTACCGAATCCCCAATGGCGATCTGCTCTTGAGCCGGGTGTTGTGCCATCACTTGCACTTTAGACACAAGTTCTGTATTTCCTTCAAACTCAGAGGTTACCTTGAGAAAATCCCCGGTCGTTTCCACATCAACAGCATAAATAGCTGCTACCGGCTCAAGTAAAGGTTTTTTCCCCGTGCTTCCCTGACTCAGAACCGTTTCGACCATGCAGCGCAAACCACCGGAAACGACAATAAAAGGGACATTCTGAGTATCAAGAAAGTCTAACAATTGCTCTAAACCAGGCCGAATCGGTTTGGATTGGGCCTAGGCAATAATTTCACGATAGCTGGCTGAAGGAATTGACTCTAACATCTGGCGCACACCTTCCCTTAGAGTCAGCTTCATACTGTACAGCTGGGGCATAATTTGGGCGGACAACTCGGGAGCAAATTGTTTGAGCATGCCCACAAAGGTTTCAACGGCGGTAATGGTACCGTCGAAGTCGCAGAATACAACTCGATTCACAATAGTTTTGAGTCTAAGAGTGCTGAGTTCTGAGTAACAACTGTCGCTGTTCAGGATTCTAATAGTGTTAGTGCGGCTCGTTCCAATCAGGAGCCTCTAGAGAATAGAGGGGTATGGGTTGGGGGACTCGCGAGGAATTAAAACCTCAAAAGTTCTAACTGTCTAGCGGATGATGGTGAAAGTCCATCCTATGAGGAGACATATGACTCCCTATCTGGCCACACCGAGGTGGACGGCATTCCTCCAGAGTGACGCTGGCAACAGGGCGCAATCAGTTGACCATAAGCAGGTAACAACACTGGCGCTAACGGGGAGGCGACATGGTTTAAGTAGTCCTATAAAAGTGTCTAAATAGCCAACCACAACCTGAATAAAACATGTGGAAGAAATTCTCTACTCTCACGGAGTTTTTGACATGACATCCGTAATCTCTGAGAGGGGAATAGGCAAAGTGGGCTGACCTAAATCGCCGAAACAATCCACTAGACGGAACGAGTAAAAACGACAGCGATAAATGGGTCTGAAGGCTGGTCGAACCTTCAGTAAGTCATGCCAGACTCAATCCCCACTGTCGGGTAAGATGTGCTCAAAACTGGGCACGGGTTCTCAGAATATGTTCAACAAACGTAGAGTACGGTTAGACGCATGTCAAACAGATATAGCGAACTATGGAAAAGTCAAAAGTGGAAAAAACTCCGCCAAAACTTATTCCGCCTACAACGAAGAATATATAAAGCGGTTCAAGCTGGTGACTTGAGGAAAGTCAGGTCTCTACAGAAACTGATCATGAAATCCCGTTCAGCACAGCTATTGGCCGTCCGTCAAGTGACGAAACTAAATCAGGGAAAACGCACTGCTGGTATTGATGGAAGAAAAAGCCTCAATTACCGTCAGCGAATCGAATTAACGGAACAGCTAAACCAATATGGCCATAACTGGATACATAGCGGACTCAGAGCAGTACCAATCCCTAAAAAGAATGGGAAAATCAGAATGCTGAAAATCCCAACCATCGCTGACCGAGCATGGCAATGTCTAGTGAAATACGCCTTGGAACCTGCACACGAAGCTACCTTTCACGCTCGGAGTTACGGGTTTAGGACTGGACGCAGTGCGCATGATGCCCAACAATATGTATTCACCAACCTGAATGCAGCAAAGAAAGGCAGTACAAAAAGGGTAATCGAGCTAGATATCAAAAAGTGTTTTGACCGCATCTCCCATAAATCCATTATGGATAGGTTGTTAGCCCCAGCTAATCTGAAGAAGGGGATATTCAGATGTTTAAAAGCTGGCATCAATCCGGAATTCCATGAACAAGGAACGCCCCAGGGAGGAATAGTCAGCCCACTTTTAGCCAACATCGCACTTGACGGAATAGAAAAAATACACCCATCAGTCCGTTACGCGGACGACATGATAATTTTTCTAAAACCAAAAGATGATGCCAGGAAAATTCTACAAAAAGTAGAAGACTTCTTAAAGGAACGAGGTCTTGAAATCAGTCAAGAAAAGACCAAGATAACTAAAACGACAAACGGATTCGACTTCCTTGGCTGGCATATGCGGGTCAAGAAAAACGGAAAATTCCATTGTAAGCCCTCAGCGGACAATCATAGGAAAATACGTGAGAAGATTAAAACCGTAGTCAACAGCTCGAATTATGGTGCAAAAGTCAAAGCAAAGAAGTTAGCCCCCATTGTAAGAGGATGGCGAAACTATCACAAATGGTGTGATATGAGCAATTCTCGGGATAGCCTATGGTTCCTAAACTACGCGGCAAATAGAAAATTCCGAAAGGAAAAGAAAATGAACCGACATGAAGCTAAAGAACTATGTAAAAAAGCTTTCCCAGCAGTGAAAACAAAACTTTTTGGACATAAGATGGTCACAGGAACTAAGTCCCCCTATGACGGAGACCTAGTATATTGGAGCAAACGAAACAGTGCGCTATACGACAATCATACATCCAAGGCGATGACCAAACAAAACCATTCCTGTGGATACTGTGGAATGAAATTCATAGATGAGGAAAGAGTCCACCTCCACCACATCGATGAAAATCATAACAACTGGAAGAGAGACAACCTTATGGCTGTTCACCAAAGTTGCCACCAACAGATTCACTGGAGCAAGTCGAAAGACAAGCCGAAAGGTTGAGAGAATCTAGGAGCCGTGTGAGGCGAAAGTTTCACGCACGGCTTTGAAGGAGAGGTGCCTGGGCTAATCCCCAGCATCGACTCTAATCTACAGGGATTACTATAGCAGTTCTCTAACGCCCTTGGGGTTGTGCGGGAGTAGGGAGTAGGGATTAGGGAGTAGGGGTAAGAAACCGAAGTGTACCTCATAAGTATGATCAACCCTATCTTTTCATGACCCGATCACCCGATCACCCCATTACCCCATCATGAATGTATAGCGTTAAAAAATGCTTTAACGCCAGCAGCAGGACCATCGGGATGATCCATAATGCCAGTGCCAGCATTAAGAATGACCTCTTGTCCGTAATCTCCTACAACCTTAGGCACAATCCCGGCATGAATGCCAGCGGAGGGGACAGGAAATACATTGCGCGATCGCAAACTATCTCGAATTGGCTTTTCCTCCTCTGGGTCAAAGGGTAAATTACCATAATGGGCGGGATATAGCACCGCATCTGCTCCACAATGAGCCATCAGGGTTCCCAAAACCACTGAGTATGCCATCCCGTGGTTTGGGGCTCCACATAGCGCTCCTGCTAAGGCGGGATGGGCAAAAATTGGCACATTAATCTCTGGATCAGCAGCTAAGGCTTCTAGGACAGAGAAACCGTAGGTCAAGACATTCAGCAGCAGGGCATTTGCCCCTTCTTTAACCAAGGTATGAGCTTTATCAAGCAATTTGTCAGCCGAACCAGTTACATTAATGGCATAGAGTATAGTGCGCCCAGTTTGCTGTTTTATTTCATCGAGTACCTTACGGCAGACTTCTAGACGTTTCAGGGTTGGTGCTATCTCCAAATCCCCCAGAATCTCATCATCTTTAATAATGTCAAGTCCAGCGCCAGCAACCTCTTGTAAAATCGCTCCATGGTCTTCCGCTGAGAGTCCCAACGCTGGCTTAAAAATTGCCATAATCAGGGGACGGTCAACTACTCCTAGTCTTTCCCGAATCCCAGTAATTCCGAATTTGGGATGCCTACCGTAGTGTTCTGGCAAGCGCACTGCCATGACTTTAGCTGGTCCTGCCATGGAGTATTTGCCAAAAATCATGGTTAGTAGAGTAGGGATATCGTTTTCCACATTAGCTTCGGGAAAACGGATGGTAGCCAAACCAGAACCATCAGGGTTAATGACACCTTGAACAACAGTACCAAGATGGGAGCGAAACACATTGTCGAGATGGGCAAAACGAGCATTCCAGGTGCCTGCGGTTTGCCCAACAGCAATCACTTTCGCTTGTTTTTCCACATCAACACCGGTCGGAAAGCGGTAGTCAACTTCAATGGACATATTAAATAAGTTATGAACTCGGATATTCTCAAACAGCTACTACCGGCTTCATCCGAATTTCTGTACCCGTGTACTCCGGAACCCAGCCTTCAGTAGTGATAAAGTAGCGCACAGCTTTAACCCGTCGTGATGGTGTCAGATAAAACCAATGTTCAGTATTCGCTGGGACATTAATGTACTCCTCAGGCTGCACAGTCAACTCCATTTGGCTGCCATCAGGACGTACAAACCCAAAAACCCCTTCTCCAGAAACTATGTAGCGCACTTCATCATCAGTATGGTAGTGACAATCCTTAAATTTGGAAAGGAGGGCATCAAGATTAGGTAAGTCTGGGTAAAGAACGATTAAGTCACGGGATTGATAGCCAGCGGTTTCCTTAAGTTGTTCAAAGTAGCTATCTAAAGCTTTAAGTACTGTCTCCTTTTCAATATCACTAAGGGTGTCTTGCTCTAGAAGGGTTTTAATTTCTGGGTTGTCCCCTACAGACCAGTGATTTAGCTGAACCTTCAGAGGCGCTAATTCTTGGGCAATATCACTTAGCTCGGTATAGGTTGTACCATCTTCAAGTCGCAAAACCGCCATCATGTCCCTCCTGTTGGCTGTTCGGTATCCAAAGTCTCAAATTATAATATTAAGCATTGCTCTAGGTCAACCCACACCAGCCATCGAAACACTATTTTTAGGTATCACAAGGGATAAAACGCTTCCAGAAAGGCTGTTTTAGGATAAAGTCCGCCCAGTTTTCCTCAGAAAGGTTAACATAAATTAATATAAGAAGCTAAATTCTATATTTGCCACATCCTCGAATCTATGGAGGTAACAACGAGTGAATAAAAAGTGGAGAAACGCAGGGCTGTATGCACTCCTAGCCATAGTAGTGATCGCCCTTGGTACAGCATTTTTGGACAAACCGTCCCCAAGTCGAGATACGTGGCGCTACGACCAGCTGATTAGCCAAGTCAAGACCGGCAAAGTGGAAACGGTTAGAATTAGCGCTGACCGCAGTAAAGCGATCGCGATCGCTCAAGATGGTCGTCAGGTAGAGGTCAATCTCCCCAATGACCCACAACTAATCAACCTTCTGAATGATAACGGTGTAGATATTTCAGTTCTACCCCAGAATGATGAAGGCTTCTGGTTCAAGACCTTAAGCAGCTTCTTCTTCCCGATTCTGCTCTTGGTGGGATTGTTTCTATTACTGCGGCGTGCCCAGAATGGTCCAGGTTCTCAAGCCATGAACTTTGGCAAGTCCAAGGCTAGAGTCCAAATGGAACCCCAAACTCAGGTAACCTTTGGGGATGTGGCGGGTATTGAGCAAGCCAAGCTAGAACTTAACGAAGTAGTAGACTTCCTCAAAAATGCTGACCGCTTCACTGCTATTGGGGCTAAAATTCCCAAGGGAGTCCTGCTCGTGGGACCTCCAGGAACCGGTAAAACTCTCTTAGCTCGTGCAGTAGCTGGGGAAGCAGGTGTTCCATTTTTCTCCATCTCTGGTTCTGAGTTCGTCGAGATGTTCGTAGGGGTTGGTGCTTCTCGGGTGCGGGACCTATTTGAGCAAGCCAAGAACAATGCTCCGTGTATTGTATTTATTGATGAAATCGATGCTGTGGGGCGTCAGCGGGGTGCCGGTTTAGGCGGTGGTAATGATGAACGGGAGCAAACCCTTAACCAGTTACTGACTGAAATGGATGGGTTTGAAGGTAATACCGGTATTATCATTATTGCTGCTACCAACCGCCCAGATGTTCTTGATGCTGCCCTACTACGCCCTGGTCGTTTTGATCGACAAGTAGTAGTAGACCGTCCTGATTATGCCGGACGTTTGGAAATTCTCAACGTTCATGCTCGTGGTAAAACCCTCGCCAAAGATGTGGATCTAGAAAAGATTGCCCGTCGGACCCCTGGTTTCACCGGAGCAGATTTATCCAACTTGCTCAATGAAGCAGCAATTTTGGCAGCCCGTCGCAACTTAACCGAAATCTCGATGGATGAGGTGAATGATGCCATTGACCGGGTACTTGCAGGGCCAGAGAAGAAAGACCGGGTGATGAGCGAGAAACGGAAAACCCTAGTAGCGTTTCACGAAGCAGGTCACGCCCTTGTGGGTGCCTTAATGCCTGATTATGACCCAGTGCAGAAAATTAGCATTATTCCTCGGGGTCGTGCTGGTGGTTTGACTTGGTTCACCCCTAGCGAAGACCGGATGGATTCAGGCATGTTTTCCCGTTCTTACCTGCAAAATCAGATGGCAGTGGCCTTAGGTGGTCGGATTGCTGAAGAAATTATCTTCGGTGAAGAAGAAGTGACCACAGGTGCTTCCAATGACTTGCAACAGGTGACTCGGGTGGCACGGCAGATGGTAATGCGCTATGGTATGAGCGATCGCCTTGGTCCAGTTGCCCTAGGACGGCAGAATGGCAGTATGTTCCTAGGTCGGGATATTGCTTCAGACCGGGATTTCTCAGATGCCACAGCATCAACCATTGATGAAGAGGTTCGCAAGCTAGTTGATGAAGCCTACGAACGGGCTAAGAATGTAATTCTTAGCAATAAGCACATCCTCGATAAGCTTGCTGAAATGCTGATTGATAAAGAAACCGTAGATGCTGAGGAACTCCAAGAGATTTTAAGCACTAACGATGTCAAGATGGCTGCGATCGCTCTTTAACACAAGGCGATGTGGGCAATCACCTAGGTGAATACAATGCTGAATACAATAGCGTCGAGCCGTTAATCATCCGTAACAGGATACCTTAATAGAACACCGTAACAGGACAGTGTAACTAAGCACTGTCCTGTATTCTTTTTAAATTAAATCTTAAAAAAGAATAAGGATATAAATATTCCTGTTCAAAATTCCATAAGCTAATCTAAATAATCTCGAATTCCATAGATTCCCCACGTGTGAATCTATGGCAAGGAGCGCGATCCTAAATCCGAAGGATTTTTTTGTGATAGTATAATCAAACCAAGCTAGGGGTGCCTGAGAAACCAGGCTGAGATTACACCCTTAGAACCTGAGTCCGGTTAATACCGGCGGAGGGAAGCTGTGATCGAGGAAATTAAATATGCGAATTGAATGGGTTGCCAAGCGCCGTGGTCAGAGCAATGTGACTCAAATGTACTATGCTCGCCAGGGTCTTCTGACAGAAGAGATGCACTACGTAGCCCAGCGGGAAAACCTTCCCGTTGAGCTGATCAAAGATGAAGTGGCACGGGGGCGAATGATTATCCCCGCCAATATCAACCACACTAACCTAGAGCCAATGTGTATTGGTATTGCCTCCAAATGTAAGGTGAATGCCAATATCGGTGCCTCCCCCAACTCTTCTAATCTTGATGAAGAGCTAGAGAAGGTTAACTTGGCCGTGAAGTACGGGGCGGATACCGTTATGGACTTGTCTACAGGTGGTGGCAACTTGGATGAGATTCGTTCCGCCATCATTAATGCCTCACCTGTACCCATTGGCACGGTACCAGTTTACCAAACCTTAGAAAGTGTCCACGGCAAGGTGGAAAACCTTACTGCCGATGACTTTCTCCACATCATTGAAAAGCACGCTCAGCAAGGAGTTGACTATCAAACCATTCACGCTGGCATCTTAATTGAACATCTGCCTTTGGTCAGAAACCGGCTAACCGGCATTGTTTCTCGTGGTGGTGGTATCCTCGCCAAGTGGATGCTCCATCACCACAAGCAAAATCCCCTCTATACCCACTTTGACGACATTATCGAGATTTTCAAGAAACACGATGTCTCCTTCAGCTTAGGAGATTCCCTGCGTCCTGGCTGCACCCATGATGCATCTGATCAAGCCCAGTTAGCAGAATTGAAAACATTGGGGCAGTTGACTCGTCGTGCTTGGGAACATGATGTACAGGTGATGGTAGAAGGACCTGGTCATGTGCCGATGGATCAAATTGAGTTCAATGTCAAAAAGCAGATGGAAGAGTGTTCAGAAGCACCTTTCTATGTCCTAGGACCACTAGTGACAGACATTGCTCCTGGATATGACCATATCACCTCCGCCATTGGGGCAGCTTTGGCTGGCTGGTACGGTACCGCCATGCTGTGCTATGTAACCCCGAAAGAACATTTGGGACTGCCCGATGCTGAAGATGTGCGCAATGGCTTGATTGCCTACAAGATTGCTGCTCATGCAGCGGATATTGCCAGGCATCGTCCAGGAGCACGGGACCGGGATGATCAACTCTCCATTGCTCGCTACAACTTCGACTGGAACCGCCAGTTTGAACTTTCCCTTGACCCCGAACGAGCTCGGGAATACCATGATGAAACCCTGCCAGCAGATATCTATAAGACAGCAGAGTTTTGTTCCATGTGTGGACCAAAGTTCTGCCCCATGCAAACTAAAGTTGATGCTGATGCCTTGACTGAACTAGAGAAGTTCTTGGCGAAAGAACCTGCCCATCAAGCTTAATTCAATCATCAATAAACTAAATCTTTGAAAAACCCGGTTTCCTAGCAGAAGCCGGTTTTTTTTACACTACCACGCCTAAAAGCACGTGGGATTTTTACTGCCATTTACCTATTAGAGCGCTACACGCTGGGAATAGGCAATAGGGAATAGGCAATAAGGAATAAGAAATAGGCAATAGGGAATAGGCAATAGGAAATAGGCAATATAAAAGCCAAGTTACACAGCTTTTAGCAATTATCAGCTCACCATTATTTGTAAATAAAATAGCGCGTATTTATACCTATAAAAAAAACTATATGTAGAATTCATGAAGCTATTTCATATAAATTTGATAATTATAAGGCATTTCAAATTAGATGCTTCACAGCTGATTAACCAGTTAATTTAAGAGAAAACTCAGGGAATTTTCAGATTAGCGACTGATGGTAGTTATAGAGCGAAGATAAAACACACAAAGGATAAAAAAAATGAAAACTCGTGACGAATTTTGGACTATGGCAGATCATTCTCGACTGGAAGCTGAATATCTAGCTGATGAGAAACTGCAATATTTACAACATGCCCCACTGTCAGCTTTACAGCAGATATGTATCCAGTACCGTCATTTTACCAAAGAGTTTCCTGATAATCTGGCAATTCTAATTTCCAAAGCTCCTTATGGCAAATTTAAAAGCTTAACCGCTGAGATACTAGCAGAAGAGTTAGGGGAAGGAGATCATGAAAATAATCATCTCCAACTATGGGATAAATATCTGTTAAGTATTGGTCTAAATCAAGAGTTATTTGAAGACTCTCTTAGCGAAGAAAATAAGATTTTGCTTGATGAGATAAAGCAACTAACTTTAACCAAGCCTACCACCTATGTTATTGGATTATGTGGCATGGGCGGAGAGTGTCTTTGCCAAGTTTATCTGTCTACTATGTACAAATATCTTGTCAAAAACCCATACATCAAAGAAAACAAACACACCATTGATTGGGAGTTTTGGAACTTTCATGTTGGTGAAGCTGATATTATCCATCGTCAAAAGGTCAGAGATGCCATTAATGAGATAGTTGATGCGGATCCATCTACCGTAGATAATTTAACGGCTGGCTATCAGAAAGCCAAACATAATTGGGATACATTTTGGACGAATAACTACAAATTAGCCATGACTAAGCAGATGGCAGCTGTAAATTGAGTGAATAATTGAGTGGCATAGAAGTAAGTAGAGTCCATCAATCAAATCACTCTACTGCTTCAAAATACCAAATCCTCACAAATTGCTCAGATATTTATTATAGCAGTTGGCAATTTAATCAGGTACTCCTGAAAACCCTGAACGACACATAGGACAAGGAAAAGCAAAAAAGCCGATGCCTGATAGCTCACTGCTAACTGCTATATTATTTTGACTCAAAATGAAACAAAAATCAGAAATGAAGCATTCTCTTGAAGCTTTGAATAAACATGGCCAAACCACAGCTTCATCTACTTTAGGCTTGTGGGATTCTATTCGAGCAGATTTTGAGGCTGTGTTTGAGAAAGATCCTGCTGCATGCTCTTGGCTTGAGGTGTTAACTTGCTATCCAGGCTTACAGGCAGTTACGGTTCATCGCTTTGCCCATATCTTATATCGCCACCGTTTATTTTGGCTGTCTCGCTTCGTATCCTACATTGTCCGTTGGCTAACAGGAATTGACATTCATCCAGGTGCTACCCTTGGTCGGGGCATATTTATTGATCACGGTGCAGGTGTAGTAATTGGGCAAACCGCCATCGTTGGAGATGGAACCTTAATTTATCAAGGTGTTACTTTAGGTGGGACTGGCAAACAACTAGGTAAACGTCATCCTACTGTGGGAAAAAATGTAATCGTCGGAGCGGGAGCAAAAATTCTTGGGGACATTGAAATTGGTAACAATAGCCGTATTGGAGCAGGCTCAGTAGTTTTAAGCTCTGTTCCTAATGACTGCACTGTTGTTGGGATTCCGGGACGAATAGTTAGGCAATTCGCCAAACCGATTAGTCCACTTGCTCACAGTAACATCCCGGATCCAGTAGCTAATGTGGTTGATAAACTTATCCAAAGGATAGATGAGTTGGAAATCAAACTAAACCAATTACAGCAGTTTAGAGACATGCAGTTCACCGAAAAGCTGTTGTCTCAAGCTCCAGCTATCAACTTATCTCAGAATCCTAATTTAGATAGCCGCCAGCTAGCAAAAGTAGATTAACTGTAAGCATTCAGCCGTCAGCTATCAGCTAATGCGCTGCGCGCACGCTACTTGAGGTGCTAGCAGGCCCTTTAACTCCACAGGGTCGGATCAGTACGAGCAGGGATTTTCAACCAGCCGTACCAGCACCCCCCAGCTTTTTTACTACCTCCCGTTGATTAGCATGATAGCTGACGGCTGACGGCACCTCAAGTAGCGTGCGCGTAGCGCATTAGCTGAATGCTTACGATTAACTATTGTTAATACAGGAGACAAATGTCTTGGAAATCATAATTGCTACTATGCCCCTGTGGGTAGCCATAGTAATGCTAGTGGTATTGCAGCGACCAAGCCAACAGGCAGGACTTGCTACTTTGATAGCTGCTATAGGTTCAACACTACTATTTCCTGTTTTTCGTTTGTTTCCTGGGCAATTACTACTGGCTTTGGTCAAGGGACTTGCGACATCACTATCAGTGTTCTACGTGCTATTTCCAAGTTTGCTACTTTACTATCTGCTCAAGTCTGTAGATGGTATGAGCCTTTTAGGACGGGGTATTGCTCGCTTAGTTCCTGAGCGAGACTTACAGGTGTTGCTGCTAGTGATTGGGTTCGCTCCTTTTGCCGAGTCAGTTAGTGGATTTGGAGTTGGTACGATTTTAGTAATTCCACTGTTTCTCGCATTAGGTTATAGTTCTGCTCAGTCAGCTATACTGGGTATTTTGGGTCAAATGGCTGTACCTTGGGGAGGGCTAGCCATAGGTACAGTTCTTGGAGCAGAAATAACTAATCTAGATCCTAGTATTCTAGGTTCGAGTACTGCTCTTTTGACTGCTCCTCTGCCCGTAGTTTACGGACTGGTGGCACTAGCAGTGAGTGGCGGAAAGAAATCCGTGCAACGCCGATGGCCAGAAGCGATCGCTGCCGGAGTGGTTCTTACCATAGGAGTTTGGGGGTTCAGTTGGATTCCTGGGGTTGAACTGGCCGGTGTACTTGGCAGCACACTGGTGATGTCATTCTTAGTGGTGTGGGCAAACCGAAAACTATTTCATAAGCTATTTCATAAGGCAAAACGAAAAAGAACAGTAAATCTAGTCAACACTGCCCGTAATAGTTCCGAAAAAACGGCTCATGATTCTGCTGAGCATGGTATTACTAAAGTATCCCTCTGGCAGGTAATAGCTCCCTACGGGATTCTGACAGCAATTCTGCTGATTTCTCGCTTAGTTGTTCCTATAAAAATTTGGCTGAAGAGCCATTTTGTGATATCCATAGCTGCCATCAATCTAAATCTACCGCTGCTTTACAACCCAGGCTTTTATTTACTTTTGACAGCTTTGGCTACAGTCACAATTTTGGGAACAGTCGTACACAAACTGCAAGTAATAACAATACAAGCTTGGCAACAATTTATCCCTGGAGCCATAGCACTCGCCTGTTTTCTAGCAGCCTCTCAAGTTATGCAAGCCAGTGGCATGATAGCTAGTCTAGGCATGGCCGCAGCAACACTTGGTGACAAGTATATATGGGTTGCACCTTGGTTAGCTGCTCTAGGAGGCTGGATTACTGGTTCAAATACTGCGAGTAATGCCCTGCTTTCCCAATTACAACAAGAGGTAAGCATTCAGTCTGGCTTACCACTAGAGTGGCTGATGGGAGCTCAGAACGGAGCTAGCGCCCACGCCACGATGATTTCACCTGCTCGCGCTATTATTGCTGCCACTGCTGTTGGGTGGTCTGGAGCTGAAGTCTTTTTGCTCCGGCAGATGGGACTAGTTGTTCTAGGAGCAGTCGCAGTTATTATGTCACTCCTGGTTTTGGCTGTATCATAAAATCTCTATTTTTGGTAAGTATAAAATAAATAACTGGACATAATTTATGTTAAATTAATTATGTTAAATTGGTTAAGAAACTTAAAGTTGCTCAAACCCTTTCTGTTCCAAGATACCCGATCCCCGATCCAAAGTTCCCTGGTCTGAACAGTCAACTTGAATTATGTCTGGCTACCGAGTATGATATGTAAATCCTAGAGATGGTTTAGCCAAATGACCCAGCTTAAATGCCCTAAATGTGAAGGAACCTTAGAAGCAGTTGTGTATTCAACTATTCCTGTAGACCGCTGCACCAGTTGTCAAGGGATCTGGTTTGATTCCATGGAAGCTCAACTGTTGAAGGAGATAAAAGGTTCCGAGATTATAGATACAGGTGACCCGAAAACAGGGAGTAAATTTAATGAAATTAGAGATATCAATTGCCCTAAATGCCAGACAAAACTGACCAAAATGGTTGATATAAAACAGACTCATATTCGGTATGAAAAATGCCCGGTATGCTATGGTATCTGGTTTGATGCTGGTGAATTTAAGGATTATAAAGAAGAGGGAATAGCAGACATTTTGAAGGATATCTTTAGCTAATTAATAGGCTAAGTAGCAATTTTTAATGTCAATTAATTTGCTGGCACTGGGAAAACCTATGGAAAACGTAGTAGCTTGACCAGGATGCTAATTTCCCTGATCAAGCAGGTTCGAAATACTCAAGTCTGAAATGATAAGCTCTATTCGCCTGGTTTAGGTAAAGTGATGATAAATTCACTATACGCTCCCACTTCAGTTTCCAGCTTCAAGGTTCCTCCATGTTGACCGACGATGATATCATGGGTCATTGATAATCCTAATCCTGTTCCTTCTCCAGTTGGTTTAGTGGTAAAGAAAGGATGGAAAATTTTCTCTTGAATCTTCGGTGGTATCCCTATACCATTGTCACGGATGCGGATTTCTACCGTCTGCTCCAGATTTTGGGTTTTGACCCGCAATGTCGGGGTAAAGGCTTCGTCCACCTGATCTGGATTTGACTGATAAGATTGCTGTTTGGCTTGAACCGCATAGCAACTATTGTCAAGTAGGTTAATGAAGGCGCGGCTGAGATCATTTGATACTAGCTCTAATTGTTCAATAGAGTTATCGTAATCTGTGTCAATCGTAATATTGAAGCGATTGTCAGAGGCTCGCTTGCTGTGATACACCAACTGTACTGCTTCGGCTAAAAGTTCATTGAGGTCAGTCAGTTGATGTTGAGAGCTCTCGCTTCGTGCGTGCAGCATCATACTGCTAATAATGCCATCGGCTCTGTTACCGTGCTTATTGATGGCTAGGGAATTTTCTTTGATGTCGGTTAAAATCTCTTTGAGATAGTCTACAGCGTCTGGATCGAGATGTTCAGATTGGTTGTCAAGTTCTTCAATCGCTTCCTCCACCAGCTCAACCGAACCTTCAGCATAGTTGTTAACAAAATTGAGAGGATTTCTGAGCTCATGGGCAATACCTGCGGTTAACGCCCCGAGGGAGGCAAGTTTTTCTTGGACAACAATCTGCTGTTGAGCAGCTTTTAATTCGACGGTTCTTTGTTCTACTTTCTCTTCTAAGTTGTGGGAATAGTCTTCTAGTTGGGCATTGGCTTGCTGCAAATCCTGATTCAGTTGAGAGAGTTCCGCGAGTAATCGCTCCCGCTCGGCTTCGGCTCGTTTACGTTCGGTGATGTCTTGAAAGGCTGCGATCGCATAGGCCACATTTCCGTCTTGATCATAGATAGGTGTACCCCAAGCTTCTACAGGAATCATCTTGTCCCGTTGGCGTATTTCCATATCGTCAACTGCTACACTCTCCCCCTGCAACGCCCTCAAAATCGGATTCTCTGCTTTCGGGTAAAGTTGCTCAGTTCCAGCGAGATAAATCTGATAAGTGTCTTGTAACTGTGACCCTGTAGCTGACTCTATGATGGCTCGGTCTGAAATCTGCTGTCCAGCTTTATTGATCAAATAAGGCTTACCCTTGGCATCGGTTACACATACTCCCACAGGCATAGCTTCTAAGAACTGCCTCAAGCGATTCTCATTTTCGTGGAGTTGGGAAATTAAGTCAGCTTGTTCGCGGTTTGATTGTTCTAGCGCTTTATTCATTGTCTGGAGTTGAGCATTTTTTTCAGCTAGCGCCTTATCCTGAGAATAACTATACAATGCCTCTTTTACCGTGATTCTGAGGTCGTCAGCCTGCCAAGGTTTAGGGATATAACGATATAATTTAGCATAGTTAATCACATTTCCCACCGCTTCCAAATCCGCTTGCCCAGTCAACATAATTTTGAGGGTTTTGGGTGAAATATTATGAATGCGCTTGAGTAATTCATCCCCTTTCAGATTGGGCATGATGTAGTCGGAAATAACCAGCGCAACTTCATAGTTATCCTCTACTAATTCTGAGAATACTTCTAAAGCTTCTTCCCCACCTTGGGTAATTTCAATCAGATAGTTATCTCCCAAAGTAGTTTCTAACTCCATCTTCAGACTATCTAGGATAGTTTGTTCGTCATCAACGCAGATAATGGCAGTTCGATTCATAATTCGACTAAAGCAGACTGAATTGTTAAAATTAATTCCTGAGTATTCCAGGGTTTGTGTAAACATCGATATAGGTTAGCATATTGTTGCGCCCGTTCAACCGCTTCGTCATCAGCTTGTCCCGTTAGCATCACTTTAATAATATCGGGATATTTGTGATGGACATTAATCAGAAATTGATCCCCTTTCATTCCTGGCATTAACCAATCGGAGACAATAATTAGAATTTGCTCTCCATTATCATAGAGTTCATCAATGATTTCCAAGGCTTCATCAGCACTTTCAGCAAATTCATAGAGATACTTATCTTCAAAAGCTGCTTGAAGTTCCATCTCCAAGCTTTTCAAGATCGATATTTCATCATCAACACATAAAATTACGGCGTCAGACATGACTAGTTTCCTCATTGAATTCATACCAATTCTGGCTCATTACGGCTACACATCAATTTCATCTGGCCATCTCCCCATCTCCCCATTTCTCCATCTATATCTGTAGTCCTACTTTGAAAAATTGGTATGAAAAGGTAGGGAGACGGTCGAGATGGGTTGAGTAGGCAAGGTCGCGTTCGCGTAGCGTAGCCCTTCGGGCTAATCGCATCAGTAATCTTACGGTTTTGATCGAAGATGACAAATTTCTGGTCAGCCTCACACACCCCTTGATAAACTAGGGTTCTAAGGCGCTTAGTAAATTCCCTCAGTGAGCCGATAGCCTGGGAGTGTAATCATTCTTGGTTACTATGGATGATTTAATGACATGGACTGCAACTAGCCACAGTTTTGACACTCCCCGCTCTTGCCTAGACCGGGTTTTCTTGCCTTGGACGATTGTTTATGAACTAGCTACACTGATAACTAGCTACACTTATAAAGTTCCCCAGCAATCCTGTCCAAATAACAGTTTCAGGTTCATCATCTCAATGTACCTCCTCAGCCATCGGGTGTGGCTGCTGAATCGGTAGGGAAACTGTAAAGGTAGTTTCACCGGGTACGGACTCCACCTCCATGTGTCCGTGATGTTTCTCTACAATTTTCCTAACAATATCTAATCCCAAGCCACTGCCTTCTCCAGCGGGTTTCGTGGTAAAGAACGGCTGAAAGATTTTCGGCTGAATTTCAGGAGGAATCCCCTTGCCAGTGTCAGTAATGCTGACCTTGATTTGGTCATCTTCCTGCCTGACATTAATGATTAAATTCCCCTTGTTCTCCATGGCTTGGAGGGCATTGTGAATCAGATTAGTCCAGACTTGATTGAGTTCATCAGGATAGCACCGGATAACTGGCAAAGAATCGTCATAGTTTCTGTAGACGTCTACGCCATGTTTGAGTTGGTTATGATAAAGAGTCAAGACCGTGTCAATCCCGTCAGTAATCTGTGCATCTATCTTTTCCCCACTAGAGTCATAACGAGCATAAGTTTTCAAGGCAAACACCACTTTTGTAGCTCGTTCTACGGCAGTGGTAATGTTGCGCGTACTGGTATAGAGGTTAGCTAATTGATAGGCAGTGGTTAAAATCATTTCGTTGTCTGGGTCTTTCAGGAGAGGCAAAAACTCTTCGAAGTCCTCATAAACCCCAATTCCCGCTAATAAATTGGCTAGCTTTACGGCTTTATCAATAGCGTAGGATTCCAGTTGGCTTTTCAACCTTCGTTTGAGTTGACGTTGCTCTCGGGTAGATAGAGGGGTAGTCTGTCGGCTGGAGTATTGGAGTAAGGCCAACAAATCCGACTGACGTTCTGGCGAGAGTCCTTGAAAAAATGAGGGTAATTGGTGGAGGTGGTCGTTGAAGAAGTTAGACAGATTGCCCACACAGGAGCGAATTGCTCCCAGGGGAGTATTGATTTCGTGAGCGATTCCTGCAACCAGTTGTCCAAGAGCAGCGAGTTTTTCTTGGGCGATTATCTGGCTTTGGGCAGCTTCGAGCTGTTCTAGGGTGTTTTGCCACCTCGCTTCTGCTGACCTTCGCTGTTCAATTTCCTCTTTAAGAAGGGCATTTTGCTCCTTGAGGGCCTTTGCCTGACTTTGCAGTTGCAAATGGGTTCTAACTCTGGCTAATACTTCCTCTGACTGAATCGGTTTGGTCAGATAGTCCACTGCTCCAAGAGAAAAACCCTTGACCTTGTTCACGGTCTCGCTCAGCGCTGTCATAAAAATCACGGGAATTTCACGGGTTAACGGATTTTCCTTCAGCCGATGGCACGTTTCAAATCCATCAATTCCTGGCATCATTACATCTAACACAATCAGATCCGGCGGTTTATAGTCAACCTGTTCAATGGCGCTTTCGCCATCAGTGGCGACTGCAACTTTGAAACCAGCACTGATCAATGTAGTGGATAGTACTTCTAAATTGGTGGCGATATCATCTACAATTAATATTAGTTGTTCATTCTGGCCATTGATCATTGTTACACCTTTTTATAGAGTGGTCAAAGCAATTAACCAATTAATGTTACTAAATGCTCATAATAAATCCTAATCAACCTAACCATAAAGCTATCAGCATTAAGTCGTAATAGTTAAGCCGTATAAATAGGATTTTATTAATGTTAATCCCATTAAACCCTAAAACTTTGCTCTCATTATCAATGAGCGTTTGCTTAGCCGGAAAGTAGGCTATTGGCTCGCTGGCAAGGGTAGCATGGGCGTAGGGCGTTAGCTGAGGGCACCTAAAGTAGCACCATCTGTAGCGCATAGGCTTACCTCTTAACTAATTACGTTATAGGTATTGTTTGATGAAATCTTGGATTTTTTTGACCTGAAAGCCTTGAGCGAATTGCTGGATATGTTGGGCAAAAATCGCCAATTTTTCATCGGATTTTTCCAGATTATCCACTTGTTCTAAAATTTCGCTGATTAAGCCTGTTCTGGCCAAATCATAGAGCTGAGCAAGTTTTTCAGCTGGGGGAGGGATAATCTCTGTAGTTTGACATGAGATGTTTTCAGCCATCATCTTTTCTCCTTGTTCTTTTCCTTCATACACCCATTCCAGTCTCAGATGCATCCGTAATATCTCGAATAGTCTTTCTGAATCTACTGGCTTGGGCAGAAACTCGTCCGCCCCAGACTCAATACTCTTGTGTTGGTGAGTATTAAATACGCTGGCTGAGCAAGCAATCACCACT
Source organism: Moorena sp. SIOASIH (assembly GCF_010671925.1). GTDB lineage: Bacteria > Cyanobacteriota > Cyanobacteriia > Cyanobacteriales > Coleofasciculaceae > Moorena. The sequence goes on along the minus strand of NZ_JAAHIH010000001.1, from coordinate 832,072 downwards.
ACTGACTTTAATTGGGGGGATTCTCGCAGCTGTCGGATTAATTCCCAACCATCGATCCCTGGCATGAGCAAGTCGGTAATAATTACGTCAGGCTGACACTGAGCTTTCTCCAAACCCTCTTGACCGTTGGTTGCCTCCACCAGTTCAAACCCAAGGGGGGCAAGCAGATTAACCAAAACCATGCGATTTTCCCATTGATCATCCACTACCAGGATTTTCCGCTCCTTACCTTTGAAGCCAATGATCCCTGTTTGAGAAGCCATTGGGGCATCTAAGCTTTCTGTGGCTTCTGGCAACTCCAAATCAAACCAAAACACAGTGCCAATTCCGGGCTGGCTCCTTACTTCTAAGCTAGAGTTCATCATGGACAAGAGTTTCTGAGTAATCGCTAATCCCAATCCTGTCCCTTCTGCTTTGCGAAAGGGATTTCCTACTTGCTCAAAGGGCAAAAAAATCGTTTCTAATTGCTCTGGGGTTATACCAATCCCAGTATCTTCTACTTGAAACCGGATTTTTGTCCTTTGTTCTTTCTTAAGCTCTTTTTGACCATTGTCTACCTCCGTTGTGAAGGGTCGGGTGGAGGGGGGTGATGGGGGGTTATCATTTTGCGTAGATTCAAGGACACTCACTTTGAAGGTTACTTCCCCAGAGTCGGTAAACTTGATGGCATTACTTAGCAGGTTCATCAGTACTTGTCGTAGGCGTTTATCATCCCCATAGATGCCATTGGGGAGTTGAGAAAGGGGTTGGTAAGTAAATACAATGTCCTTCTGATCAGCGCGGATACAGCAGATGTCAACCAGGTTTTCCAGAAAGGAGGAAAAATGAACATTTCTAGGAACGAGTTCCATTTTCCTGGCTTCAATTTTGGAGAGATCCAGAATGTCGTTAATTAGGGTTAACAGGTGTGAACCACACTGATGAATGATGTGGACGCCTTTGAGTTCCTCAGGGGTCATGGTTTTGGACTTTTTGAGGATTTGGGTGTAGCCAAGGATACCATTAAGGGGGGTTCTTAGTTCGTGGCTCATGTTAGCCAGGAATTCGCTTTTGGCACGATTGGCAACTTCCGCAGCCTCTTTAGCATGTTGCAGTGCGGCTTCCGCTCGGTTGCGAGCAGTGACATCAACCATAACCGCTAGAGACCGAACCACCTGACCTAACTCATCTTGTTCAGCAATAGCGGAAAGAAGCACGTCAATGATTTCTCCATTCTTGCAAATCACCTGATAGGGAACATCCAAGCACATTTCTGTCTCAAAACATTTAGGCAGAAACACCCCTTGGGCGTACTGGGGTGATTCTGTTAAAAAATCAGTGGATTGTCTTCCAATAACTTCACTACGCTCGTAGCCTAGCTTCTCAAGCCAGTAGTTACTGACACTGAGCAATCTGCCATTGCTATCAATCGAATGCAGCATAACTGGTGTATTTTCATAGAGCGTGCGAAAGCGTTCTCTGCTCAGCCGCAGTTCTTCCTCGGCCTGTTTGCGATCGCTAATATCTTTATGGGTTCCTGCCATTCGTTTCGGGTTGCCCTTGTGATCATGAGCAACCACTTTACCGTAAATGGCAATCCATTTCCATTGACCGGATTTGGTTCGTACTCTATGGTCACAGGCAAAGAGAACCGAACTGTTCTTTAGACAAGCATTCAGCAACGACCTTACCAAGGGTTTATCCTCTGGATGTATCAGCTTTTCCCAACTGCTGAGGTATCCTGGTAGCTCATCCACATCATAGCCCAGCATTTCTAACCACCGGGGACTGTAATAAACCTCTCCAGTCGTGATGTTCCAGTCCCAGAGTCCATCACCGGATCCTTCTAAGGCTAGCTGCAAGCGTTCCTGACTCAGTCCCAGTTCCTCTTCTGCGTGCTGATGCTCTACCTTAGCCCGTGCTAGTAAGCTAGAACCAATACCAATTAGCACCACTAAACTACCATAAAGCAGCCCTAGCGGCTTCCAGGAATCACGGGAGCGTTTATTTATCACCTTAGGGGAAATGTAGGTGACAATTTTCCAGGTATCGGAGTTAGCATCGATCCTAGTGAGATCAGAAAAACGCTTTTGTACAGCAGTTTTAGCTGTTTGCATCTCGTAGAAAGGATGAACAGTGGTAAAGGTAAACTTACCGTTGGCAGTTTCAAACTGCCCGTGATCAGCCTTAGAAATCCGTTGCCATGCTTTTGGAAACGCCTTGGCAAAGGTACGGTCTTTGCGGTTAGGATACATGAATCCCCATTCATCCTCTGGGTTGGTTCCCTTCAGCCAAAATCCCTCACCATTCAACAGCATCATTTCCCCTAAAGAGGTGTTATTTTCGGGTTCCAAACTATTGATGAAATGTTTAGGAAAATAGTTAATGATGACGATGCCCCGTTTCTGACCATAACTGTCAAACACAGGGCTACCAACGCGAATTACTGGCTTCAGGGGGTGTTCAATTTTTCCATTTTCGACATTCAGGTCTAGGGGAGAGACAAACATTTCTCCCTTTGGCAAAGCTAAGGTTTTTTGAAACCAGTAACGATTTGCCTTGACTTGCAGTTGTTCCTCAGGCACAATAACCGGCTGACCCTGGTTAAAGTTGACTCTAACAATTTCTTTACCAGTTGTATCCAGAAAGCGAATTTGGTCATAAAGCCCTTTCTCTCGAAGCAGGATCAGATATTCTTGAGTAAGAGCCATGCGCCACTTTTCAGTTTCTTGGAGAGCATCACTGGTGCTATCTAACATTCCTCGTAACTCATTTTGATTGGCTAGGAATCTCAAGTCTGATACAATGACATGGAAATCACTAGCTGCTCGTTGAGCTGCCATCTCAACATTACGGATTTCATTAAGGTTGACTTCTGTTGTGTCAACCTTAACCTCGGTGCGATGCATGAGCACTAGAAAACTTCCTATCCCTATCGTTAAAGGTATAAAAATAGCTAGAAAGTAGTTTATTTCCGCTATAGGGCTAATTTGTTTGATAGTTTTCATTGCTCCGATTAACTAGTTGATTTTTTGCTACTTTTTCAAAAGTATTATGTTCACTGTTTCCCTTTAATTGTTCCCTTTAATTACACAAAAAACTGTAGTAGGATTTTTTTTAAGATAATATTCAGTACTTCTGCCGCAACTATATACCTGTAGGATTAGTTATGAATCAATCCTATAGCAAAGGGAACAGGGAACAGGGAACAGGGAACAGGGAACAGGGAGCAGGGAGTAGGGAGTAGGGAGTAGGGAGTAGCGATGCAGCGCGGTCTTGGGGAGGCAGCGCGGTCTTGGGGAGGCAGCGCGGTCTTGGGGAGGCAGCGCGGTCTTGGGGAGGCAGCGCGGTCTTGGGGAGGCAGTGCGGTCTTGGGGGTTCCCCCCACTCGCGGTCTGCCGTGGTTTCCCCCACTCGCGGTCTGCCGTGGTCTCCCCCATGAGCGACTGCCGTTCCCCCAGCGACTGCCGTGGTTTCCCCCATGAGCGACTGCATCAAGACGGGAGTAGGGAACAAAAATTCTCACAATTCCTACACGGATTGCTATACACAATATAGAGTTTTATGCCTGGTTTTATTTATTTATTTATGAATAAATAAATTTTTTGAATTTATAGCTTTTTATAGCCTAATGAGGTAAACAATATTTTTTCCCTTTTCCCACTTTCCTGTTCCCTGTTCCCTACTCCCTACTCCCTACTCCCTACTCCCTACTCCCTACTCCCTACTCCCTACTCCCTACTCCCTACTCCCTACTGCCTGCTCCCTTTGCTATAATTATTATTTATCCCGATATTGCTGAATAAACTGTCGAATTTTCTTGAGTTTAAAGTCTTCGGCTAATTGACGGAGATGTTGGCTGAACGGGATTAACTTATCATCAGATTTTTCCAGGATTTCCACTTGTTTTAAAATCTCGCTAATTAAGCCAGTCTTCGCCAGATCGTACAGGTGGTCTAGTGCTTCTTTTGAGGGCGGCACCATCGACTTTTCAGTTTTGAGAGGGGATGGTGCCTTGGTCGTGAGGTTTTTATCTTTATCTTCTTCTTCTTCATAAACCCATTCTAGTTTCAGATTTACCTGTAACTTCTCTAATAGCTTTTTTGACTCTACTGGCTTGGGCAAAAAATCATCTGCTCCAGCCTCACTACTTTGGTGCTGGTGATCATCAAACACACTGGCTGAACAAGCGATCACTAATACTGATGAGAATTGGGAGGATTCTCGCAACTGTCGGATCATCTCAAAACCATCCATCTGTGGCATCAACAAGTCAGTAATAATCAGATCCGGTTGGAACTGTGTGGCTTTCTGTAAACCCTCTTGACCATGGCTCGCTTCTTCGAGTTCAAAGCCAAGGGGAGCTAGCAGATTCACCAGTACCCAGCGATTTTCCGGTTTATCATCCACCACCAGAATTTTGCGGCCTTGGCCAAGGAAACCAATAATTGTCTTGTTAGGAGCGATCGCATCAGTTACTTCTGTGGCTTCTGGCAACTTCAAATCGAACCAAAATAAACTGCCCACACCGAGCTGGCTTTGCACTTCCAAAGTAGACCCCATCATTTCAAGCAGTTTCTGAGTAATGGCTAATCCTAATCCGGTGCCTTCGGCTCGACTTAAGGGATTCCCCACCTGCTCAAAGGGCAACACTATGCGTTCGATGTGTTCTGCACTCATACCAATACCGGTGTCTTCAATTTGAAACCGAATTGTTCTCAAAATTCCATGGTTGTTTTGTTTTTTGTCTTCTCCTTTTGTTAAGGGCTTTGACTCTAAGACATTTACCTTGAAAGTCACTGTCCCAGTGTCAGTAAACTTAATCCCATTACCCAGTAAGTTAATTAGTATTTGTCGCAGGCGTTTTTCATCGCCATGGATGTGATTGGGGAGTTGATTTTGGGGTTGGTAAATAAATACAATATCTTTGTGATCAGCGCGGATACGGCAGATGTCAACTAGATTTTCTAAAAAGGAGGGAAAATGAAAATTGGTTGGGTACAGTTCCATTTTCTTAGCCTCGATTTTAGAAATGTCTAAAATATCGTTAATCAGGGTGAGTAGGTGGTTGCCACATTGGTGGATGACACGGATGCCCTTGAGTTCTTCAGGGCTCATGATTTTAGAGCGTTGGAGGATTTGGGTATAGCCGAGGATGCCATTGAGGGGAGTGCGCAGTTCATGACTCATATTGGCCAGGAACTCACTTTTGGCACGGTTGGCAATTTCAGCGGTTTCTTTAGCTGCTTGTAATTCTTGGCTGAGGAGCTGTTGACGTTGGACTTCTGCTTCTTTGGATGCCAAAAGATGCTTTACTTGTTGAATAAGATGATTCAGAGAAGTGGCTAAGACTCCTATTTCATCTTGGGATATGATCGGGGCTTGTAGAGTAAAATTATCATCTTGAGTGACGCGCTGGGCTACCTCTGTTACTTGTTGAATGTTACGGGTAATCAAGAAAGTGACCCTGTTGGCAACTACGGTGGTAATTGCTGACCCCAGCAAGCACAAAGCACTGATACTGAACCACAACTTTCCCTGCACCTGCTCAAGAGGTGCGGCGGAGTACAGTAAAACCAGTTTGCCCCCCTTACCATTGATCCCGGTGATCTCTACACTTTTGGCAATGTAGTTTTTCTCGGCAATAGTGACCTGCACTGGTAGGGATTTGATTGGCGGTGGCTGCCAAGGAGCATTTTTAGCATCGGTTAAGGTAGAGGCAGTAACCTGAGAATCATAGAAGGTAACGAGGTGATGGTGCCTATGGGGGCGTAATTGTTCGAGCCATTCATCGCTAATAGTAATGCCAACGATTATTCCCCCTAAGATTTCCTGGGCAGACTTCACCGAGGTTAGACCGACTAGGAGCGATGGGGCATTGTCTTCAGCTGGCACGAAATCGAACAAATCCATCCCAATGCTTGCCGCTTGGTTGACTGTCTCGTCGAGTAGCTCAACTTGGTTAAGGTCTGCCTGCCGCAGTTCCAGCAATATAGACCCGTTCTTGTCTACGAGTTTAAGCAGATCGAGCTGATAAGATAACTGTATCGGCAGTAAATACTGAAACAGCTTTTGCCGGTTCCCTGCTGCAACTAATGTGGAAACATCCTCTCTGTCAGCTATCCACCTTGCTTTCAAAAATAGAGTTTCTTTTTCCTGTTCAAAGGCATGCAATTGTATGGATGAGAAGTCCTCGATCTCCTCTTGCACTTGCTGTTCCAGACGCTTAGTGAAAAAATAGCCCAAACTAAAGGTTCCTACTATCCACATTCCCAGGAACACAAAGAGCATCGGCAATAGTATTTTTGCTCTGAGGGAAAGTTTCGAGTACATCTGTCGGAACATGTCACTACTACTCCTGTTCCTGGCTAGATGGTATGAACCCTGATTCGAGCAGATGGTTGCCTCCTTCTTTGCTAAAGGCGAAGTCAATAAAGGTTTGGGAGATATCTGAGGGGGTCTGGCGGTAGACGATGCCAAGGCGACGCGCCATTTTATATTTACCTGACTTAATGTTTTCGGGGGTGGGTTCCACGCCATCTAGACTGAGGCGGTTCACAGGTAGCTGATTAGCGATCGCATAGGCCAGGGAGAAAGCACCGATGCTGTAGGGTGTACTCTGGACCGCTGCAATTAAATCAGCTTCGTGGCGCAAAATCACTGCTTCTGGAGCATTCTTGAGGTCTGATCCAAGATAGTATTTCCGCAATAGTTTCTTGGCTGACTCATCTTCATGTCGATCCAGCACGATAATTGTTGCGTCTGGTCCCCCTACCTTTTGCCAATTGGTCACCTTTCCGCTGTAGATGGCCTTGAGTTGTTCGGTTTGCAAATTGGTTACTCCTACGACACTAGGGTGAGTTGCTACTACTAAACCATCTTTGGCGATTTCCCGATATACTAAAGAGCCATCATCCTCCTCTGGTTTCAAAGTCCTGGTAACAGTACCAATATCAACCAATTTGTCTTTAGTGCCAGCGATTCCACCAGGGGATTGACTTTTTGGCAAAAAGGTAATGACTGTGTTTTCAGTCTTGGCTTCATAGGCAGTAGCTAATACCTTCATTGCTGGATAGGGACTCCCTGCCCCAGTAATCTTGATTTCCTGCTGGGCTTGTTGGACATTGGTGGCTTGGTTGGTGTTGGGGGTGCAGCTTACCAACATGGCTAGGCTCGTCCCTAGAGCTAGGGTGAACCAGCTATTTAACTTCATTAGACATCTCCAATAAACTATTAATTTTACCTTTGATAATCACGGGTTTTTGGTCAGCCTCAGACATGCCTTGAGCAACTTAGGTTCTAGTGCTAGAGTCAATCGCATAAAAGTGCAACACGACCCTTTCTGAAGCAGACAAGGGAGCCTGTTAAAGGTTAGGATGAGTTGGTTGAAACCGTTTTTTACAATCAAGATTCGGTGGTTGAGTCTGTTTTTAACTTAGTCATATCATTTATTCATATCCTCCTCAAGAGAGATGCAGCCATTGTCTTTTATCACTAAGATAAGCTCTTGCGAATGGTTTACAGTTGTGGGATTCCACAATAGTCAATAATCATATTATAGAATTCCCAGCTAATCTTACCAAAATAACAGTTTAAGCTTAATCTCTAGTTTATTTCATCACTTTTTCGATGGGATATCATTGGTTATATTACAGCAGTTTTTACTTGGGTGAGTTACAAATTATTGGAGTTTAGGGAGCAGGGAGCAGGGAGCAGGGAGCAGGGAGCAGGGAGCAGGGAGCAGGGAGCAGGGAGCAGGGAGCAGGGAGCAGGGAGCAGGGAGCAGGGAGCAGTAATAATATTTCATTCTTTGAGTACTGAAATTGATTGTTATCACTGTATTGATGCAGTATTTCATGATAATATTTAATATTTTTTTTTATTACTTAAATATCTAAAAATAAACTATTTGTTATTTAAAATTTACTAACCAAAAATAGTTATATTGGTTAGTAATAGTTAATTGTAATATTGCGTTTATTATACTTATAAGCTACATTCAATTTTATTACCTATACTACCTACTCCCGACTCCCTACTCCCTACTCCCTACTCCCTGCTCCCTTTGCTATAATTATTATTTATCCCGATATTGCTGAATAAACTGTCGAATTTTCTTGAGGTTAAAGTCTTCGGCTAATTGACGGAGATGTTGGCTGAACGGGATTAACTTATCATCAGATTTTTCCAGGATTTCCACTTGTTTTAAAATCTCGCTAATTAAGCCAGTCTTCGCCAGATCGTACAGGTGGTCTAGTGCTTCTTTTGAGGGCGGCACCATCGAGTTTTCAGTTTTGAGGGGGGAGGGTGCCTTGCTGCTTACCTTTGTATCTTTATCTTCTTCTTCTTCATAAACCCATTCTAGTTTCAGATATTCCCGTAACGTCTCTAATAGCTTTTTTGACTCTACTGGCTTGGGCAGAAAATCATCTGCTCCAGCCTCAATACTGTGATGCTGGTGATCATCAAACACACTGGCTGAACAAGCGATCACTGGTACTGATGAGAATTGGGAGGATTCTCGCAACTGTCGGATCATCTCAAAACCATCCATCTGTGGCATCAACAAGTCAGTAATAATCAGATCTGGTTGGAACTGTTTAGCTTTCTCTAAACCTTCTTTACCATGGCTCGCTTCTTTTAGTTCAAAGCCAAGGGGAGCTAGCAGATTCACCAGTACCCAGCGATTTTCTGGTTTATCATCGACCACCAGAATTTTGCGCTCTTTGCCTTGGAAACCAATAATTGTCTGATCAGGAACAATCACATCAGTTACCCCTGTCGCTTCTGGCAAGTCCAAATCGAACCAAAATACGCTGCCAACACCGAGTTGGCTTTGCACTTCCAAAGTAGACCCCATCATCTCAAGCAGTTTCTGAGTAATGGCTAATCCCAATCCGGTGCCTTCGGCTCGACTTAAGGGATTCCCCACCTGCTCGAAGGGCAACACTATGCGTTCGATGTGTTCCGGACTCATACCAATACCGGTGTCTTCAATTTGAAACCGAATTGTTCTGATCAGTCCATGGTTGTTTGGCTTTTTGTCTTCCTTTGTTGTTAAGGGCTTTGATTCCAAGACATTGACCTTGAAAGTGACTGCTCCAGTGTCAGTAAATTTAATCCCATTACCCAGTAAGTTAATTAGTATTTGTCGCAGGCGTTTTTCATCGCCATGGATGTGATTGGGGAGTTGATTCTGGGGTTGGTAACTAAAGGAAATTTCCTTCTGATCAGCGCGGATACGGCAGATATCAACTAGATTTTCTAGAAAGGAGGGAAAATGAAAATTGCTTGGGTACAGTTCCATTTTCCTGGCTTCGATTTTAGAAATGTCTAAAATATCGTTAATCAAGGTCAGTAGGTGGTTGCCACATTGGTGGATGACACGGATGCCCTTGAGTTCCTCAGGACTCATGATTTTAGAGCGTTGGAGGATTTGGGTATAGCCGAGGATGCCATTGAGGGGGGTGCGCAGTTCATGACTCATATTGGCCAGGAACTCACTTTTAGCACGGTTGGCAATTTCAGCGGTTTCTTTAGCCCCTTGTAATTCTTGGCTCAGGAGCTGTTGACGTTGGATTTCTACTTCTTGAGCTGCTAACAGTGTTTTACTGGTATAGAAGGCTAATAGGGCTGCGGTTGAAATTGATAGGATCATGGTTATCAAAATGATTCGAGTCCGAAGCCTTTCAGAAGCATCTAGCACAGCTTTGGCATGTGGTCTTTCCTCCTCAACCTCCTCTATTATTTCCTCAAGATCATAGACGAAACTCCTGAGGTTTAGCCCTAAATGACTCTTGCTTAACTCTAGAAAATTTTTGTGGGCTGTCTCGATTTCTTCTGGCTTCAAATTCGACGGATCGATTGGCTGCAATAGTGCCTCTACCCGTTGGGTGTATACTTGTATTAGGCTGTCATAATTTTTGATAAGGTTATTGAAAAGTTCAACTTCCTCTGATCCCTCATCCACCTCTGGATTTTTGTAAGATTCTTTTAATGCTAACCAGTTTTGCTGGGCTAATCGGGAATGCTTTTTAAAACGAGAATACTCTTCCTTAAAAATGTCTGGTTGCTGGAACAAAACAGCGAAGTATTGATGGTGTATTTGTATTTCCAGCAGGTGACGTTGCAATTCCATGAGAAGCTCGCTTTCTTCTAAAGCATCTTCTCTTAAGTTCTGGGCATAGTTTTGGTAGTTATTGCCAATAAGGAGTCCAACTGTTGTTCCCAGAACAGCAATCCCAAGGGCAATACCATACCCATAGGCAATCTTTTGACTGATATTAAGGCGATTTAGCTGCTTTCTGAACCAGACAAGGGGACCTGTTAAAGGTTGGGATGAGTTGGTTGAAACCGTCTTTGACAATGAAGATTCGGTGGTTGAGTCTGTTTTTAATTTAGTCATATCATTTCTCCATATCCTCCTCAAGGGAGAGGCAGCCATTGTCTTTTATCACTCAATCAACTATTGGGAATTATTTAATGATTGTGGGGTTGTACATACAGTTGTAAATAAAGTGGTAAATACAATAGTTATATTATAGAATTCCCAACCAGTGCTACCCAAGTAACAGTTTCAGTCTGCTATCAATTTCCCTTGCTTCATTGACTTGGCATTTATAGTGTTATTCACCAGGTTTATCTAATTACTTTATGGTGCATCTAAATGCATGCAAAAACACTCAAAAAAATAGAAGCATAATATCATGTTATAACAATTACCATTAATAAAAATCTCCCCCATCTCCCCATCTCCCCATCTCCCTATCTCCCCACCCTCCCCACACTTCCCTTCTTTTTTACAAATATGAGATGCATCCATTACGTTACAGGTATTGTTTGATGAATTCTCGAATTTTTTTAATTTGAAATTTTTCGGATAATTGACGGATAGCTTGGGAAAATGGTATAAATATCTCATCATTTTGTTCTAGCTGATCGACTTCCTCTAAAAGGTCATTGATTAAGCCTGACATAGCCAGATCGTAGAGGTAGACTAGTTTTTCTTTTGGAGGACTAACAATTTCTGTTGTTTTCACTGATATACTGTTATTATTTTGTTCTTGAATATCAACTATTTTTTGCTGATTTTTAGTAAATTTGATTTGATCGGATTCTGGATAAGTTTGTACGTCTAAATCTATAGTAAAAATACTACCTTGGCCTGGGTTACTCTCGACATTAATCTCGCCACCCATGATCTTGACAAGTTTCTGAGTAATTGCTAAACCCAGTCCAGTTCCTTCCACATAACCAGAGGTGTTATCTAGCTTTTCAAATGGCAAAAATAGTTTAGATAATTGCTCGCTATTCATCCCAATACCCGTGTCTTTTACTTGAAAGCGAATAGTGGTAATCTGTTGGAGTTTATTTGTTGTTTCATTTTTGGCATTTTTCCTTGATTCAAGGACACTAACCTTAAAGGTTACTCCCCCTGTTTCAGTAAATTTAATGCCATTGTCGAGTAAGTTAATCAGCACTTGTCGCAAGCGTTTTTCGTCAACATTAATTGCTCTAGGTAGTCGAGAATTTGCTTGGTAACTATAGGAAATACCCTTTTGTTCTGCTTTCACCTGACAAATTTCCACGATGTCCTTCAATAAGGTACCAAAATCAACCGTTTGGGAGTGGAGTTCTAATTTATCAGCTTCAATTGTACAGAGGTCTAAAATCTCATTGATCAGGCTGAGCAGATTAGAGCCGCACTGCTCGATAATATCAATACCTTTCTTGTCGCTAGCCGTTAGGTTAGTTGATTGTTTCAGGATTTGAGCGTAACCCAAAATACCGTTGAGGGGAGTACGGACTTCGTGGGTGATGTTGGCAAGAAATGTACTTTTAGCACGGTTGGCAGCTTCACTTTGCACTGCTGCTTGAACTGCTGCTTCTTTGGCTTTATGGAGTTCCACTGTCCGTTGCTCAACTCGCTGTTCTAGCTGTCTTTCACTCTCGAGCAGTGCTGCTACTGCTGAGATGCGATCGCTAATATAGATAGCCAGCAATATGGTAAGTAATAGTCCCCCCAACGAAACAGTCCAGGGATACCAGGTTCTTCGACTCCCGATATATTCGGAATTGGGCTTAGACAGAATCAACCATTTCTGTCCTGAGACATCAAGAATTACAGTATGGTGTAACCCATTTCTGAGGCTAGCAAAGTCTTCCTCCTTCAAGTCCTTTGATGCTTTGGGTGTACTAGATGAATAGGTATAGAGCAATCGCTCCTCTGTTGGCGCAGATTCGTGAAACAGGTAAACATCAATCCCCCTCGGTTGTAGATACTCTAAAGCCCTATCTACGACGTCTCCAATCAAAAACGCACTTGAGGCAAAACCTTCCAGATTTTGGCGACGGGATATAACTGAATTAGTAGGTGTATTCTGTCGATAAATTGGCCATAAAATTAGGAATCCTAGTTGGTGCTGGGTGCTTTTATGCATTAATATCATGGGTGGGGTGGCGATCGCTTTGCCACTATCTCGTGATAATTGCAAAGCTTCCAAACTGACAGAATTCGAGGCTAGGTCAAAACCCAACATTGTCTCATTATCGTGGTATGGCTCAACAAAATAGACAGGAAAATACTCTTCTCTGGGTTTAGCCTTAATCAGCTCTCCCTGAGGATTCTGTTCTATAATTTTAAAGTTAGGAAAACCCTCCTGTTTGGCAGCTTGTTCGTAAGCGGCTCGTTGCTCATGGGGTACCCAAGGAATCCACTCTAGGGCTTGAATATCTGAATGATTTGACAAGTAAGGCTTGACAAACGTCCGAAATTCCTGACGAGTCACTTTTTCGGAGGCAGCATAGACCCCAACAATCGATTCCAGTTGTTGTAGATTTTTGTCAAGGCTTCTTTGGAGCAAGGAAACAATATCGGTTGCATCTTGTTCAAACTCTTTTTCGATGGTTTTGTTTTCCAAATTCCAAGTTCCCATGAACGTTAGTAGGGAAAACATAACCCCTGTAAAAATAGTGAGTGCTAGGGGCAGAGAATGGACTGTTTTTTGGAGATTTAGTAGAGTCTTAATTAGTTTGTTTTTATTCATAAAATTTTATTTGTTTAGTCACTTATGGCATCAAGCTTACTGTTTGTAATTAGTCTCTGAAATCTAAAAAATATGCTACAGATAACTTGTTATGAAATTAAAAAGGCATCTTCTGAATTCACTGAATATAGTCTTTAAGAAAATCTCGAATTTTTTTCAACTGAAAATTTTGAGCTAATTCACGGATATGTTGGACAAAATCAATAGTGTTTGGATCGGATTTTTCTAGGTTATCGATTTGTTTTAAAAGGTCATTGATTAAGCCTGCCCTAGCCAGATCGTAAAGTTGGGAAAGTTTCTCGACTGGAGGAGGGACAATCTCTATGGTTTGAGATGAGATGTTTTTCTTCTTTCTACTTCCTCCTTCCTGCTTTGCTTGATAAATCCATTCCAGTTTCAGATGCACTTGTAACATCTCTAGTAGCTTTTCTGCCTCTACTGGTTTAGGCAGAAAATCATCCGCTCCAGCCTCACTACTTTTTTCCTTGTCAGTGTCAAATACACTAGCCGAAGACGCAATCACTACTTTTGAGTGCAATTGGGGGGATTGTCGTAACTGTCGGATCATCTCAAAGCCATCCATCTGTGGCATCAACAAGTCAGTGATAATCAGATCTGGTGGAAATGCTGTGGCTTCCTCTAAAGCCTCTTGACCATTGCTAGCCTCCACTAGTTCAAATCCCAGGGGAGCCAGCATATTGACAATCACCCAGCGATTTTCTTGCTTATCATCCACCACCAGAATTGTGGGTGGCTGACCTTTGAAGCCAATAATCCCTGTGTTAGGAGTCATGGGTTTGGATACAGCTGTGGTTTCTTTTAAGTGCAAATCGAACCAAAACACAGTGCCAATGCCCAACTGGCTGCTTACTTCTAACTTAGACCCCATCATCTGAACCAGTTTCTGAGTAATGGCTAATCCCAATCCCGTCCCTTGTGCTTTATTTAAGGGATTCCCCACCTGCTCAAAAGGCAAAAATATCCGTTCGATTTGTTCCGGACTCATGCCAATACCGGTGTCTTCAATTTTAAATCGAATTGTTGTTAACAGTTCTTGGCTATTGTTGATGTGTCCATTCTCCTTTTCCCTGGATTTAAGGACACTTACTGTAAACTTAATTTCTCCAGTGTCAGTAAACTTAATCCCATTACCCAGTAAGTTAATCAGCACTTGTCGCAGGCGTTTTTGATCAGCATGGATGCCGTTGGGAAGTTCAGAAAGGGGTTGGTAAGTAAACAAAATGTCCTTGTTTTGAACTCGGATTTTGCAGATGTCAATCAGGTTCTGAAGAAAAGACGGAAAATGAAAATCTGTCTGGTAGAGTTCCATTTTACCAGCTTCAATTTTGGACAGGTCTAAAATGTCATTAATCAGGGTGAGCAGATGATTACCACATTGATGGATAATGTCAATCCCCTTGAGAGACTGAGGAGTCAAGGTTTTGGAGCGTTTCAGGATTTGGGTGTAACCGAGGATGCCATTGAGAGGGGTGCGCAGTTCATGGCTCATGTTGGCGAGAAATTCGCTTTTGGCGCGGTTGGCAACTGCGCTTTGCGCCGCAGCGCGAACTGCTGCTTCTTTTGCCTGTTTTAGGTCTTCCTCAGCTTGTTTGCGATCGCTAATATCGGTTCTGATCGCCCAATACTGGTAAGGTTTGTCTCTATCATCCAAGAAAGGTAAGATGGTGGTATCGACCCAGTAATAGGTGCCATCTTTGGCTTTATTTTTAATTTCTCCCCGCCAAACTTGACCACTGGCAATAATTGACCAGAGGTTTCGGAAGAATTCCTTGGGGTGGTAATTGGAATTGATCAGTAGATGGGTTTGTCCAATCAGTTCTTCTCTAGAATATTGAGAGAGCTGACAGAACCGCTCATTGACATCGGTAATTACCCCTTTTTGGTCAGTAATGGCTAGGATTGATCCTTGAGCTAAAGCATACTTGAAATCTGATAATTCTTTGATTGACCTTTGCAATTTTTCCTCTGTTTGTTGTTGTTTAGCAATCTCTTCTATCAGACGTTTATTGAGCTGATCTAGTGTACAAGAAGTACCCTGAGATTCTAGTATTAATCCTACTAGGGGAATAAGGTGGGCAATAATTTTGAGGAAATGGGCGATTTGGAAATGACTGTCGAACAGTGCTTGTGAACCAAAAGCCATGTGGAGTTGGGCGACTGTATCGGGAATAGTACTCACAATTAAGGAGTAAGAGACAAGACTGGGATACCGTTGGTGAAAGCTTGGGTAAATAAAAATGCCAGCAGCAATAAACAGAAGCAATGGCAGGATGTCCCATGGTCGGGTGATAATGGAGTTGGGAAATGTTGTTTCCGGTAGAATCTCGCTGGTTGCACAGATGTGAATTATGCCATAGGCAATCAACCCAAACCCCAAGCTGACAATAATGACAAAACCCAAGCTCCTGGTTTGGTTTTTTTCTACCCAGCTTCTCCTTAAGAAAAGGCTAGTTCCTAGAATCAGGATTAGTGGATTGAAAAGCCGACAGAGTGCCCAGGTAAATGGAATTAAATTCCGATTATCGGCGACAGCATCAATTAAGCGGTCAGCAGCCAGAGTATGAAAGGCATCCATCACACCAGCAAAAAAAAGTGATACGCCGATGATAGGAAGGATTGGGTCTTTAGTGATGCTGTAGTTCGTAAAGGCTAAGCAAACCGTAAAAAACGCTGTACAGACAGCACTCCACTCCAGGAGTGTGTGTACAAAACTTCCGGACAGGACTGAGTACATGGCATCATTAATTTGATGGGGTTCCCATTCAGAGGCTGCCGAGAGGTCAAACAGTTCCTGATGGGTACTAAAATCAACCCCTAATTGATGCAGAAGATAGGGTAAAATGCAGATAAAAATGACTGTCCAAACAAATGGTTTGGGCAATCTAGTTTTGCCGACAAGCCTGGCTTTTATCATAGTTTTTATTCCATAGTTTTCATTCCCAATATGGCTTTCGGTTTGATGAGTGATCAAGATGAGGAAGGTCTTTAGGTAAGACTTGGCTAAATCATGCCACCAATAGGCAATACCAAGTACAGTTCTAGTGCCAGATTCGATTGACTCAGTGATGGAATACCCTAGAGCTGTAATCATTTAGGGTTAGACTCATTGAACAACATGGACTTCTGTGAGGCCAGTTAGATATACCAGTTACATATAGAGTTCCCGACTAGTCCGACCCAAATAACGGCGTTGTAATTGTAGCGGGATGATTTATGGAGATGGGGAAGAGACGGGAAGTGGGGGAAGATACTGCAAGAAGGGCAAGTAACCTGTGAGGCATCTAATCTGAATTAGCACGTAAGCTATCAGCTAATGGGCGATGGGCAAGCTACGCGAACGAGGTTTGTTTTAAGCTGACAGCTGTCAGCTTACATTAGCACTATGAATTAGCACTATGAATTAGCACTATGAATTAGCACTATAAATTAGCACTATAAATTAGCACTATTAATGCTAAAAATTATTTCTCTATCTGCCCCCCTGCTCGAAAACTATGGGTGCTAACGAGCAAGGGAGAGGGCGTTGGAGTTTTTACCGCTTACTCAAAAATAGACAAAAAATAGACAATTTAAGTGCGCGACATCGTCAATTAATCGGTATCCACTGGGAAAACGTAGCCCCTTGACCACAATATTTATTTTCCTCATCAATGAGATTCCAGACGATAACATCTGAAATCTGGAACCGTTTACCAGTGCTAGAAATGCGGACACCTTGATAGTTGCTAATATAGCCCTGGGTTGTCACTTGGTTAAGCAGGCGTAAGCGCTCCTCCCTTTCCATCGGCTCAGCTGAATATTTCGAAGGCATTCGGGTAAATTGGTTCCAATCCATTTCCCACAATTCCAAAGCTTTCCGATTGCCATAGTTGTAAATGGGGTCTGATTCAGTGTTGTGAGAGAGGACGGCAAAGGGAGCTTCAAATAGTGCCTGTGCAATTTCGATAGGTGAGCCACTGGTATCGATTAGAGAACGCCCTGTCCAATGATGAAAGCTATTGATTAGACGTTCGCTCTGGCGAATTACTGGGTCTTGTTGCCAAGGAAATTGGAGCTCAGTGTTCATCGGTTTATTATTGTGCAAAGATTTATCACCCTTAGGGAACTATAGTAATCCAAAACTCTGTGATTCTGAACTCCTGCAACTCCTTGATTACTCCGCTTCCCCAATCAGGGTAAAAGCCGCCCATTCCACTGGATTTGGGTACTGTTTAAGAGTCGTAAGCATGGCTTGACGCAGAGCAACTGCTTTGTCAGGTGTTTGTTGTAGCTGGCGATAGAATTCAATCATCAGGTCAGCTGTGGAGTCATCAGGTACTTTCCAGAGAGAAACAACCACACTGGGTACACCAGCAGCAACTAAAGAACGGGATAATCCAATCACGCCATCACTGGTAACTCTACCGCTACCAGTGTTGCAAGCGCTTAAAACTACTAACTCAGCTCTAAGCTTGAAGTCGAGTATTTCACTGGCGCTGAGAAAACCTTTATCTGTTTTAGTCGGAGCAAGGGCGATCGCTCCTGGTAAACCTAATCTCTGGAAGTCATTCAGTAAGCCGTGAGTAGCTAGATGTATGATCTTTGCCCTTGGCATTTGCTCAACTACTGCTTTCTTGGTGGCTTGATTGCCAATCAGGGCTTGAGTATTGAACATCTCAGCGATCGCTAGCGCTTCTGTTTCTGTTCCAGGAAGAGGGGGCAAACCTTGAGGCATAGTGGGATTACCAATTACTAGCATCTCTTCTCCAGAAACCAGTTGCCGTTGCTGGTTAGTTAAATCCAGCACCTGAATCGAGGGAGCAGTGAGCATAGTATGTTTTTCGATCAGGTATTGACCAGAAGCGTCTTGTAGTGCTGGGAAAGGTACTAGAAACAAAGATTCGTGGGGAATAAAGGTAACACGAGCTTCCGGATTAGTAGGTAAGAGTTCGGCAATTGGTTCAATGAGCAGTTGATGCAGTTGTTTTAATCGTTCAGTTTGACCAGCTCTCTCTGTTTTAGTCAATCTTTCTCTGGGAACTAAATCAACTAGGGCTGGGCTTCTTCTGAAAAAAATCGATTTACGAGTGATACGAACCAATTTGTCAAGAGATGTCTCCAGATTAGTTAAATTAACCTGACTAAAAGCGATTTTACCTGTAGGTTTAATTACCCAAATGTAAAGCTCTTTGTCTTGAAGTTGCCGCACACCTTCGGCTTCGACAACTTCTTTGATAAGAGAGTATAAAACTATTGTCGAGTTTTGTTCTTCGGTAATTTTTTTAATTTGTTTGATGTTCGGAGGGGCAATCGGTTTATTAGTTTTGAGGTTTGGTTCAGACTCTGATAAACCTCTTGCTAATAGTTCAACAAAAGCTCTTGCTCTTCCTCTTTCAGTAATTTCTAGGGCTTGATTGAATTGTTTTCGTTCTACTAAATACTCTTGTAAAGCGCTATAAGTTGTTTGATGAGTTTCAAATATTGATACTCTCTCAAGGTCATTGCTGCCTAAGTTTGACCGCAAAGACTCCCAAATTTCAATGGCAGCAAATAGAGCCTCATTTGCTTCTTGAGGATTTCCGGCTTTGTAGAGAGCATCACCTAAGTTGCTTAAAGCTCGTCCCTTGGCGTGGCGATCACCTAGTTGCTTGGCAATTTTTAAACTTTGGCGTTGGTAGTTTACTGCTTGGTTGTAGTCTTCTAGAGCATAGTAAATTATTCCCAAATTTTCTAGGGCTACTAACTCTCCATAGTTATCTTGCAGTTTTTGTGCGATCGCTAAACTCTGCTGAGAGTATTCAATTGCTTGGTTATAGTTGGTCAGGGTATAGTACAGCAAGCTCAAATTAGATAATGCTCTTGCCTTTCCAGGTAGGTTATCGGATGTTTTAGCGATCGCTAAACTTTTTTCTTTGTATTCAAGTGCTTTGGTATATTGCTTCTTAGCGTAGTAAGCCAATCCGAGATTGCTTACTATATTCCTTTCCATCTCAGAATCATTGGTTGAGTTTACTAGTTCTAGACCCTGTTTATAGTATTCAATAGCTTTGTCATAGTTTCCTATTGCGCCATAAGCGGCTCCTAAACCACTAAAAGCTTGTGGTTTTCTTCTTAAGTTTGGGTCTGATTGGGCAAGATTAAAATGCTGCTTATGATAGTCTATAGCTTTGCCATAGTCTCCCAAAATATAGTGAGTTACTCCGAGGTTATGTAAAGCTTTTGCTTCTCGCAATTTATCGCCAAATTTTCGTGCAAATTCTAAGTTTTTATGATAGCATTCGGCCGCTTTATTGTAATCTTTTGCAGCAACTTGTAATGAAAATCCTTGAGAATTTATGAGTAATTGTTCTTCTGCCAGACACTCTCGAATTTCCAGTACCAGGATTGTCAGTCGTTCTAGTTCCATTGCTTGAGTCTTGTTTGACCTCTTGCTCTGATTGACCGCCAAATCTGATCGATTAACCTGGGTTGGCAAGGCAGAGTTTTGATTGTCTGACCTTCCTGATGGTGTTGTTGGGGAAGGATTTGAAGGATTTACAGGATTTACAGGTTCAAGAATTACTGTTGTTGGAGGTTGTGGTGGTGGTAGTGGTTGACTATCTAACTGTGGTTCTGGTGGTAGCGGTGGTAATGGCTTTGGGTCGATGACTGAAGGAGGTTCAATCGTGGGTGGCTCTATAGCCACCAAAGGTGGAGGTTCAGGTGGCTGTGAGACTAGAGAGTCTGAACTTGTTGTAGTGAAATTCTGCTTTCCGAAACCTAGAATGGAAGTAATAGTAGAAGTATCTTTTTCCTTACCAGCACTAGTATCTATTCCAGCACCCGTGCTACTGATGATACTAATCTCCCCACCAGTAACATTTTCTGTATTGATGTCACTACCAGCAACAAGAGTAACATTGCCACTCTCACCATTACTACTAGCAGCATTTATATCACCAGCATTAATACTTCCCTCGGTAGCGAATAATTGAACCTCTCCTCCTTTACCTTCCACAGAGGAAGAATCAACTACCCCAGCACTAGTATCAATACTTCCTCTATCGCTAACAGCAGTAATATCACCACCATTACCATTATTACTGGAAGCATTGAGACTCCCGGTAGTGATATTACCTTCTGCTTTCAGGTCAATATTTCCACTATCACCACTTACCGCCGTTGAATCCAGTGTGCCACTACTAGTATCAATCTCTCCTTGTCTACTATTGAGGAAAATTCTTCCACCATCGGAAGTAATTGATGCTGTCCGAATATTACCTTCTGCTTCAATAACTACTTGCTGACCAGCACTGATATCCTGCACCACCACATCGCCATCTTCGACCTGGATACCAGAACCGATCAGTTGTACGGTACCATCACGATTTACCTCAATTGCTGTAGCATCACCGCCGCCAACTGTCAGCAGTTCCGGTAGGGAAAGGGGAGTGAAGGGAACAGTGGCAGAGGGGGAAACTTCTAAACTCAGAATATTACCTCGCTGGGAAATACGGAGTAAATTTTTTCCAGGCACAGCCTCAATAGTAACTTGACCACCAGGGGCAGTAAGAGTGCCATTACTGATCACAGTACCACCTACTAAGGTTAAATTCTGCCCCTCTTTAACTGCTAAATCCGCTAAATTGATGATCCCACCTGGTTGGGAAACAGCAAAATCAAAAGTATTGGGCTTGCCTACCAAAGAAGCATAGTCATTGCTACCAAAGGCGTTAAACCACTCGCCATCAAAACCAATACCAGTAGCGGTGGTGGCGGTAAAAGAAGCAGGTAAATCGATGCTGGCACCAGCACCAAAGACAATCCCGGCGGGGTTGATCAGGAATAAATTGGAATTACCCCCTGTAACCTGGATTAAGCCATTAATTACAGAAGCATCACCACCAGTGACTCGCCCTAGGATATTTTCGATATTAGGATTAGAGAGAAAGTTGGCAATCTGACCTTCACTCAGACCAAATTTCTGGAAGCTGTGAAAGAGATTCGCACCATCTCCCGACAGCTTACCGCCATCAATGTTGAATTGGTTACCCTCAGGGTTGACAACAGTACCAGTACCATCGTTGGCTTCAACTATCGGTTGCGCCTGCACAGGGGTTGGCAACGGGCAACAGGTCAAATAGGTTGAAGAACAAACAAGCAGGAAAAACTTACTTGCTGCCCATTTTCCCTTACCGATGATCTTGGTCAACAGGTTAAGACAGCTCAATGTTAGTCTCATAAGTTATGGAATTTATAGGGAATCTGGGTCGAATACACCCTTTTCAACAAAGTAGACCTAGATTGAACGGGAGTGACTAGAGCGGGTTTGGTATCAAAGCTCTACTGCTCTCTTGGTGCGCGTTCACGCTTGTCGGGAAAGCCGACCGGGGTCGCACCGCTTCATTCTTTGGGAGAAATCCGCTTTGGGATGAGGACACTTAGTTTAATCTTTGGGAAATATCGAGCATGTCAGTTTCCTTTAAACTATGTATTAATCAGGGCTAATGCCTCCCTTTTATGCAGAGTTTTGGTTTTTGTTACAAAACTTTACATACTTGACTTTACATATTAAACTATATATAATTGAGTGTAAACCCATACTCTAGGGCGTGTCTGCTTGCCTCAATAGCCCTAAACCAATAATTACTCCAACTCCTGTTAGTCTAAAAAATCTTATTTAACTTCGATTACCTAGCAGTTGATCCCGCAGCTGCTTAATGCGATCGCGTAACTTGGCTGCCGTTTCAAATTCCAAGGTCTTTGCTGCTTCCTTCATCTGTTCTTCTAACTGATTAATCAACTCCGGAATCTTCTCCAAAGGTACATCATCCACCTGTTCAAACACCGCTTCCAACTGTTGGGAATTCAACCGTCGGGAGACATCCAAAAATGTCAAAATCGGATTGTTGGCGGTTTTGCGAATCGGCTGTGGTACAATGTTATTTTTGATATTATATTCAATTTGAATCTTACGACGGCGATTAGTCTCATCAATCGCTTTTCTCATGCTTTTTGTAAGGGTATCAGCATACATAATGGCTTGCCCTCGGACATGACGTGCTGCTCTGCCTATAGTTTGAATAAGCGATCGCTCTGCCCTGAGGAACCCTTCCTTATCCGCATCCAAAATTGCTACCAGAGAGACTTCCGGCAAATCTAACCCTTCTCGCAACAAGTTAACCCCAACCAATACATCAAATTCACCCTGGCGCAACGCCTGCAAGATTTCAATCCGTTCAATAGAGTTAATATCCGAGTGTAAGTAGCTTACCCGAATATCCCGTTCTTGCAGATAGTCTGTCAAATCCTCAGCCATGCGCTTGGTTAAGGTTGTTATCAGCACCCTTTCCTGACAATCCACCCGCTGCTTAATCTCAGCCAACAAATCATCTACTTGACCTGCTGTAGGACGAACAAAGATTTCTGGGTCAAGCACTCCGGTAGGACGAATGATCTGTTCCACGACTCGTCCTTGAGATTCTTCCATCTCCCAATCCCCAGGAGTAGCAGAGACAAAAATACACTGATTCACCTTTGCCCAGAATTCCTCTGCCTTCAGGGGTCGATTATCTGCTGCACTGGGTAAGCGAAAGCCATGGTCAATCAACACTTGCTTTCGAGCGCGATCGCCATTGTACATTCCCCGAATTTGCGGCACCGTAACATGGGATTCATCCACTACCAAAAGCCAATCTTCGGGAAAATAATCTATCAAACACTCTGGTGGTTCCCCAAGCTGGCGTCCAGCCAAGTGACGAGAATAGTTTTCCACACCATTGCAGTAACCAATTTCGAGCAACATTTCCAAATCATAGCGGGTACGCTGTTCCAACCGTTGCGCTTCTAGCAAGTTCCCAGCTTGCTGCAATTGAGCCAAACGTTCCTCAAGTTCTGCCTTAATAGCGTTACAAGCTTCTTCCAACCGTTCATCGGGAGTAACAAAGTGACGAGCAGGGTAAATATTTACTCCCTCTACACTTTGGCAAATCCCACCCGTAACTGGGTCAACGTAGTGAATAGCATCAATTTCATCTCCGAAGAATTCTACCCGAATAATTCGGTCTTCATAAGCCGGACCAATTTCTAAAACATCCCCCTTCAGACGGAACCTTCCGCGTCCCAAGTCTAAATCATTCCGGGAATACTGTACTGAGACTAAATCCCGTAAGAGTTGGCGTTGGTCAACTTCGGTATTCACCCGCAGAGGAATCGAGGCTTTTAAGTATTCTGAGGGGATACCCAAGCCATAGATACAGCTAATGGAAGCCACCACAATTACATCCCGCCGTTCAAAAAGCGATCGCGTAGCTGAGTGCCTCAGCATATCAATTTCATCATTAATTGACGCGGTTTTCTCGATGTACGTGTCAGTGACCGGGATATAAGCTTCCGGCTGGTAGTAATCATAGTAGGAAATGAAATACTCCACCGCGTTATCGGGAAAAAACCCCCGCAATTCGTTACATAACTGGGCAGCCAAGGTTTTGTTGTGGGCAAGTACTAGGGTAGGTTTGCCGACTTTTTCAATTACCGATGCCACGGAGAAAGTCTTGCCTGTTCCTGTAGCACCCAGTAGAGTTTGGATACGGTTGCCAGCCTTGAGGTAAGTGGTGAGTTGGGAAATAGCTTGGGGTTGATCCCCTGTTGGTTGAAAAGGGGCTTCGAGGTTAAATAGCATCTTAGACGCTTCTGGCACAGCTAAAAAAAATCCGTATAAATACTATCTATAATTTCATCATAATTTTTCTACATTTATAGGTAGTGATGGATAGATTATTACCCAAAGTCAATAGATAGTTTTAAGACTTGTCCAAAATCCGGAGGGGAGGATAAAAACTATCTGGTTAACTGCTAATCCCTTAAAGGGTGATCCTTACGGATAAAGGATAATAGGTCATGGGTAATGATTAATGGGTAATTATACCAATTTTATAGCCATCACCGTTTATCATTTACCATCGACTCTCCCATCTTTAAGTGGAGAGCATTTTTATCTTATCCTTAATCAGCTAAGCTTTTTTGAACCAATACTTATTAATTTAGGATTAAAAATATTGAATATATTCGCAATTATTAGGCAATACTAGCAATTTTATAAAAAAATTACACATATTAATTCTAAAATTTTGTAATGGTTAATCGATAATAACGAAGGGTATTATTAGTAACGATTAAACCTGATAACGACCCAATTAGTATCGATAAGTCTATGTGGTATTAATTTTAAAATAAATCAAGTCTAAACTCCAGGAAGTTTGATTAATTTAATCTCAACATAAAAAACTTTTTTTTAGTAATTATGAACTATAGAAATGCTAGTCAGCGGATTGAAATATTGCTAGTGGAAGACAATCCTGGTGACTTAGATCTGACCAAAGCTACTTTACAAAATAGCAATATTCGCAACAATATCCAGACGTTTACCAATGGTAAGGAAGCTATGGCATTTCTACGTCGAGAGTCCCCTTATACTAAGGCACCCCGTCCCGACGTAATTTTGCTGGATTTGAATCTACCAGTGATGGATGGTCGTGAAGTGTTAGCACAGATCAAATCAGACCCAAACTTGAGTCTGATTCCCGTGATTATTCTCACCAGCTCAGATTCTGACCAGGACATCCTCACAAGCTACAAGCTAAACGCCAATGCCTACGTCACTAAGCCCCTTGAATTAGAGCAGTTTCTTAAAGTATTGAAGTCAATTGAAAACTTCTGGCTAAGTATTGTTAAACTGCCACCCAAAAATTAAGCATTGCCAATTCCTGAACTTGATTGGGTAATAGGTAATAGGTAATAGATAAGGGATAATTGGTAGTTGGCGATTACCAATTATCCCTTATCTATTACCAAAAATTCCGATAATATTTGAGCAGTGATTAATCGGACTTGATAGTAATAGTCAATTGGCAATTAACAATTTTCAATTGCTGTTGGTATACTACAAATCTTCACTGAGAACTTCATGGA
Organism: Moorena sp. SIOASIH; assembly: GCF_010671925.1. GTDB lineage: Bacteria > Cyanobacteriota > Cyanobacteriia > Cyanobacteriales > Coleofasciculaceae > Moorena. Next base: position 807,098 of record NZ_JAAHIH010000001.1, on the reverse strand, counting down.
AAGCAAACCCAGGGGCAGCCAGTACAAACACAATGGTAGGAAGACCAGCAGTTTTTAGCTGTAAGCTTTCGTAATATTGAGTAAACTTATCGTCTGGTATAGCCATACCCATAAAGATTAAGTCAGCATCAGCGGATGACTCATGAAGAATAGTATTAAAAGAACGCCCTTCGGAAACCAGCACCTGACAAACAACCCCAATCCGCAACTGTTTCACCCAATTACTTAGGTTTGCCCGTGCCGCTTGAGCTGCTATTTCATTAGGAAGCACCAACTTGAGGTAAATCTCAGCATTTTGCCACTTCAGGTCACTGCGCAATAGATAGGCAAGGAGCAACATCAGGCTACCATTGGCTTGCTTACCGCCCCACCAAACATCAATCCGTTGACGACTACCGAAACCCTGCTCCCGATTTTCCCGCAGAATCACTACATTACGCTTTGCCTGGTGTATGTGAGTAATCAAGCGACAGTAAGGCTGGCGACGGCTAAGGGTTTCGTTATCCCCCAGTAAAACTGTATTGGGAACTAGTGGTCCTATACCGTAAGTTTCCACCAGTTGCCGGGCTCCGGTAAAGGGATCCGGTGCTGTTACCAAGCGCACTAGAGCTTGTACACTACGCCGTTCCAGATACTCACTGATGGTTTGTTCTAACTTTGCCTGCTTAGCAACACTATGGGAACTACTGGGTAAAATACTCGAAACGGTCACTAAACCGCGATTATGGGTCAGAGCATCGGCTAACTCTATCAAAGACCATCGTTTAGTGGGAGCTCCCGACAGCACCAAGATGTGGGGTCGCCAGTTTTTGGGATCAGGGTGATGACTAATCTGAAAAATACCAGTGCGCAACAGTGCCATCCAAATGCCCCGGCGTACATCCCCCCAAGCCGTGCGCAGTTCCCGCTGCTGTAACCAAAGGTAAACCCCTAAGACAATAACAGCTGCTGCCACTGTGGCAAAGGCATTGATCAAAAACATTACGATCAGGCAACCCAATGCCCCTAACAGTGACAGAAACCAGTTAACTTTAAAGGAGGGTCGGAACGAAGGACTTTGCAAAAAGCCCTCAATGGCAGCTGCTACATTCAACACCAGATAGGTGGTCAGAAAGAACATACTTAGCACTGGTGCAATGATATCTAATTGACCAAGGCAAACTGCTGCAGTAGCGATTCCCAACGTTACAGCGGTACCAATCCGTGGTTCATCATCTCGTCCACTACCCGTACCTAGAAATCGCATCCAACGGGGTAATACCCCATCTCTAGCTAGTGCCTGTAAAATCCGGGGAGCACCCAGAATACTCCCTAAGGCACTGCTGAGAGTAGCACCCCATACCCCGAGTAGGATTGACGGACCCCAAAATGCCATCTGCCTCATAATCAGAGGATTGGCAATTAGGGCATCTCCCCCCACCCGCATCGATAGAATAATTGGTACGATCATATAAACGGCATATCCTGTGCCTACTGCTGCCAGAGTACCGATGGGAATGGCGCGGATGGGGTTGCGTAGATCACCGGACATATTCACCCCAGCCATGATACCGGTCACGGCAGGGAAGAAGACAGCAAAGACACCCCAGAAGGATTCTTTGGAGGTCACCCACAGCTCAACATTAGCTACATCATAAGGGTAATCATGGTTACCGACGAACAGAGCAATCAGGGATAGCACTATCGCAGCCATAATAAAGTATTGAATGCGGATGGCGAGGCTAGCGGAAGTCAAAGCCAGTATTGCCACTAAAATAGTAGTAATTAGCGCTACATAAAGCTGGTTGAGGTGGGGAAAGGTCTGAACTACGCTCTCGGCAAAACCAATAGTGTATAAGGCGACTGAGAGAGCTTGGGCAAAGTAAAGGGGAATTCCTACGGCACCGCCAGTTTCAATTCCTAGGGAACGGCTAATCATGTAATACGCACCACCAGCCCTAACAATGCGGTCAGTTGCGATCGCAGAAATAGACAGAGCCGTCAAAAAGGTAATACTGGTGGAGAGGGTAACAATGATGAGGGTACCCACTAAACCAACATTACCAAGTACCCAACCAAAGCGCAGGTACATAATAACCCCCAGGATGGTCAGAATCGACGGAGTATAGACCCCACCGAATGTTCCCAAACCTGAAGTTTTTTCCTGAGTAGGCTCGACAACAGAAGATGAGCGGCGACCAAACAGTAACTTCATATGTCTAAAACACGAATATAGTGCATTAAGCTAATCTGAATATAGGGAATAGGGAATAGAGAACAGAGATTTTCATTCCTTTGGTGTCGGCGAAACGCCCATGGGTTTCTGACTTGAAAATAGCCCTGAGGCCAAGCAAGTGCGAAGCGTCCTAAGTGAAATACCAGAGATGTTCATACTTTGTTGTAAATGCATTGTTGATGGGGGTATAGCTGGAAAATTTTTCAAGCCCTTGACAGACAATGCCAGTTGGTGAATTGATAATGGTTCATGAACAGCTCCACCAGTTCTACACCCAAGCCACCGACATTGCAACTCAAGGATGTTACAACGTTGGTAGCCTGGGCTTTTGGTTCAACATTGGATGAATTTCACACCACAGGACTAACTGCTGTCATGGGGTTTTGGGCAAACAAGTAGAAACTGCTAATGAAACGAAGAGAACAGAAACGATAGTCTTTTAATCTGACAGTCTTTTAAGCTGACTACAGAATTAACTTGCTAAATTCCCAACTTTATGCACCCCAATCACGAATTTAAGACATTTTTTGCTCAATGACCAATAATTACCCAACTAAACGGGCAAGGGGTCTCCCGTTATAATCTCCCATTTAACGGGGAACGAAGTTACCGTAAGACAGGCTCGCCTTATTTCATATAACTTAAACTTATGACTCACAGACTGTCGCTTATAAAGGCGAGCCTGTCTAAGGTTTCGTCTCCGGGGAATTGCCCGACAGCGTCTGGAAGTTCTAAACAGAAGATTGATATGCAGGTCACCCTGCGCGATTGGCCTACGGCCACGCTTTCGGCAGAGCCGACGCTGCTTGAGGTGCGAACGTAAGTGGTACAATAGCATAGTGATATTAACGTACTGCTACAGAATCAAACCAAGTCCCGAACAGATAGCCATCATGGAAAGGTGGCTCGAATTGTTGCGTCGTCACTGGAACTATGCTCTAGGGCAACGACTTGATTGGCTCCATCGGACTCGCTCACCGATTGATAGATGTAGCTTGATTAGTGAGCCGATAGGTGTTATTCCAGAAGCGGTCAACTATTACACCCAACAGGCAGCTCTCAAGGAAACTAAACGGCTATTCCCTGATTACAAACAAATCTACGCAGAAACTCAGCAGGTTAACCTACAACGGCTCAACAAAGCATGGGATAGATGGCGGAAGCCGGTGAAGCATGGGTTACGCGGGGGAAGACCTCGCTTCAAGAAACAAGGTCAATTAAGGTCATTCGTGTTTCCACGTGTGAACAGCCCGCGTGCGGGGGCGCATCTAAAAGATGGCTTTCTATTGCTCAGTCGCATTGGTCAAATACCTGTGGTCATGCATAGACCAATACCAGATGGATTTACTCTTAAACAGTGTACTGTCGTCAAAAAGGCTAATGGTTGGTATTGTTGCATTTCCATGAAAGATGATACCGTACCTGAGCTGTTACCTGTGGATTCGGTTAGATCTGCTGTCGGTATCGACGTTGGCTTAGAAAAATTTTTAACCACCTCAGACGGTGAAGCTATCCCTATTCCTCAGTTTTATCGTAAGGCTCAAAACAAATTGGCTTTAGCTCAACAAGTAATGTCGCGCCGTGTCAAGGGGTCTAAAAACTGGGAAAAAGCCAAAAAGAAAGTGGCTTTATTGCATCTTCATTTAACCCGTTGCCGAAAAGAATTTCATTATCAAGTTGCTCATTGGTTATGCAGTAAATACGACCATTATGCTCACGAAAATTTAAATATCAAAGGACTCGCAAGAACTAAACTAGCTAAATCAATACATGATGCAGCCTGGGGCGCATTCCTGGAGATATTACAAGCAGTAGCGGTAAGACGCGGTTTGTTAGTCCAGGAAGTTAATCCACGGGGAACAAGTATTGAGTGTTCTAATTGTGGCTCATTAGTTGAAAAAAGTTTAAGTAATCGCGTTCATCACTGTTCCAGTTGTAAGGTCAAAATTGACAGGGACTGGAACAGTGGCATCAACATTTTAAATCGTGGATTATTGGCGGTTGGACTGCCGCTCAATGGCTGTGGTAAATTGGCACAAGATGCCGTCGAGCAGCAAGTCTCATTTGTAAATCTGAGAAGCCCACATCATAATCTTTGATTTGATGTGGGAGTAGTCACTATGGGTAATATCAACTCCGGTTAATCACTTCGTTGATCAATCCAGTCTTCAAGAAGAGCGGCAGTATGTTGTACTTAACCGGACAATTCTATGTAGAATTCTGTTGGGCTAGATAGTCAGCCCACAGCCTGCGATACCATTCAACTGTAGCGTGAATGACAATAAGCACTATGGAGCCTGATTCTCTACCGACAGAGTTAATTTTGACCCACCCACGTCAGACCATTGGCAATGTTCAACTGGATTGGATACCTCAACCCGGTAACTATCTCGACTTTAAAGGTAAAACCTACACAGTTTTAGAGCGCCGCCACCGCTACTGTCTTAAGTCAGGGCGCTATCGTTTGCATAAAATTGCTCTGTATGTGCAGTCTTTTGGACACCCTAGTGAAAAAAGCCTGCTCCAGGGGCGTTGGGTGATTGGGGATGCCAGCTGTTATTTCAATGCTCACTCTGAATTGATTCGTTGTGCAGTCAATCCAGACGGACCCTGTGATTCTTGCCGCTTTTACGAACCCTTGAAAACCGGAACTAACTAACTAAGGATTACCTAGAACTTCTCCTACTTCTAAACGCATACCATTGGCAAAATCCCAAGCAGATTGAGCACGTTTGCCAGCTAATTGCACTTGCTGCAACAACAACAGTCCATTTCCAGTTTGAATAATTGGACCGATTGCCTTGGCAATCTTGACAACTTCTCCAGGACGACCTGAACCAACATCAAGATTAGACCACTCCTGCGATCGCATTTTTAACTGTGAAGGCAACTCGGATAAGTAAGCCGAATCTAAGGGAACAGTGGCACTGATTTTCAGAGATTTACCCCGAAATGAGGTGACACAGTTTGGGAAAAATCCCCGGATCTGATTGTGTAACTCCAAGTTAGAGCGTGACCAATCTAGGCCATAATCTGACTTTTGAATCAGTGGTGCATAGGTAGCCAATGAGTCATCTTGAGGAATTGGTTGGATGTCCTGTAACTCTTGCTTGAGGAGGGTTTCAATCAGCAAATCAGCTCCCAAATTGCTCAGAGTTTGTGCCAAATCCTCGGCATTATCCAATAGTCTAATTGGTGTATATGCTTTCAAGAGCATTGCTCCAGTATCCATTCCAGCATCCATCAACATCGTTGTGATGCCCGTTTGGGCTTCACCATTATAAAGACACCACTGGATCGGAGCTGCTCCCCTATACTTAGGCAAAATTGAGCCATGTACATTGATACAACCTCCCGTAGGCATATCCAAAATCTCTTGGGAGAGAATCTGCCCATAGGCAACCACGACAAAAGCATCAGCCTTTACCTGCCTTAGCTGAGTTAGGGTTTCCCTATGCTTTTTCAGGCGCTGCGGTTGCCAAACTGGTAGTTGATGTGCTAATGCTATTGATTTCACTGGGGAAGGAATCAGCTGGTTACCACGTCCTCGACGCTTATCTGGCTGAGTCACCACACCCACCACCTCAAATTCAGGATGGTTCAACAAACCTTCCAAACAAGGTAGAGCAAATTGGGGAGTACCAAAGAATACAACTCGCATCTAGAAATTACCAATAACTAATGGGTTGAAGGTTAGCTGGTTGAAGGTTAGCTGGTTGAAGGTTAGCTGGTTGAAGGTTAGCTGGTTGAACGCGCACGCGTGGCCTTTTGGCCAAGGTTAGCTGGTTGAAGGTTAGCTGGTTGAAGGTTAGCTGGTTGAAAGTTAGCTGGTTATACATCCAGATTTGAGTTGTTAAGGCTCTAATCTTCAACCTACCCTACAAGGGACGCCCAAGGGAAACAACCAAATAACTTTCAACCAAATAACCTTCTAACCTTATAACTAATGACTAATCCACAGCAATTTCCACCCTACGATTGCGTTGCTGATTAACCTCAGTATCATTAGCTACCAGAGGACGAGTTTCTCCGTAGCCAATAATCAGCCAACGGTATGAATCGTCTAAAGCGCTACTAAGATACTGCTGAACTGCTTTGGCACGCTCAAATGAAAGGTTTCGATTCTCTTTGGCTTCGCGGGGGTTGTCGGTGTGGATAGCAATTCGGATTGTACTACTGGGATAGGCTTGCAAATCTGTGACAATTTTGTCTAGGATCAAACCTGCTTCTGGACGTAACTTACTGTTTCTTTCCTGAAATAAAATATCACTGGGCAACGTGACTTTCAACTTGTCGGCAGCCGAGGCAGCTAGTCGATTGCCATTGCTATTACCAACTAATGGAGCATTGCTACTTGGAGTCGATGGTTCCTTCAGAAGCAAAGTGATCCCTTGGATGCGCCTTTCAAGAGATTCATTCCCTCCCGAGGTTCCCAATTGAGTTTCCAACATTGTCACGTCCTCACTCAATCTCTTCAGTCGCTTGTCTAAATCACTTAGCTGAGCTTTGACCTGGACTCTTTGAACCGGTGTCAATTGTTTTAGTAGATTGGCTTCCGTTGGTTCCCGAATTGAACTAAAATTGAAAAACGCTGATTCTCGCTTGTTATCCAGATGCTCCAGTAATTTTAAGATCAGGGGTTTTTCTGGATTCGGGTTAGGGTAACCATTGGCAACAACAATGCCAAATATCACGGCCAAGCCACTCCCTACGCCTAGCAGTAGTAGCCTGAAAATTAAGATTAGTAGGCAGTTCAGTATACTTATTGAGGTTTCAGGTCTGGTATTGGTGTTGGAAGTAGCGGGTTGAGTCACACCGAATTTTGTTAGATCTCCTTCAACATAATGAGGCAGGATGCTCCAATTGTACTCCGTTAGGGGTCAAGCGCAGGTATTTTACATTATAGAAGAATTCAAAAAAACCAGGTTGAATTCCAAATGGCTATCATAACACTAAAACCTCCAAACCAACCAGTTAATTCCAATGTCAAGCCTGACAACTTTTGTGTGAGGGCTACCCACTTCAGCCAAGACCTCTTAGGGGAAGGTTCAGTGTTAATTTTTTATTTTTCCCTGGCTTATTTTCTTTGTCTGCCTTCGGTAGCTTGATATTCGAGGGTTTAGACAACTGACTGAGTGTAAAAAAACCCGTTCGTAATGCAGGTTCGGACGGGGTAGTTGATCACTTTTTAACCTTTTACACCTAAATTTAAGGAACTATATTCTAGTTTCTTGGGGTTGCTCCTCTAACTAGAAACGCTAATTAGTAACTGAAAGACTAATCAATGTTGAAAAGGCAATTGAGTTTATCAGGATGGCTTAAAAATCAACCACTAGGACTCTTGTTAGCAACTTTGATGTTGATAACATCTAGCCTATATGTCGATAAAGCCAAGGCTAATGAATCCTTAGTAGCCAGTCAATCATCGGTGCTATCTTCCCAGCCTTTAAGGGAAGTAACAGGAGCTATCAAACCTGATCTAACCGAACCATACGTTCAGAGTGACCCACTCAATAGCCCTTATCCTATTCCTTGGAATTGGGTCTTGGAAACCCACGCTGAACTGGTTGCTAATCAGAGTTTTGGGTTTAGGTACTATCGCAGCCAATCACTAGTGTCTCCCGATGGCAAGTATGCTGCCTATAGTCGCATTCAACTACAAGCACAGCCAGAACTGTACCGCAGCCGCATCAGTAGTGTGATGTTTCTAGAAAATTTGCAGACTGGACACTTGCGCATCATCACTGCATCTTCTCCCTTAGCTAACCATCATAATGATGATCAATTAAGCGGCGCAATCGCTATTCTGATTCCCGTGTCTTGGACAGAGTCAAGCGATCGCCTTCTAGGGCGGCAATTTGAAGGTTTTTTTAATACGTCAGATGGTTCTGATTACGCAGTAATTTGGGATCGCAACCAAAATACGGTGACCACCTTGGCTCCTGAGCGCATCCATTATACTAACGCACTGTTGCTAGGCTGGAGTCAAGCTAATCCAGATCAAGTGCTATTTAAGGCTGGTGAGTTGGGCAATGAGTATTGGCCAATGTGGTCTGTTGAACCCAATGGTTACACTGCTCTTACCTTTGAGGATGAACCTATGGTTTATGGTAAATCAGTAGAACACATTTGGTCTGGTTCCCAGGCACGCTGGTAATCCCAAAGGATGAAGGATGAATTATGAAAACTCATCCTTCACACTTCATCCTTCACAATTCATAGTTTCCCAATTACCTTTGGTGTTGTGCTACCAATTTTTTTAGGTAAGAGTAAGCTTCTTCTGGTGAAAGGGTGAATATTTGACCTTTGCATAGAATTTCGTACCTTCCTAAGTAATAACCATGTCCCCCAATTAAACCCATCTTTGCGGCTTGATTGCCAAGCTTGGTTAATTCCTGTCGAATTGAATAGTCCAATTCTTCTATTTGTTGATCAATAACTTGATTAATAGTTTGTTCCTTCATGTTTGACCGCTCCTCGTTTATTTATAATACTGCTTTATGCACCCCACAACCCATCGACCTGGCGATAGCGGTCAACAAATTGGGCGCTTGCCTGGATTAACTGCATGAATGTACTCACTTCCTGATGTCGGCCATCCCCGTTTATAGGATGCTTCCTCAGGTTTCCCCCAACCTAGCTGCAATATAATTTCCCAAAAGTTGTAATTCTTATATTCATAGAGATTTGCCCATTCCGTTTTATGGGCGACCTCTTGTACATCATTGGGCATAATTTTTTGATAGTCTCTACCAAAATTAATACTTAGGTATAAGTCCATACCTTGGATGCCTCTATGCCAAAACTCTAAGAGGTCAGCTTTGGCAGCTTTCAGGATTTTCAGGTCACTCTCTAGGGCGGCTAACTGCTCGTCAATAGCAGGATAACGTAGAGTCTTTCCTTTCATAGTCAGTTCCCGCCAAATAATGCCTGAAACTTGGTGTTGCCGTTGGTAGCTGTGAACTGCGGCTTTAAAGTCGTTATAAGCACTGAACTTTTGAATTCCCTCCGGTTTCAGAAAGCGATCAATCACAGGGTTACCAGACACCGAAGCTGCCAGATTAAGACGTTGCCCATTCATGCACGAACGACGCTCTTGAGCCAAAATTTTGATTAGCTCCTGTGTGCTGTAAACCTTGGACATCAGCACGGATGTTAACTGTACTTACAAATAGCTTAACCCGTAAACGTGACCAAAAAATAGGGTAAACGGCAATTGCAGTTCACTCATGACTAAAACAATTGTCTTCATGTTAAGTTGTGGGAGTTTCATCGGATGGATGTCTAACCAGTAGCCAAATTAAATCACTCTGATGTTAACTGAGCATTAATATCATTGACAGTGCGCAGCTTTAACTCTACAGATTCTGAACGGGGCAGTAAGTTAAACACTTCCCGAAACACATCATCTATCTGTTCATAAGCAACTTGTCCAATTTCATTGAGTACTACCTCTGCCTTTTGGTCAATCAGTACTGTCTGGGGAATTAAATCTTGGTAGTAGTATCCCGCTTCTGTCGGTGTATAGGTAGCCTCGGGTAACAAAGTGTCGATGTTGACTGGAATAAAACTCGCGGCCCTACCATAAGGCCCCTGTAACTTAGAGATAGTGACAGAATATAGCTTGCAATCCCTACTGTCATCTACGTAGAACACCAACAAAGCTGGCTTTTTCCTGCGCAAAGAATCTTCTAAGGTAATTCGTGGTGGGACTATAGAGCCATTCCCAGCATACAGAGCAAAAATATTACCATCATAGCTGTCATCATCGAAACTTGCTAATGCTGATGGTGTTCCCAGTAGATACCAGCAGCTCAGTAAGCCGACCAGAATCAATAGGCATTTGGAAACAAATCTGCACCTTACACAGCAACTATATGTAATAGTCCTGTATCGGAATCTTGCTAAACCGTCTATCATACCGAATTATTAGCCCTTATCTCAAATCCAAGGTGAATCCAAGTCCAAGGGTTTCAAAAATCGCAACAATCACTATAGCAATTGTAAATCAGTTGTGAACCGTAGTGCAGGCATATTGGCTGCACTACCAGGATAACTAGACTAACATCATACACGCTATGTATGCGATCGCATATACTCAGGACTTACGCACATAATCCATGGGTAGGGTGGGCAAAACCTTGCCCACCCTACAGGTAGCGTTAAATTGAGGGATTTGCGTAAGTCCTAATACTGCACCCACGCGATCGCATACATAGCGTGTATCACTTTGACACTCCCCGCCCTATAAGAGCGGGGATTCTTAGTTCTACGACACGCCTTAAAATTAGTTATCCAGCAAAGGCAGTACTTAAGCCAAATACCCGTTTAAAAACGCGCATATCGAGCCTAATTTAACTAAACGAGCGTGGGCTTATCTCCCTAAGCGTTGGGTCTCCCCCGTTCCCGTGTGCCCCACGGTACGTTTAGTTTTAAAAGGTTATTTTACTGGGGTTTCGGTATCTGTGGCAGATCCATGGGTTTTGGCGAGGTATGCACGCTCCTCGTGTACTAGTATCGCTTTACGTCGTTGTTTGAAATTGGCAGTACCGACGAATCCTGCCTGTACTAGGCTACATGTTTATTCTATCACACTTTACTTAAAAGCCGTCGAACGAAGGACGGGGCTTGAAACCCAAAATTTTTGGTCAACTGCTTCAACCCTTGCTACCACAAGACCTAGGAATATACCAATTACTCTTAGGAGTAACATGATTCGGTTGAGCCGTCAGGATAATTGTACCATCCTCCCCAACAGTCCAACCCTGAGCTTCCACAATTTTCTTCGGACGAGCAGGAGTAGGAGTCTCGGCAGTGCGGCGTTTCCCTCTCATGGGCAAGTAACTGACCTCAGGGGTAGGAGTAGACGTAGCTTCTTCGATGTTCTCTTGTTGAGGATCAAGGATTCTCAAATCTACCCATACAGACTGGCTATTCATTGGGTCTAGGGGACTCGGGGGTAAGCCACCTCGTCCAGTAATAATGAATTCACCCAGTTCATCTACCGCTGCTTTTCCACTACTGGCACAGTTGGCAACAATTAATGCTGAAGGGTCAACTAGTGATGTTGGTAAGTTCTCAGGATCCTGTGCTGAGCCGGTAATATCCCTGGTCACAGTCCCAGATTCACCACTGCTCAAGCTCAGAGCTGCTATTTCACTATCATTATTCTCAAAAGCTAAGGATTCGATTATATTTCCAGATGAGTCGATAAAGGCACTGGTATCTTCGAGTACCTTCATATTGAATAAGCCTTGCAGGGTGATGTTAATTTTTCCACCATCCCCTTGCTGAGCATTAGCAAATATATCGCTACCTTTGTCATCATTAGTTAGAGGCAGCGCTACTAATACTCCACCAGAAATGTCGATATTTCCACCATTGGCATCACCTATAGCGCTAGCCAAAATTAGGCTGTTGTTATCGAGTATAATCACTCCCGGTACATTGATTTCGATAGTTGCTGCTTGTTCGTTGTTGGTTTGTTTGCCAGTAGCAGCTACAAGTTGGCCGTTGTCTAGGGTTAGAGACTCAGCCTTAATGCTTAGTGTGCCAGCTACTCCTAACTCGCTCTCATCCACATCGGTTTCTGGAAAACCATTCTGAGTTAATGGAACAGCGCTTACTGAGATTTTGGTTCCATCTTCGACAGTTAGGTTTTCGGTTGTTACTGTCAAGTCTCCCGCCTGGCTACCTCCCCTGGCTGCCACCGAAATCATGCTATCAGGGTCATCATCAAATCTCACAAGTACTGCATTGGATATCTCCAGTTTTATCTCATTTTTTCTTATTTCTATGTCTTGGATTTTTTGCTCAATTTCTTCTATCTCTTCTTCCAGGTTTTTGATGTCTGCTTCCGTTAGTTGATTCTGGTTTTCCTGGAGTTCATCCAGCTTTTTGATGAGTTTACGGTTTTCTCTGTTTAGTTTATTATCTTCGTTATCCAGTTGCCTCTTTTGTGATTCCAGAATATTATTGATAATAGCAATACGTTCTGAGGAGGAGTCGGGAGCACTACCACTGACAATAACTTGCTCTGAAGCATTAATCGTAATTGTGCCAGCATTGCCAGGATCTCCATTATCCTCACTTAAGGGTTTAGTCTCAAGTTCTCCCCCTTCCGTGATGCCTACTATCTCAAAGGGACTACTATTCAAGGCAGTAGAAATAATTTTTCCCCCTTCCGTGACCTCTACTTCCTTAGCCTTGATTTCGATTTCACCGCCTTGAAATTTACCGATGCTGCGAGTGCTTATAAATGAATCATTTGATACGGTTAATTTACCAGTTGTGATATTTATCTTTCCTCCCTTAGGCTCATTGTCCCCAACACTCTGAGCTCCTAGTCTAGTTTCGGTAACTATGCGATTGGCGTTTTTTCCAGAAACTTCCACAAAATCGGTGGCATTGACTGTAATATTACCTGCTGGGAGTTTGCCCTGAGTAAAAGCTTCTAATTTACCTCCATTTTTAAGAGATAAAGAGCGAGCTGTAATGGTAATGTTGCCAACGCCTCCTGGAGTGTTTTTGGCTGTTTCTGGGTTTCCCGCTCCAGCACGTACCAGAGCTTCGATGTCGCTGTTGTTAAGCTCAATCTTATCCTTAGCCGTTATCGTGATATTTCCCGGATTTCCCTTACTGTTCGGCCTAGCCTCAGTAGTGATAAAGCTTCTATTGCTTAAGAAAAGTGATCCAGCTTCAATTATTATGTCGTTACCATTGCCTGTAGCTCCCTTTTCGGATTTAGCTTCAATTTTGGCTCGATCTTTCATAATGAAGTCTCCTTCAACTATGATTGTGATCTTGCCCGCGCTTCCATCTCCTGATGTATTAGCAGTTATACCACTAGAACCGGATTTATTTGGTCCAATCATCGTCAGGGACCCAACACGGATGTTTATGTCACCGCCATCACCGGTAGTTTTTGACTCGGTCTTAGTCGTAATTTGGACTAGACCTCTTTCCGATTCAGGATTGCTGGGATCTTTGCGAGCATCAAGCAATAGGGAATCAGCTTCGATCTCAATGCTCCCGCTATTTCCTTCAGCTTCTTTTTGAGCGATACTCTCAATTTTGCTATCGTATTTAACCTCAACTGCTCCACCAGCCAAGATCGTAACTTTTCCCCCAGTTCCCTTACCGCTATTTTGGCTCTTAATTCTGCTGTAATCAGCCAGGGTAACATTGCCATTGACCTTTAATGAAATATTCCCGACACTGCCCTTTGTTTTGGAATTACGTTGTTCTGTTTTAATGGTACCCTGCCTTTTCAGGAGTACATCCCCAGTCACATCTATGGTAATGCTGCCGCTATCACCATCTCCCCCTGTTATTGCCGAAATTCCCGGGTTTTGTCTCCTAGATTCGATCACCAGGGAGCCAGCAGTAATTTGAATGCTTCCTCCTGGTCCACCTTTTAGTTCACCTTCGTTTGCATTAGTTGTTAAGGTAAAGATTCCATGCTGATTTCCGGTATTAGAAGCAATAATAGAAACTGAGTCATCAGCGGTGATGATAATATCACCCCCTTTCTGACCATTTCCCTTAGTTGTGGTGAAGATTCCCTGCTCTATTTCAGCCGTCTCTACTGTCAACGAGCCAGTATCGATAGTGATTTTTCCGCCTTCTCCACCTTCTTGCTCTGTTGTAGTAAAGATTCCCTGGCGTTTTTCTCTAGCAGTAGACTTAATTAATACTGAGTTATCAGCACTGATACTAATATCACCACTTTTCTGACCATTATTCTCAGTTTTAGTAAAAATTCCCCGGTCTGTCTTATTTTCGGAGTTTTCTACTTCCAAAGAATCAGCAATAATCCTAATCTCACCACCATCAACATTACTATCTTTGGCTACGAAAGTTTCTATAGCGCTATTGGTAATTACAACATTCCCTTTATTGACGCCATCCGGAAAACCTAAACCCAGCTTGTCACCGTCTCTAGTTAATGCTACTTGTCCTGGTGCGCCCAATCCCGCTAACAGAATATTCCCACCTTGATTGGTGCTAATCTTACTATCTTTAACCTCAACATCACCACCAAGTAACAATAGGTTATCAACCGCCAGCTTCTCCAAGTTAGCTTGACTGGTAATATTACCGGGAATTTGATTAAAGAAAAACACATTAGGATTAACCGTCAGCAATGGCGAAGGAGGCTCTGGATTAGAAGCACTAAACACTCCTTGATTGCCAAAGCCAATCCCATCAGCAGTGGTGCCCACAAATGAACCAGATACATCCAGCTTGGCTTTATCCCCAAAGAAAATCCCATTGGGATTAATCAAGAACAAATTCGCTCCACCATCGACACCCAAGGTTCCAAGAATATTAGAGGGATTAGCACCAGTTACCCGAGACAGAATATTTTCAATCCCAGCTGGATTAGCAAAATAAACCCTTTGCCCATTTTCAACATTAAATTCTAAAAAACTGTGGAACAAGTTGATATCCCGGATTGCTCCTCCTTTAATTAGATCAACAATTTTCCCATTTACCTCACCAGAGCCCAGGTCTAGCTCCGACCTTTCGCCCGTGGGCAAAGTGGTATCAGGAGTAATCTGAGCATTAGCTTGGTTTATGGGAAATGCGTACGCTCCACTAATGGCTAAGCATAGGGCTAACCATAACTGAGTGTTATAGCGTTTCAAGACATCTAATGCCATGGCAATGGTTTCTCCTGCTCCTGGGTCGGGTGATTTTACTTAGGCACTTAAGGTTAATCAATTTCTTGCCATGGATTAACCTAGTATTAATTAACCTAGTTTTGATTAACCTAGTAACAGCTAATCAGTTTGATTGATAATGGCTTGAGACTATTATTCCTTGTCGAAAGAATAATTTTAGTTATTATACACCTATAGGTGGTAGCCATTGATGTAAAGTTTTGTTAATTCAGATTAACCAGGGCTACAGGGAATGCTGATCCAAAGCGGCTGATCAGGAGCATCCTATCATCTCCAAAATTGTTGAAATTTTCGATAGTGAATTAATTGGACTGAAGTTATATAAACTAGCGCTATAGTTATGAGCCGCTTAATCTTTAATTAGCGCTATAGTTGCTGAATCGGATACTTCAACGGAGCAGCTGTGGGATTGACCGTTCGCGCAGCGTCGGGCTTTGCCCAAAAGGTCACGCTACGCGATAGAAAGCAAACGCGATGCTCTTTCAGAGCCGCTACGGGAACGCAAACACTCAGTCTGGATACTTTGATCAGTTGTTACTGCAATAACAAGCAATACTCCATATAGGCAAGAGAAATAATGATGACTCGTAATTTACTATTAAGTTTGGGAGTGTCAGCACTAGGACTAGCTTTTACTCCCTTTGGAGCCAGTGCGTTTACGATTGGTGGTTATCTGACTGAAACAGAGTTCCAGAACCTAGATCCCGACATCTCCCTGTCTGCCGAGAGTCGTTTTGGGTCTGGAACAATAGGAGGTTTTTCCCGAGACTTGAGAAATTTTGGATCTACTTGATAGACTGGGGCATCCCATGAGATAATAGTAAATTGTGTTTAATTGTAATATTTGAGTTCTTAGAAAAAAAACTATGGCAAGTAAGAAAGGTGTCCGAATCGTTATTACCCTAGAATGTACGGAATGTCGCAGTAACTCCAATAAGCGTTCGGCTGGTGTTTCCCGCTATACCACTAGGAAGAATCGCCGTAACACATCATCACGTCTGGAACTGAAGAAATTTTGCCCCCATTGCAACAAGCACACAATTCACAAAGAAATCAAGTAGATTTGGTCCTTGGTCATTTGTGAATTGAATTTTTTAATGGAAAATGGACTATTGACAAAGAACAAGGAACAAAGAACAAATGACTATAATCAGTAACCAGTAACCCATAACCAAAATAACCAATAACCAATCAAAACGAATCATGACTTACTTTCGTAAACGTCTCTCTCCGATCAAACCCGATGAACCGATCGACTATAAAGATGTTGAGTTGCTGCGCAAGTTCATCACTGAACGGGGAAAAATCCTACCGCGCCGCATTACTAATCTAACGACTCAACAACAACGAAAGTTAACCACAGCCATTAAGCGAGCAAGATTCTTGGCTTTGCTACCCTATATTAATAAAGAAGGTTAAGGTGAACAATCACGGTCTTCCTCTGGGATATTTCCCGTGTGAAGAATGAAATATCAAATAAGAAGGATGAAGGATGAAGTATGAAGGATGAAATGGGGTGATCGATGGCTGAGGCGCGCGATGCAGTGGCCTCACGGGGAATTCCCCCACTCGCGCTCTGCATCAAGACATGGTTAACTAAAAACTTGCGACCCAACCAGGAGTTACACTGACCACTGACAACTTCAGACTTCAGACTTCAGACTTTAGACTTGATCCCCTCTGCCGAGTTGGGTATCTCAACAACACAGGATAGACTGGGGGGAGGTGGATTTGGTAAACGCTACCCGGGTTATCAGAACTGGTGGAAAAGGGAACACTAATCGAATTTCGCTTACAAGGAGAACGCCATCTCGCCGTTGTCGATCGTCCAGAGGGCAAGAACCACTTGATTGCTTTGGATCAACGGGGGAAACTGCACAAGCTCCATCCTCGACAAGTCACCTACACAGTGGCGGATTCTACTTATAAGCCATCACAAATACCAGAGTTTCTTGCTCGAGTACAACCGTATCTAGACCCAGATAGCTTAGAATTAGCCTGGGAATTACTGGTGGAAGAAGGAGAGGCGGTTACCTGTGCTGACATGGCACAGTTATTATTTTCTGAGCAAAGTCCACCCCAGTGCTATGCTGCACACTGTATTCTCTTTGAAGACAAAATCTATTTTAAACAAAAGGCACAAACCTATGAACCCCGCTCCGCTAGCATGGTGGCTGAAATCAAGCATCAACTGGCAGCGGCTCAATCAAAGCACCAGGAACAAGAAGAATTTTTGAAGCGAGTACAGCAAAAGCTAGGGGGTGAGCAAGTAGAGTGGCTTGATAGCGATCGCACTCGCTTTGATGCTCTAGAACGGTTCGTTAGTGAACCAGATAAACCCTCTCGTGCAGTTCAGGAAACTCTGGAAGCACTAAAACGCCATCAAAATCCAGAAAATGCCTTCGATTTGTTGGTAAATCTGGGTTTGTGGCGTCCTCACCAGAAGTACTTGCTGCGTCATAAAATCCCAACTCAATTTCGTCGTGAGGTACTTGAATTGACCCAGCAATACCTGGTAAATCCTCCTACTGACCCAGATTCAGATCGCTTGGATTTAACTCATCTGAAACTCTACACCATAGATGATGAAAGTACCCAAGAAATAGATGATGGGTTGAGTATAGAAGATCTAGAGGATGGCACTCAGCGTCTGTGGATTCACATCGCTGACCCAACCCGCTTGGTAATGCCAGGGGATAATCTTGACCTAGAAGCACGACGGCGTAGTACCACCATATATCTACCCACGGGCATGATTCCCATGTTCCCATCGGAACTGGCAACTGGTCCAATGAGTTTGGTTCAAGGTCAAGTCTGTGGCGCACTCAGTTTTGGCGTGATCTTGGATGAAGATGGTGCAATCTATGACTATCAGATTCACCCCAGCTTGATTAAACCCACCTATCGCCTGACTTATGAAGATGTAGATGAAATGTTGCAGTTAGGGGTACAGGCAGAAACAGAACTGTTTGCGATCGCTAACTTGGCTGTGCGTCGGCAAAAGTGGCGCAAGTCTCAAGGGGCAATTAGCATCCATATGCCAGAGTCGGTAATCAAGGTGGGAAATGATGACCAAATTACCATTGAGGTGTTAGAAGATTCACCATCACGGCAAATGGTGGCAGAAATGATGATTCTGGCAGGTGAAGTGGCTGGACGCTATGGTCAACTGCACCAAATTCCCCTACCATTCCGAGGACAACCCCAGCCAGAACTTCCCTCCCAAGAAGAACTGCTGCTATTGCCAGCGGGTCCAGTGCGGTTCTGTGCCATGCGTCGGTGTATGCCTAGAAGTGAAATGAGCATTACCCCAACACGCCACGCTAGTTTGGCTTTGGAAACTTACACCCAGGTAACCTCTCCCATCCGCCGCTACACTGACTTAATGACTCATTTCCAGCTGAAAGCTCATCTACGGGGTGACCCCCTACCGTTTGAAGCTGAACATTTGCTCGAAACGATGCAGAGTGTAACCAGAACAGCTAAGGACGCTAGTGAAGTAGAACGTGATACCAACAAATATTGGGGATTGGAATATTTGCGGCGTAACCCGAATCAGGTTTGGCAAGTATTAGTACTCAGTTGGTGGCGAGAAAACGAGAATAAAGGCAACATTCTCCTAGAAGAGTTAGGTCTAGAATTGCCCATGCGTTTCCAGCGTTCGGTTCAATTAGGCGATCGCTTACACGTTAAAGTCAGTCATGCTGATCCCCGTAAAGAAGTTATTCATTTTCAAGAACTAGCGAACTCAGAGGCTCAGCTTGCTTTTAACTCAAAGCTAGAAGATGGCTCAGCTTCTGCTGTGAACAGGTTCGCGTAAATCTCTGTCCTTTTATAAGGCTCGGATGTAAGCAGTTAATGATGTAACGAAACATAATATAGTGTCAATTAACAGTGTTATTTAATAGTGTGATTTAATTATGTCCACCTACTTACCAGTTAGATATACACTCCGATTGTAAAACTAGAAAGCTTGCTTTGATGTCTCGACATAAGTACAAGAGATTAAAACACCAAATCACCTCGGTACCGAGCCGTTGGTACTTCTGCCTATCTTTGGCTATTACCATCCTGCTGGGATGGGTTGGTGTAGCAGCAGCACAAGATAGTAACACGAATAATTTCACTAACCTGTCTACTATCTGGTTGTTAGTTTCATCTTTTCTAGTCTTTTTTATGAATGCTGGCTTTGCCATGTTAGAAGCCGGGTTATGTAGACGGAGAAATGCGACTAATGTCTTGGCTAAAAATTTAATAGTTTTCTGTATATCAGCCTTAGCATTTTGGCTAATTGGCTTTGGCTTAATGTTTGGTGATGGCATCACTTACAGTTGTGTTCCAGGAGAAAATACTAGTTTAAGTTTAGTGGGTCAAAAGGGGTTGTTTTTTAATCTTCCCTTTCCCCAATTTGGAAATCTTGGTTTTCCAGAATCAGGATTTAATTGTCTCAATCAAGATTGGTCTAATCGCTCCTTTGCTGCTCTATTTTTATTTCAGTTAGTCTTTGCTGGAACTGCAGCGACTATTGTTTCAGGAGCTGTTGCTGAACGGGTAAAATTCTGGGCATTTCTCCTATTTAGTTTTTTCCTGGTTGGTTTTATCTATCCCGTAACCGGTCACTGGGTTTGGGGACACTATGGTTGGCTAGCCAAGGCGCTAAAATTTCATGATTTTGCGGGTTCAACTGTAGTCCATAGTGTTGGTGGTATGGCTGGCTTGGTAGGGGCTTGGCTACTAAAGCCACGACAAGGTCGTTTTGGCTACAATTTAAGAACAGATAGATATGAAGGTCTCGAAACTGAAAAGTTCTCTGCGGATAATCTGGGTTTAGCCACCTTAGGCTGCTTAATTCTTTGGCTGGGCTGGTTTGGTTTTAATGGTGGCTCAGCAAAGGATCTCGATTATGTAGCCAATACCATCACAACTACCATGATGGCAGCAGCAGCTGGTGGAATATCCAGCGTATTTTTTAGTCCAATTATCCTGGGAAAACCCAGTCTAGCCTCAATTATCAATGGCATTTTAGGTGGGTTGGTGGGAATTACAGCCTCAGCTGCTTTTGTAGATATCAGAAGTGCATTTATAATTGGCTCGATCAGCGGTATTTTTGTCCTTTTGGGCGAATATTTTCTACAAGTTTGGAAAATTGATGACCCCGTAGGTTCGGTTCCTGTTCACCTTTTCTGTGGATTTTGGGGAACGATTGCCTTAGGAATCTTTAGTAGCAATAGTTCTCTGTTGTACTCGGAACTTGATGTATATGACGATCCATTACTACAAGTGTTGTGTCAGTTTTTAGGCTGGCTGATTATTATCATTGTAACAGCTCTATTGAGTTTATTAGGTTGGCTATTAGTGAGCCTAATTTTATATTATGCAAGCCAGATCAATGATCGGATTAGTGGCAAACAAGGCCATAGGAAACAATACCGTCAAAACCAATATTTTCAATTGGGAGAATTTATCTTAACTATTTTTGAAATTGCTCGTCGAGGAATCAGGGTATCTTTGGAAGAAGAAATCAGTGGTAGCGATGGAGTTTTTTATAATCCTTAGAATCTTGATTATCAGTAAATAGCTAAGTCTTAAAAAGCCTGAAATAAAATAAAGTTTTATTGATTGAATAAATACTATTTAACTATTTCCTAAAAATCACTACATACATTTACTGTTCCCTGTTCCCTGTTCCCTGTTCCCTGTTCCCTGTTTCCACTGCTACTGATTTAACAATTTAACAATTGATTACCCCAAATATTTAGCAGCTGGACAATCATATTTTATTAGATAGTTTTTCAACCAATTAGCATAATTCTCATTATTCCTATCCCATCGACGGAAAAAACGTGGAAGAGATTTTTGTTTAAACTGGTAGTAACGCTCTGATACTTGACAAAGATTTATAGTAGCTTGCTTGAATTCACCTTGACTAGCGAGCTCTTCTATAGCATAGGAAAACTGCAATTGATCTAACATTGACTGACATAGCTTGGGAAAAGCCTTATTTTGACTCTTTATCTTTCTAAGTTGCTCTATTTGTTCTTTTCTGGTAGTAAATTGGCGTCTGCATATGTCCTGAGGAGCAAGGTTTTTTAGTTGATCGTCTGCTCTTCTAGCACTAGTACACTGAAATACACCAAAGGTAATGACTAGAAACAAGGCGATCAAGCCACCCCAAAAACTAATGGGTGATGGGATTCTGCTAGCTGATGAGGTAGCCAAGGTTGTGGCTTGGTCTGGCTCTAAAGGTACTACAGTTGATTGGTTGGGCTCGTCAGTTGTCAGATCTGGGTGTTTGGGCTCATCAGTTGTTAGATCTGGGTGTTTGGGCTCGTCAGTTGTTAGATCTTGGTCTTGAGTAACTGGGGTAATTGGTAGGTTAGGAAAAGCCATGGCGATGGCTTGATCAGTAGCGTCTGTGGTCAACTCAGATGCCAGCCAATAGTCTGTACTGGTCAACTGTGCTAACTCTTGAGCTACCCAGCTGGGATTAAAAACAGCCTCATAAATACGGTTAGAAACTTTTAAATTTCCCCCCTGGTTAATCACCACACCGGAGTTGAGCAAGACTTTTTGTTCCCAACTGTCATTTGCCATCATGGCTCCCTGCAAAATTTTCTGATACAGCCGCAGGAATTGTTCTTCGAGCAAGAAACTACGAATATCTTGCAGAAGTTCAGCGGCTTCCTGAGTTTCCCAATTTTCAACGAAGTGAGTTTTGACGAGTTCTTCGACTTTGAGAGCTTCCTCACCAACAGGGATGGGAGATTTAGAGTCAAGGATAACTTGACAAAGCTTCTGGGTCAAAAAAGGCTGAGAGCCAGTCCATGCCAGTACCTCGTCTAAGATAACATCAGGGTTGATCAGATGTTCCGCCAATGCGGGTTTGAATGGTTCGAGGATTTTAGCCACCTCAGGTTTATCCTGCTTAGAGGTCATTTCATTCCTTGTGTATTCCAGACTATTTTTCCTTCAAACATATTTTGTGATAGTCTTGAATTTTGGATCAAGATTAACAAGGAATTTCTATGACCTACAAGCCAGGTTATCGGTAAGACATGGGGTTTCGACTACAGGTCCATTACATCCAACCCCTCTGATGGCATAACCTTTCCCCCATACGACTTAACTACATCTTCAAACAAGGGCATATCATCCTGTGGGATTCCCACTACTACTACCATTTTGGCATATTCCTCTGCTCCTTCTTCCTTGTATTCTATTTGCTCGAAGGGCAGGTCTGTTGTCCAATCGTCTAAATTGCTATTAATCATAGGGATGTTGGGCAACAGTTCTTCAACTGGGATAGCGCGAGGTTTAAAAGGTAGATCGACGCAAAATCGAGGCAGTGCCTGATGAGAAAAATTAACGAAATCCACGGGATTGGTAAAAACGACCGATACTTGGACTTTCATAATCTATGCTATGGTATTCAATCTATTGAGACTAAGTTGAATTAATACATCATAGCAAAGATGAGCAGTAAGCTTACCCCGGGCTGTTGGCGTAGCCTGCCGCCAGGCATAGCACGGGGGCTTTCGCCCAGGCAACAGGCGCGTTGGTTTTCAGTAGCCCTAGCTAACTAACGCCCTTAGACTCCCAATTAATTGAGCCTAAGGGTTAAGGGCTGAACCTCTAGGTCTGCTTACTCTACGGAAACCCGTAGCTTCTACAACCGAGTCAATTCCCGGACGACCCCATTGAGAATTAAGAATTGAGAATTTAGAATTTAGAATTGGTATTTCTGAATTCTTGATTCTTGATTCTTGATTCTTCAACATTGCTCCGATTTACGTATCACTCGCCGATACTAACCTACTGGCCTAGCCGTTTTCTCCGGAGCTAAGAGTGCCTTGGCCAATTTCAACCTATATCTATTATACTTGACTGGGGTTAAAACTGCTATGCCGCTTCATCCCGGAGACGAAACCTTTGTTTCTTACGTGAGACAGCCTCTGACTTGCAGTCATGCCAAATCTGGGTCTAATAGCACCGTTAACCAAACTGGTAATATGAACAGTATATTATATCGCAATGACTCAATTTAGGAATTGATGCCTGGTGAATAAAGACGTATCAAGGAGTTTGGTTTACGAGTTCCAGCCTCATCAGATTATTTGCTTAGAGCATGACAATACTCGTTTATACGCTGAAGTGATCGAATTTGTGTCATCGCGACAAATGTGTTGGGTGCGTTCTATGATATTGGTCACCTTGCATAGTCAAGAGCCTGTGCCAGTGGAACTCCCTGAACAGCTTACTCTTTACGACCTACGCTCTGGACCGGATTTACTTTGGCCAGCGAGTTTATTACGACTAGCCTTAGACACTGAAGTAATTCCCCTCTTGCTTCGGTTAGATGACCCTGATGTCAATGTAGAAAGTGACCCTGATGCTCGCCAGCAACTAAGTTATTTTATCTGTGCAGTTTGGCAAGCTTATCCTGAAAAGTTTTAAGTGTTGTTAATGGTTAATCGGTAATAGGACTTTGCCAACTCCATGGTGATCTGATCACGACTCAAGCAGTAGCAAGTCAGACCCCTTAGGAGAGTAAACTAAAGTTGTAGGGGTTTTGCCACATGTAGCTGTTAGAGCTTGCCCCAACCTTGAAAGTCATGGCTAAAAGTCATGGCTAAAAGTCATGGCTAAAAGTCATGGACTAGTTACCAAGCCTCCGAGCTGGTCTAGCCTTAGTTTATAACCACTTTTTCTAGTGACTCGGAACTAGCTGTACACGACCAGCATCCATCTCAGACATTAATAATTCCAGTGCTTCGTAATCCACATCAGAGATGTAACCAGTTTGAGTTAGTTCGTAGTTAATTGCATTCTCTATATCAGGAGTCAACTGCCTAATATAGAGGGCTTTTTCTACTAGTTGACGAATAACAAAGGTAGTTTTCACAATTACTTACCCAAAATTCCATATAAATTTATTGTCTTCTGAAGTTACTAGCCACTATAGTGATCTTTATCTTATTGGTATGTGATCTAAATCACTGATGAGGTGGATTGGTACTCTGTTACATATATATTATCAGCCTTTTGGACTTAACTCAGAAAGCTTAACCTGAACGGAAGAAGCTATGCCGTTTCAAGGGTTAGAGGTATTGAAGTTTAGGTGCCACCCGTGGCGAATTTAATTCTTAATGGTAAGAGCGCACCTAAGGCAGTTATAAGGACATACTGCTTAGTACTACTTGCCTCTACACCCTAGTTAACGTTATACTTCTCTTTGGCTAAACATTTGGCTCAAGCCTATAACAAAAAGTATTATATTTCTATGTCAGGACAGCTCTATTTAGTTAACGTAACAAAAATTATTAAAATTTAATCACTACTTATAGGCATCAACTGAGCCATGCTCTTAGCCACTTAGACCATCGGAAATGAAAAATAAATTACTTAACTTGAAATAAAGTAATATATGATACATTTTGATGGTAAGTTTTATGAAGATTTCAAAAACCATTAGCCATCTGTAAAGATTCGGCAAAGTATCTCAGAAGTGGTATGGAATTAGCAAAATTCCATACTATCTTCAATATATTCTCTAGAAAATTTTATTGGATTTGACCAAGTGAGGAGTCTACTCATGACACAGGCGACCCTAAGTGCAAAATTAAGAATTATTCAACCTTCCGGTCATATTAACGCTTCTAATGCAATTGAGTTTAAAAGTCAGTTGACAGAAGCTGTGGTGGCTGCTGAGGATTCAGCTTTGTTGGTTGATATGCATCAGTTAGAGTCTCTCGACAGTGCTGGCTTAATGGCTTTAATTCATGCCCTGAAGCTAGCAAGAACTCTAGAGAGGCGCTTTGGTCTTTGCTCCGTAGCTCCTTCAATTCGCATTATGCTGGAGCTAACTAAATTAGATGGGGTGTTTGAGATTTTTGAGAGCCATGAGGCTTTTGCTACAGCCCTCTAGGAGGTTGGAGTAGGTTGGGAAGCTAACTCAATGGCTCTGAGTGCAGCAAAATAATAGGAAATCTAAGGAAGATTAAGTGCTTACAGCGATGATGATGGGAGGAGATAGGGAAATACCAGTCAAGAAGTCTGGTGGTTCTTATCTCCCTCACTTCATCCACCTTCACCCAACCCGATATCTACCCTGAGTACTGATAAAATGAATGGTGGATCAGGGTTAACTGCATTCAAAGCAGTAATAAATTTTCTATGGGAATCAGTGTAGAGGAAATACTAACAGCAGACATCAACAGACCAGCCCGTTACTTAGGTAACGAGTTGGGAGCAGTCCATAAACCTTGGGAAGAAGCTGAGGTACGCTGGGTATTGACTTATCCAGAAATCTATGAAGTGGGCGCTTCTAACTTAGGCCATATCATCCTCTACAATATATTGAATTGTCAACCTAGGCAGTTATGCGATCGCGCCTATCTACCTGCGCCAGACTTGGCAGCTAAATTGCGTTCCACTCAAACCCCTCTGTTTGCTGTCGAGAATCGGCGACCTCTGACAGATTTCGATATTATTGGCTTTAGCCTTAGCTATGAATTAGGGGCAACCAACATCTTGGAAATGTTGGATTTGGCAGGAATTCCCCTTACCTGGAAAGACCGTGCTGAGTTTGATATATCGGAAATCCCCCTAATTTTTGCAGGTGGACAAACGGCTACATCGAATCCTGAACCCTATGCTGATTTCTTAGATTTTGTTGATCTTGGCGATGGGGAAGAATTGTTGCCAGAGATTGGCTTAGTAATCGAAGAAGGCAAAGCAGCTGGCTTAAGTCGAGAAGCGTTACTCCTGGATTTGGCTCAGATACCAGGGGTGTATGTCCCCCAATTCTATGATATGACTGAGGATGGCTCAGTTAAACCCAACCGCCCTGATGTGCCGAAGCGGATTTTGCGGCGTGTGGCTACACCGATGCCTGCCTATGCTATTGGACTAGTACCCTATATCCAAACGGTTCATGACCGACTCAAGATCGAAGTGCGGCGGGGCTGTACTCGCGGTTGTCGGTTCTGCCAACCTGGGATGCTGACTCGACCAGCGCGGGATGTGGAACCAGAAAAAGTGGTGGAAGCTATTGAACAAGGGATGCGTGCTACAGGGTATAACGAGTTTTCCCTTCTATCCCTGAGTTGTTCCGATTACCTGGCTCTACCAGCGGTGGGGATGGAAATCAAAAATCGTCTTAAGGATCAGAATATTTCCTTGTCCCTACCGAGTCAGCGGGTAGACCGCTTTGATGAAAATATTGCCAATATCCTAGGGGGAAATCGGCAGAGTGGCTTGACCTTTGCCCCAGAAGCAGGAACTCAGCGGATGCGGGATATTGTTAATAAGGGACTGACTAATGAAGAACTGCTCAGGGGAGTAAAGACGGCATTTGAGCAAGGCTGGGAGAAAGTCAAGCTCTATTTTATGATTGGTTTGCCCGGTGAAACGGATGCGGATGTGTTGGGGATTGCGGAAACGGTGCGTTGGTTGCAGCAGGAGTGCCGTGCTAAAGGCAGAAAAACCCTTAAGTTTAACATAACTGTTTCTAATTTTACCCCAAAACCTCACACCCCATTCCAGTGGCATTCCGTATCGACTTCGGAGTTTAAACGCAAGCAGGAATTGCTCAAACAAGTATTTGGTCAGATCAGGGGGGTGAAGGTTAATTACACCGATGTTCGGATTTCGGCCATGGAAGATTTTGTCGGACGGGGTGACAGACGCTTAAGTGCGGTGGTGCGCCGTGCTTGGGAATTGGGGGCAGGGATGGATGCCTGGATGGAAAGCTTGGATCGGGCATTTGCTGCTTGGGAAAATGCGATCGCTTCATCAGGTCTGACCTGGAAATATCGCCAAGTAGAAAGTGGCGAATGGAATGTGATGGCGGGTGTAGAAGAGTTGCAAGTTGGAAGGTTGAATGTTGAAAGTTCAGAGCAACCGTCTAACCTTCAACCAAATAACCTTCAACCAAATAACCTTCAACCTTCAACCCTTCAACCTTGGCCAAAAGGCCACGCTACGCGAACAACCCTTAACGCCCTTGATGCTCCCTTGCCTTGGGATCATATTGATACGGGAATTGATAAGAATTGGCTCAAGGAAGATTTACAACGGGCGTTAGATGCAGCAACAGTACCGGATTGTTCCTTTGATGGGTGTTCTCACTGTGGTGTGTGTGGGATTGATTTTGGTCATAATGTGGTGATTGACCCGCCGCAGATTCCGCAATTTGCTGGTCACTTTAAACCCAATACTAATAAGGATCAGCGGCTGCGGGTTTGGTTTGGGAAGTTGGGGGATATGACCTTGTTGGGTCATCTGGATTTGGCAAGTCTGTTTGAGAGAGCAGTAAGACGAGCGTCACTACCAATTCGCTATAGTGGGGGGTTTCGGGCTAATGCTCGGATTATGATTGCTAATGCTTTGCCCTTGGGAGCCTCTAGTAGTGGGGAGATTGTGGAGTTTGAGTTAACTGAGAAAATGCCAGTTGAGGAGTTTAGGGAAAGGCTGGTGTCTGAGTTGCCTGAAGAGATTCCGGTGTATGGGGTTGAGGGAGTGGATTTGAAGGAACCTGCTGGAACTCAGCTGTTGGAAAAGGCGGAGTATTTGATTCGAGTTGAGGTAATGTCATCGGTGTCTTGGGAAGACTGGCAGGGTTGGATTGAAGCGATTAAGGGTAGTAAGGAAATTTGGTGGGAACGGTTTACGAAGTCGGGTAAGAAGCAGTTGGTGAATTTATGCGATCGCTTATTTGACTTCGAGTTGATGGAATCCCAAAGACCTAAAGATGGTGAAGAGGAGGTTGCGGAATCTGGGGTGGTTTTGCGGTATGTCGGGAGTTGTTTGAATGATGGCACCATGTTGCGACCAGAGCATATTATTTATATGTTGGACCAGGTGGCGCAGCGGGAGTTTAGTTTGTTGCATGTTCATCGGCAACGGTTGATTCTGCGCAATTGAGAAATTTGGTGTTGCTGAATTAAGGTATGATTTGCCCCAAAAGCGATAGTTCATGGTTTCATAATTAATTTTCTAAGCCATTTGTCGAGCCATCAAATTGGCAAATAACCCTTCCTAATTAAGCAGTTACTCAAAGGTTCTCTACTGTACTAAAAAAATGCTTTGGGTGCGGTTATCTAAAGCACTGGTGGTTTCATCAATAAGTTGTTGACCCGCTTAGTTTGATTGCTGTGACTCGATTAGAGATTATTGGAGATGTCTAAAGTTTTTGGAGAGGTCTAGTGGGATGGAGCTAGGAAAAAAAGCACAACTAGAAGCCAACGGTTGGAAAGTTGGTACAGTGACAGAATTCTTAGAATTAACCCCAAAGAAGCCAGCTTAATAGAAATTAAATTGTAAGCATTATTCTGAATACTTACAAAAAATACCACATTAATGAATTAATTTGCTTGTATTGGGTGTCAAAAAATCAAAATTATAAAGCTATTCATTTTGAATTTTGAATTTGGCATTTTGAATTCAAAAATGGTTATGCAGGCATGATGCATGGGATCCCTCCTTTACTCCCTGAAGCTTGGTTGCGTTCGCTAGCCAACGCCCTTCGGGCTAATCGCATTACTACCGTCTGAACTTCTTCATGATCCCATCACTATTTGCTAAACCAACGTGATCAAGATGCGTTCGCTAGCCAACGCCCTTCGGGCTAATCGCATTACAAAAGCCTTAAGCCAACTTACAATGGATGATCCCATAACCATTGCCTTAACCAGGTTCCCTTGAGATGTGATCCCACTCACTGATATCAAAACGTGACATCCTCCCGACGCTGACTCTACGAGTACAGCGCGGGCTTCCCAATCTCACAATTGGGAATTCCTGCGTAGCACTTATCTAGATTGAAAATCCCCGACAGTACGCCAATAGCAGGCGGTTTCCTTTCCCCAATTGTCCTTGGGTACTTTTCAATTCCACGATTACGAATCACTTCTGCGCTAGCAACATCTCGGTTATTGGAATATCCACATTCTGTGCAAGTATGCCAACGGATTGACAGGTTGTTATCCCACTCGGCCCCACATTTAGGACATTGTTTAGAGGTTCCCCGATGGTCTACTGTGGCCAAAAATTTCCCTCTTTTCCAACAGACCCATTTCAATAACTCTCTGAATTGACCAAAACTTGCATCTAGGGAATGCTTCCCAAGAAACCCTTTTGCCATGACTCGGTAATCAATATCTTCTACAAAAATAGAGTCGGCTTGATCACAAAGAGCATGAGCGACTTTGAATTGCCAATCGGAGCGAGTGTTGTCAATTTTGTGGTGTAATCGTGAAACTTTAATTTGTGCTTTCTCCCAATTTTTAGACCCTTTCTGTTTTCTGGATGCTCTACGTTGCAGCAATTTAAGCTCGCTTTGTAAGTCTACAAAAAACTTGGATCTAGGAATTCTCAAGCCATCTGATGTTGCCAAAAAGTCATTTAACCCAACATCCACCCCAATAGCTCTACCGTAGGACGGAGTATCAGGAACAGATACATCGGCTTGGATAGTAATAACAACAAACCATTTTGTCCCTCGACATCTTGAAACCACTCTGACCCCTTTAACCCTGAAGCCCGTCGGGATATATCGATGTAAGTTAATCTTGACCCACCCAATCATCGGGAGTTTAATTTGATTGCCGACAAAGGGTGACTTCTGAAACTGAGGAAACAAAAAGGATTGATAACGACCGTACTTTTTAAACCTTGGGAAACCATGCCCTCTCTGTTTAAATGCTTCCCAAGAGTTATGCAATCTCTTAACCACATCTTGTGTCACCTGAGAATGTACAGCCTTGAGTTGAGGGTCGGTTTTCTTCCATTGGGTTAACTGTCTCTTCTGTTCCATGTAACCCGGGAAAGGAATATCAGCAGACATGATATATTCCCGGTCAATGGAGCAACGATCTACTTGACACTTTCTGCTATTGATCCAGTCTTTTAAGTCTCGTAGGCAACGGTTATACAGTCGTCTACAAGTTTCTAACCATCTCAACATTAATTCTTGTTGAGCAGCCGAAGGATAAATACGGTAAGTGTAGTTCATTGTTAAACTCATGTTATTATTTTAACATAATAAAAGTCAAATAATAAGTATTGAATTGCTTAAACCCCGACCCGACTATCATCCCGAAGCTGAATCGAAGATTACAGCGCGGGGCTTTCCGTCGGATTAACTAAAAAATGACTATTGAACTTTTGTCTAGCCTAAGCGGACGAAACCTCACTCAAGACGATATAACACCGCCTGTGAGGTTTTTAGCTGCCCTAGTAACCCTTGGGATGGGAGTCATGTATGCTGATGGGGTTGTACAGGACGAAGAGAAGCAGCTACTAGAGAAAACCATTGAGCGATTAGTCCCCCCCCAGAGGGATGTCCGTCAATTCGTGCAGGGTTTGCTTTCTGGACTAGAGAAGAATCCGGTTTATCAAAATCCTCAGCAGTGGTTGAAGCTAACCACCTCCCTGTCTGAGTCAGAGCGAATTTTGCTCCTTAACTTTTGCTATGCCATGTCAGCGGTGGATGGGACGATTGACCCCAATGAAAGCCAGTATTTACAGCTAGCCTCAAATTCCTTAGGGATTGACTCGCGCTACCCAATGGTGCTGGAAGCTTGGTTCAAGGGTGAGGACTTCCCAGATCAGTCTGTTTGGGAAGAGTTCCAATCAAAGCTGCAACCAGAACAGTTTGAGGCTCTAGGTATCCGACTGGTAAATCAGCAAGTTGTTGAATACTTGTCCCATCTTGTGGGAAGGCAACTGAGTCTGTTAGATATTACACCAACCATGATTTTTTTGGTAGCCTTGGTGACTATTTCCTTGGAAGTGATGTTGGCGGATGGTCAAGTGGTAGAAGAAGAAAGACAGCTGCTGGCAAAAACCATTGACCGCTTAACGCCTCCCGAAGAGGATGATTTGCGTCAATTGGGACCGTTCTTAATCGGACTTCTGCTTCGGCAAGTTCAGCGGAACCCTACTGGGTCTAATTGCCCCGAATGGTTAACTTTGACTAAGCCTCTAAGCGATGCTGAGAAGCTACTCCTGTTGTGCTTTGCCTATGATATGTCAGCGGCGGATGGAGAAATTGACCCTACTGAGCAGGACTATTTACACATAGTGGCTAAGCATCTGGGGATTGATTCCAGGTATACAGCAGTGCTGGAGGCAGGATTTAGGCATGAAGATATTGAGGATGAACAGGCTTGGGATGAGTTGCGCTCCCAGCTGCATCCGGATCAGTTTCAGTATCTGGATATGGTATTTGTAGATGCGGCTAGATATATACTCGATTGCCTGGAAGTATGTAGCTTTTGAGGCTCTTCCGGATCTGTGGTTGAAAACGTATCAAAAGGCACAAAATCGAAAATCAACGTGGCTGGAACTGGCGGAATTACGTGATATAAGCTTGCCTTATCACCGCAAAGCCGGAAGAGCCGCTTTTGATGGAAAACTCCTGATGGTTGAAGGTATTGATCTAGCTAACAATTATCATTCCTAATCCTACCATTAGGCATAATAGTGTTACAGAAAATGGCATCATTTAATTCAGCCTTAGCTAATTTAGCCTTTTTAAGATTAGCATGGCTAAAATTAGCCTCACTCAAATCAGCATCATGAAAGTCAACACCTTCTAAATTGGCATAACTTAGGTTTGCGCCCCTCAAGTCACTATTATACAGTCTTGCACCACTCAAATTAGCATGACTAAGGTTAGCGCCAGACATTTCCTCATAACCAAGGTTGATATTTTTCAAGTCCAAACCGCTTAAGTCAGCCTCTGCACAAATAAAGATTGCTCCTGCTTTTGATGGGTTAAATCCAGTCGGAAACTCAGTGCATGATGTATAGATAGCTTTAGTAAAATTTATACTACTCAGGTCAGCTTTTTTCCACCCATCAACCCCTAGCATACGGGCATAACTGAGGTTAGCATTGCTCAGGTCAGAATCACCTACGTAAACCTCACATAAGGTAGCATAACTGAAATTGGCATCCCTGAGGTTACTACCAGCCATATAGATTACAGATAAATCAGCATAGCTCAGATCAGTACCACTAAAGTCGCAGTTTTCCAAGGTTGATTCAGATGCTACTAGATGACTCAAGTTAGCCTTAGTGAGGTTGGAATTTTCGATAGTGGTTTCATATAGGTAAGCATTCCTCAAGTTAGCATGACTTAGATCCACATCATCCCAAGTGGCTTCCTCTAAATCAGCATTACTCAAGTGCGCAGAATTTAGACAAACACCCTTGATATTAGTACTTTTCAAGTTAGCTTTTTTCAAATTAACACCAGAAAAATCTCTTTCACCGGCTTCGTAGCGTTTTAGGAATTCATCACGATTCATAGTAATCCCCCCTTATTTGTTTAATCTTAGATAGTAATCATCCTGATTATATCGTAAAAAAAAAATTTTATTAGTATTTTAATGGGTTGGGTTAATGATTAATGGTTAATAGTTGTTAGTACTTAATGGTATCAAGCATAATCTAAGGGTGCCTAATCCTTAATTCTTAATCCCTCATCCCTGATCCTTTATCCTTAATGTGCCGATCAGCAGATGAAATTGCTCCCAACTCCATAAACTTGACGTAGTCATAACGAGTTTTGGTTATTTTAGCAGAACAGAAAAATAAAGGTTAGGTTAGTTTTATAGGGAGTTCATTTGCTGTCAGGTTACAAAATAGTTGATTGTTGATTAGGCTTTAGGGATAAACCATGAACTATAGTAATCCTACATGAATCGTGAAATTTCCTGATCCGAAGTTACCTTGTAAAAAAATTCTGCTTTAATTGTGTCTGACTACTTACGACCTATGAAGGCAACTTAGTAATCCAGTTCGATTAGACCAAGACTATGACTACAACTGAGCGTAAAACAGAGAAGAAAATGGAAGTGCCTAGGACAACTAGTGAAGTGATTCGCATCAAGCCCCAACAGTTTATTCATGTTCTAGACAACAACACTGGTGTTACCCGACTGGAGGTTGGTCCTCAAACCATTACCCTTCGCGATCACGAGCGGCTGATCTTAAAACCTGAACCGATGATTATTGTGCCGCCTCGGTATTATTGTGTGGTTGCTAATCCGTTACTCCGGGATGAAGACGGTCAACCCATTGCTGATCAGCATGGTCAAATTCGACTGCGCTACGGTGATCTGGAAATTCGTTTCGCGCAAGATCCGTTTCCCCTTTATCCAAACGAGAAACTAGTAGGGGATGTCACCCAACTGGCAGTAGTCGAGACCAATCAAGCACTGCGTCTGAGAGCAATTCGGGATTTTACCGATACGGTTACGAGAATACTTGATGGAGAAACCCAAACTGAAACAATTAACCGTTTAGCAGGTGATGAATGGCTGTTTGAAGGACCTGGAACCTATATTCCCCGGGTGGAGGTTGAAGTAGTTGAGACAGTAACAGCTGAGGTGATTAAACCTAACCAAGCCTTACACCTGTTAGCACGGCAGAATTGCACCGATCGTCAAAGGAATAGACGTAGAGCAGGTGAAGAATGGCTGGTTAGAGAAGAAGGAGCCTATTTACCTGGTGTAGATGAAGAAGTAATTGGCATTATTAATGCTTACATTTTGACGGAACAAAAAGCATTACATCTGAAAGCTAAACGCACCTTTACTGATATTTTTGGTCGTCAGCGTAAAGCTGGAGATGAATGGTTGGTCACCTTTGAAGATGCAGAAATTCATATTCCCGATGTTTATGAAGATGTAGTGGGAGAAGTTACGATTACTACCCTCAGCGATCACGAATGGTGTATTGTGCTTGACCCGATTGATGAATCTGGTAAACCTCAGCTCGGTATGCGAGAAGTGCGCCAGGGTAGAACATCATTTTTCTTGCATCCTGGTGAGTCCTTGGAGAATGGTATCCAAAACATTTATGTTCTCAGTGAGCTAGAAGCACTGTTGCTTCGAGCCAAAGAAGCTTTTAATGAAGGGGAAGGTGACCAGGCCATTACTCATCAACCAGGGGATTTGTGGATGATTGCTGGGCCACAAGATTATATTCCCCGTGTGGAAGTGGAAGTGGTTGAGAAGCGTCAAGCCATTCCCCTCGATAAGAATGAAGGTATCTATGTGCGTAATATTCAGACTGGTGAACTCAAGCTGGTCGGTGGTCCTCAGGCTTATATGCTCACTCCCTATGAGAAGCTTTGGGAAAAAGAACTGCCATCGGTAGTTGAGGAACTGTTGATGCAAAAAATAGACCCATTGTCTGGGCGTGGTGAGCATTCTCTAGCTGGGGGCGATCAGTCGGAGCGAAAATCAGGAGTACGCCAAGGTCTATCCCAACGGGATAAAACTAGAGCAGTTGTGTTTCATATTCCTCAAAATGCTGCTGTGCAGCTCCATGACTATAAAAACAGAACTGCCAGAACTGTATTTGGACCAGACTTGGTGATGCTCGAACCAGATGAAGCCTTTACGGTACTTTCTTTATCAGGTAGCAAGCCCAAACGACCTAATGTCATCAAATCCTTAGCCTTATTACTCGGTCCTGATTTCATGACCGATATTTTTACCGTAGAGACAGCAGACCATACCAGATTGCAGCTACAGCTGTCCTATAACTGGTACTTTGATGTGGACAGACACGATGAACAAACTGCAGCCAGACTGTTTCAAGTACCTGATTTTGTGGGAGATACTTGTAAAGCGATCGCATCCCGAGTGCGGGGTGCTGTAGCAGGGGAAAAATTTGATGAATTTCACCGCAATTCAGCCCGGATTATCCGACTGGCGGTGTTTGGCACTGATCAAGAAGGTCATATTCGAGATGAATTTCGTTTTCGAGCCAATAACCTGGTAATTACCAATATTGACATTCAGTCAGTGGAGCCAGTGGATGAAGAAACCTTAAGGAGCTTGCAAAAGTCAGTGCAGCTAGCGATTCAAATTACCACTGATGCTCAAGAAGCTGCTGCACGCCAAGATGCGGAACGGATTGAGCAAGAAGCGAAAGCCAGGTTGGAAAGGCAAGTAATTTTGGATCAAAGTGCAGCAGAAGCAGAACGGAAAAAACTTCTAGAATTACAAGCAGAAAATATAGCCATTGAGTCTACAGGTCAAGCAACAGCAGAAGCGAGAGCTAAGGCTGAAGCGGCTCAGATTGAAGGACAATTAGCAGTTAACTTGGCTCAGCAAGAAGCCGAGGCGGCTCGGATTCGCAATGAAATCGAGTTAGCTCAACTCAAAGCACGTCAGGAAGCTGAATTAGCCCATCAACAAGCCTTTAATAACCTAGAGATTGCCAAAGCTGAGCGTATGGCTCACATTAAGAGTGAAGAATACCGACAGAAAGTAGAAGCGATTGGTCCTCAAACCATTCAAGCGATCGCACAAGCAGGTCCGGAAATGCAGGCAAGACTTCTAGAAGCACTTGGTATCCAGAGTGTTTTGATTACCGATGGCAAAAATCCCATCAATCTATTTGGTGCAGCTAATGGTCTGATTAGTCCGCCAACTTCTAACTAAGTGCATCTGTATCTGCTGCGCGCTGTGTCTGCTGCGCGCTGGCACGGCTTCCCTTATACACAGATAGACCGATAACCCAACGCTATCTTACCGGTCTATCTGTGTCGAAGGTTGAGAGTTGAGGTGTTGCTCAACTCTGTTAATGACCCCTAGTAGAAGAAAGAGACCAAATACTACAGCAACACCGATAGCAGTCCACTTGAAAAAAACTAACTTTGGCCGACCTTTAGCTGGATAACCACAACTGAGGCAAATTTCATCGTTGGTGCTGGTTAAAGACCCACAAACGTTACACTGTTCTAAAGCCATAGTTCTTGGAAATCTCTACCGTCATAAGATAACTGAAAAAATTATCAGGTGGGTAGAGTACTTTGAGCCTTCGTTACCAACTCCTTGATCCCCAAGTTGCTTAGTTCAGGTGGGTAGGTTACAAAAAAATCAGGGCACAAGGGAAAACCTCCAGGTATGAAGCCTGTGACCAATAACCGATTACCCATTCCTAATCATGGCCTCAGGACACAATTTAATTCTGGATCTAACCACAGTTCTAGGGGCTTCTGCTCTGGGAGGCTACCTTGCCAATCGGCTACGTCAACCTGTACTTTTAGGCTATTTAGCCAGTGGTTTATTGGTTGGTCCGTTTGGTCTTAAACTCGTAGGCGAATTAGAACAAGTCAAATCCCTAGCTGAAATTGGGATTGTTTTTTTGTTATTCACCTATGGGGTAGAATTTTCTCTATCCCAGCTTAAACGATTTAAAGATATTGTCCTAAAAGGTAGTTTACTGCAAATTAGTCTCACTATTACCCTAGTTGCAGTTTTAGCCAATGCACTTGGTTGGGTTGATGGATTTACTCCGGGAATAATGCTCGGATTCATCATCTCCCTTTCCTCCACCTCAGTAGTTCTTAAAACCCTGATGGAGAGAGGAGAAACCAATACCCTTCATGGTCAAGTGATGCTGGCAATTTTGATTGCTCAAGACCTTAGTTTAGGTCTGATGTTAGCCGTCATCCCCGCCCTTCAACAGCCCTCAGATATTGGCTCAGCTTTAGTTGTTGCTTTACTCAAAGCGTTGGTGTTTCTAGCTGCTGCTCTAGCCGCCGGTCGCTGGATAGTTCCCCATCTCATTAAATATATTGCCCGCACTGAAAACAGTGAGTTATTTCTGATCACAGTAATTGCCCTGTGTTTAGGGATTGCTTTGATTACTGCTGGACTTGGTCTATCCGTTGAAATGGGAGCATTTGTGGCAGGATTAATGATGGCTGAAATTGATTATGCTGACCAAGCAGTTGCCAAAATAATCCCCCTTAAAGACACGTTTGTATGTTTATTTTTTGCATCCATAGGAATGCTCATTGAGCCGGAAGTGCTGCTCGAAAACTTCGGCATAATTATCGGGTTAGTGATGTTAGTAATGGGGGGTAAAGCAGCCATTATCCTACCGATTGTGCTGAAATTTGGCTATTCCTTTAAAACGGCTTTTATTGCTAGTTTTGGTCTCAATCAAATTGGAGAATTTTCCTTTGTCTTAGCAGTGGTTGGCTTTGAGTTAGGATTTATCACTAGGGATCAGTATCTACTCCTGGTGGGAACTACAGCCATTACCCTAGTCCTGACACCCATGTGGCTAAGATGGTCTCCCCGAATAGCAGACCACCTGGTAAATCTGCCGTTTCTGAAAAGCTACCTGCGTCAGTTTCAGGGTACTAAAGCTTTGTCAATTCCAGAAACGATTTGTAATCATGTGGTAGTGGCTGGCTATGGACGAGTTGGGCGAGTACTGGTCAAAATCCTGCGCAATCAAGGGCATGAGGTACTAGTGATTGAAAATAGCGAAGCTGCTATTCAACGCTTGAGACATGAGAAAATTCCCTATATGTTTGGGGATGCTCACTCGGAACTGGTGTTAGAAAAAGCCCATCTAGAAAAAGCTAAAGCCCTAGCCATTGCCCTACCCGATCCTGGCAGTACCCGCTTGTTGCTCAAACGTGCCCTCAAGTTTGCCCCAGGACTGGATATCGTGGCTCGTTCTCACAAAAATAGCGAAATTGACCTACTCACCCAGTTAGGGGCGCGGGAAGTAGTGCAACCGGAATTTGAGGCAGCATTGGAAATGGGAGCCCATGTGCTAGTAGCACTGGGAGAAACCCCAGGGATGATTCAGTCGGTGATCAATCGGATTCACCAAGACCGCTATTTGAGTGTACGACCTGAACAAGCTACCTATTCAAAGCAGCAAGACATCACTGATGTTGCCCAAGAACTCGACAGTGAGTGGGTGACTTTGAGTCAAACTTCCCGTCTAGATTGGGTAACTCTGGCAGCAGCAGATATCCGTAACGTGACTGGGGTAACAGTTTTGACAATTCAACAAGGTAATGATATTGTCCACTACCCACAAGGTAAGATTACGTTGCGTTCAGGGGATCGATTGCTAGTTGTTGGGGAACCGGAAGAATTAGCAGCGTTTAGAGACTGGATCGAAAGTCGCAGTTTCCTTAGTGAGGGTTCTAAGCATTGGGTAACTTTGGTAGAGAATTCAAGTTTGGTCGGTATGAAGCCAATTGATCTCCACCATCAATACAATGTCATGGTTCAGGCGTTGCGTAGACAAGGGAAACTATATAATCCGGTGGATGAAGCTGGAGTATTGCAGGTGGGGGATTGTGTGTTGTTGTCTGGGGAATGGGATGAGGAGTGAATGATCTGGTGCGCGAGACGATGCGATGCTGAAGCGCGAAACATTACTTAACACGCTTGTAATAGGTAATGGGTAATAGGTAATGGGTAATAGGTAATAGGTAATAGGTAATAGGTCTGAGGTGGCACAGGCAAATAGCCCTGGTTGACTGACTTGAGTACATGGGGTAGGTTGGGTTGAGGCAACGGAAGCTGTAGGCGTTACTTGACAAAACATGCTTATTGACAAGGTATTCCGTTATAAGCCCTGAAAATGTCTAAAGTTTTATAACGCGATTAACGGCATACTCACCACGGCTGATGTTAACTTATATTTCGCGCTTCAGCATCCGATGCGATTAGCCCGAAGGGCGTTGGCTAGCGAACGCATACGCGCGAGAATCCCATCCTTCGAGAGCCGAATCCCCGGATTTCACATAAATCCATACAGCAAGCAAATTTTTCTCAAACTAATTCTCAAACTAACTAGACACCCAATTCAAAATACTCTACAATATACGATAGAGACGTTATGACAGTTGCTTCATCAGCAACTGATTAGCTGCGTGTGCTGTGGGCTGAGAAGTAGGTTCGAGGCAAGACAATATACACAGCATATCATGTGTTTGTTTTGGCATCAGGGCTAAAGTAGGTCAAAGACAGTTAGGTTTAAACAACTCCAATCAGTTCTTGGGTCTACTTTGGGTCAATAAGTGCTTACACTTTCGTGGATCAAGGGATACTGAGTGATTAACAACTTAAGTCCCAGCGAAGTCAGGCGAGTTTAATAGCCTTTTCTGACCAGTAAACGCAATTGAACGAGAATCTAGCTCGACCATCATGCCGAGCTAGATAAAAGTGGGCTCTCTGCTTATTTTTTGAGGAGAGGTTTATCCACTATAAATAGTGACCAGGTTTATAATGACCAGGTTTGTGGCACAAAGGGAATTCAGGTTCTTGAATATCCCTGCTGCCAGACTGCTGCAATGTCTACAAAGGAGAAACCAGTGTCTGTCGGTATCCTCGGTACCAAACTCGGTATGACCCAAGTGTTCGATGATGAAGGAAGAGCGATTCCTGTAACCGTCGTCAAAGCTGGGCCATGTACTGTGACCCAAATAAAAACCAACCAGACAGATGGCTACAATGCCATTCAAATTGGTTATGACCAAGTCAAGCCAAAGGCAATTACTAAGCCTGAAATAGGACACTTGGCTAAGTCCAGCGCCCCACCCTTACGCCACCTACGTGAGTACCGCGTGGATGATACCAGTAATTTTGAACTGGGTCAGCCAGTCAATACCGATATGTTCAGTATTGGTCAAATTATCGATGTCAGCGGTAAAAGCATTGGTCGCGGGTTTGCCGGTTATCAGAAACGTCACAACTTCAGGCGAGGACCGATGGCTCATGGTTCCAAAAACCACCGCCTCCCAGGTTCCACTGGAGCAGGGACAACCCCTGGTCGTACCTATCCAGGTAAGAAAATGGCTGGTCGTTACGGCGGTACCAAGGTGACAATTCGCAAACTTGAGGTAGTCAAGATAGATGCAGAGCGCAATTTGCTGCTGATTAAAGGTGCAGTTCCCGGTAAACCAGGGACACTCTTGAGCATTGCACCCACTAATAAAGTCGGACGTTAGTCAGAACGAAAAAGCAATTAGCTCCCTCATCGTTAGGTGTAAGCCTGATGTATATATACTGTTTATTTTTACTAATAGCACCCCCTGAGTGCTGAAAAGCTAACAGCTAATTGCTAAATGCTTGGTCCCTAAGAAGGAGAGAACAAATGGTAGATTGTTCAGTGCGAAACTGGCAAGGGGAAGAAGTAGGGCAGGCAACACTCCAGATGGGAGTTGCCAAAGAAGAAAACGCTGCCCACATTGTTCACCGGTCACTGGTTAGACAAATGGCCAATGCTCGTCAAGGCAATGCTTGTACAAAAACTCGTTCCGAAGTTAGAGGTGGAGGACGCAAACCTTGGCGACAAAAGGGAACCGGTCGTGCTCGTGCTGGTTCGAATCGTTCACCCCTATGGCGTGGTGGTGGTGTGATCTTTGGTCCGAAACCCAGAGACTATAGCCAGAAAATGAACCGCAAAGAGCGTCGCTTGGCTCTGAGAACAGCGTTTATGAGTCGAGCAGAGGATTTGATTGTGGTAGAGGAATTTGTTGAGCAACTACCACGACCCAAGACAAAGGATGTAGTGGCAGCAATTGGTCGGTGGGGAATTGAGCCTGAGTCAAAAGTTCTCCTAATCCTAGCTCAGCCAGAAGAAAAGGTTTATTTGTCAGTCCGTAACCTAGCAACTGTCAAGTTGATTTATGCCGCCAACTTGAATATCTATGATATCCTAGCCGCTGATAAAATCGTGACCACTAACACCGCTCTTGCCAAAATTCAGGAGGTTTACAATGACTGAGTATAACCCCCGTGACCTTGCTGATTTGGTGATTCGCCCAATTGTAACTGAAAAGGCGACCATACTGATGGAGCAGAACAAGTATGTCTTTGATGTGATTATCAAAGCGACGAAGCCACAAATTAGAGCCGCAATTGAAAGTCTTTTTGAAGTAAAAGTGGTTGCAGTAAATACCCTACGTCCGCCACGGAAAAAGCGTCGAGTGGGAAGATTTATAGGTTACAAACCCCAGTACAAACGGGCGATTGTTACCCTAGCTCCAGGAGATTCGATTACTCTATTTCCAGACGTATAAAACTGGCTAATTGCTAATTGTTAATTGTTAATTGATTAATTGCCAATTGGTAGATTGTCAATTGTTAAGACAAACTAGTCAAGACAAACTAGTCAAGACAAACTAGTCAAGACAAACTAAGTAAAAAATACTTGTTATGGGCATCCGTAGCTATAGACCATACACCCCAGGCACTCGTCAGGGTACTGTCTCAGACTTCGCTGAGATTACTCGGAGTGAGCCAGAAAAATCCCTAACCAAGTCTAAGCATCGTAAAAAAGGTCGCAATAATCGCGGTGTTATTACCTGTCGCCATCGCGGTGGCGGACATAAGCGTCTATACAGGGTAATTGACTTCCGCCGGGATAAGCACAATATTCCAGCAAAAGTGGCAGCAATTGAGTATGACCCCAATCGGAATGCTAGGATTGCGCTGCTCTACTATCAAGATGGGGAAAAGCGATATATCTTGCATCCTGTGGGTTTGGAAGTCGGGTCAAGCATCATATCTGGGCCTGACTCTCCCATCGAAATAGGCAATGCCTTGCCCCTAAAGGATATTCCCTTAGGCACCAACGTGCATAACGTTGAACTGATCCCAGGGCGAGGAGCACAGATTGTTCGTGCCGCCGGGGCAACTGCTCAAGTGCAAGCTAAAGAAGGTGACTACGTCACCCTAAAGCTGCCCTCTAGTGAAGTCAGGATGTTGCGTAAAGAATGCTACGCCACTATTGGACAGGTCGGTAATGTTGAAGCCAGAAACTTGAGTTTAGGTAAAGCTGGTCGCAATCGACATAGAGGCCGTCGTCCCCAAGTACGGGGCAGTGTAATGAACCCGGTAGATCACCCCCATGGCGGTGGTGAGGGTAGAGCTCCTATTGGTAGAAGTGGTCCAGTAACCCCCTGGGGTAAACCAGCCTTGGGAGCCAAAACTCGTAAGGTCAAAAAGCAAAGTAGTTCTTTAATTGTCCGGCGTAGGCGGAAATCCTCGAAGCGAGGGCGCGGTGGTCGCGATTCTTAAGGAGTTGAATGTTAAAGTTAGCAGGTTAAACGTTGTAACTAGCAACTACTAACTACAAACTAGCAACTATTAACTACCAACTAACAACTAAAAACTAACGAGCGTTGAATTATGGGTCGTTCATTAAAAAAAGGTCCTTTTATAGCCGATAGTCTTCTGACTAAGATTGAAACCTTGAATGCTAAAGGCCAAAAACAGGTGATTAAAACCTGGTCAAGAGCCTCAACCATTGTGCCGCAGATGGTAGGTCACACCATTGCCGTTCATAACGGGCGGACACATGTACCAGTTTTTATCAATGAGCAGATGGTAGGTCATAAGCTGGGCGAATTTGCCCCGACTCGAACATTTCGGGGACATGTTAAGGATGGTAAGGCCCGTCGTTAAAGTGATTAGTTCAGTAGTTAGTAGCTATAAAGAAAGCAAATGATGGAACGATGGCGATAGACACTACAGCAGAAACTAAAGCGATCGCACGCTACATTCGAATGTCTCCAAGTAAGGTCAGGCGAGTACTTGACCAAATTCGGGGGCGTTCCTATCGGGAAGCTCTGATTATTCTGGAATTCATGCCCTACCGGGCTTGCCAACCAGTATTGAAAGTACTACGCTCCGCTGTTGCCAATGCTGAACACAATTCAGGTATTGACCCGGCTAGCTTATACATCACTAAAGCTTTTGCGGATATGGGACCAAGCTTGAAGCGATATCGACCAAGGGCTCAAGGCCGTGCTTATCAGATTCGCAAGCCAACCTGTCATATCACAGTGGCTGTTTCTCCAGAAGTAGATGATTAGTTAGTGAGTTAATTGAGAATTACCAAGGGCAAACACTAATACCGCTATGGCTCGATAATAGGGAAAGAAAAGAACAGTGGGACAGAAAATACATCCAATTGGTTTTCGGCTAGGTATCACGCAAGAGCATCGCTCTCGCTGGTTTGCCGACTCAAAGCGTTATCCGCTTCTGTTGCAGGAAGACTACCAAATCAGACAATATGTTGAGAAAAACCTCAATAATGCTGGAATTTCCGACATCCGGATTGAGCGCAAAGCTGACCAGATTGATTTAGAAATTCATACAGCTCGACCTGGGGTAGTTGTTGGTCGTGGTGGCAGTGGCATTGAGTCTTTGCGTGTCGGTCTGCAAAAAGCCCTGCACAACAGTCGTCAAATTCGCATCAACGTTGTAGAAGTATCGCGGGTGGATGCAGATGCTACCCTAATTGCAGAGTACATTGCCCAACAGCTAGAGCGCCGAGTTTCCTTCAGACGAGTGGTTCGTCAAGCAATTCAGCGGGCTCAGCGGGCTGATGTCCAAGGCATTAAAGTTCAGGTAGGTGGTCGGTTAAATGGAGCTGAAATTGCCCGAACCGAGTGGACTCGTGAAGGACGAGTTCCCCTCCATACCCTCCGGGCAAATATTGACTATTCCTACAAAACGGCTCAAACCATTTATGGAATTTTGGGCATTAAAGTTTGGGTGTTCAAAGGGGAAGTGATTCCCGGTCAAGAAGAAAAGCCTACCCCTAATACAGCTCAACCTCGTCGCCGTCAGCCAAAACGCCGCCAGCAGTTTGAAGACCGGTCAAATGACTAGTCATTAGTAACTAGTCATTTTAAAATTGCTTGCTTGTTAATTGTCAGTTTTCAGTTTTCGATTTTCAATTAACAAAGAACAAATTATGTTAAGTCCAAAAAGAACAAAATTTCGCAAACAGCACCGGGGAAGAATGAAGGGTATGGCCACTCGTGGCAGTACCATTAACTTTGGTGATTATGCCCTGCAAGCCACAGAACCAGCTTGGATTACCTCCCGCCAAATCGAAGCAGGTCGTCGGGCAATGACCCGCTACGTTCGTCGTGGTGGCAAAATCTGGATTCGAATTTTCCCAGATAAACCAGTCACCATGCGTCCAGCAGAAACTCGTATGGGTTCTGGAAAAGGTTCCCCAGAGTTTTGGGTAGCAGTAGTTAAACCCGGTCGGATTATCTATGAAATCGCTGGGGTAAGCGAAGAGGTGGCTCGAGAAGCCATGCGTCTGGCTGCTAACAAATTTCCCATTAAATTGAAGTTCATTTCTCGTGAAGGGGAAAAGGTATAAGCTATGGCTCTGCCCAAGATAGAAGATGCTAGAAGCCTGAGCGATGCCGAACTAGAGCAGGAAATTTTAGCAGCTAAGCGTCAGTTGTTTGACTTGCGCCTGCAAAAGGCAACCAAACGCTTAGAAAAACCTCACCAGTTTAAGCATCTTAAGCACCGAATCGCTCAGCTAATGACAGTAGAACGAGAACGCCAACTCGCTAAACAAAAAGAATCAACAGATACCTCACAAAGTGATACCCCACAATCAGAACAAAGTGATACCCCACAATCAGAATCAGACGAATAGGAAAGATTATGGCAGCAAAAGAGAGAGTTGGCCTGGTGGTCAGCGACAAAATGGACAAAACTGTGGTGGTGGCTATTGAAAATAGGTCTCCCCACCCAAAGTACGGCAAAATTGTTGTGCGTACCAAGCGATACAAAGCTCATGATGAGGAAAATAAATGTAAAGAAGGCGATCGCGTTCGGATTAGAGAAACACGACCACTGAGTCGTACCAAACGCTGGATGGTTGCTGAAATCGTCAGTAGTTCCTCAAAATAGCGAGTTAACCTTAGTCGATGTGGGTTTTCCACGACCTACCAATGTGCGTGAGCTCTCCGAAGAAAATCCTTT
Source organism: Moorena sp. SIOASIH (assembly GCF_010671925.1). Lineage (GTDB taxonomy): Bacteria > Cyanobacteriota > Cyanobacteriia > Cyanobacteriales > Coleofasciculaceae > Moorena. The sequence goes on along the minus strand of NZ_JAAHIH010000001.1, from coordinate 762,609 downwards.
CGGAATTGGAAACTTAGGAATATTTAACTCATAACTCGTTTAACTCATAACTGATTACTCTATTAGAGGAGGAACACTGATGATTCAACAAGAGAGCTACCTAAATGTTGCTGACAACAGTGGAGCCAGAAAAATAATGTGCATCCGCGTTATTGGTGCTGGAAATCGGCGCTACGGTGGTGTGGGTGATGTAATTATTGGTGTGGTCAAAGATGCCATTCCAAATATGGGGGTCAAAAAGTCAGATGTAGTTAGGGCTGTGATTGTGCGCACCCGCAAGGGCCTACGTCGGGAAAGCGGTATGAGTATTCGCTTTGATGACAACGCAGCAGTAATCATAAACGCAGATGGCAATCCCAGAGGTACCCGGGTTTTTGGTCCTGTAGCGCGGGAACTGCGAGAGAAAAACTTCACAAAAATTATATCCCTTGCTCCGGAGGTGCTCTGATGGCAAGTAAACGCAAGAAGGCACAAAAAGATACCCCATTACGCTACAAAATGCACGTTAAAAAGGGCGACACGGTACAAGTGATTGCCGGTCGAGATAAAGGCAAAATTGGAGAAATCTTGCGGACGCTACCCAAAATTAGCAAGGTAGTAGTCAAAGGAGTTAACGTCAAAACTAAGCATGTCAAGCCTCAACAGGAAGGTGAGAAAGGTCAAATTGCTACGTTTGAAGCTCCAATCCATAGCTCCAACGTTATGCTTTACTCGAATAAAGAAAAAATTGCCAGCCGCATCTGCTATACCTTTACCGATGAGGGTCGTAAGGTGCGGATGCTCAAAAAAACTGGTGAGATTATTGACTAATTAGTCCCTAGTCCTTAATCCTTAGTCCTCAGTAATCAAAAAAGTAACAAAAAAATTACTCTTGGCAGTTACTAATGGCTAATGAGCACCAATGACTAATAACTAATGACAATTGCCCTGACCAAGCCCAGGGAAATCAAAGGAAAAAAACTATGACAAAAGGGTTAAAAATCCTATACCAGGAAACAATAGTCCCCAAATTAAAAGAGCAATTCGGTTACAAAAACATTCATCAAGTACCGAAATTAGTCAAAGTTAGTCTTAACCGAGGATTAGGAGAGGCATCTCAAAATGCCAAGGCTCTGGAATCGTCGGTAAGCGAAATTGCGATCATCACCGGTCAAAAACCGGTGGTCACACGAGCAAAACAAGCGATCGCGGGTTTTAAAATCCGTGCTGGAATGCCTGTTGGTGTCACGGTTACCCTCCGTTCAGAGCGTATGTACTCCTTTCTAGAGCGGCTAATTAACTTAGCCCTACCAAGAATTCGGGACTTTCGGGGTCTTAGCCCTAGAAGCTTTGACGGTCGTGGTAACTACACTCTTGGGGTGCGAGAGCAACTCATTTTTCCAGAAGTAGACTACGACAGCATCGATCAGATTCGTGGTATGGATATTACCATAGTCACCACTGCCAACACTGACGAAGAAGGTCGCGCCTTACTCAAAGAGATGGGAATGCCTTTCCGGGAGAAATAAGCCTGTAATCATAGGAAGGAACAATGCCGGCAAACGACACAATTGCAGATATGCTGACCCGCATTAGAAATGCCTGCTTGGTTCGGCATCAAACAACAAATGTACAATCAACTAAAATGACCCGGGCGATTGCCCAAGTACTCAAAGAAGAAGGCTTTATTACTGATTTTGAGGAAGCAGGCGAAGGGGTCAAAAGATACTTAGTTGTTTCCCTAAAATACAAGGGCAACAATCGCAAACCAATTATCAGAGCCCTGAAGCGGGTGAGTAAACCGGGATTGCGAGTTTACTCCAACCGTAAAGAACTGCCAAGAGTCTTAGGAGGGATTGGCATTGCTATTATCTCTACTTCTAATGGCATCATGACCGACCGGGAAGCAAGGCGTCGGGGAATTGGTGGTGAAGTTCTGTGTTACGTATGGTAAACAACGATGAAGCATGAAGGATGAAGGATATACTAAGAGCCGTCAGCTGACGCGCTACTTAAAAATCTAGGCTTGCCAGCTATCAGCTGAAAGCCCCTGTAGCTTAGAGCCTTAGTTAGAGCAATTACCAGCTTAGTGTATACCCAACGGTCCGATAACAACCTAGGATTGATCGGATTAGCTGATTAACCAATTCATGACATGGTTCATACTTCATACTTCATACTTCATACTTCATAGTTCATACTTCTTTAGTTAGGAGGATTATTTTATGTCACGTATTGGCAAGCGCCCTATACCAATTCCCAGTAAAGTTACTGTAACAATAGACGGTCAACAGGTTAAGGTCAAAGGTTCCAAAGGTGAACTGGAGTGGGTTTTGCCAGATACAATTAAAGCTGAGCAAGTCGATGAAACTGTACAGGTTTCCCGGCGCGAAGAAACCCGAACCGCCCGTGAAAGTCATGGTTTGTCTCGCACTCTCGTTGCCAACATGATTGAGGGAGTCTCCAAAGGGTTTGAAAAACGTTTGGATATTCAGGGAGTCGGTTATCGAGCTCAAGTGAAAGGTCGAAATCTAATTTTAAACGTTGGTTACAGCCAGCCAGTGGAGATCGTTCCTCCTGAGGGGATTGAAGTCAAAGTTGAAAACAACACCAACGTGATTGTCAGTGGCATCAACAAAGAAGTTGTAGGCAACACAGCTGCAAAAATTCGTGCAGTTCGACCCCCAGAAGTCTATAAAGGTAAAGGCATTCGATATGCCGGTGAAATAGTCAGACGTAAAGCTGGTAAAGCAGGTAAGAAGTAAACTATGAAACTTACTCGAAAAGAATCTATACGACACAGACATAGGCGGGTACGCCGGAAAGTCAGTGGTACTGCTGAACGCCCAAGATTAGCTGTATTTCGCTCTAATGAGCACATTTATGTGCAAGTTATCGATGACAATCAGCAACATACCATAGTGGCAGCTTCAACGTTAGAACCAGCTCTGAGATCTGAACTCAAATCTGGAGCCACTTGTGAAGCCTCAGCTAAAGTGGGTCAGTTGGTGGCCCAGCGAGCACTAGAAAAAGGTCTCAAGAAAGTGGTCTTTGACCGTGGGGGCTACCTATATCATGGTCGTGTCAAAGCTTTAGCAGAAGCTGCTCGTGAAGCAGGGCTAGATTTTTAGTAAATGCTAATTAAAAATTGAAAACTGACAATTGCAATTAGTTAAGAATTAGCAGCGATAAATTAGCTAATCTTTGATTACTTACTATCATTCATGATTTAATCTATAGCGAACTATGGCAAATCGGAGAAAAAGCAACCGCTCTAAAGAAAAAGAAAGTAATTGGCAAGAGCGGGTTATCCAAATCCGCCGCGTTAGTAAGGTGGTCAAAGGGGGCAAAAAATTGAGCTTCCGCGCCATCGTAGTTGTAGGGAATGAAAAAGGTCAAGTGGGAGTTGGTGTAGGCAAAGCCAGTGATGTAATTGGTGCTGTCCGTAAAGGAGTTGCTGATGCCAAAAAGCAACTCATTGATGTACCCTTAACCAAAACTAATTCCATTCCTCACCCCTCTAGAGGTAGGGCGGTGGGAGCCAAAGTGATCATGCGACCTGCTGCTCCCGGAACTGGGGTGATTGCTGGTGGTGCTGTCCGTACAGTACTTGAGTTAGCTGGAGTTAAAAATGTCTTAGCTAAACAGCTTGGTTCCAATAACCCCCTCAATAATGCTAGAGCAGCAATCAACTCTCTTGATTCCCTGCGCACATTTTCAGAGGTGGCTCAAGAACGGGACATTCCCCTTGAACAAATCTATGCATAAATTAAAAACCAGGTAGGTAGAAATAAAAGTAATATGCTCAAGGTTGACGGTTTAGCGTCAGCCGTCAATCAAAAAAAAACATTTTTATCCTTACAAAAAACGATGAGAATCAATGATGCAGTCCCCAAACAAGGCTCCAAAAAGCGCCGACGCCGTGTAGGTCGTGGCATTGCTGCTGGTCAAGGGGCTAGCTGCGGTTTTGGAATGCGTGGTCAAAAATCCCGTTCAGGTCGAGGGACAAGACCTGGTTTTGAAGGGGGTCAGATGCCCTTATATCGCCGTATACCCAAGTTAAAACACTTTACGGTCATTAACCCCAAACATTACACTACAATCAACGTAGGTAAGTTGGCATCACTTCCCGCCAATACTGAGGTAACTTTGGAATCATTGTTGGAGACAGGTTTAGTCACCACCAATGATGGTCCATTGAAACTACTCGGTGATGGGGAGCTGAATGTGCCACTCAATATAAAAGCTGCTGCCTTTACAAGTGGTGCCCGCCAAAAAATCGAGGCGGCTGGTGGCAGCTGGGAAGTTATAGCTAAGTAACCCCTTTAGCCCTTATGCTCCTGTATCTTCAAGAGGTACCTTAAATGACAGTCAGTCGAGACAAAGCCCCAACTGCTCAAGAGACGTTTATGCAAATGGCTCAAGCGGCTGGCCTTAGAGGTCGGCTGCTTGTTACCGTTGGTTTGTTAATTTTAGCCCGCTTGGGTGTCTTTCTTCCTGTACCAGGAATTGATCGAGCCAGATTTTCAGCAGAACTGCAGAATAGCCCGTTTGTCGGTCTTTTAGACTTTTTCTCTGGTGGTGGTTTTTCCGCCCTAGGGATTTTTGCCTTGGGAATTTTGCCTTATATTAATGCTTCGATTATCCTACAACTGCTAACCGCAGCAATTCCTGCTTTAGAAAATTTGCAGAAAAATGAAGGTGAAGCAGGGCGTCGAAAAATCGGTCAGATTACCCGTTATGTTGCCCTAGGCTGGTCTGTGATTCAAAGTATTGGCTTATCCTTGTGGGCACAGCGCTTTGCTGTTGAACCAGGCGCATTCTTCGTGTTTGAAACTGTCCTTGCCCTCACGGCTGGCTCTATGTTCGTGATGTGGCTATCAGAGTTAATTACCGAACGAGGCATTGGTAACGGAGCTTCACTGTTGATTTTTGTCAATATTGTTGCTGTTTTGCCCCGCACCTTGGGTCAAACCATTGAACTGGCTCAGACCGGTGGTAGAGAAACGGTGGGTAAGGTAATTGTGCTGCTGTTAGTTTTCCTAGTCATGATTGTCGGTATTGTCTTTGTGCAAGAAGGCAGCCGACGCATTCCGATTATTACTGCCAGACGTCAAGTTGGTAAGCGCCTTTACCGGGAGCGGAAAAATTATTTGCCCCTAAGGCTAAACCAAGGTGGCGTGATGCCAATTATCTTTGCTTCAGCCGTCTTAATCCTACCGACATCTCTAGCTGGCATAACTAGTGGCGAAAATAGCAATGGATTGTTAGGCCCAATCAATCAAGTCCTAATTCAGATTGCCAATTATCTCAACCCCAATGGTCAAACTCCTTGGGTCTATGTTGCTGTCTATTTAGTGTTGATTTTGTTCTTTAGCTACTTCTACGCCTCCCTGATTATCAACCCAGTAGATATGTCCCAGAATTTGAAGAAAATGGGGGCAAGTATCCCTGGTATTCGACCAGGAAGGGCTACGAGTGAATATATAGAGAGAGTTTTGAACCGACTGACCTTATTAGGAGCAATTTTCCTAGGACTGGTAGCTGTAGTACCAACTGCAGTCGAAAGCGCCACTGGTGTAACCACATTTAGGGGATTAGGTGCCACATCTTTGCTGATTTTGGTCGGGGTTGCCATCGATACAGCCAAGCAAATTCAAACCTACGTGATTTCCCAGCGTTACGAAGGTATGGTCAAGCAGTAAAATGATTGGGCTTTGGAAGCAGCAGCTTTTTTCGGTGGATGAGCCTCAAATTTTCGGGTCAGTTGGTTTTTGTTCATTGCCTAGGACAAAAACCAACTGACACATCACCCATGACACATGACACATGAAAAGATTAATCTTTTTAGGACCTCCAGGAGCAGGTAAAGGAACTCAAGCCAAAATTGTGGCTGAACAACTAGGGATTCCTCACATTTCAACCGGGGAAATTTTGCGAGGGGCTGTAAGTGCTCAAACCCTCCTGGGTCAAAAAGCTCAGTCCTATATGGATAAAGGAGAATTGGTGCCTGACGAGTTGCTCATAGATCTGATCCGCGATCGCCTAAATCAACCCGATGCTCAAAAGGGTTGGATATTAGACGGTTTTCCCCGTAACGTCAGCCAAGCCCATTTCTTGAATGACCTGTTGCAGGAGCTTGACCAAACTTTGGATGGTGCCATCAACCTGGAAGTTCCAGATCAGGTTTTGATCGACAGACTATTGGAAAGGGGCCGTAAGGAGGGACGTACAGATGATAATGAGGAAACTATCCGCACACGTCTTGAGGTCTATAACCATCAAACAGCTCCTTTGGTGGAGTTTTACCGAGAACACTCAGCTTTAAAATCTATTAATGGTGATCTCTCCTTAGAGGAAGTCACAGAGTCGATTAAACAGGTTCTAGGCTAATGGTTTGAGGCTAAGCCGGTTCAGCAGACAGTCGGAAACCCCCCTGCCTGCGCCATGGAAGCTATCATCTGACCCTCTTGTAGCTACCTAATACCATTAGCTTAATACTTAGACTAATGGTTTAATGGTTCGACCGGTGTCACCTATGCCTTGAGCTAGCCCACGGGAAAAATGCTTCCCTCACCCCGCTACTCCAAATTTGGTGGCAAAGTCATTTAGTTGGTATAATTTGGGATTTGATAAAATATGTTAAGACTCCCTGAATTAAATAATCAAAATTTAGAACCTAGGGGGATAGTTGTATTGAGGTTAAAACACTTTGGCTAAACAAGACTTAATTGAAATGGAAGGCACGGTGACCGAATCCCTGCCGAATGCCATGTTCCGGGTTGACTTGGACAATGGCTTTAATGTCCTAGCTCATATTTCCGGTAAAATCCGTCGGAATTACATCAAAATTCTGCCTGGAGACCGGGTCAAAGTTGAACTAACCCCCTACGATTTAACCAAGGGTAGGATTACCTACCGCCTGCGTAAGAAGTAAAACTAGCAGCGACTTCTGTTTTATTAAAAATAAGTTAAATTTGACAAGTCAACAAAAAAAAAGATATAATAACCAACTGCATTCTGTGCAAAAAAAAAAGACATGAAAGTTAGACCATCTGTCCGAAAAATGTGTGAGAAGTGCCGCGTAATTCGACGCCACGGTCGAGTTATGGTAATTTGCCCCAATCCCAAGCACAAACAGCGTCAGGGATAAATCTCAAATCCATACACTTAATCCATACATTTAATTTGTAGCACAAAACTTCAGTCAAGGGAGAACCAAGCGTGGCTCGGATTGCCAGTGTAGACCTACCTCGCGATAAACGTGTAGAAATAGGTCTGACCTACATTTATGGAATCGGTCTGTCGCGGTCTAAAGACATTTTAGCAGCAACAGGAGTTAACCCAGATACGAGGGTTAAGGATTTGACCGATGCTGAGGTGGCTGCCCTCAGAGCAGCTGTCGAAAAAAATTATCAGGTGGAAGGGGATTTAAGGCGCTGGCAGTCAATGAACATCAAGCGCCTAGTAGATATTGGTACCTATCGCGGACGTCGTCATCGCATGGGACTGCCCGTGAGAGGACAGCGAACCCGCACTAATGCCCGTACCCGTCGCGGTAGACGAGTGACTATCGCTGGAAAGAAAAAAGCACCGGCTAAGAAGTAATAGCTCTAGTCAGCCCAACTATCCACCACAGCTTTGTTGTCATTGGTCATTCATCAAAAGTAACTGCCAGGAGACCTTCTGTTAGTCACTTTCGAGAAAAGACTTTCGACAAAATTGTTCAGGTTACTCAACCCCAAGATAATCAATCACCTATAGAGTAAAGTCAAGTGACATGGCGCGACCAACTAAAAAAGGTGGTACAAAAAAGCAGAAACGCAATGTACCCAATGGAATAGCATACATCCAGTCTACGTTCAATAATACTATCGTTACCATTTCTGACACCAAAGGGGATGTAGTCTCTTGGGCTTCAGCTGGCTCTAGTGGATTTAAGGGGGCAAAAAAAGGAACTCCCTTCGCTGCTCAGACCGCTGCTGACAGTGCTGCCCGACGAGCCATAGACCAAGGTATGCGTCAGGTGGAAGTGATGGTGAGTGGACCAGGAGCAGGTCGAGAAACCGCTATTCGGGCCCTGCAAGGAGCCGGACTGGAAATCACCCTAATCAGGGATGTAACTCCAATTCCTCATAACGGCTGCCGTCCACCCAAACGGCGTCGAGTATAAGAGTATATTTTTTGCGACCGTTAGGTTGAAAGGAAAGTAGCTTGAAAGGAGGAGGTTCATAAGGAACTCCTTACCCTTTGGCTTACTATCCCTTCAACCTGTATTCGGTTAAAGGGGTCTTATGAATAGAGGGAGGTCACTCTGTGGCGCAGTTTCAGATTGAGTGTGTAGAATCCAAAACACTGAAGAACCAAAGTCAGTATAGCAGATTTGTCCTAGAGCCTCTCGAACGTGGTCAAGGCACAACGGTTGGCAACGCCCTCAGACGAGTTTTGCTGTCCAACCTAGAAGGGGCAGCAGTGACCGCTGTCCGGATTGCTGGAGTAAACAATGAGTTTGCCACAATTGAGGGAGTCAGAGAGGATGTCCTGGAAATTATGCTGAATATGAAGGAAGTTGTCCTCAAAAGCTACACCTCTCAACCTCAGATAGGTCGAGTCATGATTACTGGGCCATCCACTGTGAGAGCTGCTCAGTTTGATTTGCCCTCGGAGGTGGAAATTATTGCTCCAGGTCAGTATGTTGCTACCTTAGCAGAAGGGGCTAAGCTGGAAATGGAGTTCCGCATCGAAAAAGGTACAGGATATCGCTCTGTGGAACGGGGGCATGATGAATCAACAGCGGTAGATTTCCTCCAGATTGACTCTGTGTTCATGCCGGTGACTAAAGTAAATTACAGCGTTGAGAATACTCGCATTGATGGTGCTCTGGAAAAGGATCGCTTAACTTTAGAGGTCTGGACCAATGGTAGTATAACTCCCCAAGAAGCTCTATCTCAAGCGGCTGGTACCCTGGTGGATCTGTTCAATCCTCTCAAGGATATTAATCTCGAATCTATTAAAGATGACTATGGTGATGATGACGATCCGACCAGCCAAATCCCGATCGAAGAATTGCAACTCTCGGTTCGGGCTTACAACTGCCTGAAACGAGCACAGATAAATTCTGTATCCGATTTGCTCGATTATAGTCAGGAAGACCTCCTAGAAATCAAAAACTTTGGTCAAAAGTCGGCTGAAGAAGTGATTGAAGCTCTGCAACGACGTCTAGGAATTACACTGCCCCACGAAAAATCCGCTAAGACTTAACCACAACAATTAAACTTAAGGGACTGGAGAAGCACGCAAGTAGCTAGTCTAAACCCTAGGAATAAAGGCAAATTTTGTTCAAAAAAAAGGAGGAAGCTAAAAAATGCGTCACGGGCGTCGTGTGCCAAAACTGGGCAAGCCAGCAGATCAACGTCGGGCTCTGATGAGATCCCTGACCACTGAATTACTGCGTCATGGTCGAATCACTACCACTAAAGCTCGGGCAAAAGCCATTCGTTCGGAGGTGGAGCGAATGATTACCCTGGCCAAGGATGGCTCCTTGGCATCCCGACGTAGGGCAATTGCCTATCTCTACGACAAAAAGTTAGTTCACTCCCTATTTGCTGAGGTGAAAGCGCGATATGGCGATCGCAACGGCGGATATACCCGAATTCTGCGCACGGTGCGGCGTCGTGGTGATAATGCTGAAATATCTATTATTGAACTAGTCTGAGGAAATTAACTATTAAAGCAATTAACCATTAAAAATGTCAATTGTTAATCGTTAATCCATGATGTCTGCCAAGGATGCTAAAGCTATCCAGCGAATTGCCCTGGTTATTCAATACCTGGGTAATAACTTTTATGGCTGGCAGCGACAACCCCAGCATCGCAGTGTTCAGTCGGAAATCGAAACAGTTCTCTCCACCGTGCAACAGCGAGCCATAACCCTATATGGTGCTGGTCGTACTGATACAGGGGTTCACGCTGCTGCCCAAGTCGCTCATTTTAATGCCACAGGTCCCATACCAGCCCATCGCTGGGCCGCCTTACTCAATAGTAGACTGCCAGAGGATATCTTAGTCCGAGCATCAGCATTAGTATCACCAGACTGGCATGCTCGGTTTAGTGCCATCTGGCGTCGTTATCGATACACAATCTATACCGACGCCTGCCCTAACTTGTTTGTGCAACCCTTTTGTTGGCACTATTATCAAGCTCCCCTTGATGAATCCCTGATCCAGGCAGCCTTAAAACCACTTCTGGGTAAGCATCACTTGGCAGCCTTTCACCGAAGCAACTCGGGGCGATCGCATTCCTGGGTAAATGTGCAAGCAGCCGAATGTTACCGCAACGGACCATTTATTCATATAGAAATCCAAGCTAACGGATTTCTATATGGTATGGTGCGTCTGTTGGTAGGAATGCTAGTACAAGTGGGAATAGGGAAGCTAACCCCAGAACAGTTTACTGACATCTGGGTTAACCAACAGCGGGACAAGGTGAAATACGCTTCCCCACCCAAAGGCTTGTGCTTGCTACGGGTTGGCTACCCAGAATGCCCCTTCCCCCCAGAAATATGGTATGATACCCAACCCAAATTTATACTACCTCAATTGACCGGTTGAAGGTTACAGGGGTAACTATGTTTAAGGTTAGTTTTACAGGTATATAACATTAAACCTTTAATCTGTCAATAGTAAACGTTTTAGGCTGTCAACCTAACCGACAAGGGCTCTCTGGGCAAGAACAACCTGTGAAGCTTGGCCAATAGGCCACCCTACGCGAACAATCTTTAAAACCAACCGTAAACCTGATATTGATTGAACCGATGGAAAAAACCCACATCCCAACTAAAGACTCAATCGAAAAAAAGTGGTACGTTGTAGACGCCACCAACCAGCGTCTAGGACGACTAGCCAGTGAAATAGCCATCATTCTGCGGGGGAAAAACAAACCTACTTACACTCCCCACATGGATACTGGTGACTTCGTGATTGTTGTCAATGCCGAAAAAGTTATGGTAACTGGCAGAAAACGGGACCAAAAACTATACCGCCGCCATTCCGGTCGTCCTGGGGGTATGAAGACAGAAACCTTTGCCCAATTGCAAGCACGTATACCGGAAAGAATTATCGAGAAAGCTGTCAAGGGTATGCTACCTAAAAACTCTCTGGGTCGCCAACTTTTCAAGAAGCTGAAAGTTTACACTGGAAATAGCCATCCCCATCAAGCACAACAACCCCAAGAACTAACTATTAAAACAATTCCAGGAGGCTAAAATCAATGCAAGCAGAAGAACAAGCAGGTCGCGCTGTTTACTGGGGGACTGGTCGTCGTAAGTCATCAGTTGCTAGAGTGCGTTTGGTTCCCGGTAGCGGTCAGTTGATTGTTAATAAACGTCCAGGGGACGCTTACTTTAACTTTAACCCCATGTACCTAGCCAGCCTGAAAGCACCTTTGGAAACCTTAGGTTTGGAAAATGAGTACGATATCCTAGTCAATGCCCACGGTGGTGGTTTAACAGGACAATCTGATGCTGTGCGTCTAGGGGTGGCTAGAGCCTTGTGTGAACTAGACCCAGAAAACCGCCAACCTCTTAAAATAGAAGGCTACTTGACTCGTGACCCACGGTCAAAAGAGCGCAAGAAATATGGCTTGAAAAAAGCTCGGAAAGCCCCCCAATACTCGAAGCGATAAATTATCGAGCTTCTTATCAGTAAAGGGTAATGGCTAATGGCTAGTTTAAAATTCAAAATGGTAATTAACAATTTGTAAGCATGAAGCCCTTGGCGATCAGCTATCAGTCATTCCTAATAAACTTTTAGCTAAAAGCAACAATAAATAAGCTAATAAATTAGCTGATTGAGGTTTGTCCACAATAGCTCATGTATTGGCCATAGTTCGCCAAATGCCTAAGTTTGACTGGATTGAAAAGCTGACTGCTGAGGTGCTGATAGCAACTCAAGTAGCGTGCGTGGCACAGGCTTTGGCCTTGGCCTTTGGCCACGCTACGCGAATGGCCACGCTGTGCGAACGACGCGCTTGAGGTAGCGCATATGCTTACCAGAATTTAACAATTAGCAATGGAAAATTAGCTAAATATATAGTAAAATCGGAAGCAAAGGAGGAACTATGCCAAAACCAGGTATTCACCCAGAATGGTACCCAGAAGCCAAAGTCTATTGCAACGGGGAAGTTGTGATGACCGTTGGCTCAACTCAGCCAGAAATTCACGTAGATGTTTGGTCTGGTAATCATCCATTCTACACAGGAACCCAGAAAATTATTGATACGGAAGGGCGAGTTGAACGCTTTATGCGGAAATATGGGATGCTCGATGGTGGAGAAACTACAGCTAGCTCTGATGGGACAAAGAAATAGCTACTAACGTTCAAGGGTGAAGGATGAAGGATAAAAGATAAACCAGGAGGAATGAAGGATGAAATGGGTTTAGCGATGGCTAACTTAAGGTTGACTAAAAACTTGATAAACAGTTAGGAGTTAAACCTCCCACTGAATACTTCCCACTTCATAATTCATAACTTTATACTTCATCCTTCCTAACGTCTGAAGCTATTTCAAGAGAGCGATCGCATAAACCATGGCTGAAACCTACCTGCTGGAAAAACTAAACTCTGTTGAGCAAACCTACCATGAATTAACAAGGCGTCTGGCTGATCCAGATATCGCCACTGACCCCAATGAGTTGCAACGAGTGGCAAAAGCTCGTTCCTCCCTAGAAGAAGTTGTTGGTACCTACGACAACTGGAAGAAAACCCAAGAGGATTTGGCAGGAGCAAGGCAAATCCTTAAAGAATCGGCTGGTGAGCCAGAATTGCAAGAAATGGCAGCTCTGGAAGTTGAGGAACTCCAGACCAAGCTAGAGCATCTAGAAAGAGAACTTAAAATATTACTTTTGCCCAAAGACCCGAATGATGAAAAGAATATCATGCTGGAGATTCGGGCAGGAACTGGTGGCGATGAAGCAAGTATCTGGGCAGGGGACTTGGTACGGATGTATTCACGCTATTCCGAAAGTCAAAACTGGCGAGTAAAGTTATTGAGTGAGTCTCTGGCGGATATGGGAGGGTTCAAAGAGGCGATATTAGAAATTCAGGGAGACCAAGTTTATAGCAAGCTGAAGTTTGAAGCTGGGGTTCATCGAGTGCAACGAGTACCTGTTACTGAAGCTGGCGGTAGAGTTCACACCTCAACAGCAACGGTAGCCGTGATGCCGGAAGTTGATGAGGTGGATGTGGATATTGACCCCAAGGAGATCGAAATTTCTACAGCCCGTTCTGGTGGTGCTGGTGGTCAGAACGTAAACAAAGTGGAAACGGCAGTTGATTTGTACCACAAGCCTACAGGAATTCGCATTTTCTGCACAGAAGAACGATCTCAGCTGCAAAACCGAGAGCGAGCCATGCAAATTCTCCGGGCTAAGCTGTACGAGATCAAGTTACAGGAACAACAGGAAGCGGTGACCTCGATGAGGCGTTCCCAAGTTGGTACAGGGGCTCGTTCTGAGAAAATTCGCACCTACAACTACAAAGATAATCGGGTTACCGATCACCGACTGGGTCAAAATTATTCCCTCGCTCCTTTGCTGGAGGGGGACTTGGAGGGATTGATTCAATCTTGCATTAGCCAAGACCAGCAGGAGCAATTGGAAAAATTGGCATCTTCTACATCCAACGGTCAATCGTTAAATTGATACCAAGTTAGGTGACGCTCCCAGGCTAGCACTACGTTTTGAGCGTGGGCTTCTGATGGAATTGATTGCGGTATTAGCCGCATTTCTTAGAAAAAGTGCGTTCGCTTTTAGCGTGGCCTACGGCCAATCGCTTTTAGCGTGACATGCAGGTCAATCGCGCTTACCTAAAAGCCTTACCTGATCTTGGGTTTAGTCTAATTCAAGCCCAGACTCAAAAACGACAGTGTATTGTTAGCTATCAAAGATAAATCAAAATCAAAATTTTGTCAACTATATTTTAAGTGTTGCTTGATTTTAGTCACTCCAGAGAGGCGAGTATGAAGTTGACATTGTCCAAGATAAATTTGTGCTACACTATCTCCTGGATTCAAGCGTAGACATTCCTGAAACAGAACTGATGCCTTGGAGAAATAACGGAGATTATAAAGTACCAAGGCTTGTTCAAATTTGCTGCGAGTAATTAACTTACCCTCTCGCAGTTGCGGTTCATCGGCATCAAAGATTTCATAAACTGTCACCATTTCGGATTTGCCCTTGACTGGTACCCGATCAATCAAGCGAATGGCATACGCTAAGGGATTATCTAACTTCCAATAAGTATGGTGAGTGATTAATAACGGCACCCCATAACGTTTGGTTAATTCTTCTAAACGAGACGCTAAATTGACCCCATCGCTGATGACAGTGCTATCCATCCGATTTTTTCCTCCCACTGCTCCTAGCATCAACGAACCAGTATTGATGCCAATCCCAACGGTGATGGCTGGGTGTCCTGAGCTTCGCCGAGATTGATTATAGTCAGCTAGGGATTTGAGCATAGCAATTCCGGCGTTGACCGCATGATTAGCACTTTCGTTAAACAGAGCCATAATACCATCCCCCATGTATTTATCAATAAAGCCATGATTTCCAGTGATGGCAGATTCCATACGAGAAAGATAGGTATTGATAAATTCAAAATTTTCCTCGGGTGTCATACTTTCCGATAGGGTGCTAAAGGAGCGAATATCGGAAAATAGCACCGACATCTCTTGCTGAACATGATCCCCTAATTGGACATCGACAATGCTTGGTTTGTTCAATAACTGGAGAAACTGATGGGGGACAAAGCTTTCATAAGCTTGATTGACTTGCGAGAATTCCTGGATCAAGCGTAGGTGTTCTGCTTCTGCTTTTTTGCGTTGGGTGATATCGTGAAAGGCTACGATAGCATAGGCAATGTTGCCCAATTCATTAAAGATAGGTGTTCCCCAACTTTCTATAGGGATAATTTTGTCTCCTTGGTGGATTTCAAGATCATCCAGGGTGGCGTTTTCACCTTTTAATGCCTTTACAGCAACTAATTTTTCAGCAAAGTATAGCTGATTGGTTCCGGCAACATAAAGTTGATAAACCTCTGGCATTTGGTCAGCTGTAGTTAATGGCACGACTCCCTTGCCTAATAACTGCCGCGCCTTATAATTGAGGAATTCTAGTATCCCCTTATCATTAAAAACAGCCACACCCACGGGCATCCTTTCTAGAAACTGGGTCAATTGATACTGGTTCTCTAGCAGTTCGTCAACTAGGACAGTTTGTTGACGGTTTATAGCACTCAGGTGCTGCCACTCTTGATTAGCTTGTTCTGGTGCTGTAGTATATTCTGAAATCTGTGCTGCTTGATCACAGATTATTTTTTCCAAGTGCTGATTTAGTTCCTGAAGTTGGCGATTTTGTTCCTTCAGTGTTTCCTCAAGAAGATAACTATGTATGGCTTCTATGACTGTCAATTTCAGGTCTTCAGATGGACAAGGCTTCCCTAGGTAACGATATAACTTTGCATACCGAATAGCCTTGGCTGTAGCTTTCAAATCCAGATCACCCGTCAGCATAATTTTGAGAGTTTGGTTAGAGAAAAAATAAGCTATGTTTAATAAGTCATCCCCTTTTAAATCAGGGATAACAGCACCACCCAAAACTAAAGCAACTTCAGACTCATCATTGCGCAACTCTTCCACTAAGTTTACAACCGCTTTACTCCCTTCCAAATTTTCAATCATATATTCTTGGCCGAGAGTCTTACGTAGAGATATTTTCAGGCTATTGAGAACTGATGGTTCATTATCAATACAAATAATTATTAAGGGGTTTTTCATACAAAATTATCTGCAAAATTATATTTAATTATTTAAATTAATGCCTGGCCATTCCATAGTTTTTAGAGTCACACCAAAAACTTGCCTGCTTATTAATTGATGGTAGTAAATAAAGATCAACTATTAGTCGTTAAACTATTAGTCCTTGACCGTTTACCGTTGAGTGCTAACAGTGAGCCATCAACAGTAAACCACCAATATTTCTACCAAGCGACTTATCTCGACCTATGTATTTAGCAGACAAGCTCTATTTTTTGGACCAACATATAGCATTGTGGCGATAGTACCCTCTACCGTCAACACAAAAATGTAGCCAATTGCTTTTACGATTTGGCTACACTATTGACCCAATCTGCTGGAAATTTATCCAATTAACCCACTCAATTAACCGCCAATTCCCTAGAAAATCTACCTAAATACCAATGATTACCATTAAATAAGTTATTTGTCAACTATCCCAAGACACCCATTTGATAGGCATGTCAGCACTATACATAATAGTATGTATTTGTCAATTAGCAAGTGTAGCCAGTTTAATCACTCAATCAACCTAAATTAATTGTCTGCCTTGTTAGAAACCGCTAAAGTGTCGTTTGAGATATTGGGGAACTGTTAGTGATGACTATTGATCAGGTACTTGACATCCTCAAAAGTGTTGAGAAAATCAAGTTGACTCCACTTCAGGAATGGATACTGCACCAAGCCTGGGAAGGAAAAACCTATAGCGATATGGCGATCGAAGCACACTATGGCCCTGAATACCTCAGAAAGACTGCCTATAAGTTGTGGCGATTACTGGGAGACATTTTTGGCAAAGCGATCACCAAGACCAACTTCCGGAACACTCTGGAGACAACCCCGATTACTCCCTACTATCAAGAGATAATTGAGCAATATTACCGCCGTCAATGCCTACGTCAAATTGCTGAATTTCCCAGTGGAGCACTTCCCCTACCATCTCAGCTTTATATAAAGCGTCCTCCTATTGAAGAGCTTTGCTATCAAGCCATCCAGCAACCTGGGAGTTTGCTCCGGATTACAGGACCAAAAGAGACAGGAAAAACCTCTTTGCTGCTGCGAATATTAGACCAGGCAAGAGAAAAACAATATCGCAGAGTATACCTCAATTTTGACCAAGCCGAAACCGCCATTTTAAGCAATTTAGACCGGCTATTGCGCTGGTTATGTGTTAACGTCAGTTACCAACTCCAGCTTCCCCACCAACTGGATGACTATTGGGATAAAGACCTAGGCAGTAAGGTCAGCTGTATGAGTTACTTACAAGAACATATCCTAGAAAAAATAGACCATCCCCTAGTTTTGGCAATGGATGAAGTTCATCACCTGTTTGAGCATACCCAAACTGCTAAAGATTTTTTACCCTTATTGCGCTCTTGGCATGAGGAATCTAAACAACTACCGGTGTGGCGAAAGCTGCGGGTTGTTGTGGTTTACTCGACAGAAATTTATGTTGCTCTGGAAACTTCCCAATCTCCGTTTAATGTGGGATTACCGATTAAGTTACCCGAGTTTAACAAACAGCAAATCCAGCAGTTAGCGCAGCTTTATAGATTACATTGGTCAAATAGTGAAGCTGCTGAGAAACTGATGGATATGGTGGGGGGACATCCGGGATTAGTCCAGCTTGCTCTCTATCACTTGGCTTATCAGAATATTAGCCTAGAACAATTACTGGCTGAAGCAGCTACTGCTACGGGAATTTATAGTGACTATTTGCGGCAACACTTAAGTGTACTCAGGGAAAATCCTGATTTAGCTACTACTCTTAAACACGTGGTTACAGCAGATAGGGGAGTTGAATTAGATCCAATCAGTATCTATAAGTTACAGAGTATGGGTTTGGTGAGTGTTCACAGAAATCAAGTCACACTCTGTTGTAATTTATATCGTCAGTATTTTTTAGAACACCTTCACATGTTGTTCGCGTAGCGTGGCCTTTTGGCCAAGGTTTAAGGTTGTCTGTCAGAATGTAGAATTTAGAATTAAGAATGCAGAATGTAGAATGCAGAATGTAGAATGCAGAATACAGAATACAGAATGCATAATTCTTAATTCTTAATTCTTAATTCTTAATTCTTAATTCTTAATTCTTAATTCTTAATTCTTAATTCTTAATTCTTAATTCTTAATTCTTAATTCTTAATTCTTAATTCTTAATTCTTAATTCTTAATTCTTAATTCTTAATTCTTAATTCTTAATTCTTAATTCTTAATTCTTAATTCTTAATTCTTAATTCTTAATTCTTAATTCTTAATTCTTAATTCTTAATTCTTAATTCAAAAATTGCGTTCCACAAAACTATTCAAATCATTCCATTATTAAGAAACGCGCAAAATTCCCCTGTTTTGAAAAAGGGGAATTTTGGAACAAACAATTGCTCAGAGCGATCGCTACAGCGACGGATTATTGAATGTGAAGTACCCCAACCTGCTTTGCCGAGGTTGGGGCTTCCGACTCTCAGGTCAATTCAGGGACGGTCTTATTCGTCTTTTGGGCTTCCCGCGCGCGTCCGCCGACGCCTCAACCAGATGAGCTTTCCAATGGCCGGGGAACCCGGCCATTGGAAAGCCCCCCTGCTGGAATTGGTCTTACTCAGCGTCCACAGGCAGACATCCGCCTTCTATCGACGTATAACTTTACGACAGACTTACCTTGGAATTACAGCGATAGCTGACCAGCTGGGGCAAGTCTCTTCCCTGAACTCTGCTAGTACTTTTACACCTTTAAGGTAGCCTTTTAGTCAGTCAGGCGGGTCATCGACCAATACTATTTTAGCACGAATCGTCATAAGTTGAGGCGCGACCCCGTAATTTAATTCTTCAAACGGAAAGCGCGCCTCCATGGTCTCGCTATCCATCCAAGAGACGAAACCGATAGAGAGTGGAGCCTTAATCAAAAAGTTTTAACCCTTTTCAGCCAAGCCTCCTAACCATAAAGGCGACCCTCTCCTTACGGTAACTTCAACACCGTGAAAGACGGTGGGGAATTCCGCGAGTTTTGTTAATCTAAATAACCCATCAGCTGTGGATCAGCATCAATATCATTTGGGGCGATGGGACGCTTGCCCATGATGTACTCTATTTCATCAAGATGAAGATTACTAGCAGCAATTGGCCGCTCCCCAGACACCTTCATGATACCGAGTACCTCAATGTTGCTAGAGGTAATGGGGCGCTCTCCCATTACAGACATCGTTTCTAATACCTGGAGATTACTGGCATCAATTGGTCGATGTCCCATTATGCTTTGTGTTTCACTAATATTAAGGTCACTAGGAGCAATGGGACGGTTTCCAGGTAAAGGGGTAATTGTATCCAGGGCAGAGGTTTCCTGTTCTGGAGCTTCTGCTAGCTGAACTGCGGTAGTGTTTTCATTGATTGCAGTGCTATCGCTCACAGTGCTATCGCTCATAATCGTATACCTAGAAGTTTTTAACCGAGTTTTTTAGCTATTCGGGCAAGATTAGCCCTAGGTCTTATAGCGCTACGCTCAAGGCAAGAGGAATCCCCCCTAACCCCCCTTAGTAAGGGGGGCGGGCAAGAGGCAAAAGTTGACTACAACAGCTTTTGAGCTTGTATCAATGTCCTAACTTTAATGCGTAGTGCTATACCCGCTTGCGGAGGTGTGGGATTAACTATTGGTGTTATGGCCTCGTCTATGGGCGAGCGGGGTGCTGACAAAGTAGCAGAACAAAAAAAGCTCTGGTTGCTGTATTGACCTGGAGTCTTTGCTGTAACTGAGTTTAGTAAGGGGTAATCGGTATATGAGAATCGGTGATACTCATTCCAATGCCATTAATTACGTTACAGACCGCAACTTTAGGTTAATTTTTGCTCTTGACTAACCTTTACAAGTATTATAAAGCCTTAATTATATTAAGCTACATTTTACGAAAGTAAACAATTAGGTCAAGGATTATAAAGTAGTTCTCAATTTGGTCAGGTACTTACGCCCTGGGTTAATGGGAACAGGGAGCAGGGAGCAGGGAGTAGGGAGCAGTTGACAGGGGTAGGTTTGTTGTATTTAGCGACTGCATCAAGACGGGATAAGAAAATTGAATGGATCTGATAACTATGACAAATGCTATAAAGGTTGAGACTGGCTTCTGACCCCTTTAGCCCTACAACCAAAGCCCCACAACCGAGACCTCTGGAGCTAAAACCTTTGAGATACTACAGCTGATTAACCGATAACCAACCAAATAACCTACCCTAAAGTGGATGCCAAAGGTGAATAACCCAGTAACCTATCTGAGACTGGATGTCAATGGGGAATAACCAAATAACCTTCATCCCTAGGATCGATTGCTGAGTTCTTCACATTTTGTTACAAATGTAGAAGTAACTCTCGCAGGATGCAAGATGGTTATGTTAGGTGGCTTCACCGGTACAAATAATTCTGGCACCGACTGGGGTGAACAACTGCTCAATACTGTTGCCAGCAAGACCATTCGCCACCTGTTTACCACAAGCGAATCGGTAGATGTTTCTGTGCGCTGCTTTCCCTCTAGCAAATTGCTACAAGGTAGCATCGATAGTTTCAAAATGAGTGGTCGTGGTTTAGTGATTCGTCGGGAATTCCGGACAGAGGAGATGTCCTTTGAAACCGATGCTGTCTCTCTGGACTTCAGCTCAGTGCTTCAGGGTAAGATTTCTCTGAAACAACCTACTCAAGCGATCGCTCAAGTTATTCTTACTGAAGTTGACATCAACCAATCCTTTAAAGCACAACTAGTCAGAAAGCGGCTGGAAAACCTTTCTACACCAGGGTTAACCGCACTATCTGGTGGTGCTCCGGTTTCCTTTACTGAGGTGCAAGTGCAGCTGCAACCGAACAATGGTCTACGGTTATATGCTAAGGCTGACCTACCCAATTACGGCATAGTACCGATTAGCATGACATCTACTATCGGAGTAGAGCGGCGACGGCGGATTTTGTTTAAGGACTCCCAGTTTCAAGCTAATGAAATACCAGAGTCGTTACAAGAGATATCTAAAACCTTGACAGTAGCCCTGGATGAGATCTTGAACAACATGGTGGATCTAGACCGCTTCAACCTGGATGGTGTGACTATGCGCATCAATCGTCTAGAGACCCAAGGGAAAAAGCTAGTTTTCAGTGGCTACGCCCAAATCGATCACATCCCGAATAATCCTTGAGCGGTCAGCGGTCAGCGGTCAGCGGTCAGCGGTCAGCAGTCAGCGGTCAGCAGTCAGCGGTCAGCAGTCAGCGGTGCGCGTAGCGCATAAGCTGTTCGCGTAGCGTGGCCAAAGGCCAATAGCCACTCAAGTAGCGCATAAACTGATAGCTGATAGCTGATAGCTGATAGCTGATAGCTGATAGCTGATAGCTGATAGCTGATAGCACCTCAACTAGCACCATCTGTAGCGCATTAGCTTACAGAAAAACTCAGACAGGGGTTAAATTTCATCGGGATTAATACCCATCTGTCGTAACCGTTCTGCTAGTTGTTGAGCTCGTTGTTGAGCCAGTTCCTTCTGTTGACGTTCTTGTTCAGCTCGTTGCCGTTCTTGTTCGGCTCGTTGCCGTTCCTGTTCAGCTCGTTGGCGTTCGAGTTCGGTTCGTTCTGCGTTAGTGGCAATCCAATTCCCATCTTGATCATACCAACGTAGCCACAACCGATTCAATCCCCGATATTGCCCAAGCCATAGCCCTATACCCAATTGCAACTCAGGGATCCAAAATTGGGAATTGTCTATGGTTTGGAGTTGATAGCTGCCGCCATCTAAGTGAAAGATTTTTAATTCGTTGGTGACTCGCTCAAAGGTGATATAGTAGGGAATTGCTAAAATCTGCTCGTACACTTCCCATTTCGTCGGTGGTTCTCCCGTTCGTTCGCTGTAACCGAGGTCTTGATCCTTGGTACTGGCAGAGAGAAACTCTATCGCCACAATTGGTCTGACTTCTTCTTGCCAGATCACATAACTCATTCTCAGCTCTCGTCCCTGGTAGAATCGGGAAATCCCTACTACGGCAAACCAATCCGGTCGTTTGTACCAAGCGGTATGGTTGGGGTCATAATATAAATTTAAGTCACTGGCGACAAACACCCTTTCGCTGTCATAATTGGGAGGGCGAAATGTTTCACTACACAGTTGTGGTTGCCAAAGATGACATTCGTCAGGCAAACCCGGTTCCTCCGGATCTTCACTGGGTAAATCATACATGGTGGGCAGGGTTTCTTTGGCCGGATGAGGGAGAATAACCTGCTCAAATAAGGGTTTGGCAACAGACATGAGATTACCTCAATTTTTGTCCGACTCATGACTTTGATTTTAGCAACTGTTGCTAAGCATTTAGCCTAATGCCGTCAGCTGTCAGCCAGTAGGGAGTAGGGAGTAGGGAGTAGGGAGTAGGGAGTAGGGAACAGGAAACTTCGGATCAGGGAACTTCGGATCAGGGAACAGGAAAAAAATCCTGTGTACCTCATACTTATGAAAAACGCTGTTCCGACTCCCGATTCCCGACTCCCGATTCCCGACTCCCGATTCCCGATTCCCGACTCCCGATTCCCGACTCCCAGATCCGCTGTTCCCTACTCCCTACTCCCTACTCCCTACTCCCTTTGCTCTATAATGATAGATGAACCAAAAAACACTACCAATATCATGCTGGATTGGTTAGCAGTTTGGGGAATGTATAGTTCTGGTGGCTATCTCGCCAAAGATGTGATTAGTCCCTTGGCCAAAGAAGCTCTAGAAGACTACACGAAAGATTTTTTCAAAGAGTCTATCAAAGAGTATACCGGACTATCGGATCAAAATATCCAGAAAAAACTCTTGGGTAAAGCCTTAAAAGAATTTATGGCTTTAGTGGAAGAAGAATTGGAAGATGCTGATTTATCTAAGCAAGAATTAAAACAGTATAGTAAACCTCTCAAGCAGTTTATTAGACATAAATCCATTAAAGCTATCCTGGGCAGTGCGTTAAAGTATGGCTGTGTTCGCGTAGCGTGGCCAACGGCCAAGGAATAGATACCGATATATTAGCGAAGACTTAGATTGAGCTTGACTTATTAGAATTACCGGAAGGATTTGATTGGCACTATGTACTATATTGGTAAAAACTATCTTAAGAAAGTAAAAAAGAAGAACAATAATAAAGTAAAAAATATTATTCGGGAATCCGATAAGTTACGGCCTATCCGAGATTCCCAAACCTTGGAAGCGATCGCAGAAAACACTAAACCAGAAATTACCCCAGATGTTGACTTAAGGAAATATCAGGAAGCACTCCTAGAGAGCTACGGTAATGTCAAATTGGATAGTTTTGATACTAGTGGCTGTGCTTATAATGAACTAAAACTCTGGAATATATTTATCCCCCAAAATGTGCGAGAGGTTCATGACTTGATGCCAGAGGCGATTCATGAACTGCCTAAGGATGATTATCGAAAACTTCGAGAGAGTGGTCAACTAGATCAGAAAATTGACCAAGAGGAGTTGAAACGAGCTAAAGAGGTTTATTATCAACAGCCAATTCAATCCATATTGGATGTGATCAAGAACTCTCAAGGCTATCGCTATTTGGTGGTTTTAGGAGACCCAGGCTCTGGTAAATCTACGTTGCTCCAGTATTTAGCATTGGAGTGGGCAAGAACCGATCTAACTACTGAACGTTCTCTACGGATTCCGTTACTGATTGACTTACCCACTTATATCCGGAATCGCGATAGTGGACAGTGTCAGAATTTCTTGGAATTCTGCCATCAAAGTAGTGGAGCGATATGTCATCTGAATCAAAATAAACTTGATGATCAGTTAAAGGCTGGTAAAGTATTAGTGATGTTTGATGGCTTGGATGAAGTGTTTGAGCCAGGGAAACGAGAAGATGTGATTACTGATATTCATCGCTTTACGAATAAGTATCCTAAGGTAAGAGTAATTGTGACATCTCGGGTAATTGGTTATAAACCCCAACGGCTACGGGATGCTGAATTTCGTCATGTTATGCTCCAAGACTTGGAGTCGGAACAAATTCAAACGTTTATCGAGCAGTGGCATGAGTTAACCTATACTGATCAAGCCGATAAAGTTAGGAAACAGGAGCGCTTACAAAAAGCCATTAAGACATGCTCTCGGATTCGACAACTGGCGCAAAATCCCCTATTACTAACGATGATGGCAATCCTGAACCACAATCAAGAATTGCCTCGTGACCGCTCTGAACTCTATAACCAATCTTCTCGCTTACTGCTCCATCAATGGGATGTGGAACTAGCATTACTAGAAGATAATCCTGTTGACCCAAAGACGATTGATTATCAAGATAAGCAACAGATATTGGGAAAAGTGGCAGATTTCATGCAGGGTAATCAAGCCGGATTAGCGGGAAATCTGATTAGTGGGGAAGATTTAGAAAGAATTATCAAAGAGGAGCTGAAATTACGGGAGATTACTAATCCTAAAGCTGTTGCTAAGGTAATGATTAATCAGTTGTGTACCCGCAATTTTATCTTTTGTTTAATGGGAGCAGATTACTACGCTTTTGTGCATCGGACATTTTTGGAATATTTCTGTGCTCGGGAATTTGTCAGGAAATTTGAGAAAAAGCAGGAGATTTCCCTAGCACAGTTGAAAACTGAGGTATTTGGTAAGCACTGGCGAGATGAATATTGGCATGAAGCGCTGCAGTTGATTGTGGGCATGATTGATTCTAAGAAAGGTGGAGAGATTATTGAGTATTTGATGGCACAAGGTGGAGTAGAGGATGAGTTTAAGAATTTATTTCTGGCAGGGGATTGTTTATCTGAGGTTAGGAATCGGTATGAGATTAAATCAACGAATATTGGATTACTGAATCGCGTCAAAGACTTAATTCATTATGATCTAAATTATACTGATAAAAAGTATAGAGATGAGGCCAACTTAGTCCGTGATCTTCGCACTAAAGCTGTTGTAGCAGTAGCCACCCATTGGCAAGACCACCGAGATACCTTAGCCCTACTTAAAAAATTGGCTCGCTCTGATACTGATTTGTGGGTGCGAGTTAGAGCAATTGAACAGTTAGCTAAAAGTTGCAAAGACCACCCAGATACCTTAGCCCTACTTAAAAAATTGGCTCGCTCTGATACTGATTTGTGGGTGCGAGCTACAGCAATTGAACAGTTAGCTAAAGGTTACAAAGACCACCCAGATACCTTAGCCCTACTTCAAGAATTGGCTCGCTCTGATACTGATTTGTGGGTGCGATGTAGAGCAATTGAACAGTTAGTTCAAGGTTACAAAGACCACAAAGAGACCTTAGCCATACTTAAACAATCGGCTCGCTGTGATACTGATTCGGAGGTGCGAGTTAGAGCAATTGAACAGTTAGCTCAAGGTTACAAAGACCACCAATATACCTTAGCCCTACTTGAACAATCGGCTCGCTGTGATACTGATTCGGAGGTGCGAGTTAGAGCAATTGAAGAGTTAGTTAAAGCTTACAAAGACCACATAGATACCTTAGACATACTTCAAGAATTGGCTCGCTCTGATACTGATTCGTGGGTGCGAGCTACAGCAATTGAACAGTTAGTTAAAGCTTACAAAGACCACCGAGATACCTTAGCCTTACTTCAAGAATTGGCTCGCTGTGATACTGATTGGCAGGTGCGAGTTAGAGCAATTGAACAGTTAGCTAAAGGTTACAAAGACCACCAAGATACCTTAGCCATACTTCAAGAATTGGCTCGGTCTAATACTGATTCGGATGTCCGATGTAAAGCAATTGAACAGTTAGCTAAAGCTTACAAAGACCACCAAGATACCTTAGCCCTAATTCAACAATGGGCTCGCTCTGATTATGATTCGTGGGTACGAATTACAGCAATTCAACAGTTAGCTAAAGCTTACAAAGACCACCGAGATACCTTAGCCCTACTTCAACAATGGGCTTGCTCTGATTCTGATACTGATTCGTGGGTACGAGTTACAGCAATTAAACAGTTAGCTAAAGCTTACAAAGACCACCCAGATACCTTAGCCCTACTTCAACGATGGGCTCGCTCTGATACTGATTCGAGTGTGCGAGTTACAGCAATTGAACAGTTAGCTAAAGGTTACCAAGACCACCAAGATACCTTAGCCCTACTTCAACAATGGGCTCGCTGTGATACTGATTGGCAGGTGCGAGTTACAGCAATTGAACAGTTAGCTAAAGGTTACCAAGACCACCAAGATACCTTGGCCCTACTTCAAGAATCGGCTCGCTGTGATACTGATTCGGATGTGCGATGTACAGCAATTAAACATTTAGCTCAAGGTTGGAAAGACCAGCCTTGGTTATTTGAATTTTTATGGGATGGCACTCTCCATGAACCCTTTGAGGGTAAGGAAGACTGGGATGACAATCCTCGACAAGTAGCTCTTAATGCCATCCTGGAATATTATCCTAAGCATTCCGAAACCCGATCCTTATTACAGGATAGAGCAAAGCATGACCCCGATCCTGAACTGCGGAAGTTTGCTAAGGAGAATTTAGAATGAAGAATTTAGAATGAAGAATTTAGAATTTAGAATTTAGAATTTAAAATTAAGGCGTAGGGTGTGTTAGGGACGGGCTCGCCAAGACGCAAGCCATAGCAAGTGTTAGGTTGCTGCCCGTAACGCACCACCGCGTCAAATAGCATGCATTGAGATGCACCGGGCTCGCCCTCATGTTATGCGTAGCCAGTGTTGAGACAGTCCGTCCCGTAACGCACCATCAGGTCAAACTGATTGCCTTTCGTCTATAATGATAGATAAAGCAAAAAACAACTACCAATAAGATGCTGGATTGGTTAGCAGTTTGGGGAATTTATAGTGCCGGTGGCTATCTGGCCAAAGAAGTAATTGGTCCGTTGGCCAAAGGCGCTCTAGAAGACTACACTAAAGAGTTTTTCAAAGAGTCTATCAAAGAGTATACCGGACTATCGGATCAAACTACCCAGAAAAAACTCTTCGGTAAAGCCTTAAAAGAATTCGTGGCTTTAGTGGAAGAAGAGTTGGAAGATGCTGATTTATCTAAGCAAGACGTAAAACAGTATACTAAACCCCTCAAGCAATATATTAAACATAAATCCATTAAAGCTATCCTGGGCAGTGCCTTTAAGTATGGCTGTAAACGAATAGATACCGAAAAATTAGATAAGACTTGGATTGAGCTTGACTTATTAGCATTACCGGAAGGATTTGATTGGCACTATATTGGTAAACGGTATCTCAAGGAAGTAAGAACGATTATTCAGGAATCCGATGATTTACGGCCTATCCAAGATTCCCAAACTTTGGAAGCGATCGCAGAAAACACTAAACCAGGAATTACCCCAGATTTTGACTTAAGGGAATATCAAGAAGCACTCCTAGAGAGCTACGGTAATGTCAAATTAGATAGTTTAGATACCAGTGGCTGTGCCTATAATGAACTAAAACTATGGAAAATATTTATCCCTCAAAATGTGCGAGAGGTTCATGACTTGATGCCAGAGGCGATTCATGAACTGCCTAAGGATTATTATCAAAAACTGCGAGAGAGTGGTCAACTAGATCAGGAAATTGACCAAAAGGAGTTGCAACGAGCTAAAAAGGATTATTATCAACAGCCGATAAAATCCGTATTGGATGTGATTAAGGACTCTCAAGACTATCGGTATTTGGTGGTTTTAGGAGACCCAGGCTCTGGTAAATCTACCTTGCTGCAATATTTAGCATTAAATTGGGCAAGAACCGATCTAACTACTGAACCTTCTCTACGGATTCCGTTACTGATTGAATTACGCACTTATATCCGGAATCGCGATAACGGACAGTGTAATAGTTTCTTGGAATTCTGCCATCAAAGCAGTGGAGCGATATGTCATCTGAATCAACATCACCTTGATCAGCAGTTAAAAGATGGTAAGGCATTAGTGATGTTTGATGGCTTGGATGAAGTGTTTGAGCCAGGGAAACGAGAGGATGTAATTACGGATATTCATCGCTTTACGAATAAGTATCCTAAGGTACGAGTAATTGTAACATCTCGGGTAATTGGTTATAAACCCCAACGGCTACGGGATGCTGAATTTCGTCATGTTATGCTCCAAGACTTGGACTCAGAACAAATTCAAACCTTTATCGAGCAGTGGCATGAGTTAACCTTTACTGATCAAGGGGATAAAGTTAGGAAACGGGAGCGCTTACAAAACGCAATTGAGACATCCTCCCCGATTCGACAACTGGCGCAAAATCCCCTATTACTAACCATGATGGCAATCCTGAATCGCAATCAAGAATTGCCTCGTGACCGCTCTGAACTCTATAACCAATCGTCTCGATTACTGCTCCATCAATGGGATGTAGAACGAGCATTACTAGAAGATAATCGTGTTGACCCGAAGACTATTGATTATCAAGATAAGCAACAGATGCTAGGAAAAGTAGCAGATTTCATGCAGGGCAATCAAGCCGGATTAGCGGGAAATCTGATTAGTGGCGAGGATTTAGAAACAATTATCAAAAAGGAGCTTAAATTACGGGAAATTAATGACCCGAGAACCGTTGCTAAGGTAATGATTAATCAGTTGCGCACCCGCAATTTTATCTTGTGTTTCATGGGAGCCGATTATTACGCCTTTGTGCATCGGACATTTTTGGAATATTTCTGTGCCTGGGAATTTGTCAGGAAATTTGAGAAAAAACAGGAGATTGACCTAGAACAGTTGAAAAATGAAGTATTTGGTCAGCACTGGCGGGATGAATCTTGGCATGAAGTGCTGAGGTTGATTGTAGGAATGATTGATTCTAAGAAAGCTGGCGAGATTATTGATTATTTGATGGCACAAGATGGAGAAGGATATAAGTTTAATAATTTATTTCTGGCAGCGAATTGTTTGTCTGAGGTTAGGAATCGCTATGAGATTAAATTAACGGATACTCGATTACTGAATCGGGTCAAAGACTTAATTCATTATGATCAAAATAGAAAAAGATTCAGTGATAGTGATATTCGCGCTAAAGCTGTTGTAGCAGTAGCAACCCATTGGCAAGACCATGGAGATACCTTAGCCCTACTTCAAAAATGGGCTCGATCTGATCCTGATTTGTCGGTGCGAGGTAAAGCAATTGAACAGTTAGCTCAAGGTTACAAAGACCACCCAGATACCTTAGCCCTACTTCAAGAATGGGCTCGCTCTGATCCTGATTGGAATGTGCGAGGTAAAGCAATTGAACAGTTAGCTCAAGGTTACCAAGACCATCAAGATACCTTAGCTCTACTTCAAGCATCGGCTCGCTCTGATACTGATTTGGATGTGCGAGTTACAGCAATTGGACAGTTAGCTCAAGGTTGGCCAGACCACCCAGATACCTTAGCCTTATTTCAAGAATCCGCTCGCTCTGATAAAGATTGGTATGTGCGATGTAGAGTAATTGAAAAGTTAGCTCAAGGTTACAAAGACCACCGAGATACCTTAGCCCTACTTCAACAATCGGCTCGCTCTGATAAAAATTTGACTGTGCGAGGTACAGCAATTGAACAGTTAGCTCAAGGTTGGCAGGATCAGCCTTGGTTATTTAAATTTTTATGCGATCGCACTCTCCATGACCGCTTTGAACGTAAGCAAAACTGGATAATAGACAATCCTCGACAAGTAGCCCTTAAGGCCATCCTCGAATATTATCCTAACCATTCCCAAACCCGATTCTTATTGCAGGATAGAGCAGAGCATGACTCGGATCCTGAACTGCGGGAGTTTGCTCAGGAGCAATTAGAATAGTGAATTAAGAATTAAGAATTGAGAATTGAGAATTGGGAATTGCAAATTTCTAATTTAGAAGTTATAATTTGTAATTATTATGCATTCTCCCTACATTCTACATTCTACATTCTTAATTCTTAATTCTCCATTCTTACGACAACCGATTAATCTCATCCACACTCAACCCCGTATACTGAGCAATATCCTTCAGGGGTAATCCTGCTGCCTTCATCTGTTTAGCAACCTGTTCTATACCTTGTTGTCTACCTTGTTCGAGACTTTCTTGAATCAAGGTTTGATTAACACTATACATATCCCGGTAGACTTTGAGGCTATCCTGATACAGGCCTTGCTCCTCGGAGGAAAAGTTGGCAATCTCAGCTACTTCAAACAGCTGAGCAAACACATCCTCTTGCAAGGGTTCAGGGGGAGCATTACATTGGGCAAGATGCCTGAATAAAAATAACCACTTGTCAAAATGGGTTTCTAGTTGATCAACAGATTTAGTAAATTTCGGTAGCTCGACATAGATGAATTTCAACTTATCGTAGAACACTTCACACCGCTGATTTTTTAGCTCTACCACATGCAACAGTTCTGAATCCTGCTTATGGTCATTAAAAATGAAATCTAAAATACCAACGGTGTAGACTGCCTTTAGCTTATAATTCCAATCTCCCTGTTGCGCCTGTTCTTGGATGGGGAAAGTGGAATAGTAAACACTCCGGTCTTTGAAGAAATTTTGTTTTGCCTTTTGCATTTCCACAATGAAGCGTTCACCGGTTGTGCTCTGACAATAAATATCGAAAATCGCTCTTCTATCCACTAAAGTGTTACCCAAAAACTCGGGATTCTTAATAGTGACATCCTGAATCTGATGGTGGGGAGGCAACAGCGTATTCAAGAAATCGATCAACAGTGCCTTGTTGGGCTCAGTGCCAAAGACGCGCTTAAAACCGAAATCCGTGAGCAGGTCAATGTATTTATCGGGTAAGGGGAAAACCATAGTTTAGAAGTTAGAAGTTAGAAGTTAGAAGTTAGAAGTTAGAAGTTAGAAGTTAGAAGTTATAGTTGGAAATTTAGAATGAAGAATTTAGAATTCTGCCTTCTTCATTCTTCATTCTAAATTCTAAGTTCTACATGCTTAATTCTCCCTTCGAGAACAATCGCTCCAATAACGGTTTCGGAATTGTCTCAAAATCCTCCAATAAAAAATCCATAATGGCCAGATGGCGCAAGTGACCAGCAGTGGGAGGGTAACAGCGACGACTGGTGTTAAACCAGCCGTTAACGGTTTGAACGGAACAGGAGCAGATCAAGGCCATATCTTCCCTCGTCAAGTCCCACTTCTGGTAGAACCGTTGCGGTGTCATGCCCAATTCCCAGTAACTGTACAGTCGGATTAGGATTTGCTCGCGCTCGGTGATGGGGTAGGGATAGCAATTTTCCTCCTGAGACTCCCTCTGGGCAAGCTGTGCAAGCTGCTCAAGACGCTCTATCGCTTCGTGGTAATCGATGGGAAGATAAACAAATCGTTTTTTTCGCATTATTATAGAATTACCTCAATTGTAATTGGGTAGAAAGCCGCGCTTGGCGCTTGGTCGGCAGAAAGCGCGGCTTTTTTTTCATGATTATAGTATAATCATTGGGTAACTTTATTGTCAACCTAAAACCAAAAAAAGTCAAGGCAATTTGTAAAATGTGTAATAATTAGTTACAATTCAAGGGTTAGAATGGTTACTGGTTTAGCTAATAGCTGGAATTTGGAACACATAATTATAAATTTACCCTGTAAAAAAAACAAATTTGTAAGCATTCAGCCGTCAGCCGTTGGCCGTAGGCCACGCTACGCGAACAGCCGTGAGCTAAAGGCTCACGCTACTTGAGGTGCTTTTTGGCACAGGCTTCTACGCTGGGACTTCACTCAGATTAAACCAATGCTTACTTGTTGTCTTGATGCAATAGCGAGTGGGGGAAACCCCCTGTTCCCTTGCTGCATCGCTTATTCAAAAGCTGAGAGCTGAGAGCTGTTCGCGTTCGCGAAGCGTGGCCAAAGGCCAAGCGTGCGCGTAGCGCTTAAGCTGATAGCTGAGAGCTGATAGCTGAGAGCTGAATACTTACACAAATTTAGATGATATGTTTTATACAACATTCGGGGTTTAAAAGCTAATATTGAAGCGATATCCTATTAATTTAAATTAACTCATCTTGAGCTTATGCCTGATTTATTGCCAGGATTTGGTATAACAAAAGCTACACAAAACTTAAATAATATTATTTTTGATTGCAAAATATAAAAGGTATTATTGGATAGGAGTTTAACTTTTACCTAATCAGATACGCTCGATTTATAGTAGAGGATAGACAATAGAAATCGACACCCCTGAAGTTACTGGGGGATTGTAGAAAACTATTTCGTCTTATATTCCCTTCCAGACCGGAAGCGAGAATCCTCCCCGCAAGTAGGTAGCACTAGTTGACATGGGTCTTGAAGAGGTATAACGTTGTTAAACAAATTTAGTTTTGTTCAAGTTTTTAGGAGCGGTTGGGGAGAGGTTCATTGAAGTCACGTTATTTGATGTTGTTGACAAAGTTAATTATCAGGAATAAAAACTAGATGAAATTAGAAAAAACTAACAAACAACTTGATTTAAATAAACAAAAAAGAGACTATACAATAGAAGTTGTCGATCATCAATATATTCTCAATCGCTGGAAAGAGATAAAAGCCATTTTATATCGAGTTTTTGGAGATTCAAACTTTAATGACAACTTTTTGAGGACTCGTCCAGCAGAACATACTTTCAAAAATATTACCGACCCTTATCAAGAAGGTTTAGTGCATATTATCGCACTAGATTTATGTGAAAATATCTTGGGTGCATTTTTTGTAATTCCATCTTATAAACCAGAAGGTAAAGAAGACTGCGATCTAGGATGGATGTTTACAATTGAATTATATCCAAAATTCCGCCATGAGATAATGAGTGCTATTATTGATAAAGTACATGAAGTCACTAAAAATGCGGGCTTTGAAAAAATAATTACCGAAATGGGCACAGAAGCGGGCGCGAAATTTTTGGCAAAGAAATATGGTTATATTCATACACCTACTAAAAATAAATTTAATCGATGGACGAAAGAATTGAATTGATGAATATAAGACAAACAATAGAACTTTTACAAAATAAATATTCAAGAGTATTAATTTAATATATGAGCGACCAATATATGAACGACCAATATCATAAACTTGCCCAATTTTATGATGATTTTGTTCAAAAGAATAGGAACTACCATAAAATTGCCACTGAACTTGCTAAACTCATAGGAGAGGCTAGAGATATCTTAGATATAGGGATAGGTACGGGTATAGTTGTAGAACATTTACTGCAAATTCAACCCGCTTACAAAATTACTGGAATTGATACCAGTGAATCTCTATTAGAACAGGCGGAGAATAAATTAGGAAAAACAGTTGATTTACATTGTCAAAATGTCTCCGAACTTGATCTGGGTAAACAGTTCGATGTTGTGTATTCCCGTGGGGGTGCTTGGACATTTGTTAACGATCAAGTTGAAACAATGCTCGCCAGCCATATTTTAGGTTTAACGGAGATTCAAAAAAGTTTTGATCGGGTTGCAAAACATCTCAAACCAGACGGTCTATTGATTATTAGTTCATCTAATGCCTATGGTGATAACTTGGTAGAATTGGAAAATGGAATTGTTCATAAGAGAATTGCTCATACTGAAGGAAACGAAGATGAACGTTATACGATTCTCGATTATCTTTTCTATCAAAATGAAAAATTATTGGCAGAACAAAAACTAAAACTAAGATTAATCAGCTATCAAACTACAACAACGATGCTTAGTCAAGCCAACTTTGTAGAAGAAAGTATCAAAGCTGAAACATATTTCATCTACCGAAAAATTTAAAGCTGATCTTTCTATAATCATGCAGAATAAAAAACTTTCCCAGGATAGACCCTCTATTCCCCCATACGATTATCATCCCCATCCTTATGTAGGACTTTCAAAACAACAAGTTATTGATTTAAGACAACAATATGTGAACCCAGTGGTTGACACTTACTATCAGCAACCGCTCATGATTGTTGAGGGTTCGATGCAATATGTGTTCGATGAAACGGGAAAACGCTATTTAGATGGTTTTGCTGGAATTGCGACAATCAGTGTGGGTCATTGCCATCCTCATGTGGTTAAAGCTGTACAAGAACAATCAGCAAAATTGCAACACGCGACGACACTTTATCTACACCCCACTATTTCTCAATATAGCAAAATGTTAGTAGATAAAATGCCCGATCATTTATCAATGGTTTATTTTGTTAATTCGGGTTCAGAAGCGAATGATTTAGCAATGCTGATGGCGAGGGTTTATACGGAAAATTTTGATATCATTACCCTCCAGAATGGATATCATGGTATGAGTGGTAATTCCATGGGATTAACATCTCATAGTACTTGGAAATATCATACTCCTCATAATTTTGGTATTCATCATGCTATGAATGCCGATGTTTACAGAGGTGCTTGGAATAACCATGAAAATAATGTTGCTGATAAATATGCAAATGAAGTTAAGAATCTAATTCAATATGCAACCTCTGGCAAGATTGCTGGTTTTATTGCAGAGTCTATTCAAGGAGTAGGGGGAACAATTGTTTATCCAGATGGCTACCTCAAAAAAGTCTATGATTATGTTCATCAAGCAGATGGATTATTTATTGCGGATGAAGTACAAACTGGATTTTGTAGAACGGGTAAAGCTTTTTGGGGTTTTGAACTTCACGATGTCAAACCTGATATTGTCACCTTAGCTAAGGGTATTGGTAATGGAGTACCTCTTGCTGCTGTGGTGACAACACCGGAAATTGCCCAAGCATTTACTCAAAAGCTCCACTTTAATACATTTGCGGGTAACCCTGTTTCTTGTGCAGCAGGTAAAGCAGTTTTAGAGACAATTGAAAGGGACAATATACAACAAAATTGTGCCATAGTTGGGGATTATTTACTCAAATCTATTCAGCATTTACAAGAAACCCATGAATGTATTGGTGATGTTCGTGGTTGCGGACTAATGATTGGTGTTGATTTAGTTAAAAATCGTCAAACAAAAGAGCCAAACTCTGAGCTGGTTGCCCAAATTCATGAACTATCCAAAAATTTAGGACTACTCATTGGTAAAGGTGGTTTACATCGTAATGTTATACGTATTAAACCACCCCTTTGTATTACAAAAGCAGATGTTGATTTTATTATTCAAGTTTTGGATTTTGCTTTGAATTTTTATGAAGAATAAGACAGCAGTTGTCACAGCGATTTCAAATTCGTTGAAGTACTTTCGTTCTGGGTTTTAGGGAGCATCGAAGCAGGTAATAGGGAGTAGTATAAAAGAAATCCCAAGAGTTTTTGATGTTATGATAAATCAGCAAGATTGTTCATTCTATATTTAGAATTGCTATAAAACTCAATCCCAATTTGTGATAATATTAGAGGCTACTTGCAGCTATTTCCTGCTGATAGCTGTTCGCGTAGCGTGCGCGTAGCGCATAAGCTGATAGCTGAATACTTACCACTGTTCCCTGTTCCCTGTTCCCGACTCCCTAATTAATGAAGCGCTTCCCTAACCAAAATCACAGTACTATCTACACCCCGTGCGATCGCTTCGGGAATATTCCCATTAATCACCTGCTGCAATAATCCCTCTCGACTAGCTCCGATCACGACTACATCATACTTTTGAGCATTTACTAAACGAATCAAAGCCTCAGAAACAGAATAGGAACGGATCGCAATTGGTAGCACATCACAAATACCTTTGACTTGCTGTTGGAGGAAATAGGTAGCTTTTTCTAAGCTAGTCATTACAGGTTCCCCAGCTTGAGGGTTAAAAACCTGAGCTACTACGATTTGCTCTGCTTTAGCAAGGGTTGCTAGTATCGGAATTAATTGTAGGGCACGGCTAGAGTTGGGTCCACCAGCAATGGGGATTAACCAACGCTTCCAGGTCTTAGCTAGTGAACCGTACTTAGCAGATTTAACATGATCTACTACTTCCTTGCCTTGGGGTAATTTCAGCAAGACTAAATCACAGGGAGCTTGTCGAATCAAGGTATCAATAATATTACCAAAAATCTGATTAGGACTATTAGATGGTCCTCCTTTCCATCCCATCAAAATCAGATTAATATGTCGTTGTTTAATAGTTTCTAGAATTGCTTGAGCGGTATCGTGGGATATCCGGATTTGGGTGTGAACTGGCATTTCCCACCGTCGCCCTAGCCTTTCCGCTTGCCTTAGCAATCTGCGACTTTTAGTAGTATCAACTGCTGTCTGAGCAGGACTATTGCTGCGGGAGATAGGTATTACCTGCAAACACTCAAGTTCATAGTCGCGATCGCGGCCAATAGCAGTAGCTATTTCCAACAATACTGGTGCTGATTGGGGATTAGCTAGGGGAACCAACATCCGTCCACTGCCGGTAGCTGGAGCGCGAGTATAATACACGCCATAGGAGGGATCAGGACTTGGTCCTAGTTGCTCTTTTTCCCCACTAAGTTGGTTAGCTTCAGCACGAATAATATCACTAAAGGTAATGATTCCAACTAACTTCCTGTTTTCTAGAACAGGTAAGCGATTGAGGTGATAACGATTAAGAATGTATAGAACGTGGCTTAAGGTGTCATTGTGTCTAACTGTTATCGGTTGTGGAGTCATCACCTCTTTGATAGGGGTATTCCCTGGCAGTCGGTCTCGGTTCTTGGCAATATCTTCTTGAGTAATTATCCCGACCAATTTACCGTGAGCAACTACTGGAAAGCCCCGATGACTAGAGTTACTAAAGGTCTGAATGGCTTGATCTAAAGTCATCTGACTCCCTAGGGTTTCTACCCGGCGCTGCATGATGTCAGATGCTTTCAAACCAGCTAAAGTTCTTTTGTCCACCTTTACTTTAGGCAAGCTGTAGCCTTTCCTATCCAACAAACGTTGATAGAGAGACCCTTTGGCTAATTGATCGGCAACTAGGTAGGAAACCACACAGGTGATCATTAACGGTAGGACTAAATTAAAGTCCGTTGTCATCTCAAACACGATCACAATGGCGGTGATGGGTACCTTAGAAACGGCACTAAAAAATGCTCCCATCCCTGCCAAGGCGTAGGTAATCGGAGAACCTAATCCGAGCAGGTGATACTCACCGATGCCAACTAAATAGCCTAATGCGGAACCCAAAACTAGGGAAGGATGAAATAACCCCCCTGGTGCTCCAGAACCATAGGCAATTATGGTTAGTAAGAAGTAGATTACAAAAGCGAGGCAAGTAAATTCCCAGCCGACATGACCAGTGAGCAACAACTCCCGCAAACCACTGTTGTTATGGAACTCATCCGGTAGCAGTGCTACAATACACCCACCAAGCATCCCAGCTATACCAATCCGCAATGGTAAGCTGAGCTTGAGGCGGTCGTAAAAATTCAGACTGGAGAGAATTCCCTGATTAAACAAAGCTGCTAGCAATCCAGCCAACACCCCCAACAATAAATAGAAGGGAATCTCAAGAGCGGAAAAGGTGCTGGAAAAATTGCTTAGTTCCCGATTCAGCTCTAGGGTACCTCCACCCAAGAGCCGGGAAACCACCGCACCAATAAAGGATGCTAGAATAGCACTACCCAGAGTTATACTAGATAAATCTGGTAACAGTTCCTCAAAGATAAAGGCTACACTAGCCAGGGGAGCATTAAACCCAGCGGCTAATCCAGCCCCAGCCCCAGCAGCAATCATTTGACGTCGGTGATCAGGAGAGGTGGGTACCCAGCGAGTCAATTGAGCTGCCAAAGCTGCCCCAATATGAACGGTTGGGCCTTGCCGTCCCATGGTCATTCCCGCCGCCAGAGATAGGATAGTACTGACCAACTTGACCGCAGCCACCCGTAAATTCATCGCGATAGGAAACCGAGCAAGGGCACCTTTGATCTGAGGTACGCCACTACCTGTTGCTTCTGATGCTACAAACTCAATCAGGAATCCGCACAGTAATCCTAAGCAGAGTCCAAAAGCGGGTAGGGCAAAGCTAGGGGGTAGGATTAGAGCCGCTTGAAGTCGCCAACTCCCTAACCAGCCAATACTTTGTTTGAGTAATACTGCTGAGAGTCCTGAGACGAATCCAATCAGACAGGCTTCGGCAAGGGCAAGACTTCTTTTAGGGATCAGCCATTGGGTAATGGGATTGATCATTGATTGATCATGGGTTAATTTTCATTATTGATTCTTCCTAGGTACTTTGTAAATACCAGGAGAATTTCTGTAGTTACAACTGTTAAGTCCTAATCAATGATTCTGCGGGAAGTTTCCGGTTTTTCGTCAAGTTTATCTGGTATAATTCCCTTAACAGCCACAGAAGCTTGAGATTTGGGAGTCTCAGATAAAGACTCCAGAA
Source organism: Moorena sp. SIOASIH (assembly GCF_010671925.1). Taxonomy (GTDB): domain Bacteria; phylum Cyanobacteriota; class Cyanobacteriia; order Cyanobacteriales; family Coleofasciculaceae; genus Moorena. The sequence goes on along the minus strand of NZ_JAAHIH010000001.1, from coordinate 724,587 downwards.
GCAATAATCGAGCTGAGAGTCATTGAAGTATCAAACAACACTTAAGTTGTTCTGTAGTAAATGCATTGACTGTAAGCAAAAGCGCTTTTGGGATTTTCCTGCAAAGCCAAAAGAGATACCTCCTCGTCAATTGTTAATTGACGTGCTATACACGGATTCCAGCATCTGCCGGGAATTACCGGGTTAAATGTATCTGACGCACTAATGACTAGAGGTTACCGATAGTCCTTCCACAATTAGAGAGGGTGTGTAGATGCTATCCTGCCAGTCAGCATCATCACCCAGTAGTACTAATTGCTTAAGGGTATTGTAGACATTCCCAGCTACCATGGTGTCTTTGACTCTACCAATAATCTTTCCTTGTTGCACTCGATACCCTAACTCAACATTGACGGAAAAGTCACCGGAGATGCCAGCACTACCGCCAAGAATCTGGTCTATGACTAATCCTTGGTCTAATTGTCGAATTAAGTCATTGAGTGACCCTTGGCCTGGTTTAATCAGTAAGTTGACTAGATCAGGGGTTGGGTAGCTGCCTAGGCTAGGGCGAAATCCATTGCCAGTTGTACCAGTTCCCAGTAAGCGACCGGTAGTGCGATCGCAAAAAAACTGTTGCAATTGCCCTTCACTGATAAATACTAGGGATTGGGTAGGGGTGCCTTCATCATCAAAGGGGCAACTGTAGGGAAATTCAGGATTGGGTTGTTGAAACAGGGTCAGGTTTTTTGAGGTAACCACCTGACCTAGACTATCACTCCAGGGGGTGGCTTTTTCAAGTACCCGTTTTCCATTTAAAGCTGCTTCCACAGTGCCCCATAGCAAATCCGCTGCTTTACAGGTCAACAAAATTGGCACACGACCACTGGGAGTAGAGACATTTTCCGTTGCCCAGTTGAGGCGTTGTAAGATTTGGTCTAGGACTTTGTTGGTGTTTAGGGTTTCCTTGCTTGAAGATGGGCTTAATCGAATTTGTGTACCATCACCGACACTTAAAAAGTCTTCACCCCTGACCCATTCTACCCCAAGGAAATAACTGAGGGTTGTGTCAGTGTAAGAGCAATGTAATCCTTCAGAGTTAATTAGGCTAGTCGTTTCTGACTCCCATTCCGACTCAGCGCTACACAACACTTCTGGGTAGGCATCGCGCATTAATGCGATCGCATCCGAGCCGATTGCTACTAGTTCTTCTATCGGTATAGTTTCTGGTGAGTCGGGATAGTTAGCGCTAGGACCATCAGCCAGTTCTATGGATTCCGGTTCATTGAGTCCAGTCATGGCCATTGCCCGGTCTACTAAATCTTGGGCTGCCACTGCTCCATAGCCCACTGCTAGTCCCGGACGTCCGTCTCGCCATAACCGTAGCGCTGTCCCTTCCGATTGACTACTTTCGATTTGTTTGAGCCGATTAGCTTCAAAAAACACAGGACGAGAAAGCGTCCGCGACTGATAAACCTCTGCACTAGTCGCTCCTGATTTAGCTGCTAAGTCTAACAGTTGTTCAGCTTGCAGCTCTTGCGGTATAGTTTCAGCACTCATATTGCAAAGGGAGTAGGGAACAGGGAACAGGGAACAGGGAACAGGGAACAGGGAACAGGGAACAGGGAACAGGGAATATCCAACTTAAATGCCCAACAGCTTAGGTAGGTGATCATCTACCAATATTGCATTAATTTGCACCCCTCCAAAACGTCGAAGAATCTATATAGATATAGATATATCTGATATATCTATATATAGTTGAGATAAAAAACGAAAAAACATGAAAAGATTTTTCAGACCCTTAAAAGCGATCTTCGCATTCTTGATGGCAGTGCAGCTATTTTTGATGGTCTCCCCTGCAGCAATCGCCCAAGAGATGCCAGCCGTTATAGCTCCTGATAGCATTTGTACTCAGGATTACAACCCCTGCGGCAATAGTAGTATTTGCGCGTGCCCGGATGGATATGAATATGACGCAAATGTCGGGTATTGCTTGATCGACGACATTTATCAGGCAACTAGCCGGGGATTTGACGCTATCTCGGTTAAAAGTTCATGTTCAATTCAAGCAATACCTCTGGGTCCATGTACAAAGGATATCAATCCCCTTGGTTATCCCAGCGCGTGCCTGTGCCCGGCTATAAGCGAATACAATCAGTTATTTGGTCAGTGCGTGCTGCCATTGGCTGGGTAACACTCCAGCCTGGGGCAGCCTAGTGTAATACGAGTAATGCTGCTGGTAGCTTTGACTGGGCAGCTGCGCCAGTACTTTCAGGACCCGTAGAACAGGTTATTGTTCTACGGGTTCTTTTGTAGGGAGTAGGGAGTAGGGAGTAGGGAACCAAAATTCTCACAATTCATTTTTGCCTTTTGCCTTTTGCCTTTTGCCTTTTGCCTGTTGCCTGTTGCCTGTTGCCTTTTGCCTGTTGCCTGTTGCCTGTTGCCTGTTGCCTTTTGCCTTGTCTTATAACTCCCGGCATAGCCAAAATCCAGCAAACCGTTCTGAAGTTGGACTCGATTGTACGGCCAGAAAATGGACAAGATTAGCTTTCTGCTTTGCTTCTTCAAAGCTTTTTGCCTCTGCCAGAATTTGGGATTTGGTCAGGTTAGCGATAATCCAGCTATCATTGGCACCAGTTTCCAGTAACAACCTTGGCGTATCATCGCTAGTGTCAAGTCTGACAAAGGATAGCTCCAAGCCTGACATCCATGCGGCTAGGGGTTTGGCTCGTTGGGAAAATATAATCAGACCGGGAATGGGGGTTTCTTGGGCAATGTCCATGATCGAGACCGGGAAGGCTTCACCAAAGTCAATCTCCCACTCATTCATTTCCTCAAAGGCAGCGGCTTGTAGACTTACAACTGCCCACTTCTGTCCCTGCAAGGCATCGGGTAATGGTTTCGGGATGGGGGATTGATAACGGACAAATGAGGAAGCAGCGGCTGCGGGGTCATAGCCTGGTTGATTGGGATAAAAGTCCTCTATCCTTTGTTTTAACCATCGCTCCAAAGCATAGGTGCGACGGCTGGGTTGAGCTGGAATATTAAGCTCATTACAGGCTTTGGTAATCATATTGTTCATCTGACGCCGAAAGAAGCGAATCTTGGTTGGTGGCTGTTGAGCTTTTGCGATCGCATCTGCCAAAGCCTGCCCCAACCAAATTGAATTCACCTGCTGGTTGGGACACCAACTAGCGTATTGAAACAGTGTCTCAGGTGAGAGGTTGATGTCCAAAGGACTCTCGCAAATTAAGACTTCCCAAAGTTTCTTCTGATTTTCGTCCAAAATTGGGCGGGAGTAAAAATCGAGTTCCCAAATTGTTTCCATGCCACCATAAGATAATCTCACCCATATTTATGATACGGCTCCAAGAGCGCAATCCGTCAGCTATCAGTTATTAGCTATCAGTTATTAGCTATTAGTTATTAGCTATCAGTTATTAGCTATGAGCTATCAGCTTTCAGCTTTTGAATAAAATCAGCTGACCACTGACCACTGACCACTGACCACTGACCACTGACCGCTGACCACTGACCACTGACCACTGACCACTGACCACTGACCACTGACCACTGACTACTGATCACTGACCACTGACTACTGACCGCTGACCGCTGACCGCTGACCGCTTAATGCTTACATGTGATTAATCCGATTTCACTATATATAATTAAATCTATTCACAATTGTGAAAGTCAACAAAAAATTATGAGTAGCGATCGCACAGAGGTTTTAGCTGCCAACACAGCTTTTTATCGAGCTTTTGAGAAAAAGGACATTGAAGCCATGAGTAAGGTCTGGTCTCAAGGCACTGGTAGTCTTTGTATTCACCCTGGACGTGATGTAATCAAAGGTTGGCGGGACATTCGCTCATCTTGGGAAATGATATTTAAGAATACCCAATACCTGGAAATTGAACCAGAGATTATTGCTACTGAGGTCAGGGAGACTCTGGCCTACGTTGTAGTGCTAGAAAAAGTGTTGCAAGTGAGCAAGGGTAGAAGGATTGAGGCAGAATCCATAGCAACCAATATGTTTGAGCTTATGGCTGGCTCTTGGTATTTGGTGCATCATCACGGCAGTCCACTGATGGGCTAAACTTCACCAGTTCGACTTCCCTATTCTCTGTTACCTGTTCTCTGTTACCTGTTCCGGTGATCCGCTGTTCCCTTTGCTATAGTTGTCGTTGTTTTTTTTGGTAATGGGTAAGAGGATATCTGAAAAGTTTTTTGATATTCAATTTTGCCCCCCTAGCCCCCCAATTCTGGGGGGAACAAGAATCAATTTGCTGGTAAAAGTCCCCCAAGCGAGGGATTGCTCGCTTGGGGGACTAACGGGGGCTTGGTGTAGCAAATGAGACTTCTCAGACAACCTCTAAGGTCGAGGGAGTAATTCCAATTACTAATTACCAATTACTAATTACTAATTACCAATTACTAATTACCAATTACCAAACTAAGATCTTGCACCATTGTCATTAATCGTAGGGTGGGCAGTGCCTACCAACGCGCTTTGCAAGCTTCATTATCTGTCTGCTGCACTGCCCACCCTACATGAACCAAGCTAATTACTAATTACTAATTACCAATTACCAATTACCAAAGCGTCAATCTTGATGAATTTTTGTAAATTAGCGCCAAAGTGGCGACATCGCCATAACTTATCTAGCTAAATTATGAAAGTCCCAAAAACACAGATCATCGGAAGTCCGGTTCAATAATCATAAAGATCCCTGATGGTGGCAATTGAAAATTGGGAATTCGTCATTGGTAATTCGTAGTTTAAGATTATCCATCATCTATTACTTACAGTAAGCCAAAAATCAAAGGACTATTCTGGACGTGATTAACCGGACTTGATCTGAATTCGCCGGAAAATAGGCATGTAATATGAATTAGCGAAAATAATGAGATGCTTAATTGGTAATTGATCATTGGTAATTGGTCATTGGTAGTTGGATTACGATGCCTGATGTCCCATTGACTATTACCTATTAACAAAACCTAGTCGCAGGCAACATAGTAGCTAATTAATAGAAGTGCTTATTTTCCCCAATTGTCTACTATTGGAGATTGTAACATGAGTAACTTCTCAATTTCTGATCTGCCTCCTGCTGGTTCAGCTCTGTTTTCGGAGTCTGAAGGATTCCATGAGTTCATGAAAGATCTAACCGAAGATGAACTCAAGGGTATAGAAGGCGGCGGCAAAAAAAACAAGGGTGGCTTTTTCTTTGGCAGTAAAAGTAGCAAGGGTTTTAAAACCAGCCGGTTCAAACCCAGCCGCTCCAAATCCAGCCGGTTCAAACCCAGCCGGTTCAAACCCAGCAAAGGTGGCTTTTTCTTTCCACATCCCGGTTTCTTTCCACACAATTGTAGACCAGTGCATTAGTCCCTATAGAGTTCAGTTCCCCTGAGTAAATGGATAAAGTCCTTTTCATTACTGGGGGATAGGGATTTTAGGAGTCAGATGCTGGGGACATTTTCCTCCCAAAACTTACGCAAACCTGGGCACCAAACTCGATAACTAGTAGGGTGCGTTAATAACACACCCTACAGGTAGATTAACTGCGTAATTACTGACTCCCAAAATGCCTGACAATAACTGATGATAAGGGTTTGATACCATGTAAGCATTCAGCAGTCAGCGGTCAGCCTTCAGCTTAAAATAAACCTCGTTCGCGTAGAACAGGCTTTGGCCTTTGGCCACGCTGTGCGAACGACGCTGGGACTTAACTCAGATTAAAAGAATGCTTACCTCTTGTATTCAAAAGCACCGATTGCGCTACGCGCATTAGCTGATAGCACCTCAAGTAGCGTGCGCGTAGCGCTAATCGCTGATAGCACCTCAAGTAGCGTGCGCGTAGCGCTAATCGCTGATAGCTGATAGCTTACGATTCCATCAGCCGTGTCTAAGCAATAGTTGAGGCTATTACTGGGTTTAGCACCCGGTAATATTGAGAATTATAATGACATTTTTATTAAGCTCTCAAAACGTTTTAGATTATCTAGTTGAACAGGGGCTTTGTAAGCCAACATATCAAGATAAAATCCAGATTAAACCAATATCCTGTAAAAACTTTAATTTGCTAGTCAGTTTTTCCAATGGTCGCCATCTTTTGGTTAAACAAGAGCCTCATAATCGAGAAGGAAACACCTTAGGTGAGTTGCATAACGAATGGCGAATTCAGGAATTTTTACAAAAATTTCCAGAACTGAGCCCCATTCGTCCCCTAATATCGGAGCCAATTCATTTTGATCCCAGTTGCTCTATTATTGTTTTTAACTATCTCAATGACTATTGCGACTTAACAGATTTTTATGATCAAAAGGAGGTTTTTCCCACTGGGATCGCAGCCCAGCTCGGAGCTAGTATTGCTACAATCCATCGCACCACTCTAGACCGTCACGAATATAAAAACTTCTTTGCCTCCCATGGAAAAGAGTTCCTTGACAAAGCCCCTAACTTGCTTCATGGGCTAGAAGGAATTGGACCAGAAATTTTTGCGATATTTTGTGCAGATGGGATTGAATTCTTTAAACTTTATCAGCGCCATGAGAGCATAGGGCAAGCGATCGCAGAACTTAACAGAGCTTGGCAGCCTTGCTGTTTGACCCACAATGACCTTAAGCTCAGCAACGTTTTAGTCCAGCTTGAGTGGGAGCAAACCCTCTCAAACCACCAGCCTGAAGGTACAAATATCCTGCGAATGATTGATTGGGAGAGGTTCACTTGGTCAGATCCAGCATTTGATTTAGCTACGATTATTGCTAACTACCTAACCATTTGGCTAAGTAGCTTAACGGTTAACAGAAGTATTGATGTTCAAACTGCTTTACGCTTAGCTAAAATTCCCCTTGAGGTAATTCAACCAAGCCTTGTTGCTCTAACTAACGCTTATTTTGATTACTTTCCAGAAATACTTCAGCGTAGTCCTGATTTTTTGAAACGAGTGATACAATTTACTGGTTTTATCTTGATTGAAAAAATTCAGACAAGGATCGAGTACCGGGAAATCTTTGGTAACACAGGAGTCTGTATGGTTCAGGTGGCTAAGCGTTTGTTATGCAATCCGGACGATTCAATCCCCATTGTTTTTGGGACAACAGCCTCTCAATTAACTGGTCTTAGCCCGATTCCCGCCTAATCCCCTTTCTCTAATTGGGGGACTTTCGTGACTTTGTCCCCCCCAGATTTGGGGGGTTAGGGGGGCAAAACCAACTAAACGTCGTAAGTCCTACAAAAGGAAGGAAAAATTTGTTGCAGGCCGACACGACAATTGGTCTGAGTATTTTGAGTCCCAACTGGTTCATGATGCCATTACTAAATTCTCTGCGAAATCAACTACCTGATTCTTCTCCTGATTCTGCTGTTGCGCGAGAGCTGGATATTCTAGAAGACATCGTTAGCAACCTTCAGATTCAACCTAACTTCTGTATTAGTCATCCAGATTACAAACCTCTGGAACTTTCAGCTGAGATGCTAGACCGGGTTCAGCAACTACCTGTGGAGATCCAGAATAAGTATCTGAGCCTGCAACTGCTCAGTTTTCTGTACGACATCTATGACAACGGTTTGGATAAAGCCACAGAATCAGCCGAAGCCAATTCAACTGAGTTACCGCTTCACCCAAATTTAGAAAACAATACTGTGATGGGGCTGAACCTGGAGTTTTACCAGCAGCTGTACGAAAATAATACTGGGACTGGTTACTTTGAACCAGGTTGGTTGGTAATCAGGGAGGAGAGTGATGGCAAGTTGGCTGTACACAAGAATGGTCTGACCTTGCACATCAGACCTCAGTATTACTTACCACCAGCGGCTCAATCTGCTACTGTCGGTAGCTTAGTCACTATCCGAATGCCTCCTAATCTAGTTGAACACGGATTCTATGTCGCAGTTGGTAATGCTGGTTCAGTCAATGCTGGTCCAGTCAATCAGAAGATTGGAGATCGTGACAACCAGATAGTGAACGTCTATTTTAATCTCAGTCCCGAAGGTGCAGTTGCTGTGATGAGAGGGATCACCGAGCAACTTAATGAAATTACCATTCCCTTTACCTTTAAGGTGGTAGATGACCCCGCTAACTACGACCGCTACGATTCAGGGGTTCTCTGCTTTGAGAAGAGCAATTATGACACAGTCCATCCCATCCTTGAGAGTGTTTATGCTCAACACCAATCCCATTTTGAGATGGAAGTACCTCTATTTACCAAGCAGCTAGCACCAGGACTGGCTCTCTCAGAGGAACCAGTCCATAAATTTACGGCTGAAGAAAGTTTCGGGATGAACCGTTGGCAAATGGTTGCTAATGGCTTACTAGAAGTTTGGCAAAACGGTAACGATTCTCCCGAAGGTCGGATGAACTCTATACAACAACAGTTTTCTCAGTTTGGGATTGAGTTGCGGCGTCCCTACTTGAACGCTAACTCAGAAGATATTTATCGAAAAATTTGACACTCCCCGGTCGCCCAACTGTACTGCGTTAGCAGTCAATGTGTGCATCAGTGTGGGAGTATGTCACACAAAGTGTCGTTCGATCAGGGTCGGAATTTGCTGGGGAGCCACTTGGCTGTAGCGAGCTTTGTCTGGCATCATCACCAGGTTGGGGCCATGTTTGCACTGTTTGAGGCAGCCAGTTTCTTTAATCTTGACTTGGTCTTCTAAGCCATGGTCCTTTAAACTCGATGCGATCGCATTACAGACCGCTTGACCCCCGCGTTTCCGACAACTGGATTTCTGACAAACTAAAATACTCGCTTTCCGGCTGGGAGTTTTGGTTCCCAAAACAGTTGTTGGCTGGTGGTGGGGGGGAGCAGCAAGGCTCACCTCATAGGCTTTCAGTTTCAGTTTTCCAGTTTTGAGCTTTAGTTTGCTGGTGCCACTCACCTCAATCCATGCCCCAGGGATAATGGCTGGATCCAAGCTCTTTCTGAGAGGTTTAGATAACTTAATCCAATATTCGATATCTGAAACAGTAATTCTTAAGTACTTGATTTTATAGCCATCCTTAATGACAAAGTCTAATAACTGTCCTACTACACTAAACTCTGAGACTGGCTGTTTCAACTTAGACATAGTTATTTACCTCTAGGAAAACTGTTTTTCTTTAATCAACCTTAAAAATTGCCATTTTTGTGGACTTAATCTTTATAATGTGCTGGGTTTAAGCAGATTTTGCCAAAACCAATCCAGTTCACGGAGTCGTGACTAATAGAAAATCTCTCTCAACTAATCTATCACAAATAATCGTCAATAGAGCTTCTTAAAAAGTTAAAAATTGTGTTATTAGCGACATTTGGGAGTCTAGATTAAATAAGATGATATGTGTTAGCCTACTTAAAGGCTTGGCAATAAGCCACACTTAATGAGAACAAGAGGAGAACACTATTATGTCTACAACTCAGGGTCTACTACGCTCCTTTGGTGAAATTGCTGACAATCCAATTTTGCTGGAAAAAAACGTTACCACCCCTGTTTGTGAAGGATTAAACATTGCTTTAGCCAGCTTCCAAGGGTTGTACCTGCAATATCAAAAGCACCACTTTGTTGTGGAAGGAGCAGAATTTTACTCCTTGCATAAATTCTTTGAAGAAAGCTACGAGGATGCTGAGGATCATGTCCATGACTTAGGAGAGCGTTTGAATGGACTAGGAGGAATTCCAGCCGCTAGTTTTACCAAATTAGCTGAATTGTGCTGCTTCACTCCTGAATCTGATGGAGTTTACAACTCTCGCCAGATGGTAGAGCATGACTTGGCAGCTGAGCAGTCAATCATTCAGTTAGTACGCAGTCAAGCCGCTCAAGCAGAAAGCCTGGGCGATCGTGGCACCCGCTATCTCTATGAGAAAATCTTGCTCAAAACTGAAGAGCGAGCTTATCACTTGAGTCATTTCCTTGCTCCGGACAGCCTAGTCCTGGGATTTATCGGCAATGGAGGAAACTAAACCTACTTAAACTGAGATCTTGCACCATTATCATGAATCGTAGAATCGTAGGGTGGGCAGTGCCTACCAACGTGCTTTGCAAGCTTGATTATCTGTCTGATCCACTGCCCACCCTACATCAACTGAGTACTTGCACCATTGTCATCAATCTTAGGGTGGGCAGTGCCTACCAACGTGCTTTGCAAGCTTGATTATCTGTCTGATCCACTGCCCACCCTACATCAACTACATCAACTTAAACCTACTTTCTGACTCGCCCTTTGCATCAAGAAAAAAAATTTGAGGGTTGACCGTCAACCCTCAAGTCTCAACTGTGAACAAATATAAACTATAAAACGGAGAGGGGGAGATTCGAACTCCCGGAGCCTTTCGGCTCGCTCGATTTCAAGTCGAGTGCAATCGACCACTCTGCCACCTCTCCAGGCAAATCTATATTAACAATCCGTGGGCTCGGATGGCGACTATTTCTAGCCAGTTAAAAACTTTGTTTTATACCAGCAACGCTTCAGAAGCCTGTTGACACTCCCCGCCCTGGAAGGACGGGGATTCTTGCTTGGCCTATGGCCACGCTACGCGAACAACGGGGGGACTTGTTTAACCAGGCCGAAGCCAGGAAAAATAGAGGTCTCCTCGACCCAAGCGTATTTGGTCTATGACCTAGGTTTCGGTGTGCCCCACCGTACCTAAACTAATTAACAAATTTAGATAAACATTTTTTTGGGATCTTAGACCTTCATAGACTCCCAAATCGTTAGACTTGATTGTGCAACCTGATTATCTCAAAACAGGTTTTTTACACTGTCTACTTATTCAAGATCCTGTTTATCTAGAATATTTTTTCGTTATGTCTTTATCTTAACACAAACCCGTCCTGTAAGGACGGGGCTTTAGACCAAAATTTTTGGTAAAGTAATTCTTCAGATACTACTGAGTAATCCTTACCCACCCAGACCAGGGAGACTTGATCCACTATACCGCCTTTGAGAGACACTATCGAAAAATTCCGCAATCGGTCTGTATCGGTTTGGATAATTCGAGGGACACTAGCTGCATTTAAGTATACAGTCCCTTCCGGACTAGTAACAATCATGGTTCGTAGTCGGTCTTTGGTGTGCTTTAGGATGTGGTGCATATGACCAAAGGTGACTAAGGGAATGTTTTTACCCAAGGCATAGGTTTTTGCGATCGCATCTTCCAAATCCGGGTCCCCATGATCACCACCAGCAGGATACCAGTCTTTACCACAGGGAGCTTCTGCTTGATCACCTAGTCCCGTCGGACCATTATGACCGATCAAGATTACCGTTTCGTAAGCCGCACTACCCGCTGCTGCTACAATGCGCTCAACGGATTCAGAAAAGCTATTAATCCCATACTGTTGCCTGTAAAACTTCTTATTTCGCCAAGTCTGCCCGCCCCAACTGTAAGGGCGAGCACCAACTACAGAGAGATTCAAATCTGGGAAGTCAAGGTAACCATAACCCACATGGGTTGACCCCAGTAGGTCCAACTGTTGCTGTACCCTATCTTCTACTTCATGGTCATAAGGACACTTTTTCCTCCCCCATTCCGAGGCAGTATACCAAGCATCATGGTTTCCCATAATCACTGCCTTGGGTAGGTCAATAGCAGCAATCATCTGGACTATATCCACCGCCTCATTGCCGAAATCCCCGACAAATAAGACCAGATCCACACCCAACTGCTCAAGAGCTATAGCATCTTCCGCTTCCCACAGTTGATGAATGTCCCCAACAACGGCAATTTGGATTGATTGTTTTTGATGAATGGTCATGCTTGTGTTACTATCGCCCCTTCTCCAGCATAAAGGCAAAAGGACCAACAGTAATATGAAATCCAAAAAAGAATACTACATATCACCCCATTATCCCATTATCCTATTATCCGATCACCCCTTTGCACAGCAGTGTTTCTTAGGTTCCGGATCGAGCATTTGGTGCCTGAAGAATAGATTAAGTGTAACTTTCCTTGAGGAGTGTCTAACGGTACTGAGGTATTCGTGATGGCTGATCTGAAACTATGCGGTGCGACCCGTGATGGCGAGCAATCCCTCGCCATCACGGAAAGCGCACCGGTGGCAAATTCTACCGTCTCTACTCTCTGTCCCCCCTTAGGGCTGTTTAATCTGCTCAATAGTATCTAGTCTGACGGGCAGATAGGGGAAATAGCTCAGATCACGGAGATCAGAAATACTTTATTCTTCCATTGTTCCATTCTTCGGCACCTTCGGCCTATTCCTCTCCTTGCTGTGAAGCACCATGAACACTTTCACAGGAAACATCAACGTAAGCGGTTAGTAAGAAGCGTATGTCTAGACTAGCGTTTAGCCCAGGGGCAGGACCAGAACAGTTAATCAATGGACGTTATCAAGTTATTGACATCCTTAAAAGTGTGAGCTGGGGTCAAACTTATATTGCGCTAGACACTTACCGACCGGGAAATCCCCAATGTATTGTTAGACAATTCCGTCCTGTTAGTGATGACCCTGACTGCTGGCAAGCTGCAAAAGATATATTTCGTCGTGAAACTAAAATTTTGGAGATTATCTGTCAGCATGACCAAGTTGGCAAAATTTTAGATTGCCTAGAAATTGACCATAGCTTCTACATAGTTCAAGATTTCATCCCTGGACGACCCCTGAGTGAGGAACTCAATCAACCTTGGACTGAAAGCAGAGTAATCAATCTGCTACAAGAGGTTTTAGAAATTTTGGCATTTGTCCATCGCCAAGGGGTGATTCATGGTGATATCAAGCCAGACAATCTGATCAGACGATCAGAAGATAGCAAATTAGTTTTAACTGACTTTAGCGGTATTAAGCAGGTGCGGACACCATTAGTTGGTGTTCAATTTAGTGCCATAGCGGCTTTGGGAGCATTCGGGTATATACCAACAGAGCAGGTTCTGGGTAAACCTCGTCCCTGTAGTGACCTATATGCTGTAGGGATGATTGGCATTGAGGCACTCACAGGACTCAAACCCATACAGCTAGAAGAAGACCCATTAACCGGAGAAGCCCTTTGGCAGGACTACGCCACAGTCACTAAAGATTTCGCTGCCATTATTCAGCAGATGGTGCGCTATTACTTCAAAGACCGTTACCAGTCTGCTGATCAGGTTTTGGAGGCACTCCATTCCTTAACTAGTTCTAAACCATCTATAAACTTACCAATGTCCCCAGCACCACCAACATCCCCAAACCCCTACAAAGAAAAAACTGACGATACTCTGCTTGAGCCAATTGAACCAGAGACTCTTCAAACCGAGGAAACAGAGGAAACAGAGGAAACAGAGGAAACTGATTTTCCCTATGTGCCTACTATTCCTAAAAGAAGGGCTAGTGGACTTAATCTCACCGCAATCGGAGTTTCCACATATCTAGCCTTACTAGTCGTAGCTGGAGGCTACTTTTTACTCAAGACTCCCAACCAGGCAGAAACTAAGCTAGCACAGGCTGAGCAAAAGTACCAGGAAGGAGATTTAGAAGCAGCACTGAACCTGGTAAAATCGATTCCGGAAGATAGTGAAGACTATCAGGATGCTCAAAATGCGATCGCTCAGTGGAAAAAAGATTGGCAAGATGCCAAAGCCCTATTCCCCCTGATCAAAACCGCCTTTGACCAACAGAAGTGGCTAGAGGTAGTTGAGCAGGCTAGCCAGATTCCTAATATTGTCTTCTGGCAACAGCAAATAGAACCTATGGTCAGCCAAGCTCAAGCCAATCTTGAGCAGGAAGCTTACCAGTTACTAGAGCAAGCTTATAAGCAGGCTATCGAGAGAGACTTTACCGGTGCACTCAACACATTTAAACAAATCCCAAAGGGAACAAAAGCCTACGCTACAATTCAAGAAAAAGTTCCTGAGTACACTCAAAAGCGAAACATCAAAGCGAACTTTCTTCTTCAGCAGGCTTACAATCGAGCCGCTCAGCAAGACTTTACCGGTGCATTGGTATATTTGAAAAAAGTTCCTAAACATACCGATGCCTATCCTAAGGCTCAGGAAAAAATTGTTGACTATACCGCTAAGCAGGAAATTAGGGCTAACTATCTCTTAAAGATGGCTGATAATCAAGCTGTTTTGAACAACTACACTAAGGCTTTGGATTATTTGAAACAAATTCCTGAAGGTACCTCCGCCTATCCCAGAGCTCAAGCCAAAATTCAGCAGTATACTCGATAGTCAAACCACCTTTTAGTTAATCAGATCAAATCTGGTTGACTAATCATCATAGTTTTTCTCTGGTAATGGATAATTGGTAATTATTAATTAATAATTATTTAACGATTATCCATCACATACTTATTACCACCAAAAAAATATTGTCTATTTACGTCTGTAGATATCTAGCCTAACAAGTCTCTATATTTGAATAATATTCGTTTAATTTCACTAACATTATAGCATTTATCAAATAGTTGAGGTACACAAGTTTTTGATTTTAGTGAACTTCGGTACAGAGAATAGTGAATAGGTAAAAAATCCTGTGTACCTCATTAATATAAGAACCGCTATAGTTGAATCTTCAACCTAGATTAATCATCATAAATCCGCGCCTCTAGTGCGCTGGGATTTTCTTCGCAGTAAAGCTCAAAATTGCTTTTTGGCTTCTCCACGAAATCACTCTTTTTAAGGATATCGCTGATGGAAATAATACCCAGTAATTTGCTCTTTACGACTGGAGCTCTACGGGTACGGGTATTGGCAAACAATCGCGCTACATATTCCACACCCAACTCAGGATTCACCACAATACAGGGTTTGGTCATAATCTCATAGACACGCATTTCCTTTGGGTCTTTACCGTAGGCCGCTACTTTGTAGATTATGTCTGTCTCGGTCACAATTCCGTAGGGGTCATCATCATGGCGGCGTTCCACAATCAGAGCACGCAGTCCCTTATCCTTCATTAGCTTCACAGCTTCAGCAATTGTTGCTGAGCCGCTAATGGTGACTACGTCTGTGGTCATAATCTGTTCAGCTTTCATCATAATTACTATCTCCGTGAAAATATTTCCAGGACTTACGCAGTAACTGTCTCTTTAAGGTGCGTTAATAACACATCCTACTACTTATATATTTTCTAGAAATTTTCTATATTTTGGTACCCAGTTTTGCCTAAGTCCTGATTTTTTATAAAACTCAACAAACAATTGTCAGGTAGTGAGGTGAATCAACAATGGAGGTATGAATTTCATCCCCACGGCTTTCTCCCGAAGGATGGCTGGTAAAGGTACTTAGTAGGAGATAGCAGCTCTTTTTTAGTCTATCTTTTTTTAGCCTACAGTAGTTAATTGATATTTCCTACTAGCCACTAACCTGTTGCGGCGATTCATCCCTACTTCTATAAGAGCAGGACTTTCTCTGTGCACTACTTCGGTAAATTTGCCGGAATTAGCCATAACTTGTCTACCTGGTGCGTAAGCTTCAATCACATTACCGCTTACAGAACACATCACCATTAAATAGTCACAAACTGGGCATTCAGTTTTGGTGACCTGGTCTCCAGCACAAGCATAATGTGATGCTTGAGAACCGATTAAGTAGTGACGTTGAGCCATATTCCCACAGTTGGGACATCGGACTGATTGAGTTGTCTCCATTGCCGATTCTCCTCATTTACAGGTCATTGCTTGAAGGAAATAAGTCAGAATTAAACTCAGAATACAGAAATTTTGGAAAATTTTTCGGTTTTTAATTAAACCTAAAGTTGCTTTTCAATTGCGTCAGTAAATTTATCATACGGAGCAACTCCCACAATATTTTCTACCAGCTCACCGCCCTTAAAAATAAGCACAGCAGGAATACTGCGGATACTGTATTTTTTTGCAGTAGCTTTGTCGGCGTCAATATCGATTTTTACTACCTGAACGCGATCTTTGTATTCTTCAGCAAGTTGTTCCATTAAAGGACTAATTTTACGACATGGACCACACCAAGGGGCTGTAAAATCAACGACTACTGGTACTTCAGAGGTTAAAATTGAATCAAATTCACTGTCTTTGATGTAAGCCACTGTACTCATGATATATTCCTTAAATTTTTCAAAACTACCACAAACTTATAGTCAACGATCAACGGTAAACAGTCAACAACAGTCAACATGGTTACCCCTGTTATCTTCCCTTAAAAAGAGGGGCGGTTAATCGGTTTGAATAGCTGTAATAACCAGGATGGCTAAGGCTATAGTTTGGTTTACCATGGTTGTATGAAGTTGCTTGATGCATTAAGTTATGGCTGCTGAGGAATTGGAATGGGATAGCCTGATCGAAAGGCTAAACCAAGGTAGACAAGCGAAGGCAACTATGGGTGGCTATGCAGGTTATGGTTCACCGGCCTTCGGTCAACGGGCCCTAAATGGTGAGTTGGTGGATGATCCCCAAGAACAGCATGTAATTGAGTTAATTCGCCGTCACCATAAATCGGGCAAGTCATTACAACAAATTGCTAACTGGCTCAATCAACAGGGCTATACAACCAAGCGTGGTCAGCAGTGGAAACGGATCTCGGTTAAGCGGGTTTTAGACCGGCTATACGGTAGAACCCCTAGGGTGTCTACTTTGCCTCAAAACCCCAGTCAAGGGAACTTAAAAGAGTAAACTCCGAGCTGGTAAAGTAGTTAGAACACCTTAAACAGAAAGTTAGATAAGCCAGGGAAGCTGATCGGACAATTCCATAGGACAATCCCATCGGACAATTGCCAAGCTAGGTCAGCAATGCCTAATTATTTGCCCCTAAGCCCATATGGCGAAAGTCCCAGTCTCCCTGGCAACCTCTGAAAGCCAAAAGCTATGTCATATAAGGGTTAAAGATGATTTTGCTGTAACATCTATTTATTATATACCTTTATAGAAGTTATGTGCATATTATTTCTGGATTTGCGGGATTTGTCCGTAACATCCCTCTACAAAACCCAGGGTTACCAGTATCTTGATGGGTTTTGTCTTTATGATTAAGCAGTTCATCTATCTTCGGCGTGGAGACTCCCGTTAAGCGCGAAGCTTAACGGTGAGCAGGATTCGCCGCCCTGCTCGCTTTGTATGACTTCACAATAAGTGGTGTATAATGTGAGTATGATTCAACGTGCCTATCGCTATCGCTTTTACCCAACGACCGAGCAAGAAACTCTCTTGCGACGGACACTGGGTTGTACTCGGTTGGTTTACAACATGGCTTTAGCTGCTAGGACTCAAGCTTGGTATGAGAATCAAGAACGAGTTGGGTATGCACAAACATCCTCAATGCTAACAAGTTGGAAAAAGCAAGAAGAGCTTAGTTTCCTTAATGAGGTTAGCTGTGTACCGCTTCAACAAGGCTTGAGGAACCTTAAAAAAGCATTTGCGAATTTCTGGGCAGGACGTGCTAAATATCCCAATTTCAAAAAGAAACATAATGGCGGTAGTGCTGAATTTACTAAGTCGGCTTTCCGTTGGAAGAATGGGCAAGTATTTTTAGCTAAATGCTCTGAGCACTTGCCAATCCGATGGAGTAGACAAATACCTGAAAATTGCACTCCTTCTACTATTACTGTCAAGTTGGATGCTAGAGGACGTTGGTATGTATCTATTCTGGTAGATGACCATACTATTAAGCCTTTGCCAAAAACTGATAAGTCTATCGGTTTGGATGTGGGAATAAATAGCTTGATCGCTACTAGTGACGGAGAAAAGATTACTAATCCCAAGCACTTTAAGGGGTTACACAAGAAATTAAGACGTGTTCAAAAAGTCCTGTCTCGCAAGAAGAAAGGTTCTAAAAACCGACAAAAAGCTAGACTAAAAGTAGCTAAAGTACATGGACACATAACTGATACCCGTAAAGACTTTTTGCATAAGCTGACTACTCAACTGGTACGCGAAAACCAAACGATTGTCGTTGAGGATTTAGCTATAAAAAACATGGTTAAGAACCATAAACTTGCCCTTGCTATTAGCGACGCTAGTTGGGGGGAATTAACTAGACAACTGGATTACAAATGCCAGTGGTATGGTCGAGACTTAATTAAGATTGACCGATGGTTTCCTAGTTCTAAAAGATGTGGGAACTGTGGGCATATCGTTGATAAAATGCCGTTGGATATTAGGGAGTGGAAGTGTCCTGAATGTGGGATTATCCATGACCGTGATATCAACGCGAGTCAGAATATTTTGGCGGCAGGACTTGCCGTGTCAGTCTGTGGAGCGAACATAAGACCTGACAACCATAAGGTTGAAGGGCAGTTGCGAAAATCCCGTTCGCGTAGTGTCGGCTTTGCCGAAACGGGAAGGAAACAGAAACCTAAATCGTGAGGTTTGGGAATCCCCCACAAAGCGCGGTAGCTTAGTGGCGGGAGGATGTCAAGGATATGCGTTCGCACAAGCGCGGAAGCTGAGGCCGTAGGCCACGCTACGCGAACGCTTCATCGCGCAACTGCTGGCAAGAATGAAGCCAATCCCATTCGCAGACAGACTAAAAATCCTTGACTGAGCAGTCTGAGTAAATACACCAGCGCCATAGTTTGTAGCGGTTGGCGGCGGTTGTAGGTCACGGAATTTCACCCATCAAATTAATTATGCAACTCAACGATCGACTTATCTGCGCCCCAGCCCTAGAAGAAGCAATTGACCATCAGCCTTTGATCGTTGCTCCTGATACTCTCCTAATAGACATAATTGCTTTGATGAGTAAGGAGGGAGGCAAAAGTTGTTCATTGCCCAATTTATACTCACCATCAGACCAGCTCAGCATTCGTGAGCCACGGTCTAGCTGCGTTTTGGTAATGCACTCAGACCAGTTGCTGGGAATCTTTACTGAGCGGGATATTGTCCGGCTAACAGCTAATGGAATTAACTTTGAAGAGGTAACAGTAGCTGAATTCATGGCACAGCCTGTGATTACGTTTCCTCAAACTGCTTGTCGGGATATCTTTGCCGCCTTATTCCTATTTCGTCGGTATCGGATTCGCCACTTACCAATTGTGGATGATCACGGTCAGCTCGTGGGTGTTGTTTCACCAGAGCGAATTCGCCAGGTATTGCGACCAGCCAATCTGCTGAAGTTACGGCGGGTATCAGAAGTGATGACCCCTCAGGTGGTTAATGCCCTTCCAACTGTCTCAGTATTGAGTTTAGCCCGACTCATGAATAAGCACCGAGTTAGTTGTGTGGTCATTACCTCCGACCATGGAGAGGATAGCTGTATGCCAGTGGGGATTGTCACAGAGCGGGATATTGTCCAATTTCAGTCTCTCAAGCTGAATTTGTCTAAAGTCCAGGCTCAGGATGTCATGAGTACACCTCTATTTCTGCTGAGTCCTGAAGATTCTCTATGGACAGCTCATCAGGAAATGCAAAAGCGTCGTGTGCGGCGATTGGTGGTGTCTTGGAATTGGGGTCAAGGAATCGGTATTGTCACCCAAACCACCCTGCTGCGAGTGTTTGACCCAATGGAAATGTATGGCATTGTGGAGACATTGCAGCAAACCGTTGAGCAATTAGACCCAGCCAAAGAATCCGTTAACAAATCCCACAAAGCCATTACCCCTGGTGAGCAGTCTGGGGAGGTGCCAGAAAATGCGATCGCTTTATCAGGAGATATGTTTAATCATAAATCAGAGCCACCCAACAGAGACCAAAACAGAGACGAAAACAGAGAACTAACAGTGATTTTGTCACAACCGATAGAGGCTCAAGGATTAAATCATTCCCAACAGTGTGAGGCTTTCAAATATCCCAAAAGTAACTTGGGTACCAGTCAAGATTATCAACTGTGTATCCTGCTCAACACTATTCAAGCTATTCTAGAGAACCTACTTAACCAATCTAACCTATCCTCAGAATTACGTCAAAGCCAGCTTAATTCAGCCTTAGATAATGTTGATCAAATGCGAGAGATAATACAGAAAGCCCAAAACCAGTCTTGTCGGGATCAGGTCGTGGTAGATCAGCTAGGTACTTCTAGCAGTTAAGGTAATCGAGATTTAATCGGCATATTTGACTTGCTCTGAGTTTTTTAAAGGGTGTTCCCCTGATGCTTCCCTTATCGGGTAGGTTAACTGTCAACAACAACTAATTGGAATTCCTTGAGTGCTGGTAAAAAGTTTTTGTTTTCATGACTAGGGCGCGTCAGTTTAATCAGGGCAAAACGTTGGATAGGAGTTAGTGCTGCCCACTGTTGAGTAGTTACTACGACTCCAAATTCCATAGCTTTTTCCGCCACGGTAGCTGGAATGAGCTGAGAATTCATCCAGGGAGCTTGGGGATCAACAGGTAAATTAGAAGCCGGTTTTCCTGTATAGTTTATAACTAGGTGTTGAACATAGTCTCCATACTTTTGGATTGACTCGGTCGTAGTGCAGGGTATCTCTACCAGTTGCTGACGCTCCTGTTGATTAAACTGATGCCAGTGGCTCAGTTTAAGTTTGATGCCGCAAGTGTCTAATTTCATCCGGACTTGCATAGGAATACAGCGTAAGGAATCCACAAAATCGGCTTCAAATTGGAAAAAATTAGTCATAATCTTCTCAAACTTATTCATTAATAATGTTTTCTTATGCTAGTACTCCGTATAATCCAGTAACTAATTGATAGAGATATAATGGCAATTGCTAATCCAATTACCTGGCTTCCAGAAGTTGTTTTAAGGTCAAGAATAATGATTTTACGGGCAACTGCAATTAAAGACGTAACAACAACTAACTCAAGTTGAATAACATGTTTTCGCAGATAAGCGGTTATATTCTCTAAAATTTCTAGTGCAATGAGAATATTTAGAAACAGTCCAAATATTTTGAAAAGTGTTTTGCTCAAAACTATTGCTTCTGGATTGGTTATTTCTTTAACTAGTGAAATAACTAGGCTACTAAGTGCCACCAATATTACCACCACCATCACCAAAGAGAGAACTTTGGAAACAAAACCCTCGAACAGATTTAGCCCGTATAAAAAATTCTCATCTTTGCCTGCATTTCTAAGTTTTTGGAAGAGTTGTCTTAACCGCCTCATAGGAATAGGTTAGTAAAAAGACAGATGATGGTTGATTTTAACACTTCGACGGGGTATTAACCTAACAGATGAGTCAATGTTGTGGTTGCCTTTCCCTGATGCCACCCCCCTTGTTCAACTATCACAATCTCTATGACGTCATAAAGCCAAGACGATCGGCAAGAGGGAGGCCGTTGCTGATTCATGCAATGATTGAGGGGAATTGGTAATTGGGAATTGGGAATTAGGAATTGGTCACTGACCCGACTAAACTTGACGGAGTTCCTTAGTTCAGTAACCCTAGAGGGAGAATAGACCCGAAGAGGGGACAGAGGGGGCAGATTGACCATGATATTTGTCACAAAAATTTACATTGGGGGTGGAGCAAGATTTAGTAAACATATAGTAAAGATTTCATTAAAGTTCCCTTTAGGTTGAGGAGGGTGACATATAGGTCCTAGATTTCCATGTCAGCTTACTCAAGATTACGTGAAGATTGTGTGAAATTTGCGTAAATTTGGTAATTTTGTGAAAAAAATATGAAAAAAATGTGAATGTAGAAAAGAAATGTGAGTTTTCGCTTGACAATTACCCCTTGAATTTACTAGATTTCCTTTTGTAGATGAACAAAGTTTCACGTTCAAGATCATCGGCGTGAAATATAACTTCATCAACCTTACAGCCAAACCAATCCAATTTTGGATTTGTCTTTTTTGAAAGAATCAAAGAGGGTAACTATGCTCAAGGTAGTGATTTTATTGTTTCAGCTCACTCGGCCAGCTTTTTTAATAGAACTTGTAACTACTTCAGGCTAGACTTTATGGAGCTAAGGCTGAGTAGATATACTCAAAGCGCTCAGCTCAGCATTTAGCCACACAGAAACTCTAGATAAAAACTCTAGAATATTTGTAAATTCAGGTGCTCATTTGTTTCGGTGTCTAGGTGTTTGGGGATTTACTCCAGACAACATAAAAGCTTTCTGTCTAAAGACAGAGGAATTTAAAGAGGGTTTGTATTTGTTGTTGCGGGTGCCTGAAATAGGATCAATCTTTCACTACATCTGCGCTTAGTCTATGTAGGCAAGCCTCTGGTATTGTGAAAAATTAGGTGTCACATTAGGTGTCACAACAGCATCAACTTTGAAAAAATCATCCAACAGACTCATGAACATACCATTAGGAAAGCGGAAGCCATCGCCGCATTCTCTAATCCAGCTTGTTACTAAGAGCTTTTCAGGGGTGCTTAGCAAATTGAACCTGAAAGCAGTAGGTTTAAATCCCACTGAGGACCCTAGCCATCCCTGGCAGTGCTGTGGGTTAACTATCTCGAACCGATTGCTGAGGGTTCTTAAATCTGACACCTCCGACACTGGTGTTGGCACTGAAGGCATTGAACAGGATAGCAGCTATTTCCGGAATGATGTGCTATCGTCAAACGTATCAGTCTCGGTGGGAGCAGAAAAGGGGCAAATCAGCTTACTGCAAGGGATGTTCAATCTCTTGAAAGTCTTCTTTGACATAACTGCAATTAATCAGCTGCCCGCAGTGCAAGGGACTCCTATGGGGCTGATTGGGAAAACTCAACCCCACTGGCAAGTATTTAGATTGGTAATCGATCTCAAACTAAAGTCGGTTCTAGTCCAGCAGTTGTTAAATCCATTGTGGCCAATGATCATGGTGGCATCTGTTGAGTGAGTCAGCCTCAACAGATGCCACCGATTAATCCTTGGGTTGAGAGTTTGTTATTGTCCCCCACGCTAGTTTGTACGCGCAAAGCGCGTTTATACAAAGCGTGTTTATACAGAGTTTAGACAAAGCGCTATGAGCTAAAAGCCCATAGTCAGCTATGTGGATAAATTGCAATAATCCAAAACCGGTTCCAAGGCTTAATTATTACCCCGGTGAACTGGCAACTTCCCTTTGCCAGTTGGGTATAGACCATTACAAGATGTCGTTAATTCTGGGTGACTACCATGGCAAAAAAATTGCTTTCAATAACTAGTAGACCATCAACTAGTAGAACATCTCAACCAACGTCAACCTCTACGAGCTCTGAACAAGTCATGACTAATGAGCAGCTTAACCAGGTCGTAGAAGCTATCATCGCAGGCAAGTATTCTTGGGCTTGTGTGTTAGTTCTGCGTTTTTCTGGCTACAACCCCCTCCATTACATCCCTTACCGAACCTACAATCGGTTAATCAAAGAAAATAGTCAAGCTGGTAAGCATCCAGTTGGCAAAACCCCTGTATCACAATCAAAGGTTGTTAGTAAGGTCTAGTCAGCTAAGCGGGAAATTTGGGAGATTGATCAAGTCTGAACTTAACCGCCTGCCTTGGTCAGTTTGATGGATTATTGATGCAGAGCCTAGTTTTCAACGTCTTCCCGTTTAATCTGTTGAACTCCACTCGCATCAACCGCGCTATCTGCTTACATCCAGCTGACATCTATTGGCTTAATGAGCTGGCTCAGACTTGACCTCCTATCTCCCTATCCCCAACCCTTATGGGTTTACTTTACACCAGATGCTATAGGGGGAATTTAAAGTTTCAATGAAGTTTACTTAAAGTTTTGGTGAAGTTTTTGTGAATTATTGGTAAAGAGTCGGTTAGTGACTTGACAAAAACTAGGCTATTAGATAACTAAATGTAGTTAATTGTAAATGGTTAATTGTAAATGGTTAATTGTTAAAAATCAATTTTCAATGTTTAACATATGAAGAATATAATCAGGGATTCGGCAGAGCCTGGGAAACCACCGTCTTCTATCAACCCAGACCCTGCTAGCAATTTATCAGTGGTGCTTCAAAGCTTGACCCTAGACTCAGTCGATCCAAAGCTCAACTATGAATTTAGTCAATCATTTGACCTTGAGCAATTCCAGTTAGGGGATAAAATCCTTGCCTATACTAGACCAGAGCTATCCCAAGATTCTGTTCAGATTGAACAAGACCACCAATATCTTTACCTAGTTTGTCAGGGGCGGATACGACTACTAGGCTTTGATGCTGAAAAACAGCGGGAGGTTTCCATACAGGTACTCGAAGAAGGGGAAACCTTTGGTGCCTATGATCTCTTAGGTAGTCTATCCTATCCTTACAGAGCGATCGCAGCGAGTTCAGGACAAGTTGCTCGTATTTCGCTAAATCAACTCTTGCCTTGGTTGGAACGGTTGCCAAAGTGGTCGGAAATCCTGGGGAAACAAGCCCAGCACCGGCAATGCCTAATTTTCTTCAAGACTTTGACCAAATTGCGTACGCTTAACGGTGTTACCCTAAATCAACTGTTGCCCTACATCGTAGAAACACGAATTGAGGCTGGGGAGTCTCTGGTGTCCTGTTCCCAAGCTGGGCATTGCTGGCTACGTAGTGGTCAAATGGGAACGCCAGAAGGAACAGAGGAAAATTCCTCTGCCCCATTTCCTAGCATCGGAGAAAGTTGGGGATATCCGATGTCAGTACCAACAAATTGGATTGCCCAAACTGATGTATTGCTTTACCAGCTGCCTCAAGAGCATTGGCAAGCGGCTTGCGCGATCGCACCAGTTTTGGATAACTCCACCGAGTCACCGGATCAGGAGAACAGGCAAACTGCTAAAAATGGTGACGGTAAATCTCCATCCCATCAACGCCTAGTTAACAAGACCCATACTCCGTCACCACATCCAAACCAGACTAGAGCACGACCGACTCGGCGAGTTTTAGAACCTCCTAAGCAACAAACGCCAAAAGAACCGAGTCAGTCAGAAAGCTTTGATTTTCCCAAACCAGCAAAGCAAGGTTGGAGATTCCTAAGGTTTTGGCAGCGCTATCCTTTTATTGAGCAGCAATCTTCCTCCGATTGTGGTGCTGCCTGCTTAGCCATGATTGGGCAGTATTGGGGCAAAAGGTTTGCTCTCAACTCCCTGCGGGAACTGGCGGGAGTGGGTCGTTCTGGTTCATCCCTCAAAGGTTTAGCTAAAGCAGCGGAAAGTTTAGGGTTTCAAGCTAGTCCAGTCAGGGCTTCTTTAGGTCGCTTAGCGGATCGGAGTAATCCTTGGATTGCTCACTGGCAAGGAGATCACTATATTGTTGTCTACCAGGTAAAGGGTAATAAGGTACTCGTTGCTGATCCAGCAGTGGGGAAGCGATCGCTTCCTCGCAAAGACTTTCTCCAAGGTTGGACTGGGTATGCCATGCTCTTGGATCCAACTCCCCAACTAGCAGTGATTCCCAGCGACAAACGTTCTCTAGGGCCGTTTTGGGGGTTGCTATGGCCCCATCGCTCAGTTCTGCTGCAAATTATCCTGGCTACCCTCATCCTTCAGGTTTTTGGTCTGATTACTCCCCTATTTACCCAGATCATTCTTGACCGGGTGATTATCAACAGAAGCCTTGTCACTCTCAATGTCTTCTCCATTGGTCTAATCATCTTTGGCCTTTGGACAATTGGGGTTAGTCTAACCAGACGCTACTTGCTCGACTATTTTTCTAATCGGCTTAGTCTCACCTTCATCAGTGGGTTCATAAACCATACCCTGACCTTACCCCTGAAGTTTTTTGAATCCCGCCAGGTGGGGGATATCCTGACCCGAATTCAGGAAACTGGAAAAATTCAGGGTTTTATAACTCAGCAAGCTATTGCTACTTGGCTAGATGTGGTGATGGTGTTTGTCTATATTGGACTGATGCTCTACTACAATTGGCGCTTAACCTTGCTGGTGCTGGCAACGATTTTACCCATCGCCATCTTGACTGTGATTGCCAGTCCCTTTCTACGCCAGGTGTCCAGGGAAATTTTTAAAGAAGCAGCTCAACAAAATTCTATGTTAGTGGAAATGATGTCAGGGGTTGCTACTGTAAAAACGGCGGCTTCAGAACAAGAAGTGCGCTGGCGCTGGGAAGATCGCCTCACCAATCAGTTGAATGTACAATTTAAAGGTAGAAACCTAGCGAACGGGTTGGGGTCAATTAGTTCTCTAATTAATACTCTCAGCAGCACCGCTTTACTTTGGTTTGGCGCTAGCTTAGTAATTAGTGAGCAGCTTACTATCGGTCAGTATGTCGCGTTTAATATGCTCATTGGCCGAGTGACTGGTCCAATTTTGGCTCTAGTGAATCTTTGGGATGAGTTTCAAGAAATCTTGGTGTCTGTAGAACGGCTGAATGATGTCTTATCTGCTAAGCCAGAGGAGAATCCTCAAGAACCGATGCTGGTTCTACCTGAGATTAAGGGTGATGTAATATTGGAAGATGTTACCTTCCGATACTCGGAGGATGAGGATCGCAATATCCTACAGAATATTTCCCTAGATATTAGGGCTGGAGAAACCATTGCTCTAGTGGGGCGCAGTGGCTCGGGCAAGAGTACCTTGGTGAAGCTACTCCAAGGTCTCTATCATCCGACTAATGGTCGTATTTTGATAGATGGACACGATATCCGCCATATTTCCCCCCAATCCTTGCGTTCTCAAATGGGTGTGGTACCCCAAGAATGTTTCTTGTTCTCGGGGACAATTGTCGAAAATATCACTCTCTACCGACCAGATTTCAGCCTCGATCAAGCCGTAGAGGTAGCCAAACTAGCAGAAGCCCATGCCTTTATTCAAGGTATGACTTTGGGATATAATACAAAAGTAGGAGAGCGAGGCTCTACCCTTTCTGGTGGACAACGACAAAGGATTGCCATAGCCCGAGCCCTATTGGGCAACCCCAAGATTCTGATTCTGGATGAAGCGACTAGCTCTCTAGATACAGAATCCGAGCGCCGCTTTCAACAAAACTTAGCTCGCATTAGTCGCGATCGCACTACCTTCATCATCGCCCACCGCCTCTCTACAGTGCGCAATGCTGACTGCATCCTTGTCCTAGACCGAGGTGTTCTGGTCGAGAAAGGCAACCATGAGGAACTCATGGATCGTCAAGGTCTTTACTATCATCTAGCGCAGCAGCAGCTAGATCTTTAATAGATCGTTAACAAGTGCTGATTAGTCATTAGTTATTAGTTATTAGTTATTTAGTCATTAGTCATTTGTAAATACCAACAGACCGTGGTTAGCCACAAAGGACTAATGACTAAGAAAATTTGAAGCTACCTATCACTATATCAAACTATGTAAAAATTTGCCAATTTGGCAACACAGTGATGTGAAAAGGACTAATGACTAAGGACAAATGAAATTTGAAGCTAGCTATCACTATGTCAAGCTTTGTAAAAAGCTGCCAAAAATCTGCCAATTTAGCAACATACTCAGATGAAATTGATCTTTTATCAGAAAAGTGGAAAAGCGCTGTGAGAATAGAAGGGGAGAAAAACGTGTTCAGATATGGCTCCACACCCATCTCGTAACAACCGTTTAGAATCCCCTGAGAATCCCCCATGATGCACACTGCGGCAGAGTTAAATTCCAATTCCTTTGTTTAATTCACTCCCATGCACCCCACCAAAGGTGAGACGGAGGTAACTTGGAGAGCCTAACCCTAAGGTCAGTCCTGCTCAAGTCCACACCTCACAGCGTGCTCAGCCAAGAGGTTTGACCGACCGACGGCTACTTAAAGGGGAAGGGTTTAAGTTCTGATCTCGGGGTGCATTTAAGCTATCTGGAAAAGGGGCAAGTAGAAGTCAGGTAATGCCAAAGATTTCGGTCTGCTCAACAATGCCCAACTCGCCCCGCAAAGCTAAGGGCAGCAAGAGAATTGGTCGCTGACTTTCCCAAAACATTGGTCATTTCCCTAAAATGTTAATTTAGCGTGATCTACCACCATGACACAAGCAAAACCAATCAACTCCCCACCTGAAGCGGCTACCAGTCGTCAGGGTAACGTCGTTTTAATGCCATCAGGTCGCCTGAGACCTGATTATGACCAAGAGGCTGTAGCCTCACCCAGCACAGAGGTAGGAACCAATACTGCCAATGCTCCTAGTACGTCCAAATGGTCAACCTCCATACAAACTACCCTCGATCAGCCTCCGGCGAACCTTCCTCGGCTGCTGATGTTGGGTGGCTTAAGCTTCTGTACAATATTTGTGGCTTGGGCAACGTTTGGGCAGATTGATGAAGTGGGTAAAGCTCATGGAAGCTTAGTGCCAAAAGGGGACGTTTATAAAGTTGACCCGATTGAGCCAGGCAAGGTTGCCAGTATTAAGGTCAAAGAAGGGCAAGCGGTTAAAGCTGGGGAAGTCTTGGTGGAACTGGATACAGACCTTGCCACTCAGGAAGTAGAGCGTTTAGAGAAAGTGCTTAATTCAGACCGGATTAAGTTAGTTCAGATGCAAGGACTGATTGACAGAACCCGTCTGGAAGCGGAAACCCGTGAGCAAATTACCCAAGCAGAAGTTCAAGGGCAACAAGCTGCGATCGCACGAGCACAAGCTAGTGCGTCGGCGATTAGACAACAAATCATTCAACATCAGTTAGCTAAAGCTGCTAATCGCGAACGATTACAACGGCTGAAACTGGTGCAGGCGACAGCCAAAGAACTGCTCCAGCAACGGCGGGCTAATGTAGTGGCTCTCAAGGAACGACTCGATAACCTTAAACCTCTGTTGGCAGAAGGAGCAATCTCCAAAGAACACGTATTTCAAGCAGAACAAAGCTTTCGTGCTAGCCAAAGTGCTGTTACTGAAAGCAAACTGCAAGAAGGTTTGAGTACTCGGGAACAGATCTTTCAAGCTCAGCAAAGTATACGCGATCGCGAAGCGGCGACTAGCCAAAGCCGAGGTGAGCTAGAACAGACTTTAGCAGAAATCAAGCGACTAGAAGCAGAATTAGAGCATCGGCAAGCGACGGGACGCACCACTCGCTTAGAAACACAGCAGAAAATTCAACAGTTAGAACTAGAACTGACCCAAATCAAAGCTAGAATTGCTGAAAATGAAACCCTGGTTACTACTGCTAAAACCAGGCTCAAACAGAAGTTTCTCAAAGCGCCAGTGGATGGGATAATATCTTCCCTCAACATTGCTAATGCTGGTGAAGTGGTGCAACCGGGACGTAGCATCGCCGAAATCGCTCCTCAAGGTGCCCCCCTAGTGCTATCCGCAAGTTTGCCTACTCGCGAGGCAGGGTTCATTAACGAAGGAATGCCAGTGCAAGTAAAATTTGATGCCTATCCCTATCAGGATTACGGCATCATCAAAGGCACGGTGATTTCCATCTCTTCCGATGCTAAAGCCGATCAACAAATGGGTTCAGTCTATAAGGTGAAAGTGTCCCTCGACCGTGACTATGTGATTGAAGAGGATGAAATCATCCGGTTTAAGGCTGGTCAGACCGCCAATGCTGACATCATCATCCGCCGCCGTCGGATTATCGATTTCTTATTGGATCCGATGCGACAGCTGCAAAAAAGTGGCATCGATCTATAGTGCTCTGTTCTCTCATTTTCATCACTGACTGATCGTTTTCCGTTGACGGTTAACAGTTGACCGTTAATTCTTAGTAGTCAACTTGCTAGTAATTCCTTGAAATCTGCAAGTTAACTGCACCCCAGCTTATAAACTATTGACCTTTAGACTTACAGGATAAGAAATAACCATGACCTATCGTATTCCTTCTGCCAATACCAAGCTCGAAAAAGTGATGGATACCGATAAGTTTAGCGAGATCGAGGAAGCCATCCTTGATGGCAAGTATTCTTGGGCTTGTGTGTTGATGCTACGCTTTGCGGGCCATAACCCCCTAGACTACATGCCTTCTAGAACCTACAGCCGCTTGCTCAAACAAAACCGGGATATGATCTTACAGAAGCAAGCTAGTATGATGAGCAATGGCACTAAAGCCTTGAATGCACGGCAGCGTTTGAGCCAGATCAAAGATCTGGCTTATGTAGAGAAGCTTGGCAAGAAAACCTCACACGTCCACGGTGGCGATCAAGAAGAGTGGTTTATCAGTGAACTGGAAGAAGAGGAATCCATGCTCAAGAAGTTAGCCGAGTATTTACGGCAAGACTGTTTGGTTTCCCTGTGGTGAGCAGGTATAATCATTTTCCTACCCATCCTCCTTGTCATTACCAGCCACTGCTTACCACCACACCAGATCAGACTAAGCCTGTGGTCAAAGTAATTCATTAATAACCGCCTTGTCCGTGTTGATGGACGAGGCGTTTTTTTATCTGATCATAGACCGGAATGAAACAGCCCTAGTAAAAACAGCCCTAGTAAAAACAGCCCTAGTACTCTGTCAATTTAGTTTTGAGGGTTAGGGCTAGGTGGCACGGTTAATGGTTAAGCGGGCCTAATCTAAGGGTTTAAGCGTGGCTAATCCCTAGTTAACCTAAGTTAGACGTAACCCTGAAAGCCTTAATCTACCCTAGTTGTGCAAGCCTTCTATTTCTTACTCTTTCGTCCAGCGATCGCTTATATCGAACTCAGGTTATACCAATTCTTAGCCCTCACACGGCTACACATCAATAATTTCATCTCCCCATCTCTCCATCTCCCCACACGCCCCACACGCCCCACACGCCCCCCTCTTCCCACACTTCCCACACTCTCCCCTCTGCCCATCTCCCCACACGCCCCACACGCCCCACACGCCCCCCTCTCCCCACACTTCCCACACTCCCTGCTCCGAAGTCCCTGTTCCCTGCTCCCTACTCCCTACTCCCTACTCCCTAAAACCCAGAACGAAAGTACCTACTTTAGTTCTGGGAGAATTCAATCATCAATATCAAGCCAAAGTGGCGTTCAAATTTTTAATTAGATTAGATATAATAACACGCTCATTACTAATAACTTACTTCAATAAAACCCCATCAAGATTACCAATCTCTTTGAACTAATTCAAAATCGGTTACTGGTGACTAGATACTTTTAGTAAATTCAGTGATTTAAAAAAAAAAAAGGTTTAAGCCAAATTGGCGAGACATGCCTAGGGGAATCTGGCTATAGTTATATCAACAGCTCAAACAAAGCTGATTCAAACAAACAAAATCAACAACAAAGAAGGAGAAAATCAATGCTTATTTCTGACCTAAACCATCTAGAATCTGTTGACGCTAGCCAAGTTCAAGGTGCTTCTGCTGGAATCTCATTCAACAACGATATCGTCACCAATTTAAGCACCACCAGCACCGTCACCGAAACCGACATTTTCAGTGTTGACATTACAGCTAATGTAGACATTAGTGGTATTAGCGCTTCAAGCTCTAGCCAAGGTGAAGGTTCTAGCGCTAGCGGTTTTAATGTTGGTACTAAGCAACAAAGCGTAGCCGTTACTATTGAGGGTCCTGACGGAACTGCCTCCAAGTCTGTAGGTATTACTACCTCTGCTATCTTCCCCTACTAATACTTATTCAGGACAAGTTTCTGATTAAGTAACTTGTAAACCTGGGTGTCCTCATATCCTAATAGAATGCAGCGCATGCAGCAAATTTAGTTCTATATCAGGATGAGTACACTCAGGTTTACGTTTGATTGCTTCAGTTTGATTACTTCAGGGTATTAAATCGCCAATAGTTATATCAAACCGGAACTCAATAGGTTTCTTGCCAAATTGGCGAGACAAACATTTTGGAAATTTGCTAGTTTAATTAGAGTGTAAACTCAACAAGTTTATTAACACAAAAAAAGTCAAAAGGAGAAAAGTAAATAATGATTATTTCTGATCTAAATCATTTAGAAACTATTGCTGAGGACCCCAAGGTTGTGGGTGGATCTCGCTACTACCCACCTCACTACAACTCTTTCGTATATAACGGATATATCAACGTCGGTACCAACATTAAAGGGCACGTAGCTAGGGTTGACGGCGACGCAAGAGCCTTTGGTAATAATACCTTCACCAGCATCAATGGCACTACTACAACTACTGACTATAGTTCTCATTCTAGCCTAAATGCAACATCTGCTAGTTCTTCTCACTAGTGCTTCTAATAAGCGTCATTACTAAAACGGCTTAGAGTACTAGTTGAGATTTAACGGTATCAATGCTGCGGAAAGATGAAGAAGAAATCAATAACATCTTTCCGCAGCATTAATCACAATGGGAGCATCCCATTTTTGTGAATTGGTAGTGGGAGCATCTTGCTAGCAGTGAGTAAAATGAGGAAGCAATTAGTAGTAGTAACATCTGGCTTGCTAGTTACGGAAAACGATGGGACTAATCCATCATTTTTAGTT
This sequence comes from Moorena sp. SIOASIH, assembly GCF_010671925.1. Lineage (GTDB taxonomy): Bacteria > Cyanobacteriota > Cyanobacteriia > Cyanobacteriales > Coleofasciculaceae > Moorena. The sequence goes on along the minus strand of NZ_JAAHIH010000001.1, from coordinate 692,585 downwards.
GCTTTGATTGGAAGCATGTCACCTTTGTAATTATGTACATATATCCCCCCTAACCCCCCGTGAACCTTGGGGGGAATTAGATTCAAAAGTCCCCCTTATTAAGGAGGTGGGGGTTCTGAATCAGGGATTAACAAAACTGACATGCTCCCGCTTTGATTTTTAGTTGCTTTTACGGCGGTTTGCATAACTATCAGGTACACAGGATTGTTTTCCCACTTCCGACTTCCCTTTTCCCTGCTCCCTGCTCCCTACTCCCTAAAAAACTAGAACTTTGTACCTAACTGAATTGCAAACCGCTGTAAATGCTCCCGAGCACAATTAACCATTACCTAATTTGACCAGGAGAATCATTCATGAAAATTGATCAATTAGAATATTTCGAGCTAGAGGTAAAAGACCACCCTATTTTAGGTGGTTTTGTTTTTACTAATGCTCAAGTCTTCACTGGTCCTGGCATTGCTACCGCTCATGGTAAGGCCGATGCTTTCGGTCAGTATACCGATACATCGGTAAAAGGCTTTACCGATGTAGACGAGTTCTTTTCTGAAGCTAGGGCAAGAGCTGAGGCTAGGGCTAGGGATCGTTTTTACTCGGGTCATTCTGTCTACGATGCCTTTGCGATTTATGGTTTCATTGGGTAACTCAACAAATATATAGCAGTTCTTATTTGGGTGAGGTAATTTGCTTATTCTTTTAAGGCAAAAGGCAACAGGCAACAGCGCTGCATCGATTTTATGATAATAATTTTATCAATTATTGTCCACTGAGCCTAAGTTACCCGATCCGAAATTACCCGATCCGAAGTTCCCTACTTCTGCAAAAAGTCTAGTGAATTTTTCACTAATTAAAATTGTTTGTAACTCGTTCCATTAGTAACAAAGGAGGTTAACGATTATGTTTGATAGCTTTGATTTATGGGCTTTACCTGGCTCATTTACAACGATGAAGGCTAGTCGTTCTGCAATTATATCTGTATCGGAAGTAAATCCTGAGGCAGCAAGTACTATGACTAATTCCATGAGCATCGATCCTGATGGAAACATGGCTACCAGTGCAGTGCAAGCATCTGCTAGTAAAGCCACAAACACTGGGGGTATTGTTGAAGCTAGCGCTGGTACTGATAACTTCTCAGCACCTAATATTCAGGAACCTTTTTTCATGAGATTTAACTTCTTTAGCAGATACTTCTGAAGCTATAAGCTTCACAAAATCTAATCTAGCTTCTGTGTGCTGGCTTCAAAACGGGGATTGAGGGGCGAGGTGTTTTGATTGAGGGATAAGTCTAAACTCTAGGTTTGACTGGCAAATATAGCGTTTCTCATACCTATGAGGTACAGTCTTTATTGGTGCTGATTGCCTTTAAGACCTTCTTGCCTTGCTGCCCTCTGCCTTCTGCCCTCTGCCTTAAAAGGATAAGCAATGTCGCTCATAACTATGATAATTGCTATACTACGCCCTCAATTCGGCAACTTGGCAGAGGTTAGGAATTGCTTTTTGTATCATGATAAGAGTCAGAGGGTTGACTCAGCTGAATCTGACCAAGACTGTAAGTAGTTCCAGTTCTAGTTAATAATCGGGTGTAATGGTTGACCTTTCCAAAGCATCGGTGACTCCAGAGGAAATTATGTACTCCTTGAAAAAGGAGATGCATCTGAAGGGCATCTGTCAAAAAGTTTTGTATCAACGAGTTATCAATAAAGCGGCTCAGGAAAGAGGGATAACAGTCACACCAGAAGACGTGCAAGCTCAGGCGGATGAGATCCGTTATGCCCATCGTTTGGAAAAGGCAGCAGAAACATTGGCCTGGCTGGCAGATCAGATGGTGACAGCAGAAGATTGGGAAGCGGGAATTAGCGATCGCTTGCTTGCCCAAAAGCTTGCTGAGTCCTTATTTTCTAAGGATGTCGAAAAAAGCTTTGCTCAAAATCGACTGGACTTTGAGCAAGTGTTGGTTTATCAAATTATGGTGGATTCTGAGGAAATTGCTCAGGAGCTTTTCTATCAGATTGAGGAAGGAGAAATCAGTTTTTATGAAGCTGCTCATTTCTATGATATAGACCCAGAAAGGCAGCGACGGTGTGGCTATGAAGGAAAGTTGCCTCGCTGGAGTTTTAAGCCTGAGATAGCTGCCGTTATCTTTAGTGTTCAGCCAGGAGAAGTGACTCATCCCCTGCAAACCGAACAAGGATATCATCTTTTCTTAGTTGAAGAATTTATTCCAGCTGAATTAACCGAAGAAAAGTCTAAAGAAATTTTACAGAGTATGTTTCAAGAGTGGCTCAATAGTGAAGTTAACTATATGATCCATAGTGAACTTAGTAGCATCAATACTGGGGAATAATCCCAATGCTATTACTGGTTTTAGGGACTGAGGCCGTAGGGCACGCGGGGCGCGAACGGAGCTTCGGAGCAGGGGTAAGTAAATTGAATTTACCCCATGACTAAAATAACTAACTAGAGTGATGTAACCATGAGACGTTCCCAGACAATCAGAAAATGGATAGTTTCACCAGATGGTACGGTTGTAGTCCAAGCCGAAAGTACAGCAACTGCCTCTGGAGATGAAGCAACCATTATTCAAGAGGTTACTGTCAAAAGAGACTCTAGTGGCAGAATTTCTAGCAGAAGTTCATCCTCTTGCCATGCTTCTTCTAGTAAGTAGTTTACCTATATAGCATTTCTAAATCTATTATACAAAATAATTACCGTTTTTGACCTTGTCTTGAGTAAGCATTTAGCTATCAGGTTTGAGCCTTGGCCTATGGCCACGCTAAGCGAATGGCCACGCTACTTGAGGTGCTATCAGCTTTGGCTCTGTGGCCAACGGCTGACTGCTGACTGCTGAATGCTTACTGTCTTGATCCGAAGCGCGAGTGGGGGAAACCACGGCAGTTGCTCATGGCGCATGGGTCTGTGTGCGGAACCTGCGTCGGCACCTTGAAAGCCCCGTGGGAACCCCCTTTGGCGGCACTGCCTCCCCGTGAGGCCACTGCATTGCTACCAAAAATCCTTCTATATTTGATTAACTCTTGCCTCTTGCCTCTTGCCTCTTGCCTTTCCTTTGACAGTTGACCCTTGCTTAACCGACCATGGATTGGGCTACCAGCCTCTTCACCCAAAGCCAGATCTGAGCTTTTGATGGAAAGCATTAAGCCCACCACTATCATAAATAACTATCTTCAAAAGGTATCGCCATTTTGGCTGATTTTTTTTAGGACGAGAAAAGAATCAATCGCTTCTTTTGATTGATTTGTCAGCACTGACGCACTGAGCACTGAGCACTGAGCACTGAGCACCCTGCGCACTCAGCACTCAGCTTCTTCTAGAATTGGGGGTTAGCTAAAGCTAAAGTCAGAGTAGCTGAGATCTGCTACACTCACGTCTTCAAACAGAACAGTTCCACCATAATCAGAACGGAACAGAGCACCATCTTGAGTATCAATAATCCCACGTTGGGAAATTTCATTATTGAACCACTTGGAAGCATTAATATTATTACCCCAGCCTTGGAATTCAAATTTATCGACACCCACTTCAAAGTCTTTGATGACATCGAATTCACCGGGTAACAAACTCTCATTCCGTTTGAACACAAATTTATCTGCGCCACTGCCACCGACTAAAGTATCACTACCGCGATCACCAATAATAACGTCATCTCCACCAATTATGGCATCTTTATTACTGGGCTGATTGATCTCAATCACGCCTCGCAGATTATTATGCCAAGGATCGCGATCGCTTAAATCATTCCAGGCGCGATCGCCCCAACCCATGACGGCATAGTCTTCACCCTCTGGTTGAGTTCCATAGATTGTGGCGTTGTTGGGTTCTCCTGGAGACCAGTTGCGATAAGTTGCTGACTCACCACTGACCCACTTCCAATTACCTTCTCTTGACTTGTCAGTTAAGCCAATCCAAAACAGTTCCTTAGAACCAAATTTGTTAAACAGCCATGTTTGCTCAGCAGCATCATTAATCGTTACCAGATTACCACCTAAACGCTTTGCCTCAGCTTGAGCTTCGTCCCAGGTGCCAGCAACCGAAGTCAGGAGATATTGATGCCCACGGTAAACACTAACATTGTTGTTTTGGTTACCAGCATCCCCAACTATGAAATCGTTACCCGAGCCACCCTTGAGGGTGTCATCATCAATGCCACCATACATTGTGTCTCGACCAGAGCCACCATACATAATGTCTCGACCAGAGCCACCATACATAATGTCCTTACCCGAGCCACCCTTAAGAGTGTCATTACCAAAGCTGCCATGGAGTTTGTCGCTACCATAGCTCCCAAATAGCTGATCGTGACCTTGACCACCTTCTAAAATATCATTGCCATCAAATCCATAGAGGGAATCATTACCTAGGCTGCCATAAATTTTGTCATTTCTGTTAGTGCCACGGAGTTCATCATTCCAGATCGTGCCGTAGCGAACATCATTACCTAAGTTGCCAATTAAGGTATCTCCTAATAATTTAACGGCACTTTGATTAATTTCCACTAACGTCAAATTAGTATTGCGACTAAAGGTGCGCTGATAAGTGCCTGTAACTGAACCCTTAACGAAATCTATGCCATTGTTCCCATTAATATCAAAGCGTTTTGTGGGAGAGTTCAGTGTGATGTTGCGACTAAAGCCAAAATCCAGATCGCCGATTCGACGGGAAGAAATTAAATCACCAGAGATAGCAAACGAATCGATAATCTTGGGCTGATTCATCTGATCAGTATTCAACAGGAAAAAAAATGTCCCCGACTTAGCCTCAGAATATTCCCGATTGGAATTTTCAATTTCTTTAGCGTTCAGTTCTAAAGCTGCTGAAAAATTGAAAGAGAATTTTTGATTAGCTCCCACTGAAAAATTACCAACCACTTCAGTGCGGCTATTGGCACTGCCCTGAAAAGCCCCCTCAGTACCAACTACAGTACTTTGAGTGAAAAGTTGAGAGAAAGCTGGGTCATTGATAAAGCTAGCTTTAGCATCAGCAATAGCAGTAGCTACACCACCCTTGACCAAGGTCTCCACCTGGGCATTAGTCAAGGTACCAGCAGGAGCTTGACTATAGTTGGTAAACTGAGCGTTTCCTGTAGCGTTAGCAAAGTTCGGTTTGGAGTTAGAGGTTCTAGGGGTTAAGAATAGAGTGTCTGATGTCATGAATTTTCCGTTTTTTTGGACAACTATATTAGATGAAAATTATAAATATAATCAATATATTTCAAACGCCATTTTGGCTGTTTATTTTACAGCAAATTATCACTAAATGTTATATATTGTCACAGTTAACTAATCATTATTTGTTGCTATGTACTTAATTTATAATTGGTAATAGTGGTTTGATTACCGATTACCAATTACCGATTACCCGGACTATAAAAATGGTATTGATATGAAAAAAGAGGCGTTCGCCTAGCGTGCGCCTCTTTTCTTTATACTAAGTTGCGATCAAAGGTACAACTTTATCTGCCCCCAATCTCCCCATCTCCCCATCTCCCCATTTCCCCATCTCCCCATCTCCCCATCTACTATCTTTGAATGCAACTCGGTATTAGACCTCTTGCCAAAATAGCGATCAGGGGAAGCATTTGGATCTAAATATCGTCGTTTTTCCAACAAGTTTCTTCCCAAATACTTCGCCCCTAGGACTGGATGTTAGGCGAAGTGGAAGTCAGAATGCTTAAGAGCGTTTAGATTCACACCTTCAAACAAAACTTCTCCACCTTTTGCGTCAGATAAGAGAGCGCCATTACTAGTATTAGTAAGGTAACCCTGATTTATCCCATTGTTGTACCAAGTTTTGGAGTCAATTCGACCAAAACCTTGGAATTTAACCTTATCTAAACCAACTTGGAAGTCTTTGATGATATCAAAGTCATTTCCAAGCAAGCTATTGATCCGATTGAAAACAAATGTGTCAGCGCCATTACCACCAACCATGGTGTCATTGCCACCGCCACCTACCAAAGTGTCGTTACCAAAACTGCCATGGAGTTTATCATCACCAAACCCTCCATTCAGCTTATCGTTGCCTTTACCCCCTTCCAGGATGTCATCGCCAGTAAGTCCTTGAATCGAATCATCGCCTAGGCTAGCATAAATTTTGTCATTACGGAAAGTGCCACGAAGCTTATCATCCCAAATACTTCCATAGCGGACATCCTTGCCCAGGCTGTTGATTAAGGTATCCCCCAACAAACTAACAGCATTATTATTAACTTCTACGATCGTGATCTTGCTATCACGGCTAAAGGTTTGCTGATAAGTGCCTTGGGCTGAACCCTTGACGAAGTCTACGCCGTTGTTGCCATCAATATCAGTGGTTTTAAAAGGACCGTTAAGTTTGACGTTGCGACTAGAGCCAAAATCCAAGTCGCCGATTTTGCGGGAAGAGATTAAATCACCAGCAATGCCAAAAAACCCTTTAACCTTAGGTCTACTGTGACTCTCAGTCTCTAAAACCAGAAAACCTATCTTTGACTTGGCCTGAGAATATTCCCGATTAGGATTTTCAATTTCTTTAGCTGTCAGTCGTAAATCTGCTGAGAAATTGAAAGAGAATTGTTGATTAGCTCCAACAGAAAAACTAGCAACTACTTTAGTGTTACTTTGCGAACGACTCTCAAAAGCACCATCAAAACCAGCTGCGGTAGCTTGACTAAATAGTGTAGAGAAGGTTGGGTTATTGACAAAAGTGGCGTCAGCATTAGCAAGGGCAAAACCCACACCATCCTTGACTAAAGTCTGCGCCTGAGCTTGAGTCAAAAACCCAGACGCTGGTTGACTATAGTTGGTGAACTTGGCGCTTCCTGTAGCGTCAGCAAAGTTCGGTTTGGAGTTAGGGGTTTTAACAATCGGCAAAAATAAAGTATTTGATCCCATTAAATTCTCCATTTTTATATGGACTTATTCCGGGAATCATTATATATAGGATCAATCAATTCTGAGCGCCATTTTGGCGGCTGATTTTTATGACAATAACAGCCTAATTGGTAAGTATTAAGCTATCAGCTCTTCACCAGTGACCGAATGGTCTGGTAGTTAAGATAGTAAGCATTTAGCTATCAGTAATCAGCTCATGATAAAAGAGGCGCACGCTAAGCGAACGCCTCTTTGAGTTTAGCTTCAATGAATTGAAGCAAGACTTACGAAAAATTGGGCACTAAACCCTATAAGTAGTAGTAGGGTGCGTTATTAACGCACACTACAAGTAACACTAAAGATGCAGATGGGGAGATGGGGAGATGAAATTGATGTGTAGCGGTGTGAGCGCTAAGAATTGGTATAAATTTACTGCGTGAGTCCTGTAGAGTATTACCCATCTGGAATTAAGTTTTAAGCAGCGAAGACGAAGTCAGAGTCACTAAGCTCGTGTGCATTAACCCCTTCAAACAGGACTTTTCCACCATAATTTGAATGGAATAGCGCACCATCTTGGGTATCGGTGAGCCTACCTTCAGCAATTACCCCACTGAACCAATTGGAGGCATCAATATAACCCCAGCCCCAAAATTCAATCTGATCGACACCAACCTCAAAGTCCTTGATCACATCAAATTCACCGGATAACAAACTCTGATTTCGCTCAAAAACGAATTGGTCAGCGCCACTACCACCGCTCATCACATCGCTACCACGACCACCAATCAGGATGTCATCATCACTACCACCGAATAACGTATCATTGTGGTAACCACCGACTAAGGTATCCTCACCAAAACTGCCATGGAGTTTATCATAACCATTACCACCATACAGCTTATCGTGGCCTTTACCTCCTTCAAGGATATCATTACCACCATAGCCATAGACAGTATCATCCCCTAGGCTGCTATAGATTTTGTCCCCATAATCAGTTCCATGAAGTTTATCATTCCAAATACTTCCATATTGGACATCATTACCCAAGTTATAGATTAAGCTATCTCCCAACAACTGAATTGTACTGGTATTTACTTCTACTACAGTTACATTGGTATCACGGTTAAACCAACGCTTATATTCTCCTGTAGTTGAGCCTTTTAGGAAGTCGATGCCATTGTTACCATTAATATCTGTACTTTTAGAGGGGTAGTCAACGGTAACATTATAACTTGCACCAAAGTTCAGCTTGCCAACTTGACTCGAAGAGATTAAATTCCCCTTCAGGCCAAAATAATCTAACAGTTTGGTATAACCATTAGTTGTATCTAATACAAAAAAATAACTGCCTGACTTTGCGGAAGCATATTCAGTATTGGAATTTTCAATTTCTTTTGAGTTAAGTTCTAAAGCCGTTGAGAAATCAAAGGAAAACTTCTGATAAGCACCAACGGAAAAATTACCAACTACCTTAGCCTTGCTGCTAGCAAATACTTCATAAGCGCCCTCTTGACCAACTCCAGCACTTTGAGTGAAGAGTTCAGAAAAAGTTGGGTCATTGATAAAGGTGGCGTCAGCATTAGCAATGGCCTGAGTTAAACCATCGTTGACGAAAGTCTGTGCTTGGGCATCAGTCAAAGTCCCTGAAGGACTGTGACTGTATCCTGTAAACTGAGCGCCTCCGGTAGCATTAGCAAAGTTAGGTTTAGGGTTATAGGTTTGAGATTTCAGGGGTAAGAATAGAGTATCTGATGTCATAAAATTCTAGGTTTTTTTGTTCACTTAATTATCAATAGTGGGAATGGAGAATGGGGAATATAGCGTTTGGAGCTGGGTTGTAAACACACTTTTTGCAGGAATTTGCTTGCATACAATAGGAACCCACCCCTAAACCCTCCCAGGAGGGTAAGTAAGGCAAGAGGGGAAAGAGCTCCGGAGTTTTATTTTCCAATAAAAAAAGACCTTATAGGTTTACATATCCTACACGAAACGCTATATTACACACTTGGTTACCACCCAATTGATTTATAGTAAAACCATAAATAATTGGAAGGTATTAGACATGCCAATTTGTCACTTTTGATAAGATACTTTTGTAAAGTTTACGTTAAGTTATAGCTGACTATAGGGTTTATGAATGAGATGTAAACCTAGGAAGTATTTTTTTGTTTTCAAATAAAAATAACGATCAATAAAACTATGTAAGTTAACTGTTGATTAATTTATATCAAGTCCGGAGGATGAGTAATGATTAACAATATCCACGTTCTTCCCTCCCCTTACTTCTCCCCATCTCCCGATCAGTTTTAATGATTAGTATTTAAGGGTCGATGATATGACGACCAGATAGGAAGTATGGTGCTCTGTAAGCTTGCTAATTTTTGAGGGGTATAACCCCTAGGGTAATTGACAAACCGTATCACACTATCAAGGAGCACAAAGCTTCTCTAGGAGCTGAGACATTGCTGTACTTGTGAATTTTTTTTAAAGTTTATAACAAGATTTAATGAAGAATTTGTAAAGTAATTGTAAAACTATTGATAACTACTAAACTGATTATATGAATAGTTAGTTTAGTGAAAATGTTATGAAAACTTGACAACTCTATCTGGCTAGTTAACTTCAATCTGGCTGGTTAACTTCAATAAGATTTGATAAACTTTTCTTGAAGTTATTGTAAAAACCGTAAAGTTATCGTGAAAACAACTTGACAGCACCAATTTACTTCACATAGGATGATTCCGGAGATTGTCCTTGGGGTTACTGGTAAGGAATATGTAGAAAAGATTTGAAGTTTTAAGAAATATGTAAGGATGTTGAGTTTTCAGGGGAAAAAACTCATAATTAATTTCACAAGCTTTTCATGAAGTTACCTAAAAAAGGGCGAACAGCCTCCCGGAGCAAGGGTGACCATCAAATTATTACTTATTACCTGGATTAGCTGGGATGGCTTAGGTGGCATAAAACGGCAAACACTTGTTGAATGCCACAGTACTCCTAAGTCAACTCCTAAGTCAACCCCAGGGAACACTACTGGGACTATCACTCGGGAAAGGGAGGGAGCAGAGTCTATGTGACTACCCAGAGTACTGTTTCAACAATCAGGACTTGTGCCAATCAAATGGGGTCAAAGACTCCAGCTAACCATGGCGCTAGTCAAGACATGGCAAAACTCACTAACGAAGGGGTTCTAGCTAATGCATCAGAAAACGGTCGGTTTAGAAAAATCAGGGCAACCACCAGATTACCTTGGCCAATACCCGACCCAGAAATCTTCCGAGGTTATTGAACACCTAATCGCGAACTGGTTGGATAAGACGCTATCAAAGACACTATTACCAGAATTTAGTCAATCCTTCCAAATTCATAACTTTGAGCTAGGTGATGAAATTATACCCTATCCTAGACGGGAGTTAAGCCAAAATTCTGTTCAAAATGAACCAAATAAGTATTTTTACGTCGTCTGTGGCGGGCGGGTGCGGCTGCTAAGCTTTGATGGGGAAAAGCAGCGGGACGTATCCGTACAGGTTCTTGAAGAGGGGGCAACCTTTGGGGCTGAGGCACTGTTGTGCAACCTATCTTATCCTTACCAAGCGATCGCAGCGAGTTCAGGACAGATGGCTCGGATGTCCTTAGCTGAACTCCAATCTTGGTTAGAACGGCTACCGGAGTGGCTCGAACACCTACAGCAACAAGCTCAGCACCGGCAACGCTTGATTTTCTTCAAGACCTTGACAGAATTGCGTACCCTTGACAGCATCACCCTACAGCAATTGTTGCCCTACCTGCTAGACACACGGATTTCCGCTGGGGAGTCCTTAGTTGAGTCTGGCCAAGTCGGTCGTTACTGGCTACGTAGTGGTCAGATTGAAAGGGGTGGAGTTGAAGAGAATTGCCCACTAACCATTGCCATTGGCGAAAGTTGGGGCTATCCTCAGCCAGTACCGGAAGATTGGATTGCCCAAAGCGATTTATGGGTAACCCATCTACCTCAGGAACATTGGGACACTGCCCAACTCCTGGCACCGGTGCTGGCAAAGTTGAGTCCACAGAAGGGTCAAAGCTCTGAAAATGGACACCAGAAATCAGAAGCCACTAGCGCCATAGTTCACCAAGTCCGTACTCAGTCGGGTCACAGAGTACCGCTAATTCCATCTAAGCTCCCTGATGGAAATGGTGAAACACAAAGTAACTCGACCCAGGCTGAGTCTAAACTGATCCCATTTCCCGTACCGACGAAGCGGCCTTTTCTTCAGGGGTTGTGGCAACGCTATCCCTTCATTGAACAGCAATCCTCTTCAGATTGTGGCGCTGCTTGCTTGGCAATGATTGGACGCTACTGGGGCAAACGATTTAGCTTGAATTCCCTACGGAATCTGGCTGGAGTGGGGCGTTCTGGGTCATCCCTGAAAGGGTTAGCCAGAGCATCAGAAACCTTAGGATTTCAAGCTACTCCAGTTAGAGCGTCTTTAGCTCGCCTAGCGGATCGGAGTAACCCCTGGATTGCTCACTGGCAAGGTGATCATTATATAGTTGTCTATTGGGTCAAAGGGGAGAAGGTACTTGTTGCAGATCCAGCTGTGGGAAAGCGATCGCTTTCTCGACAACAATTTCTAGAGGGTTGGACAGGATATGCGCTGCTGTTGAATCCCACTCCCCAGCTAGCAGGGACTCCCAATCAAAAGATTTCTCTGAATCGCTTTTGGGGATTGCTATGGCCCCATCGCACAGTCCTGTTGCAAATTATCCTAGCTTCCCTACTGCTCCAGGTGTTTGGTCTGATTACCCCCCTGTTTACCCAAATCATTTTGGATCAGGTGGTGGTTAACAAAAGTGTTGTTACCCTCAATGTGTTTGCAATTGGTCTAGTCATCTTTGGCCTTTGGAGCATAGGCTTGAGTGTCACCAGACGCTACCTGCTGGATTACTTTTCCAATCGACTCAGTCTTACCTTTGTCAGTGGCTTTATTAAGCATACCCTCACACTACCCCTGAAGTTTTTTGAATCCCGCCAGGTGGGGGACATCCTAACCCGAGTCCAGGAAACTGGGAAAATTCAGGCGTTCCTCACTCAGCAAGCTATTGCCACTTGGCTGGATGTGGTAATGATGTTTGTCTATGTGGGGCTGATGCTCTACTACAACTGGTACCTAACCTTGCTGGTGCTGGCAACGATTGTACCGATTGCGATTTTGACCATACTTGCCAGTCCATTTCTACGCCAAGTGTCCAGGGAAATCTTTAAAGAAGCAGCAGCACAAAACTCCCTGTTAGTAGAAATGATGTCGGGAGTAGCAACTGTCAAAGCAGCAGCCTCTGAACAAGAGGTGCGCTGGCGCTGGGAAGACCGCCTCACGGGTCAGTTGAATATGGAATTCAAAGGACAGAACTTGGCCAACGGCTTAGGGTCAGTGAGTGGCTTGATTAATAACCTCAGCGGCACGGCTTTACTGTGGTTGGGAGCAAGTCTGGTAATTCAGGAACAGCTCACGATTGGTCAGTTTGTGGCATTTAATATGCTCATTGGTCGGGTGATTAGCCCGATTTTGTCTTTGGTGGGACTTTGGGATGAGTTCCAAGAAATATTGGTATCGGTGGAACGGCTCGATGATGTCTTGACCACCCAGCCAGAAGAGAATACCCAAAAACCCTTGATGCCATTGCCTGCGATCGCGGGGCATGTCCAGTTTGACAATGTCAGCTTTCGCTATAGTGAGGATGATGAACAATACACCCTTCAAAACATTTCCTTCGAGGTTGCCCCTGGAAAGACCATAGCCATTGTCGGACGCAGTGGCTCGGGCAAAAGTACCTTGGTAAAGCTGCTCCAAGGACTCTATCAGCCAACTACAGGCCGTATTTTGATTGATAGCCACGACATCCGACATGTTTCTCCCCAGTCTTTGCGCTCTCAATTAGGTGTGGTACCTCAAGAATGCTTTTTGTTTTCAGGGACGATTTTAGAGAACATCACCTTATACAAACCTGAGTATAGTCTCGAACAAGGGGTAGAAGTTGCCAAATTGGCTGAAGCTCATGTGTTTATTCAAAACCTGCCCCTGGGATACAACACCAAGGTTGGGGAGCGAGGGTCTAACCTGTCTGGGGGACAACGGCAACGGATTGCGATCGCCCGAGCCTTGCTGGGTAACCCCAAGATTCTGATTCTCGATGAAGCGACTAGCTCCCTAGATACAGAATCAGAGCGACGTTTTCAACAAAATTTAGCTCGCATTAGTCGCGATCGCACTACCTTCATAATTGCCCACCGTCTTTCTACGGTGCGCAATGCTGACTCTATACTGGTCCTCGACCAAGGTCTGATCGCAGAGCGCGGTACCCACTCCGAACTCATGGCTGAGAAAGGTCTGTACTACCACCTAGCCCAGCAACAGCTAGATCTTTAACTCTGGCATTTATGAAAGTTTGTAAATGTTTTGCGTAAAAAATCGCTCTTGGGGTGATCAGGGGTGATCAGTATATCGCCCACTGTGTTCAAGATTGACTTTCGCCAACCTTCGTGTTCTCAGTTCAAATCAATACACACAAAACTACCAGTGATTATGGGTGAGCTACCATGAAGAAACCACAAGCATCTATCCCGTCTAGAGGGGGACTCCCTAAGGGACAAACCCCTCACCCTAATCTAACTTCAGCTGAGATTAGATCGATCTATGGGGGGACAGCGGTATCAGCACCACCACTCCCCCAATCACCTAATCATGTTCGAAATCCGGTCACACCAACATCATCACTAGGAGCTACCAACACTGAAAACTGGTCAACAGCCCTACAAAATCTACTAGATCAGCCCCCATCGGTACTGCCCCAGAGACTGCTTTTGGGCGGATTTGCCTTCTGTATGGTCTGTGGGGTTTGGGCAACCTTTGGGCAAATTGACGAAGTGGGTAAAGCCACAGGCAAGTTAGTGCCAAAAGGAGAAGTTTATAAAATTCACCCGATCCAATCCGGCAAGGTGGCCAAGATTGCGGTCAAAGAAGGGGAATCGGTTACCGCTGGGCAAGTCTTGGTGGAACTGGATACAGAACTTGGCGCTACGGAAGTAGAGCGTTTGGAGCAACTGATCAATGCTGACCAAATCAAATTAATTCAGATGCAAGGGCTGATTGAAAACATCCGCCAAGAAGCCCAAACCCGTAAGCAAATTGCCAAAGCGGACATTGACGCACAACAGGCCGCTATCGCTCAGGCACAGACTAAAGTAGCCGCCTTACGAGAACAACTGATCCAACATCAGGAGGCAAAAGTCGCCAGTCAGGACAGACTAGAACGGCTAAAACGGCTCAAGGCGACTACCCAAGCACTGCTCCAGCAACGAGAGGATGATGCATTTGCCCTGAAAGAACGCCTAGAGAATCTCAAACCCCTGTTAGCATCAGGGGCAATCTCAAAAGAACAAGTATTTCAAGCAGAACATAGCCTACGAGCGAGTCAGCGGGTGATTACCCAAACCCAACTGCAAGAAGCAGCCAGTAACCAAGACCAAATTTATCAAGCCCAGCAGAGTATACGCGATCGCAACAGCGCGATCACTCTCACTCAGAGCGATCTCAACCAGACCTTAGCAGAAATCCAACGACTTCAGGCAGGTCTAACTCAGAAGCAAGCAGAAGTCCATCGGACTCAGCTCGAGACCAAGCAGAAACTTCAGCAGTTGGAGATCGAACTGACTCAACTAAATGCCAAAATTGCTGAAAACCGCAATCTGCTGACTAGTGCGAAAGCCAGGCTCAAACAAAAGTTTCTCTATGCACCGGTGGATGGAGTAGTTTCCTCCCTCAACGTTGCCAATATTGGTGAAGTCTTTCAACCCGGTCAAACCATTGCCGAAGTAGCGCCCCAAGATGTGCCCCTGGTGTTATCAGCTAGTTTACCTAATCAGGAGGCAGGCTTTATCAAAGAAGGAATGCCGGTGCAAATCAAGCTTGATGCCTATCCCTATCAGGAATACGGCATCATCAAAGGGAAAGTCACCTCCCTTTCTGCCGATGCCAAAACTGATCAACAACTTGGTTCGGTTTATGAGGTAGAAGTTTCCCTAAACCGTGACTACGTCACAGAAGACGATCAAATGATCCGATTCAAAGCTGGTCAGACAGCCAAAGCTGACATCATTATCCGCCGCCGTCGGATTGTGGATTTCTTGTTAGATCCGATCCGACAGCTGCAAAAAGGTGGTGTCAATCTATAGCAGGACTAACCCAAGTTAGCCATCGACATACTGCCTGTAGGGTAATGGGAGTGGTACTAAATCCAGGTCGATTAACCCTGGTGGCATAACCAGCCAGGGAAGAGGAGTACAAGAGAGGGAAATGGATTGACTGACAAGTCGTGGGCTTTGCCCAGTTATGGAAATTTATGCTCAGAGGTAGCATTGAGCACGGTCATGGATTCCCTGTGGATAAAGGATTTCACAGTCTTTTCACAAAATCTGATCAAAATCTGAACAAAATCTGAACAAAATTTTCATAAAGCTTGGTTCAAAATAGTCTTTACTGAGAGTGTTTCAAGTTTTACAGGTTTGTCAGTCAACTAGGGACAAGGGGGGAATAATCTGGTGTTGTCCAAAATGGCGATGATTGATGGAGATTTAGAAGAAGAGAATCCTGATCTATCAATCGTAATTGATTGGTAAAAAAGAACAGGTTGTGAGATTCTTCGAGATCACCCGATCACCCGATCACCCGATCACGCCATCTTCGGAGGTTTCACAACTCAAATCAGATGGTTAGATCAGTACTCTAACTCTTCACTTAATTGACCAACCAGAATCACTGACTATTGAAACTAGAGGTAGAGTTCAAGCGTAAATCCTGCAAATCCAATTCGTTGACCTTCAGATCAAAGAGAAATCATCATGAGTTACTCCATGCTTCGTCGTTCTAATCGCCAACTGGGCAAAACCCTAGATCCTGAAAAGATTAGTTTGATTGAAGAAGCAATTCGCGATCGCAAGTATTCGTGGGCTTGTGTTTTGATGCTGCGTTGTTTGGGTCTTAACCCCTTAGAATACATACCGTCGCGAACCTACTGCCGATTGCGACGGGATAACGAGAAAATGGACTCACTCAATCAAGCTACAACCGACAGCCTTAAGCAGGATAGGGAAGATGCTGGTACCCTGTCTAATGTTTCAGTTGCTCAGAAGTGCTTAAGGAACATTAAAGATCTCGACTATGCAAAGCCCCTTGACAGGAGAAGCCAACTAGTGCAAGGGGGCTCTCAAGAACAGTGGTTTAACCACAAATTGCAAAAATTCTACTCAACTACTAGGAATGTAAGCTTTTTCTAGTGACTGGTAATCTCACCATTAAGGTGAGGGGCTGATAGCTCAATGCTTACAGTCCCCCAATCGCTGAATTTATTTTGTTTTTCTTAATTTTTTGATACTGCATAAATTGCATTAATACTCCCAAGTTAGTTTTCCATAACTTGGGTATTTTTCATAACAATTTGTAACATTCAACTATCCCTAATATCAAGTCTGGTTGAATACCCTTAATTAATTAAGGAGAGGGTGGGGAGGGTGGGAGGTGTGGGGAGATGGGAAGATGGGGAGATAGGGGAGATTTTTATTAAGGGTAATTATCCTGACATGATATAAAACTTTACCGCCAAATTGGCGTGACAAGTGATACAAATTCAAGTAATAGCGGTAGGATTAAAGTAACAACAACCAAGGGGTTGTTAGCAACCTACCTAACTTAATCAAGTATCCAGCTAAAGTTTCAGCCAAATTGGCGTGACAAGTGATACAAATTCAATTAATAGCGGTAGGATTAAAGTAACAACAAACCCAAAGTTGTTGTTAGCTACCTAACTTAAAAGTGTCGATCTAAAGTTTCAGCCAAATTGGCGTGACAAGTGAGACAAATTCAATTAATAGCGGTAGGATGAAACTAACAACAACCAAGTTGTTGAGTAACATAAAACTAACCAAAGAGCAGACCAACCATGAATATTTCTGACCTAAATCACATCGAAGTTGTTAACGAAGAAACTAACATCATTGGCGCAGGATTCTCCGGAAGTGTATACTTCAAAGATCGCAAGTTCATTGATATCAATAAAAGGGTCAATATCCAAGAGCGCTTTGAGTCTCTTGTGAAGGTTCGGGGCAACGCGGCTACTGCTGAAGCTACTGCTGATGCCAAAGGTAAGGATAGTCTGGCTGAAACCATTACTGACGCTCAAGCTAATTCCTTCGGCTCTTCGGCAATTTCTCTTTCTGTGGCTTTTGTCGACTAATCTTAGTAGGGACTAAATCTTAGTAGGGACTAAACCGTATTCCCTACTAAGATTGCTAGGATTAAGCATTTGCTTAGCCACCTACCAAACTTAATCAAGTTTCCGCCAAATTGGCTTGACAAGTGATACAAATTGAATAAGAAGCGGTAGAATAAAAGTAACAACAACCAAGTTGTTGAGTAACATAAAACTAACCAAAGAGCAGACCAACCATGAATATTTCTGACCTAAATCACATCGAAGTTGTTAACGAAGAAACTAACATCGTTGGCGCAGGATTCTCCGGAAGTGTATTCTTCCGCGATCGCAAGGACATTGATATCAATAAAAGGGTCGATATCAGAGAGCGCTTTGAGTCTATTGTGAAGGTTCGGGGCAACGCCGCTACTGCTGAAGCTACTGCTGATGCTAAAGGTAAGGATAGTCTGGCTGAAACCATTACTGACGCTCAAGCTAATTCCTTCGGCTCTTCGGCAATTTCTCTTTCTGTGGCTTTTGTCGACTAATCTTAGTAGGGACTAAATCTTAGTAGGGACTAAACCGTATTCCCTACTAAGATTGCTAGGATTAAGCATTTGCTTAGCCACCTACCAAACTTAATCAAGTTTCCGCCAAATTGGCTTGACAAGTGATACAAATTGAATAAGAAGCGGTAGAATAAAAGTAACAACAACCAAGTTGTTGAGTAACATAAAACTAACCAAAGAGCAGATCAACCATGAATATTTCTGACCTAAATCACATCGAAGTTGTTAACGAAGAAACTAACATCGTTGGCGCAGGATTCTCCGGACGTGTATTCTTCCGCGATTTCAAGGACATTGATATCAATAAAAGGGTCGATATCAGAGAGCGCTTTGAGTCTATTGTGAAGGTTCGGGGCAACGCCGCTACTGCTGAAGCTACCGCTGATGCTGTTGGTAAGGATAGTCTGGCTGAAACCATTACTGACGCTCAAGCCAATTCCTTCGGCTCTTCGGCAATTTCTCTTTCTGTGGCTTTTGTGAACTAATCTTAGTAGGGACTAATCGTAGTACCTGATCAGATTGCTGGGGGTAAGCATTTCTATATAGGATAAATTCATCTCTAGATTTACTGACCAATGCTTCCCCCTTAATTAAGGCCAATAGAAAGAGCAAATTTGGAAACAATTCCAATTAACTGGGTGGATACAAAGAAAAGGGAACGGAGAACCTGGAACAGAAAGGTTTTCGTAATTTTAGTTTACTGAAAACTATCAGTTAACAAAAACTAGTGATGCCCAGGTAGTTTAAAATGTAGGTAGTTTGAAATTAGGGATTTTGGGATAGGAACCCCCTTTTTATTCATAAAAGAATGTGAGGCTTATCCATCCTTATCATCAATCTAAGAGGCACAGCTATACAGGTAGAGGTTGATTAATGATTATTAATAACCTAAATTTTTTTCGGGAATATGCTCAGGAAAGCTGGATTATAGGCGGTGGAATTGCTCAGGCAAATACCAGAACACTTGCTAGAGCTGACGTGGCATTAGCAGACGCTAATGCATTCGCTGATGGCGATCAAACCTCAGCAGTGACTGATGCTGATTCAAGAGTAATAAATAGCAGGTTTTCAAAGAAGAGCATCGCCAAGGCGAGTGCTGATGCTGAGTCTAGGACTAGGAAAGGACTTTTCCGGGCTCAGTCTGACAGTTTGTCTTTGTTTTTCGGTAGATATAGATAATACCGATTGTAGTAAATCCGGCTATAAATCAATAAGGGTTTTCGGTAATTTTCGGTAATAGGTAAGGGAGACTAGGCGATGGGCGATGGTAACTAAACTTTCTATAGCCTAGCACCTAGCCCCTAGCTTGATAATTAGGAGGGAATCGAATTAGGAATGAAGGGTAAAAGATTTTCATTCCTTTTTTAGGTTGAGCCTAAACTCCCTAAACTCATAGATATTTAATTACCAATCAATTACCAATCAATTACCAATCAATTACCAGACAATTATCCGATGAGTGGAGCAGCCTTATAGAGACAGGTTAAAGGCTTAAGCTAATCACCATTTAATTGACATAGTTTTTGAATTGAGCGATTTTTGCTGACAGTTAACGGTTGAAGGTTGGTAGGAGTAAGACCTGTTTGTTCGTCTATAGAGCAGTTAACGGTCAACACTCCACATGCAACACTTAACACTCCACAAACCAGGTTCAACAGGTGCAGCTTAATAATAATACACGGCTTCTAACCGATTCAGAACCATGTTTGATTTAAACAGAAGTTTCATCAGAACAATAAGGTTTACATTTCCTCGTTTGAGCCGAATTGCAGAGAGGCTCAAACAGAGGTTCACAAAGCCCATCACACAGAGCATCACAGACAGTATCACAGACAGCATCACAGACAGTATCCCAGACAGTATCCCAGAGAACCCTAGTGTAATTACTAGTTCAACTGCGACTACAAACAATTCTTCAAACAATTCTTCCAGAACGATCACAAACAATAGCCTCGCTATCAATGGTAACGATGGTATTAGGATAGTAACTAACGACTCACAAACAAATAGCACAAATAGCAGTTTATCAAGTAATCGGTTGAGTTCAAGCAGTAGCAATGGCTTAATCAGCAGTGTGAGTGCAGGTGTAGGCTCCAATGTGATGAGCATGACTACTATTAATGGCAATAGCACAGTGCGGGGTACTCAGGGCAATGATGAACTAACTGGCGGAGATGGGGACGATGTCTTGATTGGTGGCTTTGGTACGGATACTCTCACAGGGGGAAACGGTAGCGATACATTTGTGCTGGGATTGGAAACAACTAGTCCGATAACTGACCCCTCTCTAGCTGATGTAATCACTGATTTCAATGCTGCTGACAATGACAAGATTGGTTTAACTGGGGGACTATCTGGGGAGGACATCCTACTAGACGTATTTGATAGCACTGGTAATGGCATTGTTGATGCCACTTTGGTGAAATTCAATAACGATATTCTAGCTGTAGTCCAAGGAACCGTGGATGGACAGAGTGCAACTACCCTCACTGATGCTGATTTCATCACAGTATCTGATCCAATTTTAGCATAAAATTGATAAGTAGTCGGAATCACCCCATCCCTTACATCTGTTAACTCATATATTGCCCGATTACCCCATCAGCTAAAATCTGAGCAAATAAAACCTAACCATGACTATTCTTTCTAGAGCATCTCTTGAACCACAGGAAATTACTGAGTTTCTGAAACGAGAAATCAAGCTCAAAGACGTCTCTGAGAAAATTTTGTATCAAAAAGTCATTAATCGAGCTGCTGTCGAAAGAAACTTAACCGTCACCGCCGAAGAAATTCAGGAAGAGGCAGATAAATTCCGTCACCAAAATCGCTTGGAGAAGGCTTCAGACACTCTAGCTTGGCTAGCGGATAATATGATTACTTCCGATGACTGGGAAGCCGGAATTCGCCAGCAATTGCTAGCTAAAAAGTTATCCAAGTCTCTATTTGATAAAGACGTGGAAAAGTTTTTTGGTCAAAACCGACTAGATTTTGACCAAATCTTGCTTTATCAAATCCTTGTAGAAAACGGTAAACTTGCCCAAGAACTTTTCTATCAAATTGAAGAAAAAGAAATTAGCTTTTATGAAGCAGCTCATATCTATGACATTGATGAGGAACGCCGACAGAAGTGCGGTTTTGAAGGGAAGCTTTACCGTTGGAATTTACGTCCAGATATAGCAGCGATTGTCTTTGGTGTACCTATTGGACAAGTGGTCAATCCGGTCAAAACTCCTCAGGGTTATCATATCTTGATGGTAGAAACATTTATCCCTGCTGAATTAACACCGGAAAGGTACGACGAGATATTGGATAGACTGTTTCAGGATTGGCTCAATCGTGAACTCAACTATATGCTTCATAGTGACACTATGCTTGATAATGTTGAGAGTCAAACTGTTGAGGCGTTAAGTCAGTAGTGGAATTATTTAGGGTAATGGGTAATGGGTAAGTCAGCTATCAGTCGTAAGCTATCAGCTTATGCGCTACGCGCACGCTACTTGAGGTGCTATCAGCTATCAGCTATCAGCTGATAGCTTACCCTTTAAAGTAGGTAAACATCTATCAAAAAAGCCATGGAGGCATTAAATTATGATTCGCTCCCCGATAATCAGAAAATGGATAGTTTCACCAGATGGAAAGGTAGTAGTCCAAGCGGAAAGTAGGGCATTTGCATCTAGTGATCAAGCAAACACCAGTCAAGAGGTTACTGTGACCAGAGAGTCGGGCAGGAGTTATAGTAGAAGTTCCAGCTCTAGCTTTGCTTCTTCTACGGTCAAAGATAAGAGAGCAAAATCAGGAAAAAAATAAGGGAGCAAAATGCTCCCTTATTTTTTTCCAACTAATAACTAATCCTATCAAATCCGGTTGACTAATTATCATATTCCTGATCGGGTAATTAGTAATTGGTAATAGGGGGATTAGTAATTGGTAGTTTACGATTACTCATTACCGATTACTAATGAGCAACAATCCAGGAGTTGATACGTGATTAACCGGACTTGATTATTAGTAGGATTAATCCCTTAATAATTTTGACTTATCGGTAAAACTTTTAGTTTTTACTCGGTATCCAATGCTCAGTAAACCAAAGAAAAGTAAGCCTAGCAAGTTTGAGGATTCAGGAGCTTTAACGGTTACCTTATTCGTTTTAGCTTCGACTAAGGTCAAATAAGTTGCTGTCTCGAAAGTGCGCTCATAATAACCCTGAACATCAGCCAGAGCAAATTCCTCTGTTCCTCCAAACAACTTAGTAAAGTCGTTATCAGCAAACACATTGTCACTGTGAGCAGACACAAGGAAATCATCATCTCCTAGAGTCTCTAAGTTACCAGAGAGAGCGAAGAAGTCGATGGGAGTACTCAAGTCATTGCTGTGATATAACTCCAAAGTTATGGTGCCCTCGGCACTTGCACTTTCTGCAGGTGGATTGTCGATTAATGTGATTAGATCGAGAAAACCATTGAAATCGAAAGAAAAGGTTTCCCCTGCATCGACAAAGAAGTTGTAACCGATAAGTCCAGCAAAACTTTCCGCCACACCACGGTAGTTGCTTCCTTCACCCTCAGCGGTACTCAAAGATTTATTACGAGCTCGTTTTAGTGGATTGAGTGAATCAGGGGTAAAACTTGACTCCGCGTTCGCCTCAGCAATCACCTCACCCCCAGTTGAAATCGTAAAAGTGTCGGCTTCAGCCAGGGTAACGACTTCCAGAGGATCAGTACTAAAGTTTCTCAAGTCAAAGGATCCTTTAGACAAAGCGAAAGTAGCAGCCAAACTGGGTGCAGCAGCGAGAACGGAACCGGTTACTGTAGCGAACAGTAATAATTTTTTAGCAATGGTTTTGTTCATTTTCATATTTTTCTGGGTGTTGTGGAATAAATTTCAGCCAACGAAGTTTTTTTTGAACTGCCTAAATTTGCGGTTCAATTTGGGAAATTCAAGGCACAATAATTGTTCTGATACTAGTGTTGTAATGTAAGCATTCAGCCGTCAGTAGTCAGTGCTCAGTGGTTAGTGGTCGCTGATAGCTGATAGCACCTCAAGTAGCACCATCTGTAGCGCATTAGCTGATAGCTGATAGCTGATAGCTGTTGGCGTAGCCTGCGCGTAGCGCATATGCTTACGTTGTAATTGTTGTAATCAACAGTGAGCACAGATATTGATTGGTGCCTAAAAAAATCCGGAATATCATTATAATGAATTGATTTTTTACCATTCATATAATATAATTAACCGGAAAAAAATCCCTATTTATAGGTAAGCATTCAGCTCAGGCAATGGCTGATAGCTGGCAATGGTAGATACGCCTAGGGCGTTAGCTGAGGGCTGAATACTTCCATTTATAGATTAAGAATAAGCGAAAAATTCGCTATTGATTATAAAGTCAGCGTAATTATACGTATGGATTATTTAAAGATTTTGTAAAATTAATTTACGGCAGGTAAAGGATTTATAAAAAGCTTTGATTGGATGCTTAAAAAGCTTTGAATACCTTGTGTTTAGTAATGGGTAATAACTAATATCAAGTCAGGTTGAATACCCATAATTAGAGGGAGGGTGGGGAGATGGGGAGATGGGGAGATGGGGAGATGGGGAGATGGGGAGATGGGGACCCACCCCTAACCCCTCCCAGGAGGGAATATGGGGAGATGGGGAGATGGGGAGATGGGGAGATGGGGGGTGCGCTTGTCTCCCTCCGAGACTAATTACTGATTCTAATAATTAGTCAACCGGAGATGATAGTATTATTTTATTCAGATAAATTTGTGAGTTAGAGCAACCTCGGTTAATCGCGTTGTTTATCCTAAGACTATCAACGAATTAAGCTAGTGGACTTGAGCCGAGTTATGGATCATTTGATGGTGTTATGTTAAAATTAAGCAGAATTTATATTTCAGCAATGGAAAACTTAAAGACAACTTAAATAGGAGTCTTGTTTCTAGTTTAAAGTGTCACGATTTGAAAAATCTAATCTCTGCTAATGCCACTAACTTTGAGAACGTCAGTAAGTGTAGGACAGTAAGTCGGTAAACCAAAGGTGGTTGGATTAACGGGGTTCTGATAAATAAAATGTCGGTAGTTCAAGGAAAACCGACTCCAAGGATCCATCTGAATCCGGAACAGCACAATAAAGATATTGGCAAGCCAGATAAACAATGGTAGGCGAAAATAAATTTGAATACCAAGATACCTACAAACTTCTTCTACGGCTTGGTTGACACTCAACGGCTGACAACCCAAAACTAATCTACCACTAGACATCCACTCTGGTTCTGCACTCAATGCTTGATAGGGAGGATGATCAATCAGGTATCGCACGACCTGAGCAATATCTTGGGCGTGGATGAAGTGGAAACTGCCATCAGCTTTAAACCAACGAATCAAGTTAATCCATTTGACAATATCTGGGAGTCCCGATGATAGATGGGAGTAGGGTTTAGTTTCGTCTCCCCCCAGTACCAAGGTAGGAAATAGGGTAGTAATCTTAGGAGCGGACGCTAATTGGGATAAGCGCTTCAGACAAGTGTATTTGGAATAGATATATTCTGTTCCAAGTTCACCGGCCTCTGTCAGTAATTGGTTATTCCTATCCAGTACGCTAGCAGTAGAGAAATAAATCACTTGCTCACAAACAGTAGGGTCAAGCAAGTTCATTAACTGGATAGTTTTGACAACGTTAATATCGAATGTTTCCTGTTGCCCTCCCCAAGCGGTTGCTGCCAGAATTGCCGCATCCATTGTCTTGAGCAAGTCACCAAAGTCTTCAATCTGCCGCAGGTCACCTTCTAGGATGGTAATGCCAGCACGCCTCTTGTCGCCACACTTCAAGTCGTCAAACTTGAATTTGTCAGGGTTTCTGACTAACAAATACAACTCATGGTCAGTTTCGAGACTTAACGCTTCAGTGATGTAGTGACCAATGCAGCCACTAGCACCAGTGATAAAAATCCGCTTGGAGGTCATGGGATTTTGGATTTTAGATTTCGTGATATACTACTGACCCTGACCTAACACTAATAGACAACTAGGTCAACTACTTCTAGGGGTACAAAAAGGTTTTGATGGAGTGAAGAACACTCCCTTGATTGTGGTGGTGATGCATCTTGAAGGATTCTATCCTTAGTAGTCTAATTTGTTGTTCATCTCATCCCCTTCAAGGGGATGAGACTGAGGCGGGGATTCCATTTAGCGGAGGGGCTACGTGGACAAGTAAACGTCTGCACCTTGAAAGCCCGGTCCAACTCTGACCGCAGGATACCCTAGGGGGGACTAGCGCTCCCCAAACCTATGACTGTTAGAGGGATAAAATGGCACAGAATCTAGTAATTTACTATCTACTTCCTCTTATTTTATCTATTATGCATGAACAGCCATTAATTGATCTGCCTGTTTGGCAGTTTCAAAGAAGAATCTAACATTATCTTCTGGAGTTCCGGGTAAAACACCATGACCGAGATTTAAGATATGACCTTTGTTGCCAGCTTTGCGAATAGTATCGACAATGCGATCGCGGATAAAAGCTTGTGACCCAAACAGCACTCCTGGGTCGATATTGCCCTGAACTTTCATCTTATCACCCAATCTTGTTCTAGCTTCTGCCATGTCTACGGTCCAGTCTACGCTGACCATATCAACCCCCGACTGTCCCATGCGTTCAAGCACTCCAGCGCTACCACTGATATAGAGAATGAAGGGGGTATTTGGGTGAGTTGCTTTAACCTGCTGTACTACTCGCTGCTGATAGGGTAAGGCAAAGGTTTCGTAGTCTTGGGGACTCAGTTCACCTGCCCAAGAGTCAAACATTTGTATGACCTGAGCACCGCTATTAATTTGGTAACGGACATAGATAGCGATCGCATCAGCTAGCTTACCCAAGAATTGGTGTAGCATAGCTGGTTGTGAGAACGCCATCCCTTTAATAATGGAGTAATTTTTAGAACTTTTACCCTCAATTGCATAAGCCCCCAAAGTCCAGGGAGCACCGACAAAACCCAGCACTGCTGCGTCATTGCCCACTTCTTCCCGTAGCGCCTTCAAAATTTCCTGGATAAACCCAAATTTCTCTAAATCCAACAGATGTAGCTGGTCAATTTGTTTCTGGGTACGAATCGGTTGGTTAATGATTGGCCCTTTACTTTCGACAATATCAAAATCGATACCAATCCCTGGCAATGGAGTTAGAATATCAGAGAACAAAATCACTCCATCTGGTTTAAACGCTTTCCAGGGTTGTAGAGAAATCTCAATCGCGATGTCTGGGTTTTCGGAGCGCTCGCGAAAACTCGGATACTTATCCCGTAAATCGCGATAAACCTTCATATAACGACCTGCCTGTCGCATCATCCACACAGGGGGGCGCTCTAACTCCTCACCATGAGCCGCCCTCAACAAATAAGGAACCTGGGTTGACCCAGCCATATGGTATCTATCCTATTATACTTTTTTAAGTGTATTTGTCAGCTTATCATGCTGGTATTCCCTTTACTCTACTGATTTTAAGTGTTAACACTAAGTTACAATCGAAGGTAGTGCCTTCCTTAAAAGGTGATGGAAAGAAAGGGAATAACAACCTTTCACTCTTCACCCTGCCAACCTGCCAACCTGCCAACCTGCTAACCTGCTAACCTGCTAACTGGCTAACCTTCAACCTGCTAACCTTCAACCTGCTAACCTTCAACCTGCTAACCTGCTAACTGGCTAACCTTCAACCTGCCAACTTTCAACCTGCTAACCTGCTAACCTGCTAACCTCCAACCCAACTCAAGGTCCCGACCTCAGCATCTAGTTCAACCAGCTGTCCTACAGGAAGGGCAGCGTTAATCCCATCGTGACCGAAAGGCAAGTCAGAGACAACTGGTATACCCAGATCTGAAATGCGATCGCGCAACACTTCCTCCACACTCCAGCTAGGAACATCCTTGGGAGGAGCACAACGGCTAAACCGCCCTAACGCAATACCTTTAACCCCGGCCATTGCACCACTCATCCGCCACTGAGTCAACATCCGGTCAATGCGGTAGGGAGCCTCAGTGACATCTTCGAGAGCAAGAATAACTCCTGATAAGGAAGGTTGTAGGGGTGTACCCAGCAGGTGAGTAGCGACTGTAAGATTAGCCGGTAGCAACACACCATAAACCTTACCACCTCCCCAACCAACCCCTTTCAATGGAGCTATGGGTCGTCCTTCCACCCAATCAAACAACCGTTTAAGTGACCATTCCGGTTCAGCAGCAATAGTAGTCAGTAACGGACCATGAACACCCGAAACCCCAATCTGAGCAAGACTCCACAGTAAAGCTGTAATATCAGAAAAACCAATCAACCACTTCAACTGTTCTGGCCATGTCCAGTCTTCCAGAAGTCTAGCGCTACCATAACCTCCTCTAGCACAGAGAATGCCGCGACATTTGGGGTCAAGACACGCTTCGAGCAACTGTTGCCGTCGCTGACTATCGGTTCCAGCTAGGTAACCTTCCCTAGCATTCCAGTTGTGTGGTAATTGGACATGGTAGCCACGCGATCGCCAAATCTCAATCCCCCGATTGAAAGCATCAACCTCACGCAAGGTTCCACTGGGAACAATTACCCGCAATAGATCTGGCGGTTTTAAGGGTGGTGGTAGCTGGCATCGAGAAAAACTAGCCCTGGTCTTCTGCACAGAAAGTTGATTAACGCTCACCGAATTCCCCAGTAGCTCTTAAGTCATTCCTTGATTTTAAACCCTTGAATCAATGTCACGAATAGCCCAGGGTTAAATGCTTACCAAAACATTGAACTAAAATCCTCACAAGCGCTATCCTAATAAGATATGTAGCTAAGATGTATAGAATATCAAAACTCTGGCGACTCAGTAAAGTAACCATTATAACAAAACCATCACAATTGACGTATGTTTGATGCTCTCGCCGAACGCTTAGAAGATGCTTGGAAAAAACTACGGGGTCAGGACAAGATCTCTAATTCTAACATCCAAGACGCCCTAAAAGAAGTGCGTCGCGCCCTCTTATCGGCAGACGTCAACCTACAAGTAGTTAAAGATTTCGTTGCTGAAGTAGAAGCGAAAGCACAAGGCAATGAAGTGATATCAGGTGTTCGCCCTGACCAGCAGTTCATCAAAATAGTCTACGACGAACTGGTGCAAGTGATGGGGGAAACCAATGTTCCCCTAGCTAAAGCAGACACCCCACCAACCGTTGTGCTAATGGCTGGTCTACAAGGTACTGGTAAAACTACGGCCAGTGCAAAACTCGCTTTACATCTGCGTAAGCTTGAACGTAGCTGTTTGCTAGTGGCTACAGACGTGTATCGACCCGCAGCTATTGATCAATTAGTCACCCTCGGTCAACAAATTGATGTACCGGTGTTTGAGTTAGGTACAGAAGCTGACCCAGTAGACATTGCTCGTCAAGGGGTAGAACGGGCAAAAGCAATGGCTATTGATACGGTAATTATCGATACAGCGGGACGACTGCAAATCGACCAAGAGATGATGGGAGAACTCTCCCGCATTAAAGAAACCGTCCAACCCCACGATACCCTACTAGTGGTGGATGCCATGACTGGTCAGGAAGCAGCAACCCTGACCCGCACTTTCCATGACCAAATCGGCATTACTGGGGCAATTCTCTCCAAACTTGATGGGGATAGTCGTGGTGGTGCTGCCCTTTCAGTCAGGCGAATTTCAGGTCAGCCGATTAAATTTGTTGGGGTTGGGGAAAAGGTCGAGGCACTACAACCATTTTATCCTGACCGGATGGCATCCCGGATTCTGGGTATGGGGGATGTACTCACCTTGGTTGAGAAAGCCCAGGAAGAGATTGACATCGCTGATGCTGAACAGATGCAACAGAAAATGCTGGAAGCAAAATTTGATTTCAGCGATTTCTTGAAGCAGATGCGCCTGTTAAAAAACATGGGCTCCCTTGGTGGCTTGATGAAACTGGTTCCAGGCATGGGCAAACTCAGTTCTGCTCAACTTCAACAAGGGGAAACCAAGCTCAAGCAGTCCGAAGCTATGATTAGTTCCATGACCTCAGAGGAGCGTCGTAACCCAGATTTATTAGCTAGCTCTCCGAGCCGCCGCCGCCGCATTGCCCAAGGTTCTGGTCATACGGAAAAAGACGTCAGGGGTCTGGTGAGTGAATTTACCAGAATGCGATCGCTTATGCAGCAAATGGGTCAAGGTCAGATGCCAGCCATGGGCGGGTTAGGTGGTATGTTAGGTGGTATGGGCGGTGGAAATCCTGGTAATCTACCGGGTTGGCGTGGTAGTGGCTCTGGCAAGAAAAAGAAAAAAGCCAAGAAGAAGAAGGGATTTGGGCAATTATAGTAGAAGGAAGGTTGAACGCGATTGCGTGGCCTTTTGGCCAAGGTTAGAAGGTTGAACGCGATTGCGTGGCCTTTTGGCCAAGGTTAGAAGGTTGAACGCGATCGCGTGGCCTTTTGGCCAAGGTTACGCTGAAGGTTAGCCTGTTGTTCGCCTTTGGCGATTCGGTTTAGGATAGGTTATCTGGTAGAAGGTTAGCCAGTAAAAGGTTAGCCTGAAGGTTAGTCCGTTCCCTGAGGCGTGCGGTGTCGGGTAGGTGAGAAGATTGTAAAGAGGTAGCGGCTTGCCTGCTGAGTCAGTTAAAATCTTCACCATTCAACCTGTTCACTTTCAAACCCCCAAAGATCGCTTAAAATCAAACAGGTGAATTAATTAGGTACAATGATCAAAATCAGATTAAAACGATTCGGCAAAAAGCGTGAAGTCAGCTATCGAATAGTGGCAATTCCCAGCAGTGCACGCCGTGATGGACGTCCTCTAGAAGAACTGGGATTCTATAATCCAAGAAATGATGAAACGAGGCTGAATGTACCAGCAATAGTGAAGTGGCTCAAAAATGGAGCTCAGCCAACACAAACCGTGCGTAATATCTTGCAAAAAGCCAATGTTTTTGAACAAATCCGTACCTGAAATCCTATCTGCTTCTGTTCGAGATGATGACCCAGATTATTCAGCACTAGTGAGATTTTTAATCGAGCCGTTCTTGGAATCACCAGACTCCCTCAGCGTGGACTGTGAGAAATCAAATGGGAAAGAGCGTGTTTGGATTAGACTAGCTTTTAATGGAGAGGATAAAGGGCGAGTTTTCGGTCGGGGTGGTCGCAATATTCAAGCGATTCGGACAGTAATTAAAGCAGCAGCCCAAGCTGCTGGTCAAACTGTTTATTTGGATATCTATGAAGGCTCAGGCTCAGGTAGTAGCCCTCGTCGAGACAATGGCCCTAGTCGTAGAACCATTGTCAGAAGAAATTTACCTCGCCGAGTTTCCAGACCTAGAGTAACTCCAAGATTTCGCACCTAGTGCTCTATTGCAATAGTTTTGAAGGTTTGGGTAATGAGAGGACAATGGAGAAAAGGGAGTAAAAAACATCCTGCTGCTGTACCTCTCATTACCAATGGCAGGAAACCTTGAAGATTGGTCAAGATTGGTAGATTGAGTTGTATATTAACTTACTTAAGTTACCAGTTAACTTCGATAGTTGAGACTGAAGCCTGTAGTTGATAAACCTTGAGTGAAGTATCCAAAACAATTGAGCTACCCAGCCCAGAAAGTGCAATTGCCTTGGTTGGAGACCAGGAAGAAAACCTCAAAACCCTATCACGGCAAACCGGTGCGCATCTGGTGCTGCGAGGGCAAGAGTTATTGATTTCTGGCACCGAGAAACAGGTCGAGCGGGTATCATCCCTAGTGCGATCGCTTAAAACCTATTGGCTCGAAGGTAAAAGGATTACAGGAGTAGACATCCAAACCGCAATTCATGCCTTAGATACCAAGCGACAGGATGAATTAAAAGATTTACATCAAGATGTACTGGCTCATACTCGCCGGGGTGAGGTAATCCGAGCTAAAACCTTCCGGCAACGGCAGTATATCAAAGCTGTACTAAGCCATGACCTCACCTTCTGTGTGGGACCAGCAGGCACTGGTAAAACTTTCCTAGCTGTGGTAATCGCCGCTCAGGCGTTACTCAATAATCAATATGAACGGCTGATTCTGACACGACCAGCGGTAGAAGCTGGTGAAAAACTTGGCTTTTTACCAGGAGACTTGCAGCAAAAAATTAATCCCTATTTGCGCCCCCTTTATGATGCTCTCCATGAACTGATTGATACAGAGAAGACTGCCAATTTAATGGAACGGGGCATTATTGAAGTGGCTCCCCTAGCGTATATGCGAGGTCGCACCCTCAATAATGCCTTCGTGATTATTGATGAAGCTCAGAATACCACACCAGCCCAGATGAAGATGGTTTTGACTCGTTTGGGTTCACGTTCTCGGATGGTAGTGACTGGTGATCTCACCCAGACCGATTTATCTAGCAACCAACCCTCAGGATTAGCGATCACCCTAAAAATCTTAAGATCTGTAGAAGGTATTGCTTTCTGCGAACTCACCAATAAGGATGTTGTCCGTAATCCCCTCGTTCAGAGGATTGTTACTGCTTATCAAAATTATGAACAATAAAGGGTATTCACTAGGGATCCCCAACTAGGGTAAAAGCAGCCCAATAGTAGGGATGAGAAAAGCTTTGTTTTCCTGCTCCTGACAATTCTGGCGGTAACGAGATGTTCTTGCCCGAGCCATATAACTGATTATTCTCGATACGCACATTGCCTTGAATCATCGCTAACTGTGCCTGTCGCAAAGCTTCACTTTTACTCGATGTCTTTCTCAACTGACGGTAAAACTCAGTAGTTAGCCCCAGAGCACCTTGATCACTGACATACCAAAGGGTTGCCAAAGTCGAGTCAACTCCTGCCTGAAAAGCTGACCCAGCAAAACCCAACTCCGCTTCTCGATTGCCCAAAGCGGTTCGGCAAGCGCTGAGTACCAACAACTCTACCGATGGCTCATAAAGTAGATTTTTCATTTCATACAGCCTTAGTTTGCGGTTCCACATCTGAATGTAGGAATCGTTAGGAGTTCCCGAGTTGAACTCTGCATGGGTGGCTAGGTGAATGATGCCATATTGCCGCTGTTGTCGTTGAGCCATTAAATTTTCGAGAGTAAAGGCTTCGTTGAGAAAAGAGCGACCTTTCCACAGTTTTTCAGTGATGGTGCTTAACTCCACTTCTACCCCAGGCAAAGGATTTTGATAACGAAATTTCGATGCTCCCATTGCCAGAACCCGGAAGGGTCTCACATCTGTGTGACGAGAATAGGTTAAGCTCAGACTAGGCACCAAATTAACACCATACTTCTCAACCAGATATTGTTGCCCATCGTAGATAGCTGCTAGGGGTAGGGAGCGCAAACCCTCATCCATAGCAAATATTAGGCTCTGAATCTTGCGGTCATTTAATTCCTTCTGTAAGGGCGCTATGATCCATTGATAAAGTTGCTCACCTGGATTTAGGTGGGCTTTGGCATCCAAGCTGTGGGGATTGCTAAGCGATCGCTGAAATGTATTGGTCACAGCTAGGACTTGATCACGACTTGCACCATTGATTCGCCGCAGAATTGGATTACCTTCAGCGGTGATCACCAAAAGTTCCAGCTGGTCGTTTGGTTTTGGTAAGCAACGCTCTGGTGCTTGAGGCACCTGAGAGAGTCGGTAACCAAACCGTCGGTCGATTTTGGAAACAGGGATTGAGGGACTTTGACATCGAGTGCCTGGTAAGGTACTGGAATTTTCGACAAAACTGACGTAAATCACCGCAGTCTTTAGCCCTGTCTCCCTCTCAAGCTCCCGAGTCCGATTGCGGACATCATTCTGTGTGTTGATTTTCGTCTTGAACGATCGCTGAAAGTGTGACTGATATTCTTTGGTGAAGGCTTCTTCAATTAAATAAACTGGGTCAGTTTCAGGTGAGACCTCCTCAGTTGGGGAATTTGATTGAGATGAAGCAGTAGGGGTTCCAGGTTCTGAACTACCAGGGTCTGAACTACTAGCGTCTGAACTACCAGGGTCTGAGCTACTAGGGTCTGAGCTAGAGGACTCTTGGGTGTCAGTGATCGCAGTCTTGTCAGAGGTGGAAGCGGGAGTCTGCTTACCACTGTTTCCACCGTTGGAGTCACTTGTTTCAGGGGATGTTTCATTAACAATTTCATTACCTTCGCCCAAGCTAACATTAAGGTTAGAGTCAGAGTCGGTTTCACCAGTGTCTATAAGGTCGGTTTCACCAGTGTCTATAAGGTCGGTTTCACCAGTGTCTATAAGGTCGGTTTCACCAGTGTCTATAAGGTCGGTTTCACCAGTGTCTATAAGGTCGGTTTCTTCTATAAGGTCTGTTTCTTCTTGTTGGTTTGTGTCGTTTTGTTGGTTTGTTTCCTCTTCTGTATTAGTATCTGTGGGAAAACGGCTAAAAATAAAATCACCTATACCCCCTCCACCGAAAGCCCGCACATCTTCCTCGATTTGATCTCTTATTTGTTGTTTCTGCTCTGGGCTGCTCTCTTGCTGACTAACAAACTCTACATCACCAGCATCAGCACTACCCCGAGCTCTTGTCCTGAGTTGCAACTTACCAGAGTCGATATTATCTAAATTTGGAACCTGAAACGTTACTTTCCCAGCATTACCATCGCTTGAAACCTCAGTGTTGATATCGAGTCCTACTCCCTCTATCCTAATACTGCCCTCTTTGGTTTCCAAAAATACATTACCAGAATTATTCCCATTTGTTTCTGTGGTTCTTATTTGGGTTAAATTATTATTTCTAATATTATTATTTGTCCCATCACTATTGCTATTGCGAAAAATAATGTCACCTTTAGCAGATAATATCACAGGACCAGCATCACCTTGAATTCCAGGAGCATTATTACCACCACCATTAGGAGGATTACTGGTATCGATATTACCAATGGTGATACTCCCTTTGGATGAAGCATCTCCAGCATTGTCCGTAACTTGATTGGATGAAGCATCTCCAGAATTTACCGTAACTTGATTGCTCAATTCATCTTTATTCAAACCCGCCCTTAAAATCACGGCACGAGTAGTTTTTAAGGTTTGATTCTCTAATTTGTTTAAAGTTTCACTATCTAATTCGTTCCGCTTTGAAGTGGAAACTAACTCTAGAAAATTTTCTGGCTGAGTATCTGTTAACTCTGAGTCTAAATCGGCTAGCCCAGTATCTGGTGCGGTGATTTTGATATTCCCAGCTTCAATATTTCCTGTGGATTCTACTTTAAGAGAAGACCCTGTGTAATTCCCAAACGTAACATCTCCGTCAGCAGTGATAATTGGGTCTTGGAGGCTAACAAAGTTACCTGGTTCACCAGCTAAATTTTCAATTGAGAAATTACCGCCACTGGCAAAGTGAGCATCTGTAGAGATCGTGCCATCGCTGACCAATGTCAGGTCGCCACCACTCTCGAAGCGGGTGTTGGGATTCTTCAGTGCTTGGATATCAATGCCCCCATCCCCCTGAATCTTGAGGTTTCCTCCTGCTACTGCTTGGAAGGAATTCTCTGGTGTGTCCCTGATCAGTACGGTCTCTTTCGCCAATAGGGTTAATTCCCCCGTGCTAGATAGCTGGCTTCCTCTCAGAGTCAGGTTATTGTTGGCAGAAACAGTTACATCACCAGGCGATATAGTGATGCCAGAACTAGTCAAGGTCACCGTGTTATCACCATTATCCGTGAATTCTGTGGCATGACTGACATCATCCCCGGTTAATAGCTCCGCTAAAGAGAGCGGTGTAAAAGATTGTTCTGCTGTGGAGGGATTTGAGGTTAGGGGTTCAACTTCCAAATTCAGCAAACTTCCTTGCTGGCTAATTTTTACCAAACTTCCCCCAGGCACCGTAGCTATAGTAATTGTTCCGTCTGGAAGCTCCAGTTGATTGGTGTTAATGACAGTACCACCGATTAAAGTCAGGTTATTTCCTTCTAGGATTTCTATACCCTCATTAAAAATTAGTCCCGGTGTCTGGGATGTCCCAGGTGTCTGGGATGTATCAAACGCAAAGGCACTGGGTGTACCGACTAAGCTAGAGTAGTCATTGTCACCAAAGGCATTAAACCAATTGTCATCACCAAAGCCAATGCTGGTGGCCGTAGTTGCAGTTAAAGAAGCAGGGACATTCAGCTGGGCATTAGCACCAAAAATTATCCCCGCTGGGTTCATTAAAAACAGGTTAGGGCTGCCCCCTGTAACTTGTATTAGACCGTTGATCACAGAAGCATTACCACCGGTGACCCGACTCAGAATGTTTTGTATACCCGGTTGAGATAGGAAGTTAGCAATTTGGTCTTGGTCTAGACCAAACTCTTGAAAGCTGTGAAAGAGATTATTTCCAGAGGGGGTTCCACCATCAATATCAAATTGATTGTCATTGGGGGTGACTTGGGTCGGAGTGCTACCATCGGCTTGAATGGGCTGTGCTTGAGTTGGCATGACACCAATATGGGCTACCAACAAAGATACGGCTGCCAGGGACTGGCTGATTTGACTCACAGCTAATTTGATTTGGCTCATGGGTAATATCGTTTTTAATCGGCTATCCTGAATTCCAAAATGCATTAGTCAACTACAGGATGAGATTAGCAATTTCCTAATACGTCTGTTTTTAAGCTGAGGTCAGATGCACCCTGGGGTATCAGCTGCTTAGGAGTGAATCACACTGAATCACACTGAATTACACTGAATCACAATACTGAGGGGAATAGTACTATGGTCAGGGTTTGGTAAACATCAGGCTGGTGACCTTAACTGAAATCTTGAAGCCTTTATTAAGATCTAAGTATATACACTAGTATTATATATACACTTTTATTATGAACCTTACTGATTAACTTTGTTCCCGTTAATTTATATTAACTTCACTAAATCTTTTTGATATAGCCACATAGTTTTAAGCTCTCTATGGTAAGCCTATTAGACTAATTTTTAACGAAATAGGGGGAGTTTGAGGGGGCGAAATTCTCCCACCTGGCCTTTGGCCACGCTGCGCGAACGTCCAGGTGTTGAAGTTACCGTAAGGATAGTGGAGCCTTAATCAAAAAGTTTTAACCCTTTTATGCATAGCCGACTAACCATAAAGGCTCCACTAACAATCAGGTTTCGTCTCTAGGATGGATAGCCCTCTCAAAACCTTTGCTGATGAATTGACGATTTATCACAAATGACATATAATGATATATAGGTCGATAGCAAATGCAGGAAAAATGAGACATCAAGCCGTAAAGATCCGAATTTACCCCACACAAGAGCAAGTTCATATACTTGCTCAGCACTTTGGCTGTGCTCGTTGGTGGTGGAATTATGCTCTAAATCAGTGCATAGAAACCTACAAGGAAACCGGGAAAGGATTGTCTCGTTCTGCACTTAATGCTATGTTGCCAAAACTCAAAAAAGACGAGAAAACCGTATGGCTAAAGGATTGTTACTCTCAGATTTTGCAATCGGTCAGTCTCAATCTTAGTCGTGGATATCAAAACTTTTTTGTTCGCGTAGCGTGGCCATAGGCCAAGGTAGAGCTAAATATCCTAAATTCAAGTCATATCATCACCGTCAATCAATCCAATATCCACAGTACGTAAAACAGGTAGGTGACTGTCTCAAATTTCCCGGAAAGTTGGGAGTTGTTAAAGCAATAATCCACCGACCATTAGATGGAGAAATCAAAACTGTCACAGTCAGCAAGACTCCTTCCGGTAAATACTATGCCTCTGTACTGATGCAATACGACTCGAACGACGTAAAGCCATCTATTGTTCGCGCAGCGTGGCCAAAGGCCACAGGTAAAGTGATTGGTATTGATTTAGGTATTAAAGATTTTGCGATCACCTACGATGGTGAAAAAACTTCTAAATTTGGGAATCCCAAGCATTTAGCAAAGTACGAAAATAAACTAGCGAAAAAGCAGCGTATTGCTGCCCGAAAAAAGAAAGGGAGCAATGGACGCAAAAAGGCCAAAAAGATTGTAGCTAAGGTATACGAACGGATTGGAAATGTCCGCCAAGACTACTTGCATAAGCTATCTAGAAAAATAGTTGACAATAACCAGGTAGTGGTAGTCGAAAACCTAAACGTCAAGGGCATGGTTCGTAACCACAAATTAGCTAAAGCAATATCTGATCTAAGTTGGGGAAATTTTGTTAATTTTCTTTCTTATAAATGCGAAAAAGAAGGAAAAGTACTAGTTGAGATAGATCGATGGTTTCCCAGTTCCAAAACCTGCTCTAATTGTCATTACCGAATCAAAGAGTTACCGCTACATGTAAGGTCTTGGGTTTGTCCAAGCTGTGGCACTCATCATGATAGAGATGGTAATGCGGCAAAGAATATTAGAGCAGAAGGGATCAGAATGCTATCCTCCTCTGGGACGGGGGAGGTCAACGCCAGGGTCGAAGAAGTAAGACCAAGACGTGGACGTCCGTCCAAGTTGAGGCATTCTTCCGTGAAGCTGGAAGCCACGACCTGGCCGTAGGCCACGCTTTTGGCCTACGGCCTCCGCTGCGCGAATGCTAACAACGAAGTAGGTCGTGGTAGTTCACTTACCAGGAATTGAAGTAAAAGTCAGTAAAATCATCGATTATCAAAAACTCTACAGATTTTGGACAGTTCTCGCGAGAGTGAACTATACTTGACAGTTAGCCCTGGATTAGGCTAAGGAATATCTAAAAGGATATCTTAGTGAAAACACCGACAGTGGAAACATCTATAGTGCAGACACCCAAAGTTAAAATGGTAAAGGTCAGCACTCCCCTGTTGCTTTGATTCTTGCTTGGATGGGGCGACCTGCCTTACCGCAAGATAGCTGACCAGTCTAAGCTGAGAGGAATTTTGGTTTGAAAAGAATTTTGGGATTATGTCTGGTGTTGACCTTACTCTTTGGTAGTGGTGAGGCTCAGGCAGGAGAGTTAGCTGAGCGTTTAGGTCAGTTTCCCGATTGGAAAAGCAAACCACCAGTGACAGCGGCGACCGGTGATTTGCTATATCCCACTTGGATGAAGGGGACTTGGAAAGTTACCAGCACCCTGATCGAGCAGATAGCACCTCTAGCACCAGAAATAGTCACCCCAGGATTTGAAGGTAATCGCAGTCATCTCAAGGAGCCAATTAGTTTTCTGGTGAGGTTTCAACAAGTTGGGAAATCAAGCTCAGGGCTTGGGGATTGGTTTATTCCCTTTAGAACTCGACGTTCTAGACAAAATCTATCAGTATTAAAACCTACCTCAGAGGTGGTTGCTGACCGAGGGTTCAATGGGTTGAATATTGCTAAGGCTTACTTAGGCGAACGCATAATTAGAGCTGTCAAAGTAGACCCCAATACCCCTAATCGTCAGATTACCCTTCTGCGCACCGGGAGCCAACTAGTTTCAGTGATTACTGGTCGTGCTTCTGAAATACCAGCTCCGGATCAGTTTATTGCCACAGAAGTTGTCAACCAAGTCTTTCGCGGTACTCGCCGACCTTTTTTCAACGAAGTAGAAACCACAACAGCATATCAGTTCTATAAATCACCTAGTCCAATTATTAAGGCTGACCAAGTTACAGCGGTTTACCTCTCACCACAAGACCCCGATTACTTTAAAGCTTTGGAACAACCTGTGGCTCTCTATCGCTATCAATTAGAGCTAGTAGCAGTTAAGGATAGTTGAAAGTTGAAGGTTGAAAGTTGTTAATCGGTTGAAGGTTAACAGGTTGAAGGTTGTTAAAGGGTTTAAGGTTAACAGGTTGAAGGTTAGCTGGTTGAAGGTTAGCTGGTTGAAGGTTGAAGGTTGTTAAAGGGTTGACCGTTGAATGTTACGGTAATGGTTTTAGGGGTTAGGTGTTGGGTTAATAGTACTAGTGGCGTTGGGGAGGTGTTGGGGGATTTGCGATCGCGATTGTTGTTAACTCAACCTTGGCCAAAAGGCCACGCTACGCGAACAACTCGGTAACCTTCAAGCTTCAACCTTCAGCCTCCAACTGTGTAACCTTCAACCTTGGCCAAAAGGCCACGCTACGCGAACAACCAAACAACCTTGGCCAAAAGGCCACGCTACGCGAACAACTGGGTAACCTTCAACCTTCAACCAGCTAACCTTCAACCTTCAACCAGCTAACCTTCAACCAGCTAACCTTCAACCTGATTTTCCCCAATCCAATTGACCAAAATCGGGTTGACTATCTCTGGTGCTTCATCTTGGGGACAATGACCCAAACCTTCTAAAGGAATAAACCTTTCTACAGTGGGGAATTTCGCTAATTCTCGTCCCAAGTCAATGGATTCCCAAGGGTCTTCGGTGCCCCATAGTATGATGGCAGGACAAGGCAAAATTGGGATCAAGTCTTCTGGTAGTGGTCCTTGAGAATAGCTAGTAAAGGCAATAAACACATCAGCTGCACCGGGATCAGCCGCTGGTGCCATGATTAGATCAACCAGTTCATCAGTGACAGCTTCTGGACGACAGTAGGCTTGCAACAGAATATTACGCACTACTTTAGGCTTAGCCAGCTGACTAAAAAAATACTGGCCAACCCACTTAATCCTTAAGAATCGTTGAAGTACTGGTGCGCCAAGACGCTGATACCAAGGGAGTTCAGACCGTTTACGCTCATGGAGTAGTCGTAGAGAAAAGTTGAGCAGGGCAACTCCCTTGGCTAGCTCTGGATTATCTACAGCGGTTTGCATCACGGCAATACAGCCGATAGAGTTTCCGACTAAAAAAGCGGGACCACCAACAACCTCCCGACAGAAATCCGCAATTTGTTGCCCCCAGGTTTCAAAGGTATAGTCTATCTCTTTACCAGGAGTCGGTTTAGCTGAAGCCCCAAAGCCAATCAAATCAATGGCATAACATCGGCAGTTTTCCCCCAACACTGGCAAGGTCTTGCGCCAATGTCCGGAAGATGCCCCAAAGCCATGGACCATCACCACAGCTGGTCCAGAATTACCGTAAGCTTTATACCCAATGGAAAAGCCCTGCCACATCCAGGTTTTTGTTTCAATCTGATCCCTGATTGGGGCTGTGAAAGAGGAGGACATGATCAAAAAATCCCAAGTTATGCCATAGCTTTACCTTTACATTGTGTAACAAACTCTGCTAACTCTGGTAAATAGTCAGCTATAGGAGTGGTGATTTTACGGATTGCCTATTCAGCCACGACAACCTATGGTGAAGGTTGCCAATTCGTCTATAAGCTAACTGGCGATCGCATCATCTCCCCTTAAGCAAACCTTGCATTCTAAAGGGGGTTGACCCATGACCCATCACCCATCACCCATCACCCATCACCCATGACTATAGAAAAAATCATCATCACCATTGGCAGTTATGCTCCGGATTTTGAATTGCCGGGAACTGATGAGCAGGTTCACCATCTCTGCCGTTACTTAGAACATTTCTCAGGAGTCGGAGTTATTTTCTTAGGCAACAACTGCCCCTATGTCAATTCCTACATCCCAAGACTCAAACACATTCAAGACCAGTTTGAACATCAAGGTTTTACCCTAGTGGGCATTAATGCCAATGATGTTTATCAGTACCCCGCAGAGAGTTTTGAGGAGATGAAGCAGTTCTGCCAAGATCAGCAATTGAACTTTCCTTACCTTTGGGATCCAACTCAAGACGTAGCTCACAGCTTTGGTGCCCAGAAAACGACTGAGGCATTTTTGATTGACAATAAGGGAGTTGTATGCTATAATGGGTCAATTGATGATAATCCCCAAGATGGTGACGCAGTACAAGCCCATTACTTATACAGTGCGATCGCGTCTCTTTTAGCAGGGCAAGAGATTTCACCACAATCAACTAAGGTAACTGGTAGTCCTATTCAGTGGCGTTAATCCTTAAGCTGGGATTAAAAATGAGCGATCAGCGATCAGCGATCAGCTATGACCCATGACGAATGGTAAATTTGACTGTTATCTTGATGTGGATAACAATTTCATAACAAAGAGTCGTGGCATGGGGATAAAATACCGAAGGGTTTTACTAAAATTGAGCGGTGAAGCCTTGATGGGCAATTTGGGCTACGGCATCTCACCGGAAGTAGTTCAGGAAATCGCAGCTGAAGTGGCTGCCGTTTTGAATGAAGGTGTTCAAATGGCAATCGTTGTTGGTGGTGGCAATATCTTTCGCGGACTTAAAGCTGCAGCAGGGGGGATGGATCGGGCAACTGCTGACTATATCGGTATGATTGCGACAGTGATGAATGCCTTGACTTTGCAAGATGCTCTAGAACGAAACCAGATCCCGACACGGGTGCAAACTGCAATCGAAATGCAGGAAGTGGCAGAACCCTATATCAGGCGTCGTGCCATTCGCCACCTGGAAAAGGGACGAGTGGTCATTTTTGGTGCAGGTAGTGGTAATCCCTTCTTTACCACTGACACCACCGCTGCTTTACGAGCGGCAGAAATCGATGCTGAGGTAATATTTAAGGCAACTAAAGTCGATGGTATTTATGATTGTGATCCTAAGCTGAATCCTAATGCCCGACGGTATCGCAGCCTGACCTACAGCCATGTCTTAAGTCAGGATTTGCGGGTGATGGATAGTACTGCGATCGCATTATGTAAAGAGAATAACCTCCCAATTATGGTATTTGATCTAAGGGTGCGGGGTAATATTCACCGCGCTGTTATGGGAGAAACTGTTGGAACAATTGTGGGAGGTTCCTGTGAAATTAGCTGATGTCGAAACCAGTATGCAGAAAGCTGTTGAGGCAACTCAACGGGCGTTCAATACCATTAGGACTGGTCGTGCCAATGCTAGTCTATTGGATCGGGTGATGGTTGATTACTATGATACCCCAACCCCCCTGAAATCTTTGGCTAATATCACCACGCCAGACGCTAGTACAATCGCCATCCAACCTTACGACAAAAGTACCCTGAGCAAGATCGAGAAAGCCATTAATCTTTCTGATCTGAATTTGACTCCGAACAACAATGGTGAAGTCGTGCGGTTAAATATTCCTCCACTCACTAGCGAGCGTCGTAAAGAATTTGTCAAAATGGCAAGTCAGCTTGCGGAGGAAGGTCGAGTGTCGATTCGCAATATCCGTCGTGATGCCGTTGACTCTGTCCGAAAAGAGGAAAAAAATAAGGAAATCTCTGAGGATGAGTCAAGGGATTTGCAGGAGGATATTCAGAAGTTGACGAATAAATACACAAAAAAAATTGATGAATTGCTGGCGGCTAAAGAGAAAGACATCACGACTGTGTAATGCTAATATCGGTGGGGGGTGAGTCCATTTTGGCAAATCTTCCCTCTATAAGTATTCACAGTTGTTTGTGATTGTTGTACTTGGGTACTTACAATTTATTTAGCATTTATCAGACAATGACCCGCTCATCCCACGACTAGCCAGGTCTAGGATGAGCGGATATTTTTAATCTACTTGAACAAAATGACCCGCTCATCCCACGACTAGCCAGGTCTAGGATGAGCGGATTTTTTAAATCTACCTGAACACTTTGTTAATTTTCTCATATTTTTTATTGCTGAACAAAAAAATAAGATTCAGGCATAAAATGACTCAATCCTAGATTTGGCAAGGGATTTAACCAATATGGACTAACTGCTTCATCCTAATCGATGTATGACGTTTTCGTATATAAATGTAAAAAACAATAGGTTTATGTTAATATATGTTGCATTTGAGAGTTGCTGTTGTTAGTGTAGGCTTATGGCTTAGTTTCTGGTAAAAACTCATTTCAAGGAGGGTACTAGTTGTCACCCTCGCCCTAGATCTGACCCAAATCGTAGGAGTCAATATTGCGATCGCACGAGCTTGGCGAACTCACGGACCAATTGATTTGTTGGTTAACTGTGCTGGCGTTGCTCATCAAGCTCCTTTTCTAGAATCCAAACTGCAAAATTTACAAGAAGAAATCACCACCAATTTAATGGGTATGTACACGATGACTCGTCTAATTGGGCGACGCATGGCAGCACGAGGAGAAGGCACTATTGTGAATGTTTCTAGTTTGATGGGTAAAGTAGCAGCACCGACAATGGCAAGCTATTCCGCTACCAAGTTTGGAATTGTTGGATTTACTCAAGCGTTACGGGGAGAGTTAGCGCCACAAAATATCCGGGTAATCGCTTTACTGCCATCGTTAACAGATACTGATATGGCGCGAGGATTGCAGTTGTTTCGCTGGGTGTTGCCGATGACTCCTCAACAAGTCGCTAAGGTGCTAGTCGCCAAACTGGAGAAGAACTCATCGGAAATTTTAGTCGGATGGCAAAGTCACTTAGCTGTGTGGTGTCAGCGTTTCTTTCCTTCATTACTGGAGAAGGTGTTACGGATTGCAGCTCCTCTGTCTAGAAGTAAAGGTTTTGGAGAAATAAATAACAAGCAACAAGCAACAGGCAACAGGAAAGGATTTTCGAGAATAGTTTTGGATTTTGGCTTCTTTAGATCTAATATACAAACGTTTGATAAAGGGTTTGATCAAGCTTTAAAAGACAAATTTCCTGATTAATCTTTCCGATTTGAACAGGACTTAGACAGCCTACATATAGATTGGCTGCCTAAGTCTTGTGTAAGCTGATAGCTGACGGCACCTCAAGTAGCACCTCAAGTAGCGCATATGCTTACTGTTATTTATGTTGGGTTAGAGTGCTGCGATTTGAGTTGATATAAACCGAAATTTTGTCAAGTCTTTGTATAAAAAATTTATCTAACCACAATAAATATGTGAACAAGTTTTTGCGATTGTTATAGCAGAGTTGACAGTCAAGCAACTGTCAACTATCAACAAAAATACTAGTGATATCGGATCAAGTTTACTACTTATGGTATTTGTTAACTATATATAAATAAAAAAATTATATATAGATTTAGATTTAAGATTTTGTAAATAAATGTAACCTTAATCAAAAAGTGCAAATTTGTGATGATATGATTTAACCTGTCTTTCAAAAGAAAGAAAGTTGTTATAAATGATGAATGATAAAAATTGGATTCTGTATTTGTAGGATACTCTACTTATACTCAATTTGATTTTTTCCGTGAAGGGAAACTCTGTCAGCTGTTATGCATTTAAACGGTGATAACAGCATCAGCTGTGTTTTTAAGGGGTACATCTCCTAAAATCTGTTTGAGCTGCTGGGTGGAACGGGCAAGATGCCCATTCTACAGATTGCAACGGGCAAGATGCCCATTCTACAAAACTATTAAAATTATCCCGCATTTAGGCAACGCACAAAATTTAGCAAAAAGCTAGTACGTTATAGATAAGGAGATCAGAAATGTCGGAAAAAATTGTTAATTCCTGGAATGAATGGGATGAATTGGAATAAATGGTCGTAGGAATTGCAGACTACGCTAGCTTTGAACCAAAAGAACCAGGGAATCATCCGAAATTAAGAGATCAGAATTTAGCGGAAATCATTCCTTTCCCCAGTGGACCTAAAGACCCTAAAGTCCTTGAAAAAGCTAATGAGGAATTAAATGGACTGGCTTATTTATTAAAAGACCACGATGTGATAGTAAGAAGACCAGAAAAATTTGATTTTACCAAATCTATAAAAACCCCTTACTTTGAAGTTGCCAATCAATACTGTGGAGTCTGTCCTCGGGATGTCATGATTACCTTTGGGAATGAAATCCTGGAAGCGACTATGTCGAAGAGAGCTAGATTTTTTGAATACTTACCTT
This sequence comes from Moorena sp. SIOASIH, assembly GCF_010671925.1. Lineage (GTDB taxonomy): Bacteria > Cyanobacteriota > Cyanobacteriia > Cyanobacteriales > Coleofasciculaceae > Moorena. Next base: position 648,328 of record NZ_JAAHIH010000001.1, on the reverse strand, counting down.
ACCGGAAATTAGTCTATGAATATTGGAATAAAGACGAGCATATGATTTGGAATGCTGCGCCTAAACCGACTATGCAGGATAGTATGTATCTAGAAAATTTCTGGGAGCTGTCTTTAGAAGAACGATTTAAGCGTATGCATGATTTTGAATTTTGTATTACACAAGATGAAGTTATTTTTGATGCGGCTGACTGTAGCCGATTAGGAAAGGATATATTAGTTCAGGAATCGATGACAACAAATAAAACAGGAATTCGGTGGTTAAAAAAGCACCTAGAACCAAGAGGATTTCGGGTTCACCCTGTTCATTTTCCCCTTGATTTTTTCCCATCACACATTGACTGTACGTTTGTTCCTTTGCGACCAGGTCTTATTTTGACAAACCCTGAAAGACCTATACGGGAAGAGGAGGAGAAGATTTTTAAAGACAATGGCTGGGAGTTTATCACAGTTCCTCAACCCACTTGCTCGAATGATGAAATGCCAATGTTTTGCCAGTCCAGTAAGTGGTTGTCAATGAATGTTTTGAGTATATCACCGACAAAGGTTATCTGTGAGGAAAGAGAAAAACCTCTCCAAGAATTGTTGGATAAGCATGGATTTGAGGTTTTTCCTTTACCCTTTAGACATGTATTTGAATTTGGCGGGTCTTTTCATTGTGCAACGTGGGACATTCGCAGAAAAGGCGAGTGTGAAGATTATTTTCCAAATTTAAACTATCAACCGCTTTTTGGTTAAAAACTAACAATAGTAATTACCAGTTAAGAGGGTCAATAGGTCAAGACTATGAATTTTGAAAGCGGTTATCAAGGGTTAAAATCAAGCGCGGATCCCCAACGATGGTCTGCTCAAAAAGAAGTCCTAACCGATGAAAAATTGGTGATCGAAGGACATCCGGTTATGGAACGTTGGGAAACCCCTTATATGGGGGCTTTTGCGGCGTTAGTCACTCGCCATGGTGGTCGGATCTTAGAATGTGGCTTTGGCTTGGGAATATCGGCTCATGCTATTCAGTCTTATGCTCCAGAAGAACATGTGATTATAGAAGCCAATGACGATGTTTTTAAACGATTGATTGATTTCCAAAACAGTGCAGTTAATAAAGTAACCCCTATCTTGGGCTTAGCATGTGATGTCTTAGAATCATTTAGTGATCAATCATTCGATGGTATTTTCTATGATACTTATCCTTTGAATGCAGATGAACAACACACCCACCAATTTCCATTTATCAAAAAGGTTTATCCCCTGCTTAAGAAGGGTGGAATTTTAAGCTATTGTAATTTGACGTCAACAGGAGTTCTCAAGAATAGATACGATTCCTGGGAAGCTCTTTTCAATGAAACTCAAGTTCCTTATCTTCTTGAAGCAGGTGTTCCAGAAAAGGATATTAAGGGTATCATCATCTTCAAAGTTTCTCCACCTACTGATTGTTTATACTTTCAACATAAGACAGCCATGATTCCCATTATTGTCAAAGAGTAAGCGTAAGCATTCAGCAGTCAGCAGTCAGCCGTCAGCTAATTTGATTCAAAAGCACCTCAAGTAGCGTGGCACAGGCTTCTAGCCTGTGAGGTAACCCATAAGCTGATGGCTGATAGCTGACTATTTACGTTAAGCGTGCTTTTCAAGCCCCTTCTCGTAACTTATCCAAAACACTGCGGTCTTCTAGAGTGGAGGTATCTCCAGCAACCTCTTGACCTGCAGCTAGCGATCGCAATAGCCGACGCATAATTTTACCGGAACGAGTCTTGGGCAAAGCATCAGTAAAGCGAATGTCACCAGGACGTGCGATCGCACCAATTTCTTTGACCACGTGCTGCTTTAGTTCTTGCTTGAGTTCGTCACTAGCGCTATAACTGCCTTCTAAGGTCACAAAGGCAAAGACATCTTCCCCTTTTAGGTCATCAGGTTTACCGACTACAGCGGCCTCAGCTACAGAAGGATGAGAAACCAGTGCTGACTCCACTTCCATGGTTCCTAAGCGGTGACCAGAAATATTCAACACGTCATCGACACGACCCATAACCCAGAAATAGCCATCGGAGTCTTTTCTGGCACCATCTCCAGCAAAATAGAAGTATTGGCCATCTTTTGGTTGAATGTGTTCCCAATAGGTGCGGCGGAAACGGTCATCATCCCCATAGACAGTACGGATCATACTTGGCCAAGGATGTTTGATAACTAAATAACCACCATCATTGTCCCCAACTGGATTGCCGTCTAAATCTACAATATCAGCAATAATGCCTGGGAAGGGGAAAGTAGCGGAACCGGGTTTAGTGGAAGTAGCACCGGGTAAGGGGGTGAGCATGAAGCCACCGGTTTCAGTTTGCCACCACGTATCGACAATGGGACAACGTTCTCCCCCAATCACCCGATGGTACCACATCCAGGCTTCTGGGTTAATTGGTTCACCCACAGTTCCTAGGATACGTAGGGAGGATAAATCACGGGCGTTGGGATGCTGGTCTCCCATCTTAATAAAGGCACGAATAGCAGTGGGAGCAGTGTAGAAGATAGTGACTCCATATTTTTCTACTACATCCCACAAGCAACCGGGATTGGAAGGACGGGGAGCCCCTTCGTACATCAGGCTAGTAGCACCATTGGACAATGGACCATAGACAATGTAACTGTGTCCGGTAATCCAGCCGACATCAGCAGTACACCAGTAGACATCGGTCTCCTTGAGGTCAAAGGTCCACTTGGTAGTCATGTGGGTGTAGAGGTTATAGCCACCAGTAGTGTGAACAACCCCTTTCGGTTTACCCGTGGTACCGCTAGTGTAGAGAATGAAGAGCATATCTTCACTATCCATGGGTTCCGCTGGACAATCAGCAGATGCTCCCGGTTGCAAGTCATGCCACCAGTGGTCTCGTTCTGGTTCCATGTCAATCCCTTGCTTGGTGCGTTCTACCACTAGGACGTTTTCTACTGTAGGTGCGCCATTATTCTCTAGGGCTTTATCAACTTGGATCTTGAGAGGAACAATCTTGTCTTTGCGCCAGCCCCCATCAGCAGTAATTACTAATTTAGCTTGAGCATCTACCAGTCGGTCTTTGAGGGCTTCAGCACTAAAGCCACCAAAAACAACGGTGTGGGGAGCACCAATTCTAGCACAGGCTAGCATGGCAATAGCAGCTTCGGGAATCATGGGCATATAAATGCCAACGCGATCGCCTTTTTTCACTCCCAGTTGTTTGATCACATTTGCCATCTGGCAAACTTCCCGGTGTAACTGGGCATAGGTTAGGGTGCGGGAGTCTCCCGGTTCCCCTTCCCAAATCAGGGCAGCTTTATTCCGACGCCAGGTAGTGAGGTGTCTGTCAAGACAGTTGTAAGAAATATTAATCTTCCCACCAACAAACCACTTGGCAAAGGGAGGTTGCCAATCTAATACGGTATCCCACTTTTGAAACCAGTCTAGTTCTTGGTCTGCAAGCTGGGCCCAAAACCCTTGGGGGTCAGCTTTGGCTTGTTCATAAAGTTGCTGATACTCCGCCATGCTCTTAATCTGGGCATTCTCGGCAAAGTTAGTTGGTGGCGGGAACAGCCGTTCTTCTTGAAGGATTGATTCTATAGTCGGTTGTGACATAGTTATGGAAAATTACTGATATCTAAGTAGGTAGTCTGTAAGCATTCAGCTATCAGCTATCAGCTATCAGCTATGAACTATCAGCTTTTGAATGAAAGAGGTAAGCATTCGTTTAATCTCAGTTCCCTGGCCTTTCGGCCAGGAATTCATAGTCTTTGGCTTTGAGTCCGTTGAACTCCTAAGCCGGATAGCTTGTTTTAAGCTGACCGCTGAACGCGCACGCGTGAGCTAAAAGCTCACGGCTGAATGCTTACGGTAGTCAACGACCTAGCCTTGGCTAGGTCTAATAAAACCATAATCAACAGATCACCCAGTTTGGCATATCGTTGGATTTCTTTAATTTCTGCTTAATCATTGCTGATATCCCTACTTCTTTACCAGGTATAGTCGTAAGCTATCAACTTTCAGCTTTCAGCTTTCAGCTTTCAGCTATCAGCTTATGTGCTACGCACACGCGTGCGCGTTCAGCTTTTAGCTTTTGAATAAAACAGGTAACCATTGGTTTAATCTGAGTTACGTCTGCTGACCACTGACGGCTGACCGCTGACCGCTGACCGCTGACCGCTGACCGCTGACCGCTGACCGCTGACCGCTGAATACTTAAAATAAAACTGCTGTAGTTATGTCAAGAAAAGTAGAAGTTGTTCCCCATGACCCGCAGTGGCGAGAGGAATTTGAGCATGAATCAAAGCAGATTGCCCTTGCCGTCGGCGACAACTTAGTTGCTGTACACCATATTGGGAGTACATCTATTCCAGAACTAGATGCTAAACCAATTATTGATATTTTGGTTGAAGTCAACGACATTACCAAAGTCGATGAAAATAGTTCAGGTATGGAGACAATAGGCTATGAAGGAATGGGTGAATACGGCATACCAGGTCGTCGTTATTTCCGCAAACATAATCAAATAGGAATCAGAACACATCATGTTCATCTATTTGAAGTTAATTCGCTACAGGTAGAGCGTCATTTAGCCTTTCGAGATTATATGATTGCCCATCCTAAGGATGCCCAGAAATACGGTGAACTTAAGCGAGAGCTTGCTAAGAAATATCCAGACAATATTGAAGCCTATATGGATGGAAAAGATGGGTTCATCAAAGAGATGGATCGAAAAGCAGCAGAGTGGCGTAGAGAATTAAGAATTAAGAATTAAGAATGTAGAATTAAGAATTAAGAATTAAGAATTAAGAATGTAGAATGAAGAATGTAGAATTAAGAATGTAGAATTAAGAATGTAGAATTAAGAATTAAGAATTAAGAATTAAGAATTAAGAATTAAGAATTAAGAATTAAGAATTAAGAATTAAGAATTAAGAATTAAGAATTAAGAATTAAGAATTAAGAATTGAGAATTGAGAATTGAGAATTGAGAATTGAGAATTGAGAATTGAGAATTGAGAATTGAGAATTAAGAATTCTGGCTTCTGCTTTCTGGCTTCTGGCTTCTGGCTTCTGGCTTCTGGCTTCTGGCTTCTGCCTTCTACATTCTTCATTCTCCATTCTTCATTCTCCATTCTCCATTCTTCATTCTTCATTCTTCATTCTTCATTCTTCATTCTTCATTCTGCATGCTTCATGCTTCATGCTTCATGCTTCATGCTTCATGCTTCATTCTCTATTCTCCATTCTCCATTCTCCATTCTACATTCTACATTCTACATTCTTCATTCTACATTCTACATTCTTCATTCTACATTCTTCATTCTTCATTCTTCATTCTTCATTCTTCATTCTCCCTTGGAGAACAATCGCTCCAATACTTCTTTCGGAATTGTCTCAAAATCTTCCAACAAGAAATCCATAATGGCCAGATGGCGCAAGTGACCAGAAGTGGGAGGGTAACAGCGACGACTGGTGTTAAACCAGCCGTTAACGGTTTGAGTGGAGCAAGAGCAGATCAACGCGATATCTTCTGGAGTTATGTCCCACTTTTGAGAAAACCCTTGCGGTGTCATACCTAATTCCCAGTAACTGTACAGTCGAATTAGGATTTGCTCTCGCTCGGTGATGGGATAGGGATAGGAATTTTCTGGCTTGGAATCCGTCTGGGCAAGCTGCTCAAGGCGCTCCATTGTGCTACGCACACGCTACGCGAACGCTTCATGGTAATCGATGGGATGATAAACTAATGGTTTTTCTGGCATGATATAGTTACCTCAATTTTACTTGGGGGGAGAGCCGCGCTTCCTGGTTGCTCGCCGAAGAGCGCGGCTCTTTTTGTTATGAGTATAGTATAACAATTGGCTAGGGTTGTTGTCAAGCTAAAAGCAAAAAAAAACAAGGCAATTTATAAAAATTGTAATAATTGGTTACAATATAGCCATTAGGATGGTAGCAAGTTTAGCTAGTAGATGGAATTGGGGTAATGGCAGTATAAAATTGTAAGCATATCCGCCTATACCATAGGCTTACATTGCGGCTTGATTCATTCAGCTCTATTTAATTAGATTCAATATCTATAATAAGGTAACCTTGATTATTCAATACCATCCCATTTTTTTTCTCAAAAACAGTTTGAATTAACAAGGGGCAATACCGGTAACAAAAAACTCCTTCTTTTTTACCCAAAATACTGACACTGTTAAAAAACAAAGGTAATTCTGCTAATAGATACTTAACAGCAATTTCTAACCGATCATAACTAAGGTATGTTCGTGTTTCCACTACCTGCTTAGACGTTTCGATACAATTTATTCTAAATTCACTATCATTAGCATATTTATCTTCATAAAATTTTAGTGCTGAGAGATAATTTTTGTTTTTGTTCAAATACCGGAAATCTAAGATTAGTGCTTCGGCTTCATTTGTTGATAGGTCTAATCCTGTTAAGGCTCTTAGACATTTATTTTTTAAATAATTAGCTTGCCTTTTAGATTTTTTTATGGCTTTAACTTTATCGTATCCTAAAGCCATTAGTGTATAGACATAGGGCTCGTCTGGTATAAAAAAATTAAAGCTCTTAAAATTCTTCATCGCCCAGTTTGATAAAATAGCGATATTTTTTTCTGAAAAATAGCTATTAAATGGACTAATACCTAAAAGTGCATGTTCTCCTCGTTCATATAATAATTGGCAATTCTTTGTAATCGGATATACTTTAGTTATTAGTTCTAATTCCATCATGGTTATAGCAATTATTATTTGAATGAGGTACAAATTCTTGGGTTTTAGGGAGCAGGGAGCAGGGAGCAGGGAATAGGGAACAGAGGTGGCAGCGTTACAAAAGTTAACACAGTTCCGTTTATTTATCTCCAGGTAATTATACCCTTAAATAACTTGAGTATTTAGGTTTTGGCATAAGCATTCAGCGAATGTAAGCATTCAGCCGTCAGCCTTGACCATAAGCCTTTAGCTGATAGCTGATAGCTAACCGCTGATAGCTGACCGCTGATAGCTGATAGCTGATAGCTGATAGCTGATAGTTGACCGCTGACGGCTTACCTTTTGGCAATATAATAATTGTTGAAAATGTCTTCTGGAATTTGTTTAATATCTACATGTATAAACCCTGCATCATTTAACATTTTTAGTGCTTTTTGTTCCCCCCACATTGCACCAAGCCCTGCCCCATTTAGTGCCAATGAAACGGTCATGCAATGCATACAAGATGTTGTGTATAGCCACGGCCCTAAGGGGTGATCCAGGTTTTCGTGCAGATTACTTGATGCTGCCAAGTCAACCATCAAGAAAGTTCCGTCAGGTTTAAGTGAATCGGCAATTGATTTTAATACTTTAGCTGGTTGTGCCATATCGTGGATGGCATCAAAAGCTGTAATTAGTTCGTACTTGTTTGGTTCATTTAAGGTTGTAATATCTTTGACTTCTAAGTTAATATTGGTTAGGCCAAGGGATTGTGCTTTCGCTCTGGCAGCATCAATGCCATTTTCTAAAAAATCATAGCCTGTAAACCTACTGTTGGGAAAGGCTTTAGCCATGAGGTTAAGGATATGACCATCCCCACAACCAATATCAAGAACATCAACACCTTGACGCATCTTTTCAACCACATCAGGCATAAGAGGTAGGATTTTTTGGGTTATGGTGGCATCAAATCTATCGGCATTAATTTCAGCCCACAAGTTCATGAAGTCTGGGTAAGCAGAATAGGAAACGCCACCACCGTTGTGAAAACTATTAACAAGAGCTTTTTGGACTGATGCCAGAAATGGAATAACCAGTGTCAACCGTGCCATGTTATTTGGTCCTGCCACCTGTGTCAGCACAGAGGCATGTTCAGCGGATAAACTATAGCTATTGGTTGTTGGGTCATAGTCGATGATTTGCCCAGTGACCATGGCTGCCAGCCATTCACGGACATACCTTTCTTTTAGCTGGGCTACCACAGCGATTTGTTCGCTAGTAGAAGGGGGCAGATTGGCCATAACTTCAAACAACCCAGTCTGATACCCAATACCGATCATAAGACTTAGCATAGACCCATTGAGGATATCAAGCATTTTCCCAGAAAAGTCATCTACCTTGGCTTGGTCTAGATCATTCATTATTGTTTCCTCATTTATGCCTTAACGTAGTTTACCCAAGGTAAGCTGTTATGTATTTAAAATGCCTAACAGCAAGCCAGAAGCCAGAAGGCAGAAGCGATGCAGCCCGACTCCCGACTCCCGACTCCCGACTCCCGACTCCCATTAACCCAGATTGAGAAATGCTATATACCTTATGATCTCAATTGTGATAATCTCCCACAGTGCTAAGCTAGCAGCTGGGGTCAAGGAATTAGCTCAACAGATGGTTCAGACCTCCGTACCAATTGCGATCGCAGCTGGTATTGATGACCCGGAAAATCCCTTTGGTACCGATGTGCTGCAAGTCCAAGCTGCCATTGAGTCGGTTTACTCCGATGCTGGGGTAGTGGTATTAATGGATCTAGGCAGTGCAGTGCTGAGTGCGGAAATGGCACTGGAGTTTCTGGATGAAGAGCAGAAACCCAAGGTAATATTGTGCGAAGCGCCATTAGTGGAAAGTGCGATCGCAGCCGTTGTCCAAGCTGCAGCTGGTGGTGATATAGACCAAGTGATTGGATTAGCTAGATCAGCCGATACTTTTTAGCTACCAAAATCTACCAAGGTAAATCTTAGCTCACTAATGCAAGTTGCTCTCGCAACCAGGGGGTATCTCCCAAGGCTCTGAGGAATATCCCCCGAGCGCCGTTAATGTCTCGATCCATAGATCGACCATCAACTTTCGATGTGATTATTTTGCTTCCACCAATGTTGAGCAATTCACCTGTCCAACTAACAGTCTTACTGGTGTAAGCCTCACAGACATCTATTACCAGTTTCCCCATTTCCTGGGCTTTATGTTTTAGAAATTCTTTGAAACGGTAATGAGCGAAGGTGAGCATATTACGAACGGTTTTAGATCTAATTTTCCTGTTCCCTTTCCTTGACATCTGAGATGTCTCAAAAGTAGGGATAAGAATTACATCGAAGTTATCAACCAAGAATCTAGCCGTCTTATGGTGCAATTCGTTGACTAGATTTTGAATCTTAATAACCATTCGCCTGGCGGCTTTCTTCATCCGACGCTTTTGCCCACCTTTAGCTTTACTGATTTTAGACAGTAGGTTGTCTAGGTGTTGGCAGAGTCGCTGGATTCTTGAAAAGTCCCCATGCCCAATCTTCCCGACAGATGTCTCACTGAAAAAAGTAATGAAAGTTCTGACTCCAGGGTCTAAAGCAACTACTCTACCTTGGTTTTCGGCATTCGTTTTTGTTACTTTATGGGGAACTACTAAATAGAAGTCCCCATTATTGCTGGTTAGTCGGCTGTCGCACACTTCTATTGGAAGAGGCTCTGAATACTTTAGCTCGCCTAATTTAGTGTGATACATCCCTACATCTGAAATGGCTGACTTTGGGATATAGCAAGACTGAATAGGATTCTTTCGAGATCTAAACCTTACCCGGTTTATATCTAATGTTTTCTTGTACTTCTTCTTAGCCTCCCTGACAGCAGTGCAAGCATCCTTAATCCCTATCGATTTGATCTGATAAGGCACTTCCTTGCACCAGTCGGGTAGGTCATTTAGAATACCAGTTTTAATGGCTTTCCAGTTGGCTTTTACTTCGCCACTCTGGAGAATTTTAACTGTTTTATTGAAAACATAACGGGACACTCCGAACCACTTACGGACTAGCGATCGCTGACTAGGGTTTAGGAACAGACGAATCTTCTTTGATTTTCTGACCGTATTTCCTGAGTCCGTGAACCCGACAGGAGAAGACGTGAATGATGGAGAGAAGATCTGCGGTAAGCTCTGATTCTGGGCAGTTTTTAGACTGGTCGAGAACCAGGATTTTTCCACCGTTGAGACCGACCAAGTACTCAATGAGTTCAAACCCGAATCGGGTAAGTCGGTCTTTACAGGCAACAACAATCGTGAGCTTATCTCCGCAGACAACTCGCTCCAGTATGGTTCTAAGCCCCTTTCTTTTGTAGTTGAGGCCGGAACCGATGTCAAAGATGATTTCTGCTTCGGGGAAGAGGGAATGCAGATAGGCGACTTGGCGAGCGAGATCGTCTCGTTGTTTACTGCTACTGACTCGGCAGTAGCAGATGGTGACATTGTTGGGTCTACTAGCCCTTCGAGCTTTTCCAAAACTGCGAAGATCTGTTGAGTCAAAGAGTCTAGTCCCTCCTGGGGTTCTCTCGCATCGAATGGTGCCATTGTCTGCATACTTCCGTAGTGTGTTTGGAGATAGTCCTGTAAGTTCGACCGCCTTACGGATAGGTACTAATGCCATGACTAAAATCTAGCAAATATTGGTAAGTACTGTCAATTATTGCTAGATTTTAGTTAACAGTTCTGAACCTTCATCGGTGACACTTGATACTTTAGTTGGGATTCCCGCTGCTGGTAGGGTTTCAGCACACAGTCCAAGTAAGCATTCAGCGGTCAGCGGTCAGCGGTCAGCGGTCAGCTGTCAGCAGATTTAACTCAGCATTATTCCAATGCTTACCTGTTTTATTAAAAAGCTGTTCGGTGTGGCCTGCCCATAAACTGATAGCTGATAGCTGATGGCTGTTCGCGTAGCGTGCGCGTAGCGCTTAAGCTGATAGCTTACCAGTCCAATTTATTCATCAAAATTAAGGACAAACCCCATGAACTATGGGAAGCACTACTTTTGTCTGTCTTTAAACCTAGAGGTTATATCATGTCGGGATAATTACCCTTAATAAAAATCTCCCCATCTGACCACCTCCCCATCTCCCTATCTCCCCATCTGACCACCTCCCCATCTGACCATCTCCCCACCCTCCCTCTAATTATGGGTATTCAACCGGACTTGATATTAGTTATCTCTATTTCACCCTTTAGATAGAGATAAAAATAATCTGTTTTCGGTAATGGTACACAATTCGTGATTTTAGCTCCCATTACTTTTACCAGACCCTAGCCAAATCATTACATCTTTACCACTACCCTATTTTCCTTTAGAGACAAAATTTTTAACTATAGCACTACCCATGAAGGTCAGGACATTGTCTTGATGCAGTCGCTCATGGGGGAAACCACGGCAGCGCGGTCATGGGGGGAACCCCCAAGACCGCGCTGCCTCCCCAAGACCGCGCTGCATCGCTCCTAAAATCCGAAACTTAGTCATAACGGACTTCTGACTTCTGACTTCTGACTTCTGACTTGCGCGTAGCGCTATACATGTTGCCCACCCTACAGAGCCGATAGAATTTCTATTTGAGTTGTAAACATAATCCTTTAAAGAAAGGCAAGAGGCTAGAGGCTAGAGGTAAGAGCTAATCAACTCTATAGGCATTTTATGGAAGGTCAAAAACTATAATTATTGTTTACAAATCCTTTGTAAAATACTTTAAGTTGAAGGTAAAAACTTGAAGTTGACAGGTTGTTAATGTGTAGTATAGAAAACAAGTTAACTTAAGGTTAATAAAAAGAGAAAAAAGGCTGAAAAAAAATTTAATAAACAATCCCAACTCAAGCTCTGACTGCACTTGAAGGATTAAGTTGACGAACTTAACTTGTTTTATTAGAACAAGTATGGGATAGTGAGTTTTGGTGCATCAACAGGACTAATTCTGGCAACAAACCTCAGTTCTGATCGCCCATGGGGTGAAAATGCGGAACAGGAGGTTGTTTCTTGGGTCAAGTTCCTCTTGGAAAAACTTTCTGATCGAGATAGCAGAAGCTTTTGGGGGCTGTAAACTCGAAGCTGCACTCGGACAAAAGGGTGCAGGGTGCGTCTTACTTTGATAAATGTTACGTAGGGTTCTTTAGGGAGCAGCTCGCCCTAATTTTCCCCCTCCTTAGCAGTGTTAGAAGAGTCCGTCTCGTAATGCAGCATCAGGTTAAATAGCTTTTAGGATATGCATCCTGAGTAGGGTGCGTGTTCGATGGCGGTGCTTAATAATGGAATGATTTTAAGGCTGAGGTGGAATGGGCATCTTGCCTGTTCCAGCGGTGCTTAATAATGGAATGATTTTAAGGCTGAGGTGGAATGGGCATCTTGCCTGTTCCGGTGCTTAATAATGGAATAATTTTAATGCTTTAGTGGAATAGGCATCTTGCCTGTTCCAGCGGTGCTTAATAATGGAATAATTTTAATGCTTTAGTGGAATGGGCATCTTGCCTGTTCCGGTGCTTAATCATGGATTTTAAGTCTTTAGTGGAATAGGCATCTTGCCTGTTCCTGGCATTGCTTAATCATGGATTTTAAGGCTTTAGTGGAATGGGCATCTTGGTGGAACAGGCATCTTGCCTGTTACAATCTTCGCGCGGGCAGGATGCCCACTCTACTGCTATTCATTCCGCCCCTCAGCAATGCCTGTTTGATTAGAAGGACAAGGAAACAAGATCAGCCAAGTTTCCAGGTTTTAAATCCAGCAGTCACAAAATGAATCCGAAACCGTCTTAGAAGTGGGCTGGACAAAACCGCAAGGATAAGGATAGCCTCAAACCGGATTGTTATGGAGGATGTTCTAGTTTTATTTCAGGACTTTTTACCAACACTAGTAAGAGGTAAAGAGGTAACTGAAAACGTCAGCGGTCAGCTTTGTGGCACAGGCTTCCAGCCTGTGACTTAACTCAGATCAAAAAAATGGTTACTGTTGTCTTGATGCAGTCGCTCATGGGGGGAACCCCCAAGACCACGCTGCATCGCTTATTCACAAACTGATAACTGATAGGTATCAGCTATCAGCTAATGCACTACTTGAGGTGCTACTTGAGGTGCTATCAGCCATTGGCTGACGGCTGACGGCTGAGGGCTGAATGCTTACCACTAATCATTGTTTAAAAATGATTAGTGGACTCTGTCATGACGTAATTTTTAATTGATTAATCTTGGCATCTCTAAGGTTAAACAATGAGGTTAAATAAATTAAAATAAACTTCTAATTTAAGCTATAACTACACTTCAACTATTAAGTTGACTAACCTAACTTGTTTTAAAATAACGAGTATGGAATAATTAATTTCGGTGCATCTCAGTTTTGTAAAAACATGAAATTGGAATACTTTAACTCTGATTAGATTATTTAGATTCTGATTAGCTGGTTAGCTCAGGGATTCATTTACAAATATGAGATTAAGGCGAATTGAGTTTGGTGTTTCAGCAGGACTGATGCTGGCAACAAACCTAAGTTCTGATGGCCAATGGGGCGAAAAGACTGAAAAAGAAACAAGTTCTTGGGTCGAGCCTCTCCTGGAAAAACTGTCTGATGGAGATAGCAGCGCCTTTTGGCCGCTGTGGGAACACTATAAAGACTATCTTTACCATCGCTGCTTGAGCTGGATGGGGGGTAATCGCTCCCAAGCACAAGATGCTCTTTCTGAGATTATGGTCAAGGCTTGGGAAAAATTGCCCAAATTTGCCCCAAAGATTACCAATCTCAAAGGATGGCTGACCAAATTTGCCTGTAACTTCTGTATAGACCGACATCGAGAAAACAACTCTGGGGCAATCGGAGTAGAAAACCTCGAAGCGATAGCAGTGCCAGAGGGGAATGGGTTGGTTACGGAATTCGATACCCCAGATTTAGTTGTAGAAAAGAGGGAACTATTAGAGGTAATCCAAAGTGCTCTAGAGGATTTGCCGGAGAATCAGCGTCAGGTATGTGTCTTGCGCTTTGAGCAGGAGTTGTCTCACCAAGAGATAGCTCAACGACTGGCAATTTCCAACGATAGCGTTCGTAAACGTATCCAACGAGCTAGGGCAAGACTGCAAAAGCGGTTAACTAAGTATCTGGCAGGGTTGGATGAGAAGGCTTACGGGGAAATAGCCTTTTTGCAGGAGATTAGGGGAGTAGAAGAGCAGGAGAGTAAGGAAGAAAAAGACGAAGAAAGCTATGTCACTCCCTCAAACAAAGAAATAGGAAAAGGGGAGCAGGAGACAACTGAGCAGTCGGAGTCTTTAAGGCCGATGGTAGTGTCGGAGTCTGCTGTCGAGGGATGCTCCAAGGATTTAGAGAAAACGGGAGGGGAGATAACGTTACTGGTAGAGCCAGCATTGGCAGTTGAGCCACTATCTGAAGTACCAAAAGTAATCCCAATTAAAAAAGAGCCCAAAAGTAGGGACACCAAAAGCCAGCAAATTTTAAGCAGACCAAGAAGCTCCCAGGCATTACTCCCCTTGGCTGGAAAATTACGATTGGAAAGTACTCCAAATCCCCAATCAAAGCAGGGGAGCGATCGCAATCCTATCCAGAGCCATGGCGTTAAACTGCTTATGCCCCAAGAGATAGCAATTTCTCCACCACTGCTAGGGTATGGGAGCATTGAAGCACCAATAGCAAAGGATATTTCCCAATTTCCCATCCCGATTTTGGCGAGAATTGCGTCTTGGTTGGAAAATCTCAAAACAAAGGTAGAGCCAAGCAGCAATCACAAATTAGCTCAAGGGGATAGAGGACCGCCAGATCAGCTTTAATTTGTGGTCATAGGTAATTAGCTGATAGTAGCTCAAAGGCTAAAGATAAAGTAGCTACTAAAAAATGCTGGTGTGTTTTTTTCACGACCAGCTAGTATTTCCATGACAAAAAGCAAAACAAAAAACGGTAAAAAAGTTCCTTTAAAGCTTGAACCAACAGTATAGAAGGGATAAAATCATCATGGCTATGAGCACTGGAAACAAGCCAACTAGCCAAAGGAACAATCCCCAAAAAAAAGCCCCAAACAAAAAAAAGACATACATATATTAAGGAAAAAATAGAGTAGAAAAACTTCTCCGTCGCCAGTCACAAAAGAGTTAGTTGCCCCGTCTTAGAAATGTCAGAGAAAAGTGAGGAAGCCCTACAAGGAGCAACCCACCCCTTGGTAACGAGCGACTAATCATTTCTTTGACAAAACAAAACAGAGTGTAATTTGAAGTAAAAATGCGTAAATTTGTCTCAACTATCCTCGCGATGGTAATCATCAGCCTATCCCTGCTGATGTCTCCTGCAGCAGCCAGTGCTAATGAGCAGACATTTTATTTCACAGTTGAAGCGACTAGTGAGTGTCCAGCTCATACAATTTCCAACCCATTCTCTAATGCATCAATTCTGACAGCGAATGCACAAGGAGCATGGAATAATGGTCCAAATCTACCAAAAGTTAATCCAAATGGAGATTTTAGCCAGCCGTGTGATAGCTGTGAATTTCCCGTGCCACCAAACAAAATTAATGAACTGATTGCCTATGACCAGACAATGCCACCAGGATTCACATTGGGTGGAGGAGCTTCGATGAACTTTGAGGTTTACCCAGGTCAAAGGATCTCTTTTTGCCAGAATGATGCACGAGGAACGCACTATGATAACCAAGGTAGTGCGGAAGTGTTCGTAAGAATCACTACCCAAGAACCACTAAAATAATAAACTAATCAGCCCGATAAGCTTTGATAAACCGGGAAATCGGTTTATCAAAGCGCTCAATAGTCTTCAGAGCAATCTCTAAGGCTTCGGCTGAGACATCATAGTATAAAAAATCAAAGCCCCGCGAGATTCTACAAATGTAGGTCTTGTCGGTGTTTTTTTCTATAGCATTTATAAATGAGATGTAAACCTGTATGGTCTTTTTTTATTGTCCAATAAAACTCGGGATCTGTTTTCGTTCTTCCCTTTTGCCTCTTGCCTCTTGCCTCTTGTCTTTGGGAGTATGTTCACAACCGATGATACCAACGCCCTTATATACCTGATGATTGGAATTGTGATTATCTCCCACAGTGCTAAGCTAGCGGCGTTGCTGAATCTTTGAATGAATAGGAGTAGGGTGGGTATCCTGCCCGCCCGAAAATAAGCATGAAACTGGCAAGATGCCAGTTCCACCAAGATGCCTATTCCACAAAACTCTTAAAATCATTCCATTATTAAGCAACGCCAAGTTTGGAATAGGCGATCGCTTGACAACCAAGTGCGATCGCCTATCTTGTCGGATGCGTTAACCAAGTGCGATCGCTTATCTTGTCAGGTGCGTTAACCAAGTGTAACGCACCTCTTTAACTATCAGTAATGCGTTCGCTTATCCTAGGGTTAACACTCCCATAGGAAAATCTACAACTAAACGCTTTGTTCGTAACCACAAAACACCTAAAAGAGTATTGACCAGTTCATCTCCTCCTAACACTTCAACCGTAAACTCCTCTTCCTCAATAACCACCTTTCCCTCATATAAATTAAACCGTGCTTCGCCCTGGGCTGTTTGCATATCCTGTGGCTCATTATTACGCACCCACCCTAAACTCTCAGCATCTTGATTATCAATAGCTAACCAACCTGTAAACCCTGTATCTAACAGTGCCATAACGGGAAAAACCTCCCCATCAGCAGACATCAAGCCAATTTCAAAAAATAACTCCCCGAACCTATTAAATTCACCTTGGATCATATTCTGCCACAAGTTCCCGTTTCATTAATTCGCATAATAATACACTTTTTACCTGGATGTTTATAACGGGATTTTGAAAGTGCTACATTTTTATCTTCATCGATAAAATACTCCCCACTATCAGGTTCAATAATAATAAACCAATCATAATGCTCTTGAATCAATTCTGGTTGTACTCGCTCAAAGACCTCTCGACAACGCTTATAAAATACTGCGTCTTCTGCTTTAATTCTGGCTTTTTCTTCAGGAGACAGTCGTTTCTCCGGAAAAACCCGTCCTCGCTTTACAGTGTGATGGGAAGATGATGGTGTCATTTGAGTTATACAAAACGCTGTAGATAGGTTTATAATAACAAAAATATCCCTCCTCAAGTTATTTCGCCCTCTCCTACTAAGAAAGGGATAAGGGGTGACTTGTTCAAAATCTTATATAAGGCCCCATAAACTAGCCAATTATTCGAGCATAGATGATCAGCTTTCTGAATAGCTTCAGCCGCTCCCTGATTTTCACCCCTGTCAAACAAACACCGGGCATAATAACACCAGCCATTAGGATTATTTGCGTACTCCTCAGTTACTTTCCATCATTCTATTAATCAGCAATGCCTTCCCTTTTGCCTCTTGCCTCTTGCCTCTTGCCTCTTGCCTCTTGCCTCTTGCCTTTGGGAGTATGTTCACAACCCAGATACAAAGGTGTTTATATACCTTATGATTGGAATTGTGATTATCTCCCACAGTGCTAAGCTAGCGGCTGGGGTCAAGGAATTAGCCCAACAGATGGTTCAGACATCCGTACCGATTGCGATCGCAGCTGGTATCGATGACCCGGAAAATCCCTTTGGTACCGATGTGCTGCAAGTCCAAGCTGCCATTGAGTCGGTTTACTCCGATGCTGGGGTAGTGGTATTAATGGATTTAGGCAGTGCCGTGCTCAGTGCGGAAATGGCACTGGAGTTTCTGGATGAAGAGCAGAAACCCAAGGTAAGATTGTGCGAAGCGCCATTAGTGGAAGGTGCGATCGCAGCGGTTGTCCAAGCTGCGGCTGGTGGTGATATCGACCAAGTGATTGCTGAAGCTAGATCAGCCTTAACCGCTAAAGCCTCTCAGTTATCAGACCCGGTGGGTGGAACGGGCATCTTGCCCGTGGGTGGAACGGGCATCTTGCCCGTGGGTGGAACGGGCATCTTGCCCGTGGGTGGGACTGGCTGTTCCAACCCTGGCTACGAAGGGGAAAATCAGGGTGAGCCCGTCCCTAACGCACCCTACGGAACTACAACCAAAGAAATCCATCTTACTGTCCAGAATCAACAGGGAATTCATGCTCGTCCTGCTGCCCAATTTGTTACTACAGCTAATCGGTTTAACTGTGAAATAACCCTACAAAACCTAACCAAAACTAGCAATATAGTTAATGGAAAAAGCATTAATAATGTGATGCTTTTAGGTATCCAACAGGGAGATAAAATAGTCATCTATGCAGTAGGAGAAGATGCGGAATTAGCCTTGATCGCGTTGCAGCAGCTAGTCCATAACAATTTTGGGGAAAAACTAGATAAACCAAAAGAAGACATCAACCAAGACTCTAACCCTCCCAGTAACCAATCCCTTCACTCGTCATCTGTCACACTTGATAGGTTAGTTGGAATTCCCGCTGCTGCTGGTATTGCTATCGGAGCGGTTATTGTCTACCAACCCAAACGTCCAGAAATTATTGAAGAGCAAACAGATAATCCTCAAGGGGAGTGGGAAACCCTACAACTTGCTATTAAAACAGCACAACAGCAACTTGAACACCTGATCAATACTGTTACTAACGATCAGGCAGATATTTTTCAGGCTCACTTGCTCTATTTAGAGGATCCAGCCCTAGTTAATAGAGCTTATCAGATTATAGTTGACCAGCATCTATGGGCAGGGGCGGCTTGGAAAACTGTGATCGATGAAACCGTAGCAAATTACCAAACTCTGGAAGACTCCTACATGCAAGCTCGCGGAAATGATGTGATCGATGTCGGCTGGCGAGTGTTGCGATTACTCACGAATAGGAAAGAAAGCTGTCTAGATCAGGACTTACGCAAGAGCCCCCTAAATCCCCCAATGTCAAAAAGCAAAGCATCCGCTAATTCCCCCCAGAATTGGGGGGTTAGGGGGGCGGGGGACTTTGACATGATTACCCCTCCCGGTGCGCTTTCCGTTGGCGAATTAAATTCGCCACGGGTCGCACCGAAAAATTGGGGGGCAGGGGGGCAAAACCAACTAAACTTAGTAAGTCAAATAGATGTGACTGAGCCTGGTATTCTGGTTGCTGCTGATTTAACTCCCTCTGAGGTCGCACAACTAAATCCGATCCAAGTCCTAGGTATCTGTTGCGCTAGGGGCAGTGCTACAGCCCATAGTGCCCTAATCGCCAATATGCTCGGTATACCGATGGTGGTTGGTGTTGGTCAGGATCTGTTGTCGTTGCCAGCTGGTACGGAGTTGGCACTGGATGGGACAACCGGTGAAATTTGGGTAGAGCCTTCTGAGGAACAAAAGCAAGAATTACAGCTACAGAGCAACAGTAAGGATGAATTACCTAGGGAGGTAATTACTCATGATGGACACAAAATTCCCTTGATGGCAAATGTTTTGGGAGAGGCTGATGCTAAATTGGCTCTCGATTGTGGTGCTCAAGGGGTCGGTTTACTTAGGACTGAGTTTCTTTATCTGGAACGCTTAACTATTCCGAGCGAGGAAGAGCAGTTGGCAACCTATCAAGCCATTGCGCAAATTATGGGTACCCATCCCCTAACGATTCGTACTTTGGATATTGGCGGTGACAAGCCCATTCCCTTCCTGAATCTAGCGTCTTCTGATGCTTCCTCTGCTCCGCACACCCCAGAGCCTAACCCTTTCCTAGGATGGCGGGGAATTCGTCAGAGTTTGGATTGTCCAGAGATGCTCAAAATCCAACTGCGGGCGATTCTACGAGGGAGTTATGGACACAACATTAAAGTGATGTTTCCTATGGTTTCTTCAGTACAAGAGGTACGGGCTGCTAAGGAAATCCTAGCAGAGGCTAAAGCCGAGTTGCGCCAAGAAGGGCATCGTTTTAATGAACAGATGCCAGTGGGGATTATGGTAGAAGTCCCGGCAGCAGTAACCATGGCTGATCAGTTAGCCGCTGAAGTGGACTTTTTCAGCATTGGTACCAATGATTTGAGTCAATATGTGATGGCCGCTGACCGTACTAATCCCAAGGTGGCGAAGCTGGCTGATGCCCTTGAACCAGCTGTGCTACGGATGATTCAGCAAACGGTAACTGTTGCTCATCAAGCAGGGATTCCAGTTAGTGTCTGTGGTCAGTTGGCATCGAATCCAGTAGGGATACCGATTTTATTAGGATTGGGGGTGGATGAGTTGAGTGTGAATCCACCTGCGATCGCTACTGTGATTTCAGTTATTACACAGTTGAGTATCAACCAGGCCGAGATGCTTGCTGGTGAGGCGTTGCAGCTAGATTCGGCTTTTGGGGTTAAAGAGTATATTATCAACCAACTCGACAGGTCGGTTTGAGTCTTGGCAGGGTTGATATAGCGCTATAAACAAGGCAAAAGGCATGCATGCTAGAGGCAAAAGGCAAAAGGCAAAAAAAAAGAGAGCCGTGTTACTGACTCTCTCGATCATCAGGGTGCATCTTATATTTCAAATATACCTGAGCAAATGAGGGGTGTCACCCCTCATTGCAAAAATCAGCCAAATGGCTTAGTTTGTAATGTGGTACTGCTAACCTGATCTCCCTCACCAGACAGGGATTTAGATTGGAACAGTTATAGCGCTACGCGCAATGGCATTGGCATGCATGCTAGAGGCAAAAGTTAACTAAAACAGCTTAATCGGTAGTGCTATAAAATTAGGAACCATTACCAACCCCAAATCTATGTTCGAGCAACAACCACAAGGACTACAGCAGAAGGTCAAACTTTTGGCATTGGAATCGATGCGCCAAGATAATCCATCTCAATGGTTTGAGGTTTTATATGCTGACGCTAATGGGGATTCGGGGCAAATACCTTGGGCGCGTTTAACACCCCATCCCGATCTACAGAATTGGTTAGCGCGTAATACACCCCAAGGGTCGGGTCGCTCTGCCCTAGTGGTTGGTTGTGGGTTAGGGGATGATGCTGAAGCGTTGGCGCAGCAGGGTTTCCAAGTCACTGCCTTTGATATTTCCTCGACTGCGATCGCATGGTGCCAAAAACGATTTCCCGATTCCCAAGTCAAGTACCAAGTGGCGGATTTATTTGCCTTAGATCCAGCATGGCATCAGAAATTTGATTTTGTCTTTGAATGTCGTAACATCCAAGCCTTACCCCTGAAGGTTCGGTCAACTGTGATGAATGCGATCGCATCCTTAGTCGCCCCAGGAGGAACCCTGTTAGTGATAACTCGATTTCGCGATACTGACACTGAACCGGATGGTCCCCCTTGGCCGTTGTCTGATACAGAACTAGCTTACTTTGAGGAATTGGGCTTAGTCGAAATCCGTCGTGATACTGTCCCAGAATCAGAGGATGACCCAATTCAACGGTTGCGCATTGAATATACTCACCATGGTTCGTAAACGCTTAATTATTGAAATGGGAATGGGAGTAGACCAACACGGTCAAGACCCAACCGTAGCAGCAGCAAGAGCTGTACGCAACGCTATTGCTCACAATGCCTTGCCTGGTGTTTGGGAAGTAGCTGGTTTAGAGCATCCCAATCAAATGATAGTTGAAGTTCAAGTCGCCGTGCCTTACCCAGAGCAAGTCCGGGAAGATGAAGTACTCGCTGTACTGCCTTTTGGTCAGAAAACTCTATCCCTTGAGTCCGGTGGAATGGTAGTTCAAGGCAGAGCAATTCCAGAACTTAATGATAAAAATGATGACATGCTGATTGCTGTTGCAGCGGTTACTGTTTTGGTCGATAGTGATTAGCTAAGCTATCAGCTATCAGCTATCAGTTATCAGCTATCAGCTATCAGCTATCAGCTATCAGCTATCAGCTTTTGAATAGCTTTTGAATAGCTTTTGAATAGCTTTTGAATAGCTTTTGAAGAAAATAGGTAAGTATTGGTTTAATCTCTGTTACGTTAGCTGACCGCTGACCGCTGACCGCTGACCGCTGAATGCTTTATGCTTACATTCACCAACCCCTCTCGCTCAAGTCACCAATAAAACTTCAATAAAGCGATTCCAGGTGATAGCTTCTCCATTCATGCGACCATATAAAAAGTTCACTTCATGTACACTAAGGGGTGATTCACCTACACTGGCAAAAGCTAAATTCATTTCATCGATACTGATAGCATCATCCTGATTAGCATCAATTGGTATAAAGTAAGTAATGAAGTCGTTATAGTTAGACATCAATCGTTGCTGACGCAATAACAATTCACCAAACTCAGCCAGATCAATTTCACCACTGCCATCAATATCCATACAACGAAACAAATAATCCAATTCCTGTTGAGACATACCTCGTTTGACTTGCCGCAGGTGTTCTGCTAGCTCGTTAACCGAAAGGGTGTTACTGAAATCGGTATCAATGGCATTAAAGAGATATTCGATATTTCCTTTGGTTGAGGCGGAGGCAGACTCAAATAAATATAGGTGGGGTGTACCGGCCATTGCCCCTTGCATCTGACGGCGAAATGTGGTAAGGATATCTTTGGCAACCAGGTAACGCTGGTAATGTTCTTCTGGGCTAGCGATCGCATGTAGGGGAACTGGGACTAATGATGGCAGTGTCTGCTGCAAATACCGGAAACCTAGGATTGTGACCAAACAGAAGGGTAAGGTCAGGATGGGCAAGTTAAGTAGGCTGAAGATGTGGCTTAAAATGCCCCCCAGGAGAGTTGAAAAAAAAGCCAAAAAAATGCCCGCAAGTAAGCTGCGCAGGTTGGGGGCAAAAAATACTCCAGAAATAGCCATTGCTGTCAAGATGGCGTTGTAACTGCACAATCCAGCCGAGATGGTGTCAGCACCGACACCTGTGATCAGCGCCGCCAGGGTACCGAATACTCCCCCCAATAATCCGACAGCTGCCCCAATCGGTGTACACCAGGCAACTGCGGCCAGGACAAGCACCCCAGCCACAAACTTATCCATTAAAAACACCTGTCCAAACCCAATCGGCACGGAGGTGGCAAGTTGCCACCAATTGATCGGTTCCAAGACAGGTGGGGGAGTCGGCGTGCTCCCCAAGGTATAAACTGGTTGAGGCATCCAGACCGCAATCACCAGAAATAACAGGGTTGCCGCAATAAAGGGCAAGGTTAGGGGGGGAAATTTCAGCTTGCTGGCAAACCAGACTCCGACGGTCTTGATCAGCAGAGTGGTAAGAGCAGAAAAGATGATAGCAGCGATGATCCAGAGGGGATTCCAGTTACCATTCCCGGATGCCCCAAAAGTAGCAAGTGCTGCTCCGACTAAAATCCCGTTATAGCCAAAAATACCGTTGCGAAGACTATCGCGATTAAGATCAAGGAAGATGGCAGTTACGGTTGAAGCCACCACACCCACTACACTCATCACCCCTACCCAAGGTGACTGAATAAACAGTGCTACCAGAATCAATAACCCACTCAGGGGGTTGTTCACAAAGATTACCTGGCCAATGCCACGCAAGTTGTAATTCAAAAAATCCAACAGGGGTTGATGGCCTAACCGTTGATTGAGAGATGGCAATGTGCCTGCACCAGGTAGCAACCAGGGAAATAGCTTAGTCCGATGGGGTTTGAACAGTACTAGCTTGGCAATTAGTTCATGGAGCGGTGAGGGTTCAGGGGTAGCCGGGGGAATAGAAGGTTTAATCATAGTTGAACATTTGTCTTATGCTTTCCCTGTGACTTCTAGGCGATTGGCAATGGCATCCACTACGGTTTCAAAAATGCCCAAAGAGTTTTCCACCATGGTGTTGAGGGTATCAAGCAGAGGATTAATTTCACAGATTTCCCAACAACACACCCGTGGATCTTTAACCAAAGTTTCGTTGAGCAGACAGGCTTCCTTGACAAAAATCCCATTTGGAGCCGGGGTTCCCGTTCCCATACAAATTGTCGAGTCCATACTGTCCACGTCGAAGGTAACGTAAATCAGATCCACCCCTTCTAGCTTCTCTAAACACCGTTGGGCAACGACATCCGCACCCAAGGTACGAACGTGCTCACTGGTCATGTTTAGGATCTGGTGTGTTTCAATCAAATGGTCTTCTGCCTCTTCCGTATCTCGTACCGCAATATAAACCAAATCCTCAATGCTAAAATTCGCGCCATCTGCCAGCCCCAATCGTTGGCACAAGTTCCACAGTTTTACGGTGTCTGAGTCAAGATCATTGATTTGCTTGGCCAGATTATCAGTAGCAGTCGCCATCGCCAGAGGCATCCCATGCATATTTCCCGATGGAGTCGTATAGGGGGAGTGAATATCGGCATGGGCATCAATCCAAACCACTCCCAGGCGATGATTCGGAAAGGCTTTTTTGATTCCGGCGATTGTCCCTGCTGCCGTTGAATGATCCCCACCGAGTACCACTGGAAACAGCCCCTCCTGTAGGGTTTGGGCGACTACATCTGTAGTTCGGCTCAGCACCTGATATAGCTTGTGAATATACTTGGCGTATTGATGTTTGTGTCCCAGAGCATCTGCCCAATTTTCGGTTTGTACTTGTAAACTATCCAGACTCAAAACACCATTCTCGGCATGCATCCGTGCTGCCTGTTTTTGGATGGCAGCTTCTCTCAAAGCAGCAGTTCCCATGGATTGACCGCGCGTTCCCGCTCCTAATTCAGAATCAACTTCAATCAGGGCAATGGAGGAAAACTTTGCGACTTTCTGGTACTGAAGTAAAATCTTTTTGAAACTGCGTAACCCTGCGATCGAAATTTTCAGAGCCGATTCGTAAGTCTGAGTGACAATAAACTCTTCAAAATCAATTTCACCATCTCCATTTAAATCAGCTTTTCTCACTAAGGCAGCAATTTCTGAATCAGTTACGGTGGTGTTGAAGCACCGGATAATCTGGGTGAACTCCTCAATCGATAACTTGCCACTACCATCAACATCAATCAGTTCAAACACCTGTCGCAGATCAGCCCTAATATCGAGATCTTGGCGGTTTACCATCCACTCCATAAAGGCATCCCGTGTTACAACATCATCTGTGTTGAGCAGATTTAACAGATTACTTCGGTCTTGAAGGGAAATGCCTTGTCCCAGAATCTCTAGAGCATCGATGATCTCCTGACGACTGATGAATCCATCACCATTGGCATCAAATAACTGGAAGACCTGGTCAAATTCTGCATATCGTTGAGATGACATTGGTTTGGTTATGGTCATGGTTGAATTTCCTTATGTGTTACCCTAATTTCAAAAAAAAATTGGTATCGGGATTATACTAGCATTTAGGTTTAAGCATGGCACAATTAGTTAAAGGTCTTGGTCAACTTGGTAAGGTAATCAGGGTTGTCCAGATGTCCACAGTTGTTGACGGGGTCACAACCTGGCTAAAAGACTTATGGCTTGGTAATCAGAGCAAGTTGTGGGAGAAAAATAACGGTCTCAATTGTCAACAATCCCGTTTTATTGCAAAATGTTATCTCAATTTGATTCAGGCTCAATTTCAAAGTCGATTAAACGTCATTCAATGTCTAACCCTTCAGCTGTTGCTAGGGCTGCACCAATTTCATAAACACTTTATAAGTGAAAGATTAGCAGCACTATTTCCTCAACCTATACTTTTTGAAAGTGGCCGCCGTTATTTACAAATATTTATTAAACTTCATCAATTGAGTGTAGCCTTACTCTGGTTTCCTAATAACAATCTTTATTGCGTACCGTAATCAGAATGTTAAAGGGTTATAATTTTTATTTTTTGGGCTTTAACAGGGATAATAATTTTGACAGAGTGCCGTTTGAGCTTGATAATTGCTACTTCCGTTTTTTGCTAAAATAGCGGTTTGCTTGTAGGTTAAGTATAATCCCGAATCCTAGCTAATGACTAATGACTACTTGTTGTTATTGTAATTAGCGCGCCTTGAAAACCACTATATCAAGTTCGGTAGCATCGGTATTGTAAAGCCTAGGTAATGGGTAATGGGATCACCAATTACCTATTACCCATTACCCATTACCCATGACTACTGATATCAATCATGAAAAAATTAATCAATCATCCCGATAATGTTGTCAGAGAAAGCCTAGAAGGCATGGCTGTAGCCCATCCTGACCTGCTCAAAATTAATCTTGACCCCCCCTTGATCTACCGCGCTGATGCTCCCATATCAAACA
Source organism: Moorena sp. SIOASIH (assembly GCF_010671925.1). Lineage (GTDB taxonomy): Bacteria > Cyanobacteriota > Cyanobacteriia > Cyanobacteriales > Coleofasciculaceae > Moorena. The sequence continues at coordinate 622,556 of NZ_JAAHIH010000001.1, read as the reverse complement.
AAGTAGCGATTATTTCCGGTGGTGGTAGTGGTCATGAACCCTTGCACGGGGGCTTTGTGGGTGCGGGAATGTTAGATGCCGCCTGTCCCGGTGAAGTGTTTACCTCTCCCACTCCCGACCAAATGCTAGAAGCTGCCAAAATAGTCAACAGTGGCGCGGGGGTTCTTAATATTGTCAAAAACTATAGCGGTGACGTCATGAATTTTGAGTTAGCTGCGGAATTAGCTATCTCAGAAGGCATCCGAGTCCTCAATATCCTAATTGATGATGATGTAGCGGTTAAAGATAGCCTCTATACTCAAGGCAGGCGGGGGGTAGGGACGACATTATTAGCCGAGAAAATCTGTGGCGCTGCCGCTGCTGCCGGTTATGACCTCAAACAACTGGCTAATCTCTGTCGCCAGGTTAATGGTAATGGACGCAGCATGGGTATGGCCTTGACATCCTGCACCCCTCCTGCTAAAGGTAGTCCCATGTTTGACTTGGGGGAAGCGGAAATAGAATTTGGGATTGGCATTCACGGAGAACCGGGAAGAAAACGAATGTCCCTAAAATCAGCGGATGAGATAACTGAAATGCTAGCGCTATCGATTATTGAAGATTCTGCCTATAGCCGCACATTGCGAGAGTGGGATGAAGATAAAGCAGAATGGACAGAGTTGGAAATAACTGACCCGCCTTTTCAGAAAAGCGATCGCATTCTAGCATTCGTGAATAGCATGGGTGGTACTCCCCTGTCGGAACTATACATTGTGTATCGGAAATTAGCCCAAATCTGTGAACAAAAGGGACTGGAAATCGTGCGTAGTCTGATTGGTCCTTATATTACGTCTCTAGAAATGCAAGGCTGCTCGATTACCCTACTCAAGATGAACGATGAGCTAATTAAATTCTGGGATGCACCAGTCAAGACACCAGCCCTGCGTTGGGGATTATGATTAATATGATATCTGGGAGCATCAGTATCGTAAAGCTTAGCTAATTGCTAATTGCTAATTGCTAATTGCGTAAGCATTCAGCCGTCAGCGGTCAGCCGTCAGCTTTCCATAACTCAGCATTATTCGAATGCTTACTTGTTTTATTCAAAAGTCTCATAGCTTGCTAATAGCCTATAAGCACATAAATTAGCGTGGCCATAGGCCATTAGCACCTCAAGTAGCATCTCAAGTAGCGCATTAGCTGATAGCTGATAGCTGAATGCTTACCTCATTGCTACCCTGAGGCTCTCATCCCCTGACCCAGTCTGCCACTATGGTAACTAAACATCAAATTCTACAGTGGTTACAAGCAGTCGCTACTGTACTAGAACAAAACAAGGACTATCTAACCGAACTTGATGCTGCTATTGGTGATGCTGACCACGGTATCAATATGAATCGTGGCTTTCAAAAGGTGATCACTGAGCTTCCTAAAGTGGCAGATAAAGACATTGGCAGTATTCTCAAAACCGTCAGCATGACTCTAATTTCCAGTGTCGGAGGTGCCAGTGGACCACTTTATGGCACCCTGTTCTTGCGCTCAAGTGCAGCAGTAGCAGGAAAGCAAGAACTGACAAAAGAGGATATGGTCAAACTATTCCAAGCAGCAGTGGAGGGAGTCGTCCAGCGAGGCAAAGCCAACTTGGGAGATAAGACCATGTTAGATGCTCTATCACCCGCAGCCAATGCCTTCGCACAAGCTGTAGATAAAGGAGACAGTATGCTAGCAGCCTTGCAACAGGCCGTCAACGCCGCAGAAGAAGGGATGAAAAATACTATTCCGTTGGTGGCCAAGAAAGGACGAGCCAGTTATTTAGGGGAGCGCAGTGCTGGACATCAAGACCCTGATTGGGTAGGTCGGAGGGATTGCTCCCTCTTCGCCCCCTAAGCACCGTGCGAGCAAGTTACCAAGCACACGGCGCAACCAATTCCTTTATACACGTTATCTTTTCATCCAGCTTTTAGTCTTTGGATAACCGGGTTTGTACCTTTTGGCTTTTCTTCCGGTTCCTTGGACGGGTTTTTATCGCTCGATACAGTTTTTCCTGTATCTCAGGATTGCTGGCTCCCAAGGCGTGGATGGTCCTGTGACAATCTTCGTGGACATATACTAGGTTCCCTGCTTCATCTTTTCCCCCATTTTCCCTAGGGATAATGTGGTGTAGATGAACATTATTATATTCTCCAAGTGGTTGTCCGCAGTATGGGCAGGTGTATTTTTGCCTTAAGGCTATCTTATTCCTACCTTTGGATAGTGCTCCTTCTGCTGCTTTTTTCCCATTTTTTTCTTGCCTTTTCTTCCAATATTCTTGGAGTTCAGGGTCGTCCTTAGAGTAGTTGTGGGTTACTAGCACATGCCTGGTGATGTTTGTCCATTGTGCTTTGTCCAGATAATTGTCTTTCCTTCCGAACACATGGTTATCTTCCCTTCCAGGGCAGAATTTGCCGAAGTGTTTGGCTTTAATCCATTCCCAACTTTTATTTTTTGGGTATCTTCTTAGGCACCATCTTACTAATTTCCATCTTACGTATTCATTTAGGTTGTTGAAGGTTTCTTTAGCCACTGTCCCGTTGTGATAGTTGGTCCATCCTCTTATGAGAGGTTGTAACTTGGCTATCACCACATCTTCTGATGCACCCTTTAGTTGAGCCATGGCTATTTTTATCTCCTTCTTGATGTTCTTCAGGCTTTTCTTGGAGGGTTTAATTAGTGTAATGTACCCTGACTTTTTTCCGGTTGTTTTATATTTCCTGAAGTTCCATCCTAGGAAATCGAATCCTTCTGTTAGGTGAGTTATCTTGGTTTTTTTCTTCCGATAGTTCTAACCCTCTTTTGGATAACCACTTCTTCGTGATTTCCTTAGCGTTCACAGCATCTTCTTTGCTCTCTGTTATGATTACAAAGTCATCCGCAAAGCGAGCTATTGTTCTATTGGATTTATTTTCCCAGTAACTTGCCCTGTTGTTTCTTTTAACCCTTTTATAGGTTATTCCTAACTCTGTTTCCAGTCCGTGTAAAGCAATGTTGGCCAGAAGTGGGCTTATTATTCCCCCCTGTGGGGTGCCTGATTCTGTCGGGTGGAACGTATTTTTATCTACGTACCCTGCCTTTAACCAGTCTTTAATTTGCTTTCTTGCTGGAAAGTTTCCGATGGATTCCAGAAGTGGTTGGTGGGCTATATTGTCGAAGCATCCTTTTATGTCCGCTTCCACTATCCACCATTTCCTATTCTTTTCCCCTTTAATATTTGAGAAGATGCGTTGTCGGGCATCATGGGCACTTCTGCCTGGTCTGAACCCGTATGAGGTTCCTTCAAACTGGGCTTCCCAGGCAGGTTCTAGTGTGTTTTTGACTATGGCTTGTAGACATCTGTCGGTGATACTTGGTATCCCTAAGGGTCTTTGTTTGCCGTTGGCCTTGGGTATGTAGATGCGTTTGGTGGGTTTAGCTGCCCATGATTTGAGGTTGATTAATCTGTCTACCATCTGTCCTCTTTCTTGAGGATTCAGGCATTTTTCTTGATCAACCCCTGCCGTTCTCTTTCCTTTATTTTGTTGGGTGGCTGTTTTGACGGATATCTGGACATTGCTGTAACTCCTAAGCATCAATCTTTGGAGTTTATTGACCTTTTTCCAGTTTCCTTCACGTGTCGCTTTGAAAATACGTTGTCTTAATTTCCTCACCTGTCTGTAGGCTTTCTTCCAATTTATGGAGTGCCATTCAGTGGTGTGTTCAGTTACGATACCCGTATCTTGCGATATAGGTTCTATCTTTTCCATGTACACTTTAAGTTAATTAAGTACGTTTCCTCTTGGCTCGGAATCAGCTCTGAAATTCAGCGCTCTTTCGAGCGAGGGACTTCCCTCTATCCGACCGGTTATGTATTCCCGTTCCTTTTCAGGTGTCGGCCTTTGCTTGGTTCAGACTTTTACCGGACTGAGAGTTATACCTTTCCTTGCGGTTTGGCTACCATATTTATCGACCAGACAATATGGACTCAATCTCGGCTTACCCGTTTACGCGCCTGTGAGTTGCGAACTAAAGGTTGCCGTCTCTACACCGGGTCCTTCATGGGATTCGATTACATCTAACACGCAATGTAATCCTGGAGCCTATAACCCCATCACCGAGTTTAGCGGGGTTATCACTGATGACGGTGCCTTTAAACAACGATTCATGTCCTTCAACCTTGTCGTTCTTTCCCTGTTCGGTTATTTCCTATTCGGTGGTTCGGTTATAACCTACTTTCTCTCTAGCTCTGATACAAAAGACTTCGGGATAATCCTAGATTTTTCTTTCCGAGATGTCCATCGTCTTTTGCACCTTCGAGTGGGAACCCTCCTGAATCCTAGGGGGGGAGAGGGTCTTACTCCTCTCGCTCCCAGGTGCGCCAATATTCGGTCGCCCGTGCTACTTCAGCCTATTTGATTTTCCAGACACTGCTAGAAACTATTGCGTAATACAGGGAGTAGGGAGTAGGGAGTAGGGAGTAGGGAGTAGGGAGTAGGGAGTAGGGAGTAGGGAGTAGGGAGTAGGGAGTAGGGAGTAGGGAGTAGGGAGTAGGGAGTAGGGAGTAGGGGTAAGAAAATTGACTTTACCTCATAAGTAGGAGAAACGCTCTAGTCAACTTTTAACTTTAGTAACTTATTAATAACTTAAGCGATCGCATCTTATTGAAGGTCAACCTTCAACCTTCAACCTTCAACCTTCAACCTTCAACCTTCAACCTTCAACCTTCAACCTTCAACCCTCCCTCAACCGACCCTACGGGAACGCCAAGGGCGAACAGCCCTCAACCAAATTTGATAATTATAGCTTGCACCAGCTGAATAATTTCAAAGGTCACGAAGACGCTGAGAATAATAGTCACTAATTTATTCAGTATCGGTATGTTGCCATACCCAAACCAAGAGGCAACAAACTTGATTAACACCATACAAATGGCGCTAATGATTAAAAATTGCAGGAGTGCCATAGTTTGATTCCCTGATTAACACGAAACAAGTCAGTAATTTAGTGTATTCCCTATTCAATAAGGATTACCCAAATTACAAGGAAAATTTTATAAAAATCTTAAACAATTAATCAAAATTAACCCCTAAGCATTCAGCTATCAGCTATCAGCGTGTCGCGTATCAGCTAAAGGCTAATGCGCTACGCGCACGCTACGGGAACGGCTAAAGGCCTGTGGTCACGCTACGGCAACAGTTTATGCCCATAGCGCACGGTACTTGAAAAATAAGCTGACGGCACCTCAAGTAGCTTGGCCTACGGCCAACGGCTGACGGCTGAATGCTTACATTAACCCTATTGTGTTCCGTAGTATATTCCCCTACCATTGGTACCAATAAAGACAAGTCCGAACTCCTGCTTACTCGCCTCCATCACAGTAGGTCTATTGCCAATTGGTCGGGAGCGATCGCCCATCCGTGTCCACGTGCGTCCCATGTCAAGGGACTGGAATATTCCTGGTTCTTGGGCACGGCTTTTGGCTGAGCTTGCTAAGCTTCCTCTAGCTTCCTGATTTCTAACCCCATTTCCGAGATTGGGAACATTTCCATCAATATTGCCATAAATATATAGTGCTGGAGTGTCGCTGCCCTGGGGTGCTTTACCAAAAGCAAATAGGTGAGCTCTGGTTACTGAAGGCAGCTTAAGGAATGACTGACCGCCATCGGTAGAGCGATAGAAACCCTTGCGGTCTAGACTCAGCCAAATTTCACCCTTAACCCCTGGCACCGTTTTCAGGGAATGCCAACCTTCATTCCGCAGTGAATCATTCACAATTTGAAAAGATGAGCCACCGTCATTGGAACGATAGACTTTCCGTTTGGCATAGTAATAAAACGTGTTGCCATCTACAGGGTCTGCCGCTAAAGATTGAGACCAGTTCCATGGACCACCCGGACCATTGGGTAATCCTGAAACCTTTTGCCAGGTCACCCCTCGATCCGTAGTGCGCAGTGGCTGACCTTGACTAACTGTCACAACAAATAGATTGGGGTTAGTAGCAGACATAGCGACCCGCATCGGCATCGTATTGTCTGGAAATGAGGCAAACTGTTGCCATGTCAGACCGCCATCGCTGGAAGTAGCTCCAGTGTAGGTTGAATTCCAGCGGTTACCACCAACCCGAACCATCTGCAAGGGTTTAGTTTCACAGTAAGCAATACTATAGGTTTCCTGGAATGACTTACCGGGCTCCCCCAGACCAAGTCGTTGAGAGGGGTAAGTATCTAATCCTTGGTTATGGTAGAAACCATCTACATCCGCCACCCCACTTACCAGTATCGGACCACGGGGTGGTGAAACTAGAGTGAACGGAACCACTTCCTCGTGTCCTGCTGCATAGTTAGTCCAGACAACGGGATTAGCATTAAGATCATCTGTCCGCCATACACCATACCAATCCGTAAACCACACTCTTCCCGGTACTTTCGGGTCAAATTCCATCCCTGCCATATGATTGGCAAAAAACTTCTTCGGCCACCAAGGAATAGTATTGTTAGCAAAAGACTGCTGCTGTTTCCAGGTAGCGCCGCCATCCAGGGAACGGTAGAATTTAGTTTTTTGTGTGCGGTTTAGGGCAACTAAGATATCCTCAGGATTAGCAGGATTCACACTTACCGGACCAAAAATCCGATTAGCGCCCCGTGGTTTCATGGTTTTCCAGACACCATTGGCATACTTGTGGACTCCAGGATTACTGGTACTGGTGACGTAGAGGATATTATTGTTTCCCACAGCCATGCGATTGACTGTTTTTGGGCTACCAGCTACCTGAGTCCAGCTGACCCCAGAGTCAGTAGATTTGTAGATGCCATCTCCATAGGGAGAAGCATACACTAAGCCCGGTACCTGTTTATCAAAGACAATCGCTGTAATACCAATTTTGTTATCTGGTTTACCTGCAAAAGAGGTCACGTTTTGCCAGGTAGCACCAGCATCCGATGATTTCCAAAGTCCATCTTCTCTAGAGCCGAACAGGATAATATTGGAATTGAACGGATCAACGGCTAGTCTCTCTCCTAGCCATTTTTTCTTGTGGTTAGCCCCCATCTTGAGATCTAGGTTCAACTTTGTCCAAGTTTGTCCTTTATCGGTAGATTTAAATAGTGCTCCCGGTTCAGCCCAGGGATATTTTCCAGCCGCAATATAGACAATAGTTGGATCATTGGGATCAACAGCTAGTGCTTCTCCTCCATAATAGTTTCTCTCAGAGAAGGGAAAGTGTTCTGTCAGGGGAATCCAACGTTGCTTCCCCTCATCCCAACGATAGAAGCCACCAACATCAGTCCGAATATAAACTAAGTCTTTCTCCAGTGGATGGAGGTAAACACCAGTGACATAACCACCACCTCCGATGGCTACATTCGTTGTTCCGAGGCGGATGTTCTTCTGGTATTTCCGAGAGCTAACTACCTCAGCCTGTCCTGAATTTACCTTAACAGTATCAGTGACTAATACAATTGACCCCAGCATCATCAAACTAGTCAGGATCATCAGTCCTAGAGTAACCCTTTGCCTAAACCAACGGTTTGGTTGGGTAATAGCTCGAATCCGGTGATTGGGAATCCACTTAGCAAGGGTTAGCCCAATCGCAAAAATAAATAAGCCTAAAAGCACCCTGAGTGCGATCGCAAGCAAGTCAATCATCAAAAAAATAGGGGTTGGTAAGGGGAGCGACGGAAACCCCTGTCATTCATGCATGGGAAGGAGTCGCTCCCCTTACATAAACAGCAGTTTGACAGAGTTTCCTGGGAATTAGAAACTATAATAGTATCCATCTTTCCGGTGTATAACGCTGCAATATTTGTGACTAATTCCTTGAACCAGTCCAGGTTTTGTAGAGATATTAAATGAGCCGGTTTGGCGAGTAGCTACTCTGCCTGTATAGGTTCCTATTTTCTTACCTTTGGTTACAATGGCTTTTACAATATCTCCGGTTTGAAAACCTTTAACTTCTTTGTACCTGGGGACATAACGAGTCGGGAAACCAAACTTATTCGTTCGACACATCTGACGAGTTCCATGTCCTTTAGCTGTAATCAATAATGGTTGATAGCTTTCGATGTACAAGTTATCAACTTTACCGACATTAGCGGCATCCAACCAATGGGTTTTAGGGAGATTTTGACGGCAACGATTATACTTAGTTAATCCACCACTACCGGTCTCAATCGGTAAACCAGTTGACTTAAGGTGATTGTATAATTTCCATCTGGTTGAGTTAACCGCTGCTGCATTAGCTAAAGGCTTTTTCGCCTGAGCCAAAACTCGCTTTAAGACACTAGGTTTGCCAGACAAAAATTGTTCGATTTCCTGAACTCCTTTCGTCTGATTACATTTGTGACAAGCAATAGCTAAGTTACAGACTCGGTTAGAGCCTCCCCTAGCTAATGGCTTGATATGCTCTATTTCTAGAGGAGTGTTAGCTGCTCCACAGTAAGCACATTGGCGGTTCCATTTTTCAAGTAGATACTCCCGTAGTTCATACCCGTACAATGTGCCTTGCTGATACTCGACACCAGATATTTCGGGATTTTCCATTTTTTGAGTGTCAAAACGGACTAACTCCTGAGAAATACCAACAATTGGGCATAATCTACTTAACTTTTTAGTCCAAGTCAAGATATTGTGAACTCGTGACATTAAACTAGGAGCTAGCCAGCCAACTGAGCGTTTTCGATTCAAAAATCTAGGCTGACGGTAACGAGTTTTCCGGTTACGCCTAGAACGCCTTAACCGCCTACGAGAGATTAGAGCATCTCTGATTTGAAAACCCCTGTGAGTTAGTTCAGCTCCCCAAACAACTTTATTATCCTGGACAATGGCTAAGCCCGTAGTCTTAGCACCGGGGTCTATTTTGAGTTGATGTTCGTGGGTTACACAGTTTTTGACCTCCAATTCTGGCATAATGATTGTGAACGGGTATCTTTTTAGAACTCTTGCTTTCCCCTGTTTGAGTAGAATTCTGGCTCTAGCAGGCTGACAAGGGTCTAATGGTTTTTTGTTTTTGTCGAGTACAAATACGCGCATAATTACGTTTACTCCTATTTCTAGGGTTAAGTTCGCTGAGTGCTTCGCACACGCTGCCGCGAACGCTAATGTTGTCAGTCGGTACTATCCAAATTGCACTCCCTTAACCTGATACAGATGTTTAACAATTTGGTTCTAGAGCTTGGAACTAGCGACGCATCCCAAGGTAGGAACTTGAACACTTACTGACAACGGAGTCCGCTTAGGACTTAAGCTGGTCAAGTATTGAGGTTACAAGCCCCCGGATTCTATGCGTGGGGTTGCACTACTCCCAGGTTCTTGACAGAAATAATAGATCAGCAACTAGGACAAGACTTCCCCAGTAACTCTACTAGTAGAGTACTTTAATAACCCACCCTACTATTTATAACTATTTCTAGGGATTTATAGGATTTGTTACCCAGTTTTTTCTAAGTCTTACAGAATGCTCCTGTGTCTTCTCGCTACCCCTAAGGCGTAGCCAAGAAATTCCAAGCAGAGCCTTCTTCACAGATTATGGCAAATTCCGTCTTACTGAGTGGAGTTAACCCCTCTAGCCAACTGTTCAGTTTAAAAAACTTAAAACCACACTGGTTGACTAGGAAATCATACATCATACCTGGCGTTGTTTTATAATAAACCATGGCAGTACGACCAAATTCAAAGACTAGGTAAGGCTTGTGGGTTTTTAAGGTTCGGATAGCACCTTTGAAAACCTGAAACTCTGCTCCTTCTGTATCTACCTTAATAAACTTAACTTTGAAGTCAGGTTGAAGGATGTCATCAAGTTTTTGAGTTTTGATGGCAATCGATTCTGTTTGAGCATTGTTATAGCCCCAATGGGTGTAGTCTCTGTGTTTTAGACTACTGAGTGCTGGGGCATCAACAACATGGAAGAACGTGGTTTGTCCCTGTAAATCACTCAAAGCAATTTGCCTAACATCAACCTTTGGGAACCGTTTTTGCAGCCGAGTAGCCAGTCGGGGAACCGGCTCGAAAGCATAGTGCTGACCGAGGGGAGCCAGTTGGCATATTTTTGTCAACACACTCCCCATGTTGGCACCCACATCGATACAGTTTGAGGATTTGTCTAAAATCCGCTTCATAATCTGATAGACATAGGTGTCATCTTCCCTGCTCCTCAGGATATCTTTGCTGGGAGGCTTGATCAAATCAACAATACTTCTTGCCGCAGGCTCAAACCGTGTGCCAATCACTAACTCTTTCAGGTGAGTTTTGATTGTTAAAGGTAGATTCATTTTTTAGCTGCGTATAAAGCTTAGCTTTTAAGTTCTAGCAGAAACTAATCGGGGTTGATAAACTTTATTTACAAAATTTTACAAAAAAATAAAAACTATTTGTAAAGCACAATATGGCGTTTAGCATACTTATAAAGTACAGTCAATTTTATTCACAACTCCCCCTCTTATTAAGCAGATCTATTTTATTTTTAATAATAAATTGTAATATCAATCTTTTTAAAGGGAGATATGGTGATGGATATAGGGTATTTTGAACCTTAAAAATAGTAATAATAATTATCCTATCTCCCTATCATCCTACCCGTGAAATTCTAGTCAGACTTTGAAACAGCCCTGGGCCGACGACGTACCTCACCCAAATAAGAACTGCTATATCAAATACTAAGCTTGCTCCTGAGAAATTCGGCGCTTTTGCGAAGCTCCTGTCGTTTTTAACGCCACAGCTTCCATTTGCTGGTAAAGAGTTTTAGGTAAAAGTCGGAGCAAATAAGCAGCAGCCCCGGTCAACAGAGTACGAAGCGGTTCCTCTAGCAAAATACGCCAGTAAGTTGCTAAAGCCTTATTAAACAATTCTGTTGCCATCAAGTCTTCGTTGATGCTGAGGGCACGTCGAGCACCAAACCGTAAATAATAGGCGCGGGCTGGGTTTTCACATTCAGCAATTACCTCTGGAGCATAGGCACGTGTTTTCTCAATCACCTTTTCTAGAGAGTTTATATGCTTGAGTATACTAGCTGAATGCCCTTGTGAATGAATACGATATAAAGTTAGCGCCTCTGGCAAACCTTCCATGTGCCAATCAGTTTTAATCGCCATGCGCAGCCAACATTCCACGTCTTCGATATTGTGTAATTCAGTATCAAAATAAGCATCCTCCGTAGCCTGCTCGTTTCGGTATCGAATTGCTTCAAACACTTCTCGCCGAATCACTGGTGTTGAACCATTCCCAATGGGATTACGACACATGATATAATCTGTAGTTATATCTTTAGTTTTGGCTATTTGATAGATTCCTAACGGAGTTCCTGTTTCATCAATTAACGCAGAATAGCTAAAACTCACTCCTACATGGGGTGATGTTTCTAGATGCAAAACATGCTTTTCTAGCTTTTCTGGAACCCAGAGGTCATCTCCATCTAAGAAAGCGATATACTCTCCTTGAGCATGGCGAATACCAGTATTTATAGCCGCTGAGACTCCTTGATTATCCTGATGAATAATTTTAATTCTCGGATCGTTAATTTGTTGACATATTTCGATACTTTTGTCAGGAGAGCCATCATCAATGAGTAGCAACTCAAAATTTTTATAGGTTTGGGCGAGCACAGATTATACTGTGGCTGCTATGTATTTTTCAACCTTATAGACTGGAATAATTACCGAGACTTTGTTCATTGTAGTTCGCACCTTGAAATTAGTTAACCATGCTAGAAAAGCAAAAGGTAAATAAAGATAGTCTTCAAAACTAGGGAAACCCTTATATAATAAGCTTACTCTATAAGGTTTTTGGTAAGCATTCTCCCGTTTGCGCCGATGCGCAAACGGGAGAATTTAATATTAAGAGATTTTAGAGAATTGAAAGTCTGGGTAAAAGTCAATCAGCTTTGTGGCATAGGCCACAAGTGCTGTGACATAACTCAGATTAAACGAATGCTGTAAGCATTCAGCCGTCAGCCGTCAGCCGTCAGCCATTCGCGAATGGCCAAGGCTCACGCTACTAGAGGTGCTGACGTAACATAGATTAAACCAATGCTTACTTGTTGTCTTGATGCAGTCGCTCATGGGGGAAACCACGGCAATAGCGAGTGGGGGGAACCCCCAAGACCGCACTGCCTCCCCAAGACCGCGCTGCATCGCTTATTCAAAAGCTGAGAGCTGAGAGCTGAGAGCTGAGAGCTGAGAGCTGAGAGCTGAATGCTTATCTCTTTTATAACGAATGCTTACCTCTTTTATTCAAAAGCACCTCAAGTAGCACCATCTGTAGCGCATTAGCTGAATGCAAACCCAGCGTAGAATCAGTTGATTACGATTATGGGGTATCGACTGCATCCCTTTCTGTGCGAATCCACTTGGTCTGAGGTTCCACCAGAAAAGCCAGATAGACGGGAATTTTCCACAGAATGTAAATCGGGACAGCTAAGAGCATCAGGATCGGAAAGTCTGTTCGGCAAAACTTAGCCCAACCTTCAACAATCGCAATTAACAGGAGTACCCCTTCTATGAGTAAGACAATGGTACTTATCCATGATCCTCCCAAGGCTACCCCGAGTAAAGCTCCCCCTGTAGCAGCTACCCACATTAGAACCAATAGGGACAATGGTGGCACACATAAGTCTAATGCGTACGCTAATAGGTCGAAACGTCTTTGACGAATAGACTCTTTGAGTAACTCAGGAACTTGGTTTAGCAGAGTCTCGATATGACCATGCTCCCAGCGTGACCTTTGACTCTTTGCTGAAGCCTCTTTCATCAGACGACCTGTGACTCCTGCTTCTTGGCAATATATTGGGGAATGCCCAGTGATCGCTAAATCCAAAGCCAACTGCATATCATCAACTGTTTTACTGCCAGCCAAAGAGATTTTGCGAATCACTGACCAGGGGAAAGCCATTCCTGAACCTGTTAACAAACAAGGCAAGCCCAGTCGATGTAACCCAGTCGGACGGACTGTATTTTTGAATTTAACCGCCAGGGTAGAGATCAAATCCTTTAGTACCGGGTTGTCTGGTTGTGTCATTAAGTAAGTTGACTGAACCGGTCGTTGTGTAGCGTACGCAAGGCGGGAAATCCGTGAAATCGTTCCTTCAGCAACGATACAGTCTGCATCAACGACCACCACGACATCCGGTGGATTAGGCTCAATAAACCCCATACCGAAATCTAAGGCATATCCCTTACCTCTGCGCTCATGATCCTGTCGTTCAATTACGATAACGCCAGATTTCCGAGCCACTGCTGCGGTGTCATCAGTGCAATTATCAGCAATTACTATTAGTCGGTCTTGCTCCGTAAGCTGAGGTATTAATGTTTCGAGGGTGGCACTGATATCAGAGGCTTCATTGTGAGCGGGAACTAAAACAGCCATCGTTGGTCGGGGTTTGCTAGCATCCGACCATGGCTTAGAAGCATTAGGCAAAATTGCTGCACTACATTCAATCAAAAGAACTGTAATTGGAACGATAAGGGCAAATGCTATTAGCAAAAATGCAATATCAATAAATGAGATTAATGGCTGATTAGCTAACAAAATAAGTCAATATCCTTAAAGCTTAAACTAAGTAATTTTTTTGGTTTTTGAATTTTGAATTTTGAATTCCGCGCAGCGGTACTAGTTTTGGAGAAGAGGCTGTTTTTTAACCTTTTTAAGCAGCTTAGAGAAAAGCAATTCAATTTGAGCATATAAAGACTTTGGTAATAACCAAAGCATATAAGCGGCTATTAAGGTTAAGATTGTTCGCCGTGGCTGTTCTAGTAGGATACGCCAGTGATTGGATAATGAGCGATGTATAAAGGTCACAGCATCTGAACCTACTTTAAGACGAACCGCACTCCTAGCCAAGTACCGCAAGTGGTAAGCCCTAGAAATCTTTTCCCATTGGCTGGTTACTGTGGGAGCATAGGAACGGGTCTTTTCAATCATTTTTTCCAAGGACTCTAACTGCTTGAAGAGATTGGCTGACAACCCTTGTGTATTAATGCGATACAGGGTTAGTGCTTCAGGTATTCCCTCAATTTTCCACTCAGTTTGAATACCGATGCGAAGCCAACATTCAAGATCTTCAGCACGACGGAAGTTTTCATCAAAGTAATAATCTTCTGTAGGGCCGTAAAGATTATCCTGATACTTAATTGTGTCAAAGACTTCCCGACGAACTACAGCAGCCGAACCGTTCCCGATCGGGCTCTCTCGAAACAAATCAGATATAGTAATATTACTGAGCTTAGGCATTAGATAGGCACCCATAAAATTTCCAGATTCATCAATCAATGCAGAACGGCTAAAACTAATCCCTACCTCTGGAAATTTTTCTAAGTGTTCAATATGTCTTTCCAGTTTCTGAGGCAACCACAAGTCGTCTCCATCTAAAAAGGCTAAATAATCTCCTTTGGCATGGCGAATTCCTGTATTTCTCGCTCCAGCAAGTCCCCGATTAGTTTGGTGAATAATCTTAATTCTGGTATCGGATAATTCCCGACAAATGTTTACACTTTGATCGGGAGATTCATCGTCAATAATCAGCAGTTCAAAGTTTTGATAAGTCTGGTTGATAACCGACTGTACTGCGCTAGCAATATACTTTTCAACTCCGTATACTGGGATAATTATCGAAACAGTTTTCATAGGCTAAAATTTATGAGGTTGTGATAGGTTAGCTATAAGTATTATCTGGTAGAGATTTCGGTAATTAATTTACCAAAATTATCAACCCGATTTTTCTTAAACTTGGACGAACTAATCAGGGATTGAGTTCTCAATAATTCAAACTATGCTTCTTTTGTCTATGTATAGTTGGGTCTATGTATAGTTTAGAAGTCACTGTAAGCTTAAACCTCAAGCTGGCAAGTACTTTGGGGCGCTGGTCGCCCCCCAGATAAATTTTCTTAGTTTTTGTTTTATAGTTTTATAGTTATCAATTTTTGTTTAATTGTATAATATATTTTCCGGTAGCATTGCTAGTATATACGACAGCTAGATAAGACAGTGAACGTCAAAAGTAGGCAATTAAGCAATATCAGGATTTCAAGATGCCATCCCTGTCAGCTTATATAAAAGCGATCAAACCAGACTTTATAGAAGTATATCATAATTAAAAATTATAGCAACAAAAAAACTGTCTAGCCAGATATAGGATTTATCAAAACTAGACAGAAATTTCACAATTACTAGACAGAAATTTTACAATTAGCTACAACTAACAAAATATCTAATTTCACTGTCTTGATGCCGTCGCGAATGGAGAGGGGCTGTGCTCACAGGGGTAGGTTTTTTACATTTGGGTCGGGAGTGGGGAGTGGGGAATCGGGAGTGGGGAGTGGGGAGTGGGGAGTCGGGAATGGGTAATGGGTAATGGGTAATGGGTAATGGGTAATTGGCAGACCTATGACCCATTACCCCAAAACCGGCGTTGCTTAATAATGGAATGATTTTAAAAGTTTTGTGCAATGGGCATCTTGCCGTAGAATGGGCATCTTGGTGGAACGGGCATCTTGGTGGAACTGGCATCTTGGTAGAACTGGCATCTTGGTAGAACTGGCATCTTGCCAGTTTCAATATATTTTCGAGCGGGCAGGATGCCCACTCTACTCCTATTCATTCAAAGATTCAGCAACGCCCAAAAACCAGCATGGTAGCAAGGCTTTAGCTATTTGCTAATAGATGACATTTCATGTCCCTCGGATTGCTTGAGAAATCCGGCGCTGTTGTGAAGACCCTGTGGTTTTTAAAGCTAAAGCTTCTATATGCTTGTAAAGATTCTGAGGTATAAGCCAGAGCAAATAGGCCGCAGCCCCAGTTAACAGGGTACGACGTGGTTCTTCCCAGAGCATCTGCCAGTAGCTCCCCAGAGCTTGGTTGAAGAATTGGACAGCCATTGCACCATCTCTCAAGGTAACTGCACGACGAGCTAGATACCTCAAATGGTAAGCACGGGCACGATTTTCCCACTCAACCACCACATCAGGAGCATAAGAGCGAGTTTTCTCAATTACCTGTTCCCAAGACTTTTGTTTTTTGAACAAGTTAGCTGATATACCACTGGAATTGACTCGGTATAGAGTCAAAGACTGAGGAATGCCTTCCAGGTCCCAATTGGTTTGGATAGCAATGCGAAACCAACAATCCAAATCCTGTGACCCTTGCAATCCCTCATCCCAATAAAAGTCTTTGGTCTTTCCGTTGATAGTCTCTTGGTACTTAATGGCTTCAAATACCTGCTTGCGGAACACAGCACAGGAGCCATTACTAATAGGATTACGGCAAATTATGTCACCGATGGTGATGTCCTTTAGCTTGGGTAGTTGATAGATTCCTAGGGGATTTCCTGCTTCATCGATAAACCCAGAACAGCTAAAGCTAATCCCCAAGTTTGGATTTTTTTCCAAATGTTCAATATGTTTTTCTAGCTTTTGAGGCAACCATAGGTCATCGCCATCTAAAAATGCTAAATACTCTCCCTCGGCTTGGCGGATGCCTTCATTCCTTGCTGCATTAGCTCCCTGATTTTCCTGACGAATAATTTTGATTCTGGGGTCTATGAACTGCTGGCAAATCTCTACACTGTCGTCAGGAGAACCATCATCAATGAGCAAATATTCAAAATTTTGGTAAGTTTGATCCAAAACTGACTGTACTGTAGCAGCAATATACTTCTCAACGTTGTAGACTGGAGTAATGACGGAAACTTTTTTCATTTTATCAACCATCCTATACTGAATGACTAAGACAATTATTGTCCAAGTTGGTCTTGCCAAATCTGACGTCTTTGGATCATTCCCACTACTTTAACAGCGAGAACTTCGAGGTGGGAATATAGGGGCTTAGGCAACAGCAAAAGTAAATAGGCAGCAACCAAAGTCCGAAGGGTACGGCTTGGTTCTTCCAAGAGAAGACGCCAGTAAGTTGCCAAAGCACCATTAATTAGTTTGACAGACATTGGTCCATCTTTGAGACGTACTGCACTACGAGCAAAGTTTCGCAATCGATAGGCCAGGGCTAAATTTCCCCACTTCTCAATCAATTCAGGAGCGTAGGAGCGAGTTTTTTCTAGTACTTGTTTCCACGAATCCAACTGTTTGACTAAGTTCGCTGAAAGACTGGCTGAATTGACTCGATATAGGGTTAGTGCTTCAGGGATTCCCTCAATTTTCCAGTCTGTCTGAATCGCAATACGTAGCCAACATTCAATATCTTCAGCGCGGCGGAAGTTTTCATCAAAGTAAAAATATTCTGTAGTGCCGTAAAGGTTATCTTGATACTTAATGGCTTCAAAGACTTCCCGTCGAATTACGGGAGCTGAACCATTACCAATAGGACTAGACCGGAATAAATCTGATCGGGTAATGTCCTTTAACTTAGGCATTAGATAAGTGTTCAATAAATTTCCAGATTCATCAATCAATGCTGAACGGCTAAAACTAACCCCTACCTCTGGAAATTTTTCTAAGTGTTCAATATGTCTTTCCAGTTTCTGAAGCAACCACAAGTCATCCCCATCTAAAAACGCTAAATAATCTCCTTTGGCATGGCGAATTCCTGTATTGCGCGCTCCAGCAAGTCCCCGATTAGTTTGATGAATAATCTTAATTCGATGATCCGAGAATTCTTGACAAATTTTTATACTACTGTCTGGGGATTCATCATCAATAATGAGCAGTTCAAAGTTGGTATAGGTCTGGTCGAGAACAGACTGCACCGCTGCTGCAATATAGTTTTCAACTCCGTAGACGGGAATAATGACAGAAACATGTTTCATTGTTTGACCAGTGGTTTTAAAGAGAACTAGTTTTAATTTAATTTTTTTAAAGAAAATTTATCAAAAAAATATATAAATACTTGAAACTGACAACTGACGACTAAAAATTACCTCCTGAGCACTATCATCTTCCCAGGAACTGATCACAAATTTCTGCCCAAGTGTACTAGACTATTTTGCATTTGTGATCTGGTAGCTAAGGTAGGACCCGCTACCAATTGCAGTTGGGGATAATACATAATAGATGAGTCTGACTTAACTATTTCCCATTGGCTTAAAACAGAGGAATAGACGGTTTGTGCAATGCGTAAATCTCGCTCTAGAATTTCCAGAGTCAAGGCATCTTGGGACATTTTGCTAAGTTTTACTTCAAGCTGAGAAATCTGAAACTCTAGATCCCTGGCCTTGTCATCACTACCTTGTAGTTGTGGTTTAATATCATCCATTTCTAAGGGTGGATCATCTTGGAATAAGCTAGCTTGAGGCTGATGGTGAACAGGATTCATCACCTGAGGATTGGTAGAATGACTATGATCAGACTGAGTCGGTACTAGCTCAGCCAGCAATTCAATCTTTTTACGTCGTAATTCAATCTTTTTGCGCCGTAGTGCTTCTATTGTCTCTAAGAGCTGGTTTAAGGGCAATCCTATGTTCGCCGTTTTTTCAGCTAGGCGTTGCTGTGCTTTTTCTAGATCGTTTTCCGCTGACTTTATATACACTGGGATAGTTTTTTCTTGTTGAGCAATTTCTTGCTTTCTGAGTTGTTCCAGTCTTTTGTTAAACGCCTGATTAATGGCGAAGGCTCTCCGTTGCGCTTCCTCAGGGGTGACTGCTGAAATTTCAAAAACCATCATTGTAGAGTTATCGATTAGTTGAATCGAAGGCTTATCTAAGCTATCTACAGATATATTTAGCTGCTTTGCCGCTTCTTCTAAAACCGTCACACTTTCAGCTATCAACTTCAGGTGTTTTCTGGGATCATCGATGCGATCGCTTAACCCGGCACTGCTATTACTGTTATTACTGTTATTACTGTCAGCATCACCAAATTCAGAAACCTGAGTGTTAGGGAATGTCCCACTACTGGCTAATGATAAAGTCCATTGGCTGACATAAAACTGATCAGTATCAGTCTCATCGTGAGATTGGAGTACAGTATGAGATTGGAGTACAGTATGCTCTAAGGCTACAGGAGACGTTTCAGGTTTAGCAAAGACATACCTAGCAGACCAAACCACAAATAAGGGAATTAAAAGGGCATGAACCAGTAAAACCGATACAGCGACCGTGATGATTCCCCATTTCACTGCTATCAGTAGACTACAGGAAAAGATGATGGTAAATAAGATATTCCAGAGCAAGCCAATTTGCGGTTTATCAATGGCTGCTAAAAGCTGAAATCCAGCAATATCAAAGGGTCTAGGAATTGCTGATAAGCAAACTAAAATGACGATGGGAACCACCATACTCCAGCCTTCCGTATGAATTTTTTCCCCAACCATAATGGGAATATAAAACGGAACTAGACTTGCTTGTAAAGCAACAAAACCAACAATCACTTTCCCAATCGTCTTCAGACTGCTAAAGTATGTTTGCTTAAATTTCGATAAGTTTGTCCGTACTTCACATAGGGCAGGGTATAAAGCAGTAGTAATCGATTGGACGATAGTCAAGCTAATTCCCAAGCCAGCATTGTAAGCAAAGTAGTAAACACCTAATAGGTCAATTCCTATAAAGCGACCAATGATAAGATAGTCGAGAGTTTCCCTGAGAGTCTTTAAAAGTTCAATCCCCAGGAAATTGATTCCAAAGCGAAAAATTTTACCCCAGTATTTGGTTGTGAAAGAGCCAGTTCTCCGCCAGGGATGTTTGAACAGATAGGTAATGAATTCTATAGGGCTAGCTAATAGTATGGGAAGTATTATCGCCCACATTCCCAGATGAAGAACAGCAAAGACAGTGGTTAAAATATTGGCGGTGGCATATCTGAGAGCGCGAGCAGTAGCGGTTACCTGAATTCGATTATCCCTTTGAATTAGTGCTGACTGTACTGCTCCTAAGGGAGCAATCAAAAAGTTAAATGCTAATAGACAAATGGGTAAAATAAGTTGGTTATCCTTATAAAACCACGCAACTGGAAAAGCAGCAAGGCACTGCATAACGAATAGACTTGCAAAAAGTACCCAATTTAACCAATAAGCACTATTACAAATGTCTTCCAGCTCATCGGCTTCCGCCTGTATAATTCTAGCATGAACACCGATCCGCGTTACTGTTTGTGAATATTCATAGGTCGTCAGAACCAGTGCAGCTAATCCAAAGTCATGGGGAGTTAAGAAGCGTGGCAAAATAAACGTTGCACCTAAACGGGAAACCCGAATAAATGCCTGGGCCACTCCCATCCAACCAAGATTGCGAGTAAAAGTGCTTCTATTACCTAGTTTGTGCTTGATGCGACTCCCTATTGTTTTGACAATTTTCACAGTGGATCTCCCATCCTGCCATCCTTTTGATGATTGATATCTGTCGAAATTGATATCTGTAAAATTATAGTGGTAGTTAGTGCTCTGAAATCATCCGATTATCAACAGATACCATCGGCATTTTCTGACCGATTAGTTGGATTAAATGTCCAGCTAGTTTTTTAGGCATAATTTTGATTATTAATAGTTTTAAAATTAGACGTATAGTTTCCTTGCTTAGCAAAAATTTGGGATAAAGCTTTATGGAATAGCTTAGTTTTTGACTAGCTAGCTTTACTCCTTGATCATCAAAAGCATTAGCTATACACTGCTTAGCAAGATAACGATAGGCATTCGCTAAACTCTTATTTTTAAGAGACTTAAGTTCTGGTGGAGCTGCCTTGAAGGCTCTTTCAATTACAATTAGGTTCGCCTTCTCCATCACATCCACTTTAGAGGTCATTGACTGGGAAGAGCGACGGTATAAAATTTGGTATTTAGGAACCAGTGCAAAATGACATAAAGCTGCTAGCCTGAGGTAATAATCCCAATCTTCAACTGATTTCAGGGATGGGTCAAATTCTCCAGCTGCTTCAATATACTTCCGCTTTACCATGATATTGGAACCACTGGATATAAAGTTACGAATTAGTAATTGGGGATAAACATTACCCTCCCAATATAGTGGTTGCCAAGCAAACAAAAATTTGCTATTCTCATCTATAAATGCTGTCCAACTGTAAGCCACTCCGGCTTCAGGATTTTTTTGCAGTGCTGCTAACTGTAGCTCCAATTTATCGGGTTTCCATAAATCATCAGCATCTATAAACGTAATCAAATCGCCCGTAGAGCGACGAATGCCACGATTACGAGCCACTGGCAATCCGCCATTTTCATAGGAAAACACTTTCAATCGATGATCGTTGACTGTACTGATTACATCTAATGTACCATCAGTGGAGCCGTCATTAATAACAATTAACTCAAAATCTGAAAACGTTTGTGCTTGAATCGATTGGATCGTTTCTAATATAGTTTTTTCTCCGTTATAAACGGGAACTATTACAGATATGGTGGGCATGGCGATTATCCTTTTTTTGTATATAATTAGTGCATGGTAATTTTCCACAAAAGGTCTCTAAAAACCCCTTGAGCATTTTTATTTTAGTCCCATCCCTACTACAACCAAACCAGGCCAGTAGAGGTAAGCTAATGTTTCTAGATTTTCTCCAAACGAGAACAGGATACAAACTAGTAGTATTGTTAGTGCTGTTGTGGCAAGCTTACTCCTTTGAGCTTTAATTAAAAGCTCTATAAAAGTATAGACTATAGGAATTAATATTCCAATAAACCCGACGATTCCATGAGTATATAAAGCACCATACCAAGTGTGGTGGCTTCCAATAGGCATTTTAGCGACAACATCAGGGCCTTTGCCCACTTTAATAGCATGACCCCAAATCGGTGCATCTTCTTCCCACTTACGGTGAGAAAGCCGTGCTAAAGCCGACCTAACCCGCGACGAAGCAGATCTTTGACCGGAAAAAGAGTCTTTCAAGTTTCTAGCTATCATTAGCAGTTGGGGACCAAATAGACCACCAATAAAACTCCCTATTCCTGCTGTAATTTGGATAGCGGGTTCGGTGAGATTTCCCAAAAATGTTACCAGTATTGGTATACCCACTAAGCAGATTATCCCCATCCGGGACACTGAACCCACAATTGCAGCAGCACAGCCAATCATACCAATAAAACGCCACTTTATGTCCGGGTCTCTACTACTAAGGAAAAAGTGTACGTTACAGGCAAATGCCAATGCTGGAGCCCAAGGCGCAAATAAGAAAAGGCGTGTTTCACCACTTTTTATCACGTAAGGACTTATGGCGTAGTAACGTTGACTGTTACCGCCAATTTTTGCCATTAGGGTGCTAGTATACAAGGGCATCTCTAACCCGGTCAGACTTAACCCATAGGTAAGTGGTACCAAGATCAGAGTTTGTAGGGAAAGGATAGAAATTGCTCTATAGATTATTTGTGGTCGGATGTTGAGGCAACCAATTAAAGGAAATAAGGCGAGAAGCGCCCAAGTTCTCAAAAAGGAATTAATAAATGATTTGATCGTTTTAACAGTTGAGAAACCCCAATCTAAATGACCCACAACTAAGGCTAGGCCAATGACTGATATGCAAACAATCCAGACCCAGACTCCAATGGGAATCCGAATCCTTTCTTCCGGTGGAGTATCTGATGTTTGCTGCCAAAGCTTCTTAATCAGATAAAAGGTTAGCAGCCAAGCTAGGGCTGGGGCAAAAACAAACTGTGCACCTAAAAAAAATAATAAGTAGGTTGAAATTATATAATAG